>CAZXFL010000001.1:0-185236 GCA_964640385.1 uncultured Actinomycetes bacterium
GCACAAGGGAGCTTGACTGCGAGACCGACGGGTCGAGCAGGTGCGAAAGCAGGGCTTAGTGATCCGACGACTCCGCGTGGTTGGGTCGTCGCTCAACGGCTAAAAGGTACTCCGGGGATAACAGGCTGATATTGCCCAAGAGTCCATATCGACGGCACTGTTTGGCACCTCGATGTCGGCTCGTCGCATCCTGGGGCTGGAGCAGGTCCCAAGGGTCGGGCTGTTCGCCCGTTAAAGCGGTACGCGAGCTGGGTTTAGAACGTCGTGAGACAGTTCGGTCCCTATCCGCTGTGCGCGCAGGAGACTTGAAGGGAGCTGCCCCTAGTACGAGAGGACCGGGGCGGACGCACCTCTGGTGTGCCAGTTGTCGTGCCAACGGCACTGCTGGTTAGCCACGTGCGGAAGAGATAAGCGCTGAAAGCATCTAAGTGCGAAACTCGCCCTGAGATGAGGTCTCCCACAGGGTTAACCTGGTAAGGCCCCTCGTAGACCACGAGGTCGATAGGCCGGAGGTGGACGCACGGCAACGTGTGGAGCCGACCGGTACTAATAGGCCGAGGACTTGGTTTTTGCTCGCGCTCGCTATCGGGTTCATCAGGTGTCTCTGATGGATCGCACGCCGCCAAGCGTTTCGGTGGCTATAGCGGAGGGGAAACACCCGGTCCCATCCCGAACCCGGAAGTTAAGCCCTCCAGCGCCGATGGTACTGCCCTGGGAACGGGGTGGGAGAGTAGGTCGCCGCCGGACATCTTCACGACGGGGTTGCCTTCGGGCGGCCCCGTTTCGTCGTTCCCGGGTGTTCGCGCGTGACCGACTACCCTATGCCCCATGGCGGAGCGGAAGCCGAAGCGATCGGGTGGGTCGCGCCACGGCGCCGCAGCCGAGGGGCGCGGGGCCCGAGGTGGCGGGAAAGGGCGCCCGAGGCGTCCCGAGGAGAGCGGGACCTCCAAGCCGCCGAAGTGGCAGGGGTCGCTCCCCGGGTCGGTCGTCGCTGAGGTTCGTGGGGTGGTTCGGGGGCCGAAGGCGGAGTCGGTGCTGGATGCTCTGGAGCGCTCGGTCGACCTGATGGGGCGCCGGCAGCCCGGGAAGGCCGTCACCGAGGCCGAGCGGGCGAAACGGCTCGCTCCGCGGTCGTCGTCGGCGCGCGAGATCCTCGGTCTCGCCTACTACGGACAGGAGCGTTACCGGGAGGCCCTCTCGGAGATCCAGGCGTACCGGCGCATGTCGGGTCGGGCGGATCAGAATCACATCGCCGGGGACTGTTATAGGGCGCTCAGCCAGCCGGACAAGGCGGTGAAGCTCGTGGTCGAGGAGCTGGAGGCGGACGTGCCGCCGGAAGCCAGGGCAGAGGCGGCCGTCGTGGGTGCCTCGGCGCTGGCCGATGGCGGACGCACGGACGAGGCGCTCGCCATGCTCCGGCGGTACCGCACCCGATCCGACGCCGCCCGTTCCTTCGACCTCCGTGTGTGGTACGTGACGGGGGACATCCTGGCCCGAGCGGGACGGCGGGAGGAGGCCGCGGAGGAGTTCCGCCGGATCGTCCGCCACGACGCCGACGCCTTCGACGCCGCGGAGCGCCTGGCTCAGCTGTCCTGACCTGGACCCGGCCCGGCTTCTGGCGCCGCTTGCGTTCGCGTGTGCCAGTACCGCGACAAGCCGAGGGCGTTGATGCGGAAACTTCCGATGATCTCGAAGCGCTCGAGGTCGCCTTCGGAGAGGGCCCGTTCCTGTTCGCGGGCGATGATGGCCAGGTCCTCGGCGATGCCGTCGGGGTCGCGGCCCGCGCTGACGGCGACGCGTACCGCGTCGCTCCAGTGCCGGAGCGTCGCGATGGCCTCGTCGCACGTTCCCTCCACATCCTCGACGGGGCCGAAGTGGGCGAACAGGAGCGCTCCTCGAGCGTGGCTCGCGATCGTCTCGATGCTGGCGACTGCTTGATCTAAATCGAATTCCGGAGGAGGCGCGGCCGGTCGCAGCGCGTCGACGCCTGGGAGATGCACGCCGACCGCGTCGCCGGTGAACACCACGCCGCTGTCGGAGTCCTGCAGCGCGAGGTGACTTGAAGCGTGACCCGGCGTCGAGAGGGCGGTCAACGCGCGGCGACCGAGCGAGATGGTATCACCCCCCTCGAGGGGGCGGATGCGCTCGGGGTCGACTGGGGTGGGAAGGCCGAAGAGCGTCCTAACGCCTTCCTCCCCGTAGACGCGGGACGCGCTGGCGATCAGACGGCCGGGATCGGCCAGATGGCGGGCGGCGCCCCCGTGGATCCAGATCTTCGCTGCCGGGAAGGCCCGCGCGAGGTCGCCGGTTCCGCCCGCATGGTCCAGATGGATGTGCGTCAGGACCAGGTGCGCGAGGTCGCCGGGCGCGACTCCGGCCTCATTCAGGGCGCGCGTGACGGGAGATGCCGAGGTCGCGGGGCCGGCTTCGACGAGCAACGGTTCAGGTCCGTCGACGAGGTAGGCGCACGTGACCCTTTCCCGACCGGTCATGAGCGTGTCGATGGGGACGATGCCCGGGAGCGACTGGGACATGGCCGCAAGTCTACGGGCGTGTCGGTGGCGGGTGATAGCGTCCGAGCCTCGAAGAAGGAGGAGCCGATGATCAGTGTCAACGTTATCGTCCTGGCTGGCCGCGTCGCAGGGGAGCCTGTCAACCGACGGCTGCCGTCGGGGGACGAGGTGACCGAACTCCGGCTTTCCGTTCCCGAAGCAGGCAGGCGTCTGCTTCCCCTCCCGGTCGCGGTCTGGCACCGCGATGTCGGTCGTGCCGCGGTCGAGCACATCGGCAAAGGCGATGATGTGCTCGTCCACGGCCAGCTCGTCCGTCGCTTCTATCGGAGCGGAACCGGAGCGAGGAGCCTCACCGAGGTCGTTGCGGCGGGGATCCGGAAACTGGAGGCCCGGCCGGTGGTCGGGACCGGCTCGGCGGGTGAGGCCGTGAGCTGAAGTCCCGGCTCCGACGAGGCGTCGTACCCTGAGGTCCTATGGAGCGCATCCGTGCCGATACGGAGGTCCCCGGGGCCGTAAAGCCGGGCAAGGCGGAGTCGGACGGCTTGGTCTACGTGCTGTACTCGCGGGGGTATGGGCTCCTCCGAGACGGGCATCCGCACCAAGCCGTGGCGCTCCTGTCGCGGGCCAAGCTCATCGAGCCGAACAAGGCCTCGATCCGCGAGGCACTCGGCCGGGCGCTGTTCCTGAGCGGGCGTATCGGGCGGGCCCGGCGCGAGTTCGCGAAGGCGGTTCACCTCGATCCGGTCAACGACTACGCGCACTTCGCGCTCGCGCTGGCATGTGAGCGGACCGGCCAGCCCGGGAGGGCGTCGGCTCACATCAAGTTGGCGGTGGCGATGCGGCCGGCGAGCCGGGACTATCAACGGGCGATGGAACGGATCGCGGGTTGATGCTGGCCGACGACTACGAAGCGTTCCTGCTCGACCTCGACGGCACGCTCTATCGGGGCGATTCCGTGATCCCCGGCGCTATCGAGGCGGTGCATCGGCTGCATCAGCGTGGCGACCGGGTCGTGTTCCTGACCAACAACTCCGGACGGACCCGTGAGCAGGTGGCCGAGAAGCTGCGGTCCTTCGGGGTGGAAGCCTCGCCCGAGGAGGTGGTCTCGTCGGCCCTGGCCACCGCGGACGTCCTCGCTCGCCGGGGGGTGCGGGCCGTCTTCGCGATCTGCGGCGAAGGCCTACGCTCGGCGATGCGCGAGAGGGGGATCGAGCTGCTCGACGGTTCCCCGGACGCGGTCGATGCCGTCGTCGTCGGGTGGGACCCGACCGCGGACTACGACAAGCTCAAGACGGGTGGACTGCTGGTGCAGCGGGGCGCGGCGCTCGTCGCTTCCAACCCCGACGCTGCGTTCCCGGCCCCGGACGGCCTGTGGCCCGGGGCGGGAGCCCTCCTGTCCGTCATCACGACGACCACGGGAGTGTCGCCCGAGATCATCGGCAAGCCATATGCGCCGCTGTTCGAAACGGCCCTGGATCGGGCCGGTGGAGGACGGCCGCTGGTCGTCGGAGACCGCTTGGACACCGATATCGCCGGAGCCAACCGGCTGGGGTGGGACTCGCTGCTCGTGTTCACGGGCATCACGACGCCGGAGGCTCTGGCCTCCTCATCGGTCCTCCCGACCTATGTCGGAGAGGATATCGGCGCCCTGTTCGAGGTCCCCCGTCCGTTCTCACGTCGCTGATTTCACGCGGCGGAAGGAGCTCAGATGGCACGGGGTATCCTGGGGACGAACCCGAGGAGTGACGATGTCCTGCGACCATTTCCAGCCGTCCCCGCGCCCTGTCACTGGAGCGTTCCCGCCAGCGCGGATGCCTGCGCGATCGGACGGGGGGCGCTAGCGTGCGCGAGCGTCTGGATCTCGCGATGGTCGGTCGCGGCCTCGCGGCGTCACGTTCGGAAGCACGCCTCGCCGTCGAGAAGGGGCTCGTGACCGTGAGCGGCCGGCCGGCCGCCAAACCTGCGATGTTGGTCGGACGCGAGGAGAGCATCGTCGTCGCGGCGCCACCCCGACGGTACGTCTCGCGCGGTGGCGACAAACTCCAGGCCGCACTGGAGGCCTTCGAGATCCGCGTCCGTGGCCGGCGGTGCGTGGACGTCGGGGCCTCCACGGGCGGCTTCACCGATTGCTTGCTCCAAGCCGGCGCGGGGTCCGTCGTGTCGATCGATGTGGGGTACGGCCAGTTCGATTGGGCACTGCGCACCGACGACCGTGTGACCGTCATCGAGCGCACGAACGTGCGCGAGCTGGATCCCGGGGAGCTCCCGTACCTGGCCGAGGTCCTCGTCGCCGATCTCTCGTTCATATCGCTGCGGACGGTGATGTCGGCGCTGACCGGGCTGACGGCGAGGGATGCGGACCTGGTCCTGCTGATCAAGCCGCAGTTCGAGGCCGGAAAGGGGTCGGTGGATCGGGGCGGGGTCGTGCGCGATCCCGGAGCCTGGCGGCGGTCGGTCGAAGGCGTGGCGGAGGCGGCTGCGGCGCAGGGCATCCGGTGCATCGGCGTACGCGTCTCTCCGCTGGTAGGCCCGGCGGGGAACGTCGAGTTCCTCTTCGCGGGGCGCCGTGATGAGGGGCGCGGGGAGGCCACGACGATCGCGGGTTTGACCGCCGCGCTCGCCGATGCCGAGGCGCTGCGGGAGGCATCGTGACGCGCATCGGGGCGATCGTGCACCCCGCGAGGGAGCAGGCGGTGACGGTTGCCGGTGAGTTGACGGAGGATCTCGCGGCCGATGGCGTCGAGTTCCTACGATTGCCCGATGCTCCTGCTGCGGAACCGGATGCGCAGGGGGCCGGACTCGACCTCGTGGTTGCGGTCGGGGGGGATGGGACCTTCCTGCGGGCTGCACGCGTTGCATACAGCTACGGGTGCCCGGTCCTGGGCGTGAAGGTCGGGCGGATGGGGTTCCTGACGGAGGTGGAACCGACCGGTGCAGCAGCGCTGATCCGGGCGTTCTTGGGCGGTGACGCCCGGGTGGAGGAGCGTCTTGCGCTCGAGGCCCGGGTACACGGGGCGGGCGATCTCCCCCCGCAGTGGGGTCTGAACGAGGTCATCGTGGAGAAACTCGCGCGACATCGGCTCATCAAGCTGGCGGTCCGGGTGGATGAGGTGGAGGTGGCGACCGTGTCCGCCGACGGCGTCATCGTCTCGACGCCGACCGGATCGACCGCGTACTCGTTCTCGGCGCGCGGCCCGATCGTGACCCCGACCCTTCGGTGCATGGTGGTGACACCTGTCGCCGCCCACATGGTGTTCGATCGGTCGTTGGTGCTCGATCCGAGGGAGTCCGTCACGCTGGAGGTCGTGGGCGACGAGCCCGGGGTCGTCTCGACCGACGGGCGCGAGAGCGTCGAGGTTCCGGTCGGGGCCGCCGTGACGATCACCCCGGCCGCGCGTCCCGCCCTGCTGGTTCGCCGTCCCGATGCCCCCGGTTTCCTGGAACTCGTGCGGGACAAGTTCGGCCTCCCGGGCGGGAGCGGATGACGGAGGGGTCCGGTCGTCCCGACGGGAGTTTCAGTTACCGGGCCGAGCGGGCGGGACGACGCATCAGGCGCCGGCGGATCGTCCTGGGCCTGGGGCTGATCGCCCTGGTGGGCGCCGCAGCGTTCGTCGGTTCCGCGGCCCTCGGCGGCGCCCCCGCGTCGCATCCGGGGCGGACGGGCGGAACAGCCACGTCTGTGCCGGTCGCCGACGAGCCATCGGTCTCACCCGGTGGGACATCGGCGTGGCAGGGGTTCGCCCGCGCCGACGGGCTGATGCTGATGCTCCCGATGCAAGACCCGACGGCGGTCGCCTATCACCAGGCCTACTACGGCGACGCGTTCGGCATGCACCCGCTGGGCAACATCGAGCGCAACGCCAACAAGGCCCAGTTCGACGCGCCGCAGGAGACGTCTGGGCCGGTGTACATCGTGCAGTCGAGCCGGGGGAGGGGCACCGGCCCCACGACGGCGGTCGACATCGTGATGCCGAGGCAGGCGGCGGTGATGGCGCCCATCGACGGCACGGTCGTGGTCGCGAAGCGCTACAAGCTCTACGGCCAGTATCCCGACTGGCGGGTCGAGATCCGCCCGACCGACCGGCCCGATCTGCGGGTGATCATCATCCACCTCGATGAGGTGCAGGTTCGGCGCGGGGACGAGGTCTCGGCTACGCTCTCTCCGATCGGCAAGCCGCGGGTGCTGCCGTTCCACTCAGCGGTCAACGACTACGTGCCGGGAGGCGATCCGCACGTCCATATCGAGGTTAAGGAAGAGGCGAAGGCATAGGTCGGGGGGGCTCGCCGTGGCCCGGGTCGACCGCCGTACGAAGAACCTCCTGCGGCGTGCCCAGCCCGGGGAAGTGGCCGTCATCGACCATGAGGATCTGGATCGGATCGCGGCGGATGGCCTCGTTGCCGTCGGCGTGCGAGGAGTCGTGAACGCTGCCCGGTCGTGCAGTGGCCGGTACCCGAACCTGGGGCCGCTCGTTCTGACGCAGGCCGGGATCCCGCTGGTCGACGGGGTCGGGTCCTTGCTGCTCGACAAGGTGCGCGACGGCGACGAGGTTCGCCTGATCGGCGATCGGCTCTACGTTGGAGGAGAGCTCGCGGCGGTCGGAACCCTCCAGACGGAGGGGACCGTGACCGAGGCGATGGAAGTCGCGCGACTCGGCCTCGCGGACCAGTTCGAGAGTTTCGCCCGCAACACGATCGACTACCTGCAGCGGGAGCGGGACCTGCTCTTCGGGGGCAGCGGGCTGCCCGAGCCGGCGCACGATCTGGCCCACCGGCAAGTGCTCGTCGTCGTCCGTGGGTCGGGATACCGCCAGGACCTGGCGGCGCTTCGCTCCTACATCCAGGAGGTGCATCCCGTGCTCATCGGCGTCGACGGAGGTGCGGACGCATTGATCGATTCGGGGTACCGCCCGGACCTGATCATCGGAGACATGGACAGTGTGTCCGAGGATGCCCTCTGGCTTGCGCTCCCGGGGCGTCGATGGTGGGGAGGGCGGCGCCGGCCGACGGAGCTGATCTTGCATGCCTATCCCGGCGGAGACGCGCCCGGCCGGGCCAGGCTCGAATCTCTGGACGTGCCGTTCACCGTCGTGGAAGCCGCGGGCACCTCGGAGGATGTCGCGTACCTCTTGGCTCACGAAGGCCGGGCAGATCTGATCGTCACCGTGGGGAGTCACGCGAACCTCCGAGAGTTCCTGGACAAGGGCCGGATGGGGATGGCCAGCACCTTCCTGGTGCGGCTCCGCGTGGGGGAGACCCTGATGGACGCGAAGGGCGTGTCGCGGCTGTACCCGGGACGGGTTCGGCTACGGGAGACGGCGTTGCTCGTGGGCAGTGCCCTGTTCGCGATCGTCGTCGTGATCCTCGCCTCGGAGCCGCTCCGGCTTTACCTCGGACAGGTGCTGCGCGATCTGATGGACTGGTTCCGGGGGCTCGTGTGATCTCGTTCCGCTACCACCTCGTGTCGATCGTGGCGGTCTTCCTCGCGCTCGGGTTGGGCGTCCTGGCGGGTACGACGGTTATCGACCAGCAACTGGTCGAGAGTCTCCGCGCGCAGATCGAGGATGCGAACGCGAAGGCGAGTGAACTCGGGGAACAGATGGATCAGACCGCCGCGGTGCTTGAGCGCCAGGGCCGACTGGTGGAGGAACTGGTCCCGCAGATGGAGGCGGATCAGCTCACCGGGCAGGAGGTGATCCTCGTGGCGTCCGAGGGGACCGACCCGGCCGTCCTGAGCGAGGCACGGACCTCTCTCACCGACGCGGGCGCCGAGGTCGTTGCCGGGTTCGTCGTGACACCGCGGATGCTCACGGTGCAGGGTAGGCGCGAGCTCGCGGAGGTGCTCGCGATCGGGGATCCCGGAGCGACGGGGACACCGGCGGAAGCGGCCAAGGTCATCGCCGAGCGGCTGGCGATAGGCGATGCGTCGGCCCGGGACGACATCCTGCACGACCTGCTCTCGCAGGGGTTCCTGATCGCTGCGGGGAAGGAGGACATCGGCGCGTCGGATCTCCCACAGATCGGAGGGAGCGGCCAGAGCGTCGTCGTGCTTGGAAGCGGGGGAGATGATCCGCTGGTGCAGGCGTTCCTCTTGCCGCTAACGGTTGATCTGATCCAGGACGGGGCGACCGTCGCCGCGGGTGAGAGCGGAGCGCCGGGCGACCAACTCGTTGGCCTGTTGCGCTCGACCGCCGACTTCGAAGAAGGGTCGGTCACGGTCGACAACCTGGACGAACGGGTTGGGGGTCTGGCCCTGGTCCTGGGGCTGCGCGACCTGCTTGCGACGGGCAGGGGCGGCCACTTCGGCTTCAAGCCGGGCGCATCGGCGCTCTACCCTCCGCCGGAGGGATGAGCGACCGCCGGGTCCTGGCGATCGTGCCGGCGCGCGACGAGGAGCGAACCGTCGGTGCCACCGTGCGTGCGCTCAGGCAGATCCCTGAGATCGATGCGGTGATGGTCGTGGATGACGGCTCCGCCGATGCCACCGCCGACCGGGCGGTGGCGGCCGGTGCCGCCGTCCTGCGGACTCCCCGCCGGCTGGGGAAGGGGAGGGCGATGGAGGAGGCCCTCTCGCGATGCCTGCCTGCGTCGGTCTATGTCTTCGCGGACGGCGACCTCGCCGAGACCGCATCGGGCCTGCAGCCCGTCCTGGACACGGTCCTGCGTGGACGGGCCGACCTGTGTATCGCCGTGCTCCCAGCGCAGGGCGGCGGCTTCGGGACGGTGAAGCGGTTCGCTCGGTGGGCGATCAGAACCGGCACTGGGTTCCGCGCGCGCGCCCCCCTCTCGGGGCAGCGGGCGATCACGCACGAACTGCTGATGTCGTGCCGGCCGCTCGCGAGCGGCTTCGGGGTCGAGACGGCGATGACGATCGATGCGGTTCGGGCCGGCGGCACGGTGCTGGAGATCGACGCGCTCCTGCGGCATCGCCCGCCGGGACGCACGCTCCGGGGGTTCCTCCATCGGGGCCGTCAGGGCTGGGACATCCTCCGTGCGTTGCTGACGAAGGGTCGATTCTGATGGATGCCGTCGCGATATCCTTCTTCGTGGCGCTGCCGGCGCTGGTCGCGTCGCTGCTCGCCAGACGGCTGGTTCGCCTGCGGATCGCGCGCCTGTGGATCGCGAACGTTCGCGGGACCGGCGTCCCCGTGGTCCTCGGGATCGCGCTGTGGGTCGGGTGGGTCGCCGCCGTCCTCGGCGCGCTGGGGGTCCTCGCCCTCGAGCGGCGGTGGTCGCCGGCCTCGACCGCCCTCGCCCTGGTCGCGGTCTTGTGGAGCGCCGTTGCGGCGGTCGGGTTCGCGGACGACCTCGCCTCCGGGGGCCCGCGTGGGCTCCGAGGCCATCTGGCTTCGACGGCGCACGGACGACCGACGACCGGGGTCCTGAAGGTCGTGGTCATCGTCCTCGCGGCCATCGCGGCTGCGACGGTCGTGGCGGCGGATGGTGGGCCGATCCGGATCGTGGCCGGCGCGGCGACCATCGCGGGGTGCGCCAACGTGTGGAACGGCCTGGATGTCTCGCCCGGCCGGGCCGGGAAGTGGTTTTTCGTCGTGGCGTCGGCGCTGCTGGTCGCCGGCCCACGTTCGGTCGCCTGGCCCCTCGTGTTGCTCCTGGCAGGGTCCGAGGCTCCGCTCGTCGCGTTCGACGTGCGGGAGCGAGGGATGCTCGGAGACACCGGCTCGAACCTGCTCGGGTTCGCCGTCGGCACGCAGCTGGTTGCGGCGCTGCCTCTCTGGCCGCTGGTCGGCGCAGCCGTCGTCGTGGTCGCACTCAATGTGCTTGCGGAGACCGTGACGTTCTCGAGGATCATCGGCGCGGTGGCGCCGTTGCGCTGGTTCGACCGGCTCGGTCGCAAGCCCGCGGGGCCGCCATCCTCGCTGAACTGACGGTTTTCGCGCGGGGAACGCTTCGCCGTGTCGGCTCCCTCTGATAGCATCGGTTCCCGAGGTGGAAAGACAGCCCACGTTCATATTCGTTACCGGCGGAGTCGCATCGGGACTCGGCAAGGGCATCACCACCGCCTCGCTCGGCCGGCTCTTCAAGGACCGCGGCCACAAGGTCACCCTCCAGAAACTCGATCCCTACATCAACGTCGATCCCGGCACGATGAACCCGTTCGAGCATGGGGAGGTCTTCGTCCTTGACGACGGCGCCGAGACCGACCTGGATCTGGGCCACTACGAGCGCTTCATCGACGAGAGCCTGCATCGGGGCTCGAATCTGACGACCGGCGCCGTCTATTCGTCCGTCATCGCCAAGGAACGGCGGGGCGATTTCCTCGGGAAGACGGTCCAGGTCATCCCGCACATCACCAACGAGATCAAGGAACGGGTACTGGGCCACGCCCAGAACGAGGACGCCGAGATCGTCATCGTGGAGATCGGCGGGACGGTGGGCGACATCGAGTCGCTGCCCTTCCTCGAGGCGATCCGTCAACTTCGCAACGAGGTCGGCCGCGAGCGGTGCGCGTTCGTGCACGTGTCGCTGATGCCGTTCATCGGGCCGACGGGAGAGCTGAAGACCAAGCCCACGCAGCACTCGGTCAAGGAACTGCGTTCGCTCGGTCTGCAGCCCGACGTGATCGTGTGCCGTTCCGACCGGGTGATCGGCCGGAACCTCAAAGAGAAGATCTCGCTGCTGTGTGACGTTCCCATCGAGGGCGTCATCTCGGCGCTCGACGCCCCGTCGATCTACGAGGTCCCGCTGACCTTGCACGCGGAGGGACTCGACGACTGCCTGGCCAGGCTGCTCGGCATCGACAACACGCTGGACCTGAGTGAGTGGCAGGGTCTCGTCGACCGGATCCATGCGTCCGACGCGAACGGGCGCGTGAGGATCGCTATGGTCGGCAAGTACGTGGACCTGCACGACGCTTACCTGTCGGTGATGGAAGCGCTCAAGCACGGGGGGTTCGAGCACAGCGTCGGCGTCGACATCCGCTGGGTCCCCTCGGATGACCTGACGGGCGCGCCCGAAACGGCGCTCGACGGTATGGACGGCATCCTGGTTCCGGGCGGATTCGGAGTGCGGGGTGTCGAGGGCAAGATCGCGGCGATCCGCTATGCCCGCGAGCACGGGGTGCCGTTCCTCGGCATCTGCCTGGGCCTCCAGTGCGCGGTGGTCGAGTTCGCGCGGAACGTCTGCGGGCTCGGCGACGCGCACTCCAGCGAGTTCAACCCGGCGACCGAGGATCCGGTCATCGACATCCTCCCCGAGCAGAAGGAGATCACCGATATGGGGGGCTCGATGCGCCTGGGCGCACAGCCGTGCCACGTCGCCCCGGGCACGCGGGCCGAAGCCGCCTACGGTGAACCGGTCGTCTACGAACGGCACCGGCACCGCTTCGAGGTGAACCCGAAGTACCACGACATCCTCAGGGAGCACGGTCTCGTCCTGTCGGGCACGTCGCCGGACGGACGCCTCGTCGAGATCATCGAGCTGCCTGATCACCCGTTCTTCGTCGCGGGTCAGTTCCATCCGGAGTTGCGGTCCCGGCCGACGCATGCCCATCCGCTCTTCCGCGATTTCGTCGGGGCTGCCGATGCGTATCGAACGGGTCGCGTGGCGGTCGAGGAAACGCCGGTCGCGGGATAGGCGCGCCGCTCCGGTCGCTGACGTGAGGCCATGAGCCCGCTCGAGGAGCAGGTCGCCAGGTTCCTGGACCACCTCGGTGCGGAGCGAGGGCTCTCCGACAACACCATCCAGGCGTACCGGCGCGATCTCACCCGCTACGTGGCGTTCCTCGCGAAGCGGAAGATCCACTCGGCGGCCGCGGTGGACGCGAACGTCATCGCCGACTACGTCGCGGACCTGTCGGCGGCCACGACGCCTGCGGGAACGCGCTACCGCGCCTCGTCCGTCGCTCGCGCGCTGGCGTCGATCAGATCCTTCCACGCGTTCCTCGTGCGGGAGGGGGAGACGGCATCGGATCCCGCGGCGGTCGCGATGCCGCCTTCGATGCCGCGCAACCTGCCGCATCCGATCTCGATCGATGAGGTGGCCCGGCTTCTCGCTGCTCCGACGGGCGGCGACCCCGTCGCGACGCGGGACCGGGCGATGCTGGAGCTGTTGTACGGTTCAGGTCTGCGTATCTCGGAGCTGGTGGGGTTGGACGTGGATGATGTCGATCTGGAAGAGGCCAGCGTTCGCGTGATCGGCAAGGGGGACAAGCAACGCGTCGTCCCTCTCGGCTCCTTCGCGTCTCGCGCCGTGCGTGACTATCTGCGGACCGGCCGCCCGGCACTGGCGACGTCCCGGTCGCGGTCGGCGCTCCTATTGAATCAGCGCGGCGGGCGGCTGACGCGGCAGGGATGCGCATCGATCCTCGGTCGGCACGTGCGGCGGGCGGGGATCAGGCGTCGGGTGACGCCCCACACGTTGCGTCACTCATTCGCGACGCACCTGCTCGAAGGCGGGGCGGACGTGCGGGTCGTGCAGGAGCTCCTCGGTCATGCGAGCGTGTCGACAACGCAGATCTACACACTCGTCACCGAGGATCACCTCCGCGAGGTCTACTTCACCAGCCACCCCCGTGCGCGTTCCAAGGGCCGCGGGAAGGCGAAGCGGTGAGTGACCCGCAGGTTCCGCGCGTGCTGCTGTTGGTGTGCGATGGGCTCGGTGTCGGGGGGGCTCCCGACGCTGCCGACTACGGGGACGAGGGATCCAATTCCCTGGGCAACACGGCTGCCGCCGTCGGGGGCATCGCTGCTCCGAATCTCGGCGCGTTGGGACTCGGACTGACGACCGAGGTAAAAGGGATTGCACCGCAAGCACTTCGCGGTGGTGCTCACGGGGTCGTCGCGGAGGCTTCGGCAGGGAAGGACTCGGCAACGGGGCACTGGGAGATGGCGGGGGTCGTGCTGGAGCGAGCGTTCCCCACGTATCCGGATGGGTTCCCGACCGAGGTGATCGAGGCGTTCCAAGAGGCGATCGGACGGGAGGTGCTCGGGAACCGGGCTGCCTCGGGAACCGAGATCATCGATGAACTGGGTGAGGAGCACCTGCGGAGCGGCAAGCCGATCGTCTACACCAGCGGCGACTCCGTGTTCCAGATCGCGTGCCACGACCAGGTGGCGCGGCCCGCCATCCTGTATCGGTGGTGCCGGATCGCCCGCCGGATGCTCGATGGCGACGACAACGTGGGCCGCGTCATCGCCCGCCCGTTCACGGGCGAGCCGGGGGGCTTCGCGCGGACCGCGGGTCGGCGGGACTACAGCGTGCTTCCCCCCGGCCCAACGCTGCTCGATCGGTGCTCGGAGGCGGGCGTCGCCGTGTACGGGATCGGGAAGATCCGAGACATCTTCGCCGGACAGGGGGTCGCGGAAGGACGGTACTCAGCGTCCGACGATGAGGGCGTGGCGCTCTCGATCGACTACCTCCGCCGGTCGTCGCCATCGCTGGTGTTCACGAACCTGGTCGACCTCGACACGAAGTTCGGACATCGGAACGACCCGCAGGGCTACGCCCGCTGCCTCGAGAACCTAGATGCGCAGCTCCCGGCATTGCTGGACGCGCTCGGCGGCGGGGTCCTGTTCCTGACGGGTGACCACGGCTGTGACCCGACGACGGTCCCCACGGACCACTCCCGGGAGCGCGTGCCGGTGCTCGTAGGCGGCTTGCCCGACGGACCGGTCGATCTCGGCGTGCGGGAGACGTTCGCGGATCTGGGAGCGACGATCGCCGATCTGCTGGGCGTCACCTGGGGCCTTGCCGGGACCAGTTTCGCCCCGGAACTCGGGTTCGCCGCCGGGGAGGGGTAGCCGATGGGGGTGCGGTTCGCGCTCTATACCCTGGTCGCGCTCGGCATCGGGCTCTACCTCCGTGAAACGGCGAAGGCCTGGATGATCGTCCGTCAGGGGGACCTGTATCCGAGGCTCCACGGCCGCCTCCCGATCCGCCTGAAGGAGGCGGTGGATCCCCTGGGCACGGTCATCGTTCCCGCGCTTATCGCGATCCTGATCGCCTCCGGGCTCCCGTTGCCTCCGTTCGCCTACGCGAAACCGATGCCGCAGGACAGTGGCCGGATCCGGAACACCAAACAGGTGGTGCTCGCGGGGTTCGCCGGCTCGGTGGCGAACGCTCTGGTAGCCGCGGGCGCTGGTCTGGTCCTGCGCCTCGGCATCGGAGGCGAGGCTGCGATCGTGGCGCTCGCCATCCTGCAGACGGGGATGTTCCTGGCGGTCTTCCACCTCATGCCGATCCCGGGACTGGACGGCGCGGCGATCCTGGCGAGGTTCCTGCCGCCGCGCCCCCGCGAGGTCTTCACGAGTCTGGACCCGTACCAGCCCCTGTTCGTCCTGGTGATCTTCTTCATCCTGGGGACGTTGCTGCTCCCGATCGTGGTGGCCTTGACCGACTCGCTGTGCAGGGCGGTTGCCGGGATCCCCTGTTCCCTGTGAGTCCGCGGTGTCCGGTCGCGCTATCATGCGCGCATCGGAACCGCGAACGACGCCTCGGGAACCGCCGCCGACACCCGCCGAGCCAGGGTGCTGACGGGCTATCGGCCGACCGGGCAACTCCACGTCGGGCACTGGTTCGGCAACATCCAGAACATGCTCCGGCTCCAGGACGAACACGACGCGTTCTTCTTCGTCGCCGACTGGCACGCGCTGACGACCGACTACGACCGTACAGATGAACTGCCGCTGCGGGTCCGCGAGATCGTGCTCGATTGGCTTGCCGCCGGCATCGATCCCGACCGCGCGACCGTGTACCGCCAGTCGGATCTGCCCGAGGTCGCCGAGATGGCGCTGCTGATGGGGATGATCGTGCCGCTCGGGTGGCTCGAACGGGTCCCCACCTTCAAGGAGCGCCTGCGGGACCTCGCCGAGCGCGACATCGCGAACTTCGGGCTCCTCGGGTATCCCGTGCTGCAGACCGTGGACATCACGATCGTGAAGGGCGAGATCGTCCCGGTGGGGGAGGACCAGCTTCCGCACCTGGAGCTCTCCCGCGAGATCGTGCGCCGCTTCAACCGGCTCTACGGGGATGTGCTGATCGAACCGAAGGCGATGCTCTCGGACACCCCGCTCATCCCGGGGAGCGACGGCCGCAAGATGTCGAAGTCCCTGAACAACGAGATCGGGCTTCGCGACGACCCCGAGACCATCCGCACGAAGGTGCGCAGCTTCGTCACCGACCCGAAGAAGGTTCGCAAGGGCGATCCGGGGCGGCCGGCCATCTGTCCCATCTTCAAGCTCCACGAGCGCTTCTCGCCCGACATCGTCGAGTGGACGGACGAGAATTGCCGCTCCGGCGCGCTCGGTTGCGTGGACTGCAAGACGAACCTGGCCGATCGCGTGATCGAGCAGTTGGCGCCGTTCCGAGAGAAGCGGAACGCCCTCGACGAGACGCCCGAGGTGGCCGACGAGGTCCTCGAGAAGGGGCACGAGACGGTGCGTCCGATCGTCGAGGACACGTACGACGCGGTGAAGAACGCGATGCATCTGGCATGAGGGTGGTCCGGGGTGCCTGAGCAGAGCGACTTCACGGTCGAGACGCCCGTCTTCACGGGTCCGTTCCGGTTGCTAGCCGACCTGATCCTCGAGCAGAAGATCGACGTCTGCGATGTCCCCGTCGCCGATATCACGGACCGCTTCATCGCCCATTCCAAGGAAGCCGACGGCTGGACCCTGGAGGAGGCGACCTGGTTCCTCGCGGTCTGCGCGGTCCTGCTCGAGCTGAAGGTCCACCGGCTGATGCCGAAGCACGAGGGCGGCCTCGACGAGGACGATCTGGGTTCGTCGCCGGACCTCGCGTTCGCGCGGAGCATCGAACTGCGGGCGTTCCGGCGGGCGGCGGAGGACCTCGCCCGGCGGATGGAGGCCAACGAGCGGTACTTCCCGCGGGACGTCGGGCCCTCGCGCGAGTTCGCCCACCTGTATCCGGATGTGATGGCGAACGTCACGGCCCAGGAGCTGGCGCGGATCGCGGCACAAGTCTTGGCGCCGCCACCGATGCTGGATCTCTCGCACGTGACGCCCATCAGGGTTACCGTCCAGGACGAACTCCGGGCGGTCGAGGAGCACATGGTCGAAGCCGGGCAGCTGAGCTTCCGCGATCTGGTGGCGAGCTGTCCCGACCGGATCTATGTGGTCGTTCGCTTCCTGGCACTGCTCGAGCTCTTCCGGGACGGGCGGGTCGACCTGCGCCAGGCGGCGACGTTCGGTGAGATCGAGGTGAGCTGGCAGGGATGAGCGAGGACGCCGCACGCGCGCTCGAGGCCATCCTGTTCGTCTGTGACGAGCCCTTGCCGGCGACGGTGCTCGCCCAGGCGCTGCACGTCGACCGGCGCGCGGCGGAGCGCATGCTCGACGAGCTGTCCGCCCGGCTCGAGGAGCGCGGCAGCGGACTGGTCCTGCGCAACGTGGCGGGGGGGTGGCAGCTGTTCACGCACTCCGATGCGCAGGGGTTCGTCGAGCGGTTCGTCCTCTCGTCGCGCCACGCCCGGATGACCAAGGCATCGCTCGAAACTCTTGCGATCGTGGCCTACAAGCAGCCCGTTACCCGGCATCAGATCGCCGCCATCCGGGGCGTGAACTCCGACGGCGTCCTCAAGTCGCTCATGGACCGCGGACTGCTCATCGAGGTGGGCCGGGAAGAGGTCCCCGGTCGTCCCATGTTGTACGGGACGACCCCCGAGTTCCTCCAGCGACTCGGTGTGCCATCCGTGACCGCGCTGCCCTCGCTCGCACCTCTGCTGGATGCCGTCGATGGCGACGAGGAAGCCGAGGCCGAGGGGGAGGCGGACGGCGCCGGGGAGGATGCCGTGGAGGCGCCTGTGTCGGCGGACCCGGTGGCGGACCTGCTCGAAGAGGAGGACGAGGCCGGAGAACTCGGCTCCTTCGGGGCGGCACGCGGGCCGGAGGAAGCCGACTAGCGTCGCGATGCCCGAGGAGCGGCTCCAGAGGGCGCTGGCCAGGGCGGGGATCGGCTCGCGCCGAGCGAGCGAGGTCTTGATCGAGGCGGGGCGGGTTCGCATCAACGGCCGCATCGCCACGCTCGGTGACAAGGTCGATGTGACTCGCGACATGGTCGAGGTCGACAAGCACCGCGTCCCGCTGGATCCCGCATCGAAATCGTATGCCCTCCACAAGCCGGCCGGGGTCGTGACCACGATGAGCGACCCCCAGGGACGCCCGGACCTGCGGGCATTCCTGCCAGGCGGCCCGCGGGTGTTCCCCGTCGGTCGGCTCGACCGCGATAGCGAGGGGCTGCTGCTCCTGACGAACGAGGGAGAACTCGCCAACCGCCTGACCCATCCGAGGTACGAGGTCGAGAAGGAGTACCTGGCGGAGGTCGGTGGCCAGCCGGCGACCAAGCACGTGAATAGGCTTCGATCGGGCGTCACGTTGGAGGACGGACCGGCCCGGGCCCTGCGCGCCACGGTCGCGGGATCGACCGGCGACCGAGGCGCGATCCGGCTGGTCATGACCGAAGGCCGCAAGCGCGAGGTGCGGAGGTTGCTGGACGCCGTGGGGCTTCCGGTCGTCCGTCTGATCCGCGTGCGCGTCGCGAACGTGAATCTCGGCAACCTCCCCGCTGGCCAGATCCGGGAACTGACCACCGACGAGGTCCGGGGACTGTACGAGGCCGCCGGGCTGTAGCCTTATCCCCATGACGACGAGAGCCGCCCGTGGGGCGATCGTGGTGGCGAAGGACGAGCGCGAGCAGGTGCTCGGACAGAGCGCACGCCTGGTCGGAGAGCTGTTGGCGCGCAACGCTGTGCCTCCCGACGACGTCGTGAGCATCTTCTTCACCGCGACGGCCGATCTCGTCTCCGCCTTTCCCGCCGAGGGCGCCCGGGAACTCGGTCTCACCGGGGTTCCGCTCCTGTGCGCCCAGGAGATCGCGGTTCCGGGGTCCATGGCCCGGGTGATCCGCGTCCTCATGCATCTCGACACCGAGCGGATCCAGTCCGAGGTGCAGCACGTGTACCTCGACGGCGCCGAGCTCCTCCGTGATGACCTCGCCTGACCGCGTCGCGGTCTTGGGCTGCGGTCTCGTCGGGACGTCGATCGCGATGGCGGTCGAACGAGCCGGCGGACGCGTGATCGGCTTCGACACCGACCCCGGCGTCCTTGCGGCGTCCGCGGCGCGGTCGGGTCTGAAGCCGGCGACCGGCGTGATCGAGGCCGTCGAGGGCGCCTCGGTGGCGTTCGTCTGCACTCCGGTGCCCGTGATAGCTGCGGTGGCTCTCGAGGCGCTCGCGGCCGACCCGTCGGTCGTCGTGACCGACGCCGGGAGCGTGAAGGGGCCCGTCGTGCACGCGGTGCTTTCGGCTGCGGGGCCGGTGGCGGGCAGGTTCGTGGGGGGTCATCCGATGGGCGGGTCGGAGCGCTCCGGGCCCGACGGCGCGTCGGCATCGATCATCGATGGCGCCGTCTGGGTCCTCACGCCCACCGAGGAGACGGATGCGGGGTCGGTCGGGGCGGTCGAAGGCTGGATCGAGCGCTCAGGAGCGAACCCGGTGCGCATGGAACCGAGGGCCCACGACAGGGTCGTGGCCGTCGTCAGTCACCTTCCGCAGGTGGCCGCGACCGCCCTGATGAACCTGGCATCCCGTGAGGAGGCCGGCCAGCCCGAGACCCTGCTGCTTGCGGCGGGCGGATTCCGCGATCTCACGCGCCTGGCGGCCTCCGATCCGCACCTGTGGGCCGGGATCCTGTCATCGAACGGGGAGGAGCTCGTGCGGGCGCTCGACCTATACGCGGCGGAGCTCGCCTCCCTGCGCGATCTGGTTGCCGCAGCCGACGAGCAGGGCGTGGAGCGGACCTTCGCGGCGGCGACCGAGGAGCGGCGGAGGCTCGCCGCCAAGCCCCAGGTCAAGACCGGCATCGCCATCTTGCAGATCGGGATCGATGACCGCCCGGGAGTGCTGGCCGAGCTGACCGCCGCGTTCGGCGAGCGCGAGGTGAACATCGAGGACATCCAGCTCGTGCACTCGCCGGAAGGAGGGCGGGGATCGGTCCATGTCATCGTGGCCGCCGAGGACGCCGACCGGGCGGTCGAGGGGCTGGCTCTCCATTCCTTCGAGGCCGTGAGGATCGCCTGATGCGCGCCGTGGTCCGTCCCGGGGGGCGGGTTGCCGGCGAGGCGAAGGTCCCGGGCGATAAGTCCATCGCCCATCGGTGGCTGATCTTCGCAGCGTCCGGCCAGGGACGGTCCGAGCTGACCGGGGTTCCGGCCGCGCTCGACATCGCCTCCACCGCCCGGTGTATGGGCTCCCTGACGGGCGACGAGGGGTTGTCATCGTGGGCGGCAGCGGCTGCAGCCGAGGATGAGGGTGAGCGTCACACGTGGAACAAGTCACAGCCGCGTAATTACAAGCATGAAGTTCATGTCGAGGGTAAGGGGAGGGGAGGGCTCTCCTCGGTCTCGGGTCCTCTGGATTGCGGCAACTCAGGGACCACCATGCGTCTGCTTTCCGGGGTCGCCGCCGGCTGCGACTTCAGGACCATCCTGGATGGGGACGAGGGGCTCGGTGCCAGGCCGATGGAGCGGGTCGCCGAGCCGCTGCGTTTGATGGGGGCGGATGTGACGACGTCCGACGGGCATGCGCCGCTCGAGATCACCGGCGGGCGCCTTGCCGGCATCGGGTACGCGCCGGCAACCCCGTCCTCGCAGGTGAAGGGCGCTGTGCTGTTGGCCGGACTGGCAGCGAGCGGTGACACGACCGTCGAGGAGTCCACAGGAACGCGCGACCACACGGAGCGGTTCCTGCGGGCCGTGGGTGGCCCGGTCGAGATCGGCCAGGCCTCGGTGACGGTCTCGCCGTGGCAGCATCCGGGATTCGCGGCCCGCCTCCCCGGTGACCCCTCATCCGCGGCGTTCGTCCTGGCTGCCGCTGCGCTCACCGGAGGGACCGTCTCCATCTCGGATGTCGGGCTCAATCCGACCCGCACGCACTTCGTGGACGTCATGCGCCGCATGGGGGTCGAGGTCTCCACGGAGGAGACGTGGGAGTCGGTCGGCGAGCCGGCCGGGGTTGTCGCAGCGACGGCGGGCGGCTCCCTACGGGGGACCGTGGTCACGGCGCAGGAGTTCCCTCTCGTGCACGACGAGGTTCCGCTCCTCGCAGCGCTCGCGACCGCCGCAGACGGGGAGACGAGGTTCGAAGGCGCGGGCGAGCTGCGGGTGAAGGAGAGCAACCGGTTGGAGGGACTCGCGCAGGGTCTCCGTGGGCTCGGCGCCGACGCCGAGGTGCAGGGGGACGCGCTCGTGGTCGCCGGTGGCGGCCTCGCCGGTGGTACCGCCGATGCCCTGCGCGACCACCGGCTGGCGATGGCGTTCGTCGTCGCCGGGCTGTCGGCCCGCGCGGAGTGCTCGATCGAGGGGATCGAGTGGACAGCGATCACGTTCCCGGGATTCGTCGCGGCGATGGATGCGCTCGGGGCCCGGATGGACGTGTCGTGACGCGTTCCGGACCCGTTATCGCGATCGATGGACCGGCCGGATCGGGCAAGAGCACGCTCGCCGTCGGCTTGGCCGCCCGGCTCGGCCTGCCGTACGTGAACACCGGCGTGATGTACCGGGCGCTGACCGCGCGCGTGCTGGAACGTGCGCTCGATATCACGGACGGTCCTCGGCTGGCGTCGGAGGCGGCCGCGATCAGCTTCTCGTTCTCCGATGCTGCCCCTCTGTTGCTGCTGGTGGACGGGGAACCGACCGGTGCGGCGCTCACGGGGGGCGCGGTCGAGGCGGCCGTCTCCGAGGTCTCGTACCATCCCGAGGTGCGGGTGGTGATGCGAGATGCGCAGCGGATGCTGGGGGAGCGCGGCGCGGTCATGGAAGGACGCGACATCGCCACGGTCGTGTTCCCCGACGCCGAGTTGAAGATCTTCTTGGACGCGAGCGAGGGCGAGCGCGCTTCACGCCGGGTCGCGGAACGCGGTGGTCGCGAGGACCTCGCCGGCGAACTCGTGCAACGCGACGAGAAGGACGCCCGGGTGAATCCGTTCGTCCCGGCCGAGGGGGCAGTAGTGCTCGACACCTCGTCCAAAGGCGCGGATGAGGTGTTGGCCGAGGCGGTGCGGCTGGCCGCCGAGCGCGGCATCAAGGGTGCCTGATGCCTGCGCGCGTCGCGATCGTCGGTCGGCAGAACGTCGGCAAGTCCACCCTGATCAACCGGTTGCACGGGCGCCGGGAGACCATCGCCGATGAGATGCCCGGGGTAACGCGCGACCGGCTCGAGTTGGACACGTCCTGGCGGGGCCGGGAGTTCACCCTGGTCGATACGGGCGGCTACGTTCGCGACGCAGCAGGGATCGAGGCCCTCGTCTCGGATCAGGCGACCCGAGCGGCGTCGGACGCCGACGTGATCGTGCTCGTCTGCGACGCCACGACCGGCCCCCAGGAGGAAGACGTCGATCTCGCGAAACGCTTGCGCCGCATACGCACCCCGGTGCTGGTGGTCGCGAACAAGGTCGACTCGGACAAGGACGAGGCGGACGCCGCTTCCCTCCATGCGCTGGGACTCGGGGACCCCTTCCCGGTCTCGGCGCTGCATGGTCGCGGCACGGGCGACCTGCTCGACCGGATCGTAGCGATCCTCCCGGAGGATGACGACGCCCCGGCACCTTCACAGGAGATGCGGTTCGCCCTCGCAGGCCGCCCGAACGTTGGGAAGTCATCGCTGTTCAACCGGCTCGTGGGGGACGAGCGCGCGGTGGTCTTCGAGGAGGCGGGGACGACCCGGGATGCCGTCGATGCGGTGGTGACGTGGGAGGGCAAACCCGTCCGGTTCGTGGACACCGCGGGCCTGCGGAGCGTGGTCAAGACGCAGGGGGTCGAGTACTACGGACTCCTGCGGACCAACCGCGCCATCGGGCGCGCCGACGTGGTTCTGCTCGTCATCGACGCGAACGAGGGTCTGACGGGCGACGACAAGCGGATCGCCAACGACGTGATGGAGGCCGGGCGAGGATTGGTGGTGGCGGGGAACAAATGGGACCTAGTGGAGGACAAGGACAGGGAGTTCAAGGATCTGTCCAAACGTTTTGAGTCGTACGCGCAGACGCAGATGCTCCGTACGTCGGCTGTGCACGGGAGCGGTGTGGCGCGGCTCCCGGGCGTACTGGCCGCCACGCGCGAGCGTTGGGCGAAGCGCGTCACGACGGCCAAGGTCAATGAGGTGCTCGAACGGGCGCAGGCGGAACGCCCGACCACCCGAGGCGTAGGGCGGTTCCGGTACGGAACGCAGGTGACCGCGGGACCTCCGACGTTCGTCCTGTTCGGTGGGAAACTCCCGGAGCCCTCGTACCGGCGCTACCTCGAGCACCGGTTGCGCGACGCGTTCGGCTTCGAGGGAGTGCCGATCCGGCTGCGGTTCCGGCCGAAAGAGGGGCGCCGGGGTCGCGGCGAACGTGACGGGTAGAATCCGTGGTCACGGGACGTGGCGCAGCCTGGTAGCGCACTGGTCTGGGGGACCAGGGGTCGCGGGTTCGAATCCCGCCGTCCCGACCGACCTTACTGGCCCGGTCTGACGGGCGGCTCGTCCAAGATCATCGGGGGCATCTCGACCGATGGATCTGCCGGTCCGGTCGGCAGGTAGACGTGGAACGCCGCTCCACCGCCCGTCCGTTCGTTCACCCACGCCCGGCCTCCGTGCAGCTCGGCGAACCGTGCTACCAAGGACAGGCCGATGCCGACACCGGGGGATTGGACGGCATCTCGACCGCCCTGCTTGAACGGTTCGAAGATCGTGTCCCACAGATCGGGCGGCACCCCCGGCCCGCTGTCCTCGACCGAGATCCGCACCCCGTCGTCCTTCGGGCGGACCCGCACCCATACCTGCGTCCCGGACGGCGTGTGCCGAGCGGTGTTGGCCAGGAGATTCTCGACGATACGCTCTACCTTCGCCGCGTCGACGTTGACCACGACGGGCTCGGCGTCGATCTCGATCGGGCGGTCGGTGGTGAACCCAAGTTCCTCGACCACTCGCCGCACGAGGTCGCCGACATCGGTGCGGTGACGCCGCGGCGCGACGATCCCTCGTTCGAGGCGGTCCATGTCCAGCAGGTCATTCACGATCCGGTGCATCTTCCGGGCGCTGGATGCCAGACCCCGGACCAGGCTCTGGCGGTCGCGCGGCGAGAGCATCGCCTCTTCTCGTTCAAGCGTCATCGCCGATCCGAGCATCGACGTGATCGGGCTCCGAAGGTCGTGGGAGACGGCGTGCAGGAGCGTGTTCTTCACCTCGTCGAGCTGCTGGAGGTGCTCCACAGCCTTCCGCTCGCGGCTCAGGGCCTCGGCGAGCTCCTCCTCGCTCTGGCGTCGGGCCGTGATGTCGTAGAGGAGGCCCTGGATCAGCCACGGTTCCCCGTCGTCGTTGCGCAGGATCTGGGCTTCCTCGCGGATCCACACGATGCGTCCGTCGTCGCGGACCATTCGGTACTCCTGCGCCATGGCCTCGCCGGTGCGGCGGTGTTCCACGTAGGTGTCCCAGACCCGGTCGAGGTCGTCCGGGTAGACGCGGCTCGCCCAGTAGTTCGGCGAACTCAGCCATTCCTCGACCGTGCCACCGATGATCGTCTCCACCTGGGGACTGATATAGATGGAGTCCTGGTCCTCGTCGATGGGATCGAGGTAGGTGATCGCCGGCAGCTGCTCGATCAGGGCCCGGTACTTGGTCTCAGCCTCCTTGAGCTGCTCCACCGCGTGCTTCTGTTCGGTCATGTCGAGCCAGATCCCTTGCCAATAGAGGGGGCGTCCGGCCTCGTCGCGGATGATCACGGCCTCGTCGTGAACCCACACCACGCTGCCGTCCTTGGCGAGCATGCGGTACTCGAGTTTCCACGGCGCCTCCGTTCGCAGGACCAGGTCCTGATCGGCGAGGGCCTGTTCCCGGTCGTCGGGATGCAGGATCTGCCGCCACCTGTCGGGTTCTGCGACCCATTCGTCGGGTGTGTAGCCGAGGAGCGACTCGACCTGGGGGCTGATGTAGATGGCCGAACTCGCCTCGTTGTACGCATCCAGGTACACGACGGCCGGGATGGTCTCCACGAGCGAGCGGAACCGTGTCTCGGCCTCCGACAGTGCCTCGGCCGTCGCCGCGTGCTGCTCGGCGACACGCCGCGACTCGGACGCCGTGCGCCGGAGCTCGAGCTGGGTGATGGCCTGACGTGCGAGCGTCGACAGTGCGGCCACCTGGTCGGAGGACAGGCCCCGCTCGGTCCGATCCATCACGCAGAGGGTTCCGACGACGAACCCTTCCGGCGAGGTGATCGGAGCACCCGCGTAGAAGCTGATCAGGGGGTCGGAGACCACCATGGGGAGGTTGGCGAAGCGCTGGTCCTCGGCGGCGTCCTGGACCACCAGGGGCTCGCCTGTGGCGACCACATGGGAGCAGAAGGATTCGGGCCGAGCGGTCTGGGCCGCCAGGAGCCCGAGGTTGGCTTTGGACCACGTCCGCCGGTCGTCGACGAAGTTGATTAGGGCGATCGGCGTCCGGCAGATCGTGGCCGCCAGACGTGCAAGGTCGTCGAAGGCCTCCTCG
This sequence comes from uncultured Actinomycetes bacterium, assembly GCA_964640385.1. GTDB lineage: Bacteria > Actinomycetota > UBA4738 > UBA4738 > JBBDHU01 > JBBDIK01. Next base: position 25,006 of record CAZXFL010000001.1, read on the forward strand.
GGCGGGGTGTCGAGGACGCCGTAGGCGAGGAGGGCTTCCAGCCGCTTGGTCTCGGGGTCGGGTTCACCGACCTGAGCCGGCGGGGAGGCCGAAGGGTCGTCAGCTGGGTTCCGCGGCGCAGGCACGTCCCTCTCAGTATCGGCAGCTCTCGCCGGCAACCTTACGCCTCTTGCAAGCAGGCGACGAGCGGCGGCCTAGACTGCCCTCGTGGGGAACGACGAGCCGACACCGATGGATCGGTTGCAGGAGGCCGCCAAGGGCCAGGGCGGCGGCTCCACCGACCGGATCCTCACGATCCCGAACCTGATCTCGCTCGCAAGGATCCTCCTCATCCCGGTGGTCGTCTGGCTACTCATCCACCCGGAAACGGCCGGCTGGGGGATCCTGCTGCTCGCCATCGTGGTCGGCACCGATTGGATCGACGGGCGCATCGCCCGCCGCTACAACCAGGTCTCTGAGCTCGGGAAGCTGCTGGACCCGACGGCCGACCGCCTGATCATCGCTGCGGGGCTCATCTCGCTGGTGGTGGTGGGCGCCTTCCCCCTGTGGGCAGCCCTCCTGGTGATCGTGCGCGACGTCTTCACGATGAGCATGTGGATCCTCCTGCTCAAGCGCCGGCTGCGGATCGACGTCCGCTACATCGGGAAGTCCGCCACCTTCATGCTCATGGCTGGGATCCCGCTGATCGCCTGGGGCAACTTCGATCTGCCCCTCGCGGCGGCCGCGCTGGCGATCGGATGGATGTCCTATGCCGTCGGCGTGGTCGAGTACTACATCGCCGCCTATCTCTACATCGGGGACGTCCGGCGGGTCCTTGACCTGCGGAAACGGGGGTCAACCTCAGGGTGATAGCCAGGTCTTGAGGGCTCCCTACCTCGCGCCACATCCTCAAGTTGAGCTTTCCATGAGCAACCCTGAACCCCATGATAGGAGCAGGCGCAGCCGGTGGTGAACGTCGACGTCTCGCCCTTCGACAGAGAAGAAGGGTCGCAGATCTCCTTCGAACCCCAGAGCGACAGTTGACCCTCCCCTCATGTTTGGGTAACGTCCCGGCACGAGTCCGACATGATCGCGCGTGACCCGGTCGAGCCGGTCTCAACCTCCGAGGCAGCCTTCCGAGAGGAGACGTCGAGGGTGTTCTGTACCCGTTGTGGACATCCCAACAAGGACGACGCGCGATTCTGTGCGAACTGTGGTGGTCCACTTCAAGGAGACACCACGCTGTCCCTGAACCCCGTTGAAGTTGAGGACGAGGCTGCGGCGGATGTCGCCGATCTCGCCAGGGACCTGCGGCCTGGGCAGGCTCTCCTTGTGGTCAAGCATGGCCCGAACGAAGGGTCGAGCTTGCTGATCGAGCCAGGCACGGAGATCACGACGATCGGCCGCAGCCCGGACAGCGACATGTTCCTGGACGACGTGACGGTCTCCCGCAAGCATGCGGAGATCCGCGAACGCGACGACGGCTTCTACATCCACGACGTGGGGAGTCTGAACGGGACGTACGTCAACCGGGAGCGGGTCGATGAGACCAAGCTGGCATCGGGGGACGAGCTACAGATCGGCAAGTTCCGCCTGCTCTTCGTCCCGGGGGAGGCCTAGCCGTGCCTGCCCGGAACTACCAGTCCATCGGAGAGGTGCTGGTCGGCCTCAAGACTGAGTACCCGGACATCACGATCTCCAAGATCCGGTTCTTGGAGTCGGAGGGCCTCATCGCCCCGGAGCGAACGCCCTCGGGATACCGGAAGTTCTACGACCCGGACGTGGATCGCCTCCGGATGATCCTCAAGCTCCAGCGGGACGAGTACCTGCCTCTGAAGGTCATCAAGGAGCGGCTCCAGGAGCAGGAGGCCGGCGAGGAGGCTGGGGAGATGCCCTCGGTCGATATGGAGGAGGACGGCGGGTCCGATCTCGCCGAGCCGGTCACGGGCCTGCAGATGAGCATCGATGAGATGTCCACGGCCACCGGCGTCGAACCCGAGCGGATCAAGGAGCTCGAGTCGTTCGGGCTCATCTGTTCCCACGGGCCCGAGGGCGCGACCTACTACGACGGCGACGACTACCTCGTCCTATCCATCGTGAAGGACTTCTTCCAGTACGGGGTCGAGCCCCGGCACCTGCGGATGTACCAGCTGTTCGGCGAACGGGAGTCCGGATTCTTCGAGTCCATCGTGGTCCCCGTCCTGCGCCAGCGGAACCCGGATGCGCGCAAGCAAGCGATCGGGACTCTCCAGGACCTATCGCGGGCGTCCCGCAAGTTGAGGGCCGCCCTGCTGCGCATCAACCTCAAGGAGTACCTGTCCGGCTAGGCCGGGCGGGGAGGAACAACCGTGCCGCGCCCCCGCCTCGCGAGGATCGCCGCTGCCCTCATCCTGACGGTGATGGGGGCGATCGTTCCGCTCGCTTCCGTCGCAGCTGTCCAGGGCCCTCCGCCGACCCCCGTCCCGCCACGCGGTTCGCCCTCGCCGTTCATCCAGCGCCTGGACACGGCCCCGGCCACGGCCAAACCTCCGCGGATCCAGGCCAAGACCACGACCCTGGTCGACCTCGACACGGGACAGGTCCTGTATGAACGGCGACCCGACCTTGAGCGGCCGATAGCGAGCCTGACCAAAGTGATGACGGCCCTCCTGGTCCTCGAGGAGGCGAAGCTCAAGCAGCAGGTCACCGCGTCCCCGGAGGCGGTCCGGACGGCGGCGGTGGGGCTCTCATCGTTGGGCCTCCGTCCCGGGGAGAAGATCAGCGTCCAGGACCTGCTGTGGGCCCTGCTGCTCGGCTCGGCGAACGATGCGGCGGTGGCACTGGCCGAGCACGTCGCGGGCAGCGTCCCGGCGTTCGTGAAGCAGATGAATCGCCGAGCCGCGCAGCTCGGGATGGACCGCACCCATTTCGCTTCCCCGAACGGCCTGAGTGACAAGGGGTACTCGACCGCAGCGGACCTGATGACGGTGACACGTGAAGCCATGCAGCTGCCGACGTTTGCGAGGATGGTGCGGACGAAGTCCCACACGGTGAAAGGGAAACCGCCTCGGCGCATCCAGAACCGGAACGTGTTGCTGTGGCTGTACCCGGGCGCGACGGGTGTCAAGACCGGGTTCACCACCGCGGCCCGCTACAACGTGATCGCGACCGCCCAGCGGAGTGGCCGCCGGTTGATCGTCGTCGTGCTCGGGGAGCCGCGCGAGGCGTTCTCCGACTCGGCGGAGTTGCTGAACTACGGCTTCAAGGGATTCACGCCGACCGAGGTGATCGCGGCCGGCGAGCTGGTGGGTCAGCGCACCGTGGGCGGTCGCCGGGTCGCGCTGGCGGCGGGGGCATCCTTCACGGCGCTCGCGCCGAAGAAGGGCCCTAGCGATGTCGCGTTCCGTCCCCTCCTGGACGCGGAGGTGTTTGACCCCGCTCCCGGGACCGAAGTCGGCCTCGTCCGCATCTCGCTCTCCGGGCGGGAGATCGGTAGCGTGCCGCTCGTCGTGTCCGAGGTCCTCGACACTTCGGCGGCCTCCGAACCGTCGGCGTGGACCCGGGCTGCGGAGGACGTCGCCAGGGGGCTCGGTGGCGCGCTCGGCGATGTATTGGGCTGAGTAGACTGCCCGCGATGGCCGAGGGATGTACCGTCCTGTTCACCGCCGAACAGATCCGGCAACGCGTCGGGGAGCTCGGCCGCGAGATCGCGAACGACTACGCCGCGCGCCGCCCCATCCTGATCGCGGTCCTGCGGGGCAGTTCCGTCTTCCTGGCCGACCTGATCCGGGTGACCCCTGTTCCCGTCGAGATCGATTTCATGTCGATCTCCTCCTACGGCGGGGGAGGGGACAAAGGCGGCCGGGTGCGCATCATCAAGGACCTCGAGGAGGACATCGGGGATCGGGACGTCATCCTCGTGGAGGACATCGTGGACACCGGCCTGACCGTGAACTACCTGGTCTCGGCGCTGCGTTCGCGGTCCCCCCGCTCCGTGGAGGTTTGTGCTCTGCTGGATAAATCGGTCCGCCGGATCGCGCCGCTGCCGGTGCGCTACGTGGGGTTCGACTGCCCGGATCGATTCGTCATCGGCTACGGGCTGGACTACGAACAACGCTACCGGAACCTCACAGAGATCCTGACCGTGGACGACATGGAAGCGCTTTCCTCCGGCCCTCTGCTGGAGGCCGGGCCGGAGCCATCATGACCGCCCCCGTGATGGCTTGCCGTAGTTGGGGGCCGTGGCTACAGTGGGTTTCTGGACCATGATCGAGATGAGCCTCGCGGGCGTGCGCGTCGAGCTCCCCAGCAACCAGCCCATCGTGTTGCTCAAAGAGGAGTCCGGCGAGCGTTACCTGCCCATTTGGATCGGCGCCGCCGAGGCGGCTGCCATCGCCTTCGCACTACAGGGCGTCGTCACGCCCCGGCCGATGACCCACGATCTGATGAAGAACGTGCTGGAGGAGGTAGGGGCTGCCGTCGACCGGATCGTGATCACGGACCTGCGGGAGGGAACCTTCTACGCCGTTATCCGCCTGCACCAGAACGGAACTGTTCACGAGATCTCGTCGAGGCCGAGTGACGCCATCGCCCTCGCCGTCCGGTACGAGTGCCCGATCTTCGCCGACGAGGACGTCCTCTCCGAGGCCTCGATCCTCATCCCGACCGAGGAAGAAGAAGAGGTCGAGAGGTTCCGGGAGTTCCTCAACACGGTCGAGCCCGAGGATTTCGCCTAGGCGCGCTCCCGGTGTTTCTGCCGGCCGCACCCCTCCTGAGCTGGATGTTCGGCGCCCCAGACCTGTAGGTCTAGGTCGAGAGGCCTAGGCGTTTCGACCCCACCTGTGGTACGAATGTGCCCACAGGTATCGGCTGAATGGTCCTCCGGAGGTAGGGCCGATGACCCACATCTAGCGGGGGAACTCCATGGCTCGCCCGGCTCGTCACTCTGGGTTTCACCGATCCTCGGCTATCTTCTCGCCGCTCTTCACGCCCGTCCTCCTGATCGGCCGCGCGTGTCTGGGCTTGGCGGCCCGGGGGCATCGTTCCTCGGGCGGAGACGTCGGCGCGGTACGGCGAGCTAACCGCGACCGACTGGAAGGGGTGGCCCGGGTCCGGCGGCCCGGGCCATCCGTCTATCCGTAGAAGATCACCGTGACCCAGCACCGCCCCCTGCTGTAGACGACGCCGGTGGCGACGTGGTCGTAGTTGCGACTCAGGATGTTGTCCCGATTATGGTCCGGGCTGTGCACGAAGGCGTCCTGGATACCCTCGAGGGAGCTCCCGGTGACGGCCAGTTTCCTCGGGCGCATGATCGCTTCCATGCCTGGGTATCGGCACTTCAGACCTAGGCCTTGAGTCGCGTCCTCGAAATCTGTTTGACAGCCCTCAGGCACCCCACTAGGCTGCTCACGCCGTCGTAATTACGGAGCTGTGATGCGCGAAGAGCAGGGGTACGGGGTTCCCGAGGTTCTCAAGGTCGTTGGCGTGAGCTATCGGCAGCTGGACTATTGGGCACGCACCGACCTGGTCCGTCCCTCGGTGCAGGACGCCGAAGGGTCGGGTACCCAGCGCGTGTACGCGTTCCAGGACCTGCTCAAGCTGCGGATCGTGAAGTCCCTGCTGGATGCGGGGGTGTCGCTCCAGAAGATCCGCACGGCCATCGACACGCTCGAGGAGCTCGAGCAGCCGGCCCAAGGGACCACGCTGATCTCCGACGGTGAGCGGGTCTACGCCGAAGCCTCACCCGACGTGCTGCTCGACCTCCTCCAGCGGGGCCAGGGCGTGTTCGCCATCTCGGTAGATCGGGCATGGACGGACCTCGAGAAGAGCGTAGGCAAGAGCGGCAAGGCCAAGGGCCGGGTCGCGCGAGCCGGAGGGTCGTGACGCCGCAGACGGTCGTCGACGGTGGCATCCTCAAGAGCGAGACCATCCGGTTCGCGCACGAGAGCGAGCGGCAGTTCGCGCGCCTTCTCGACTTCTACGAGATCGAGTGGGAGTACGAACCGACTTCGTTCGATCTGACGTGGGACGAGGAAGGCAAGGTCACGCAGCGGTTCACCCCGGATTTCTACATGCCCCAGTACGACCTGTACATCGAGATCACGACCTTGAACCAGAAGCTGGTCACGAAGAAGAACAGGAAGGTCCGTCGGCTCCGCGAGCTATACCCGGACGTGCGCTGCAAGATCTTCTACCAGCGGGACTATCTATCGCTGGTTGAGAAGTACGGTCTGGACGGTCTGGCGAAGGACTGACCCCGGCGCGGGGGTCTAGCGGCGCGCGGCGAGAACGACGACGCCCCCGCCCAACATGCTCCGGTGGCGGACGCGAACCCGGCGGAACCCCGCGCCATACGCGAGCCCCCCCAACTCCGTTGCATCCCAACCCTGACGGTGATCGCGGGGAACGCGACCGATGGCTCGGAGCAGGCGGACGATCGGGCCGAAGTCCGTTCCGTCGGCGATCACGAGCCGTCCGCCGGGCCGGACCACACGAGCGAGTTCATGGAATCCAGCGATCGGGTCGTGCCAATGGTGCGCCGACACGGAGCTGACGGCGGCATCGAAGGTTGCATCGGCGAACGGGAGCGCTTCGGCGGCGGCAATCGCGAACGTGGTTCGCGGTATCGTCGTCTTCTGCCGCGCCGCGCGCACCATCGAGGTTGCGGGGTCGACACCGGTGATGCGCCCGCCCGCGTTCCCTGCGATCCTCAGCGTGAGGTTGCCCGTGCCGCAGCCGACATCGATGATGCGCTCCCCGGCGGTCGGGGAGAGGGCCGCCAGGATCATCCGGTGAACCCTGCCGAAGAACAGCGGCTGGAAGAGTGACCGGTCATAGCGGGCCCCCCAGCGGTCGAACCGGCCCACGTTCCAATCCCGGGCGGCTCCCGGGTCATCAGGACCGTCGTGTCGGTGGTCTGCTCGCTCGCCCATGAGCCCGATGCTATCGTCGGCAGCGATGGGGGGAGGGGAGCGCATACGCGACGACGGTGTGCCTGCGGTCCGAAGCGCAGCACATGCTCTAGGGGAGCGGGCGGCGGCGTGGTTCTGATTTCGCCGTCCAACAAATCGTGCCTGGCCAGAAGGGGTGTCTGCTCGTGCGTACTTACCATAATGTACGTTATGGGCGTTAGGCGCCATCAGGTTCAGGAGGGTCGGGGCGGAATCGCGCCTTCGCGCCCCATTTGGTGACCAGCCACAGGGCCTCGTAAACGATGCGGCGGGAGATCTTGGATGTACCGTGCTCCCGTTCGCGGAAGGTGATCGGGACCTCGGCGAGCATGTACCCCTCCAGCCAGGTGCGGTACGCGAGCTCGATCTGGAAGCCGTACCCCTCACTCGTGATCCCCTGCGACAGCATGGACTCCAGGACCTCCCGCCGGTAGACGCGGAACCCGCTGGTGGCGTCGTTGAGGGGGAACCCAAGGCACAGACGCGCGTAGAGGTTGCCGGCCCGGGAGAGCAGGCGCCGGAACGCTCCCCAATTGGTGACCGAGCCACCAGGGACGTAGCGGCTGCCGATGGTGAGGTCGGCCGTACGGGCTCCGGCGAGGAGGCCGGGGAGCTCCTCGGGTTGGTGGGAGAGATCAGAGTCCATCTCGACCACGAGGTCGTACCCATCGTCGATGGCGACGCGGAAGCCCTCGAGGTAGGCCGAGGCGAGTCCGGACTTCGACGGACGGCTGTGGATCCGGATCGGCGCCCCGCCGGCGGCCGCCTTCCGGACGATGTCCGCGGTCCCATCGGGGGAACTGTCGTCGACGACTAGGATGTCGATCCGCTCCGGGAGCTCCAGCAGCCTCGTCAGGACCTCGGCGATCGTGGCCGCCTCGTCGAAGGTGGGCAGGATCACCAGCGCCCGAGCATCCGCGGGAAGCGCGCCGGCGGTCCCGCGTTCCTGGCGGCGGCGAGGGACCAGGAAGGCGGTGACCACGCCGGCCGCGCAGAGCCACGTGAACCAATCTCCGTATCGGGTATAGACCGTGGTCACCGTCGACGCGGTGATCTGCCGGCGGATCACGCCGGGTCGGAACAGCTCCGTCTGGTCGTAGACGCGGCCGTTCGGATCGATGAAGCCACTGATCCCCGTCAGACCGGCATGCACGATCCAACGCGCATTCTCAACGGCGCGGAGCTGGCTGATCTGCAGGTGCTGCGCCGAAGCGGGCGAATACCCGTAGTTCGCGTTGTTCGTCGAGACGACGAGGAACTGGCTTCCGTCCCCCACGAGGCGGCGGTCGATCTCCGAGAACGCGTTCTCGTAGCAGATCACGCTCCCGAAGATCAAGCCCTGCAAGCGGATCGGATCGATCTGCGTTCCGGGCGTCAGATCCCGCCGGATCAGCGCCACTTCCTTGATGAATCTGCCGAGGAAGTCGCGCGCGGGGGCGTACTCGCCGAAGGGGACGAGGTGGACCTTGTTATAGAGGTCGCGCAAGAGCCCATCCGACCCGTACAGCAGCGTGCCGTTGAACTGAACCCCGTCCGGCGGACCGGTGATCGCGCCGACGAGCGTCGGCGCTCGGAAGTCGCGTACCGCATCCGTCACGAGGCGGCCGTATGCGGGATCCAAGGTCGGATCGACGTCCAGGGCGTTCTCCGGCCAGATGACGAGATCGGGGGGAGGGTCGCGCAGGGATCGGTGCATGTCGGCGAATCGCTCCGCGATGAGCCGGTCCTCGGTCACCTCGTCGGAGGCGTCCGGCAGGTCGATCTGGATCGCGGCGACGACAACCGCGTCCCCGTTCGGCTGGGGGATGGGGATGAGGGCGGGCGCGAGCACGATGCAGATCGCCACCCCCGTGTACGCGGCCGCCGGCCGCCACTCCCCCGCTCGTCGCAGCAGGCGCTCGCCGGACAGCAGCAATAGTCCGTTTACCAGGACGACGACGAAGGTGATCCCTCGTGCTCCGGTCACCGAGGCGAGTGGGACCAACGTGGCGTTATCGGCCTGCGCGTAGGCTGCCTCGCCCCAAGGGAAGCCTCCCAGCGGCCAGGAGCCCCGCAGGAACTCGAGGACGGTCCAGAGAGCTGCCAGCGCCGCCATCGAACGGGCCGGGTGGTCGGGCCGCCACAGAGCCGGGGTCAGGGCCCCGAAGGCCCCTGCATACGCGGCGCACGCAACCACCAGTGCCGCCCAGGCGGGTTTGCCGAACAACATGATCCACGACAGCGAAAGGCCGAAGTACGTCAGGCCGAACACGAGGCCGACGAGCACCCCCCGGCGCGACCGCGCTGTTCGGATCACCCAGAGCAAGGGGATGAGCGCGACGAACGCGACCGGCCACAGACCCAGCGGCGGGCCGGTCAGGAATAGCAGGACCCCGGACAGCGCCCCGAGCAGGAGCGTAACGGGGAGGGGAGGACGGCCGGGGCGGCCCCGGCTCACGCGCAGTCGCGGCAGAGCTGCTTCTTCTTGTCCGCCAGCTGGCTCTGGTGCTTCACGAGGTAACACCTCTTGCATACGAACTCGGTGGGTTGCGGCGGGACGACCTTGACGGCCAGCGTCTCGAGGCGTTCCTCACGCCCCAGGTTGAGGAGCGAGTCGTCGTCCTCGCCGGCCCGGACCGCCTCTTTCTTGGCCAGGAGGTCCTCGATGGACTCTACAACCGCTCCGCCCGCGGCAGCGTCGGGGGTCGCCGGAGGGACGGTCGCCTCCGCGATCTCTTCCTCGTCGGGCTCGTCGCCCTCTTCGGCGTCGTCCTCCGAATCGTCTTCGCGCTTCTCGTCGTCCGCGTCGCCCATCAACCCTGCCCCTGTCGGCGAGCCAGGCACGCCATGCTCGCATGGCCGGGGATTCTACCCGTGCTTGGCCCCGGCGTCCGGCCATCCACGGGCGATTTCCCGAAACCTCGACGCGCGGAGGGATGTTCCCGGGGAAGGCTGATGGCGGAGGAGGAGACGCAGAGGACCCAAGAGACCTTTGGGGCCGCAACGCCGGAGCGCCGCGTTCTCTACTCAGCCTCTTGGGTCCTCGACCCTGCCGCCGGAGCGGCATAGCGTGCGTACTCTAGGACCGGCTCCGGCGCGTGTCAAACGTCCTACTGAACGTACACGTCGCGGCCGAGCGAAACCGTCGTGATCGGGCGAAGCGCGGCGATGTCGTCATGGGTCGCCGGGTCCTGCTCGTACGCCGCGAAGTCCGCGTGCATCCCCGGCTCGAGGCGTCCCTTCTTGCCCTGGTGGGCCAACCGGGCCGAGCCGACGGTGGCGAGCCGGAGCGCCTCCTCGCGTCCCAGCGACTGGGCGGGGTCATGATGATGTTCGAGCGCGTGGACGCCCGCCAGAGGATCCAACGGCGTGATAGGCGTGTCAGACCCCGCTCCCAACGTGAGCCCGCGCTCCATCATCGTCCGGAACGGGTTCATAGCCGCCGCTCGTTCCTGGCCGAGCCGCTGTTCGTAGAGCTGTCCTGGGAAGCCCCAGGTGGCGTCGAACGCCGGTTGGACCGAGATCGCAAGCCCGAGCGCCGCGGCGCGCTCGATGTGACCCTCCCCCGCCATCTCGAAGTGCTCGATACGGTGCCGGCGCGCGCGGAAGTGGCGGCGCAACCGCGAGTCGAGCCCCCGGTACACGCGTTCCCAGGCGGCGACGGCTCGCCCGATCGCGACGTCCCCGATCGCGTGGAGTCCGACCTGGAGACCGGCGACATGTGCTTCCTGGAGGAACCCGGCGAGTTCCTCCTCGTCGATGTAGGCGACCCCGTTCCCGGGGTCGTCGACGTAGGGCGCCCCGACGAAGGCCGTCCGGGCGCCGATGGATCCGTCCATCGAGAGGTCTCCCCCGATCCGGCCCAGACCGCGTTCCATCACGAGGGGGATCTCCATCGTCGCCGCGTACGCGACGACGTCCACGGGGAGGCGCTCACGGTGCGCCAGGAGGACGTCCAAGTCTCGGGTGCCGCGGGCCGCGGGGATCGACATCTCGTGCACGCTGGTCACCCCCCTGGCGGCAGCCACGGCCGCCGCTTGCAACTGCAGCTCCTCCAGTTCGTGATCGCTCAGCTGGTCGACGTACCAGCGCTGCAGGGCGTCGTTCGCCGACTGCGTGACAAGGCCCGTCGGCGAGCCGGTGTCGTCCCGCAGGACGCCGGGGAGGTCAAGGATGCCGGAGCGCTCGAGTGCGGGGGTATTCGCCAGGCTGACGTGTCCGTCGGTCCGCACGCAGACCAGCGGGTGGGGGCCGATCGCATCCAACTCGGCGAGCGTCGGGACCTGCCGATCGCCCCAACGGGACTCGTCGTAGCCGTGGACGAGGATGGTGGCATCGTGCCGGCGCAGCACATCGGCCAGCGCCAGGATCAGCTCCTCTCGAGAGCCCGCCGCAGCGGCCTGCGGCCACCGCGAGCGGATGCCCGTCCCCGTCAGGTGGACGTGCGCGTCGATGAAGCCCGGCACGATGGTGGCGCCGGGCAGATCTACCACGCGATCTGCGGGTGGAGGGTCCCCCACACCGACCCTCTCCACGTGGCGCCCATCGACTAGGAGCCAGTCGCCCGTCGCCGGCTGTCCCTGGGTCCGAACGCAGGTCGCCCGGTACAGGGTCCTGATCGCCCCATCATCCACCTCCGTATCCTAAGGCGCTTCCTCGCGGTGGCCACCGCAGGAGGAGGTGAGGAGCAGTGCTCCCGTCAGGCGGTTGGCCTCGTGGACCGGGGCGATCCGGGTCTTCCTTGGATTCAGCCGCAGGTCGAGCACCGAGAGCGTCTCCGCGATCCGCGCCACGACCTCGTCGGCCTGTCGTTCGCCTGCAGCGGCCACGAGGATGTCATCGACCCATCGGGCGTACGCGACGCGTTGCCGCTCCAGCGATCGGTCGACCTGCTGCAGGACGGCGTTGGCCAGGACGCCCGAGCCCCGAGGCCCGACTGGGATGCCGCGGACTCCGAGAGCGACGAGCTCCTCGAGGAAGCGCCTCAGCGGTGCCACCTCCGACGGGTGGCATCCTAGCTCTAGGAGTGAGCGCTCGACCGTAGCCGGTGCGATCGATGGGAAGCAGTCCCGGATGTCGACCCGAGCGAGGACGTGACCGGAGCGTTGCAGGTGAGTCTGCGCGTTGGCGAACCGTCGCCGCGCTGCTCCGGGCCCTTCCAGCCCGCTGCCGCCACAGCTGAGGCGGTCGGTGGCGACCAACGGGGTCAGCGATCGCTCGACGTGATGGGCGATCCGCGAGACGAGCTGCGCATACCGGGCCCGTTCTCGCGCGGCGAGGTGAGTGATGGTTCGGGTTCCGCCCATCGGCTTGGGTACGTGCGTGAACGTCGGGGCACAGGTGGCGACGATCGAGTTCAACGTTCCTCCCTCTATTCGGCCGGTTCCGGGAGGAGGTCGGACCGACCCCCTTTGTACCCGAGTGCGGGGACGCGGGCAATCGCATGTTCGGGGGAATCTCGAGTCCCCCGGAGCCAGGCCATCAGCGGCCCTTCGTACTCGGCACCACCGAACCAGCGGCCGAGCGGGCGTTCCTCCGCTGGTTATGCGGCACGCGCCTGGCATCTCCCCTATGATGTTCGGCGTGCTCGACGATCGAGACCTCGAGATCCTCGCGGCCCTCCAGGAGGACGCCCGGGCGACGTATGCAGACATCGCTCGCAGGGTCGGTCTGTCCCCCTCTTCGGTCCACGACCGGGTGCGCAAGCTCGAGCAGTCGGGTGTGATCAAGGCCTACCGCGCCGAGGTCGACCCCCGGGCCCTAGGGCTCCAGGTCACTGCCCTGGTGTCCGTCAGCCCGCTCGACCCGAAGGAGCCGGACGACTTCCCCGAACGGATCGTTGATTTCGTTGAGATCGAAGACTGCCTGAGCGTGGCCGGTGCCGAAAACTACATCCTGAAGGTCCGGACGAGGACCACCGCCGAACTCGAGGATCTACTCCAGCGGCTCCGTGAGAAGGCCGAGGTTCACACCCGCACCACCGTCGTCCTCTCCATCCCCTTCGAGAGCAGGCCGGTCCTGGGCGGCTGACCCGGGGCCGCCCGTTGGCGAACGCTCTTCCGCTTGGGTCCTGCGTTCTATGCTGTTGGCTCACATGCGCTTGTACAACACGCTCACACGCGAGGTCGAAGAGGTCGTCTCGCTTGAGCACGGGCTCATCAAGATGTACACGTGCGGCCCGACCGTGTACCGCTTCGCCCACCTGGGCAACCTGCGGACATTCCTTCTGGCCGACCTCGTTCGCCGTGCATCGGAATTCGAGGGATACGACGTCACGCAGATCATGAACATCACCGACGTTGGGCATATGACCGATGAGTCCTCGGCGGCGGCCGTCGACAAGATGCAACTCGCCGCCGGCGACGAGGGCTTGGCCCCGCTGGAGATCGCGGCGAAGTACACGGAGGCGTTCCTGGCAGACGCGGCAGCCATCGGGATCCAACCCGCGCATGGGTACCCGAAGGCAACCGAGCACATCCCGGAGATGCTCGACCTCACGAAGACGCTCGTCGAGAAGGGCCATGCGTATGGATCGGACGGCAACGTCTACTTCGATGTGCGGTCGTTCCCGGCCTACGGGGAGCTCTCTGGGAACACCCTCGACAACCTCGTTCCCGGTCACCGCGATCTCGAGACCGCCCCGGGCAAGAGGCACCATGCGGACTTCTCGCTCTGGAAGAAGGCTGGGCCCGGTCGGCTGATGAGATGGGACAGTCCGTGGGGCGAGGGGTTCCCCGGATGGCACATCGAGTGTTCGGCGATGTCGATGAAGTACCTAGGCGACCGGTTCGACATCCACACCGGCGGCATCGACCTCACCTTCCCGCATCACGAGGACGAGATCGCCCAGTCCGAAGGAGGTGCCGGCCACCGGGTGATCAACACTTGGGTACATGGGGGCCACCTACGGCTCAAGGGCCAGAAGATCGCCAAGTCCTCCGGGAACGTGGTCCGGGTCCTCGAGGTCGTCGACCGCGGCGTCGATCCGCGTTCGTTCCGCTATCTGACGTTCCAGACCCGCTACCGGAGCGAGATGGACTTCTCGTGGGAGGCACTGGAGACTGCCGACCACCGCGTCAAGCAGCTCCGCCACCGGATGGCGGAGTGGTCCCCCGCGGCGGCTGAGCCGGGTCCCGAGGCTCAGACGTTCGACGAACGTTTCCGCGAGGCGGTCGCGACCGATCTGGACATGCCGAAGGCGGTCGTGATCCTGAACGAGCTGGTGTCCTCCGGGGCCGTGCCCGACGCAGAGAAGTACGCGCTGCTTGCGTCGTGGGACGAGGTCCTCGGGCTGGACCTGGAGCGGGAGGCCCGCGCCGGCTGGGAACCGACGGCGGGGATGCGCGCGTTGGTCGATGAACGCGACGCGTCCCGGGCGGCCAAGGACTTCGCCAAGGCCGACGGGCTGCGCGATCGGCTCCAGGCGATGGGCCTGGAGGTCATGGACAGCGCCGAAGGGACCAAGGTTCGGCCTCGAGACTAACTTCCCCGGGCCGGTCGTTCCCCGCTGCTAGGCTCCCCCCCATGTCCGACACTTCCGGCAACGGGGACCTGAAAGCGGTCCCTACGCACGTGCCGTTGTGGATGGCACTGTTGTCCATCGGCCTGGCGGTCGGCATCACGACGCTCTTGCTACTCGTACTCGTCGGGGAGACGACGGGGCCCGGCCAGGTGGTCGGCGAGTTCTACGAAGCGGCTCGCTCAGGCGACTGCGATGCCGCCTCCGGCCTCTTCGATGCGACGGTGATCGCGGAAGGCCCGGACCTCTGTGCGGCTCTTCCTCCCCCCGACTCGGTGCCCACACACAAGATCGATTCGGTCACGCTCGAAGGTGAGGGGGGTGCGACCGCTCGTGTGAAGGTGATCGAAGGCGACGACGAGGCCGTGGTCATCGTTTGGGGCCTTCGCCGCGACGGCGACGCCTGGGCCATCGTCGCGGTACCGTGCTACGGCGCATTCCGCGGACTGGCAGAGGCATCCTTGGTGACCCCGATGCCGCTCGTGCAGGGCGGCGAGGGTTGCACTGGGACCTAGAGCTTCAGGTTCACTGCCGAAGGCATGACGACTACCTTCGCTGGCGTAGTTCCGATCACCTGACCGTCCGCGTGCACCGGCATCGGGCGATCCGCCTCGACGCCGACGCCGATCTTCGCGCGGAGCTCGGCGAGGTGAGGAGAGGGGACGTGCTCGCCGCGGGACATCTTCGACATCAGCGTGAACTGGTCCGAGCGAGGCCCGTGCCATACGAGGATGTCGAGTACGCCGTCCCCCGGGTAGGAGCGGGGCGAAACGCGGAGCCCCCGGAAGAAGTTGCAGTTGCCCACGATGACCTCGTACCCGCGCCCTTCCCACTCCTTGCGGTCCGCGCGGACGTGCAACTCCGCCATCGGGGCACGCGCCAGGGCGGACCAGAACGCGACGAAGCGCCGGCCGCCGCCGCCGAGGAAGTGCGGCAGCCGGCGCTCGCGGCGCAGCATGTCGGCTGTCGAGCCGATCATCGCAACCAGCGCGAAGTGCCGCATGATCTCGCCCCCGTCCGGTCCGGCACATGTGATCCGTCCGATGTCGAGCGGATAGTGGTTCTCGCCGAGGAGATGCCGCGCCGCGGCCGGCCCGGCGGGCAGTCCGAACGTCTTGATGAGATCGCTTTCGGGGTCCGTCGAGATCATCCCGAGGGTGAGAGCCCTGTCGGCGGATGAGGTCGTCAGGGCCGCATCGACCGCGTCGTTGAAGGTCCGGTCATCACCGACGATCGCCAGGAATCGCTCCCCCCGGGACATGGCACCGAAGACCATCTCGCGGACGCCGCTGCCATCGGCCCGCCGATGGGGGCACCCACGATCGTCGAGGAAATCCGCTGCAGCGGATCCGGTAGACCCGGCGTCGGCGATCCGAGGATCGGCGACGAAGGTCACCGGGCCGAAGGATTCCTCCACTGCTATACCCCCGTGTAGGAAACGACGCCGCGGTTGACGGCGTTCCTGGCGGCCCCCGCATCCGTCGCCTCTGGCGCGACCTCATGGATCTGGCGGAGGAGGTCCAGCAGCTGCTTGCAGTTCCGGACGAAATCTCCCGGGGTCATGCCGGCCTCCTCGAGCACGTCCGGCAGACCCTCGCCGTCGGCCCATCGATGGATCGGGTCCGCGAACCCGAGGTCGAGTTCGCGGCACAGCTCCACCTGATGCGCTTCCTCGATCCTCCGGATGCGCTTCCAGATCCCGGCGAGTCCCCGCGCCGCCTCAGCCGACGCCTCCGAGGGCATCCGGCCTTCCCGCGGAAACCGTTCGCGCGACTCGTACACCATGGTGGAGACCGCCGCCGCCGTCTCCGGCGGGGTCAGTCCGAGCAGGATCCCCTCCTCGATCGCCTCCCCCACCAGGATGTCGCCCTCCCCGTAGATGCGGGCCAGTACCTCTCCCTTCGGGAGGATCGCGAAGTCCTTCACGTATCCGAGCTCCTCGAGGACCGCGAGCACCCGATCGAAGCGCCGGCCCAGCGTCTCGGTCTTCGTCCGTATCCGGCGTTCCGCGCGTTCGATCGTGGACGCGATCTTCGAGGCCTGGACGCCGTAGCGTTCATGGGCCTTGCGATCGGGACAGGCGTTGCACGGATGACGATCGGCCCGGCGATCGATGTCCCGCCCCTCCTGCGCGGCCGCGGGGTCGGATCGCTGCCGGGACGGCCTGGGCGGGCGGACGTCGAGCGCCAGGAGGGCCGATGCGACGTCGCGCCGGTACTTCGGACTGTGGGCCCTTCCGGACCGTGGGAGCGCGATCTTGGTCACCGGCTCGGGCGGTTCGGGGAAATCGTTCGCGAGGAGCCGGAAGGGGCGCTCGCGGCGATCCTGCGTCACGGCCGTCGGCTTGCCGTCGCGTGAGGAGACGACCGCGGCCAGACCACGCCGGCGGGAGCCGGGGAGGAAGATCACATCTCCGGGTCGCAGGGTGGCGAGCCGTTGCTTGATCGTATCGGTCCGAACGCGCTCGCCGTCCGTGCGGACCGCCCGGCGAACCTGGCGAGCCCGTTCGCGGAGCCTCCAGTACTCCAGGAAGTCACCGCGATCGCACGCCATACGTTCCTGGAGCGCGGAGATCCGCTCTCGGTCTCGTTGGATCCCGCGTTCGACCGAGACCATGCTGCGGTCGGCGAGGAACTGGCCGAAGGACGAGTCCAGCAGGTGATGCGCCTGCTCCCTCGTGTAGTTGCGGACGAGGTTGACCGCCATGTTGTACGAGGGACGGAAAGAGGAACGCAGTTCGTAGGTACACGTGCTGGCCAGCGCCGCTACGCGCTCGAACTCCACGTCGCGTTGGTAGACGACCACCGCATGGCCGACCTCGTCGATGGATCGGCGTCCCGCCCGCCCTGTGAGCTGCGTGTACTCGCCCGGCGTGAGCATCTCGTGCCGCTCTCCCTGGAACTTCCAGAGGTCCTCGAGGACGACGGTCTTCGCCGGCATGTTGATCCCGAGTGAGAGCGTCTCGGTTGCGAAGACCACCTTGACGAGCCCTTGCTCGAACAGCTCCTCGACCGTCTCCTTGAACAGCGGCAGCATGCCGGCGTGATGCGACGAGACGCCGGCTGCGAGAGCGTCGACGAAGTCCGCGAACCCAAGCGTCCAGAGATCGTCCTCGTCCATCCAGGCCGCTCGAAGTTCGGCGAACTCGCGGATGCGCCGCGCTTCCTCCGCGGTCGTGAGGCGCACCCCTGCGTCCATGATCATCCGAACGCTGCGATCGCAACCGGCCCTGCTGAAGATGAAGTAGATCGCCGGCAGCATCCCGGCGTCGTCGAGGACTTCGACGACTTCTTCCCGCCGGGGGATGTACACGCGCCGGTCGTCCTCGCGTGGCCGTCCGCGCTGGCTCTGGGTCCGCCGGCCGCCCGACCGTCGTCGTTGCGTGCGGACCTGCAACTCGCGTTGGTCCAGGGATACCAGGTAGGGGTTCGGCGCGGGGCGGCTGTCCTGGTCGACGTGCATCGGGTGCAGCTGGTGTCCCACTAGATAGTGGTGCTCCAGAGGCACCGGCCGGCGTTCCTCGATCACGACCTCGGTGGGTCCGCGCAAGGTCCCGATCCACTCGCCGAACTCCTCGGCGTTGGAGATCGTCGCCGACAGGCACACGACACCGACCGAGGGCGGAAGGTGGATCAGGACCTCCTCCCACACGGCTCCGCGGTAAGGATCCTGGAGGTAGTGCACCTCGTCCATCACGACGCAGGCGAGACCACCGAGCGTCGAGCTCCGCTCGTAGAGCATGTTCCGGAGCACCTCGGTAGTCATGACGACGACGGGCGCCTCACCGTTGATCGTGTTGTCTCCCGTCAGCAGCCCCACCTGCTCGGCTCCGTAGCGAGCGACGAAATCTCCGAACTTCTGGTTGGAGAGAGCCTTCAGGGGCGTCGTGTAGAAGACCTTCCGGCCGGCTTCGAGAGCGAGGTGGATCGCGTATTCGGCGACCACGGTCTTGCCGCTCCCGGTCGGGGCGGCGAGCAGCACCGACCGGCCCTCGTCCAGGGCGGCGATCGCGTCCAGCTGGAATCCGTCGAGCGGGAACGGATATCTGGCGGAGAACTCCTCAAGCATGGCGTCAGTCTACGGGCGTCCGGCGACGAAGTCCTCAGCGCGACAGGACGCGGAGCGCGTCGGGAACGACTTCGAACGTCGCCGGGAGCCCCCCGACCGACTCCCCATCGGCGAACACCCGGGTGGGCCGATCCGCGGAGACCTCGAACCGCTGCCCGTGCAGCATCGCGACCTTCGGATGGCGGACGTGGTTGCCCCGGTAGACCCTCGGGAACGTCGCGAGGAACCGCCCGCGTCCCAGCGCCCGGACGACGCAGGCCTCGAGTTCGCCATCGTCGATGCGGGCGCCCGGTGTTACCTGCATGCCGCCACCGTAGGTGGGCCCGTTCCCGATGGCGATGAGCATCGCCGGCACGGAGGATCGCGCGCCGTCGACCACGACCTCGAGATCGAGAGGCTCGAACCGTCGGAGGGTCTTGAACAGCGCCAGCACGTACTTCATCCGCCCACCGTGCCGGATGCCGTTCGCGACCTGGGCGACCTCCGCATCGAAGCCGGCACTGGCGACGGCGACGAAATACCGGCGGAACTCACCGATCGTGACGAGACCGAGGTCCACGATACGCGGGTGCGGATCGGCGAGCAGATCCAGGGCCTCGAGGGGCCGGCGTCTCGAGAGTCCGAGGGTCCGGGCGAAATCGTCGCCGGTCCCGCCGGGGATGAGCGCGAGCGCTGTCGAGGACCCGGTGAGCCCGTTGGCGACCATCCCGGCGAGCCCGTCCCCCCCGATGGCGACCAGGGCCGGCGCTCCCCCTTCGGCCGCCTCACGCGCGATCTCCTCTGGTTCGTGCGGTCCTCTGGACACATGCACGATGTGCGGGATGTGCCGGCGCTTGAGTCCGGCGCGTACCTCGGGCACGAGCCTGAGCGCTCGACCTCGGCCGGCGGCCGGATTGACGACCACGACGGTCGGTTCGGACACTACGGCACGACAGGAGCGGGCGCCCCCGGGATGGGCTGGGTCCCCCCAGCAGGGATCCCGCCTGGCAGCGGGCCCGGCATCCCGGGGGGAACCCCTGGGGGACCCGAAGAGGCCGAGCTAGAGAGGGAATACTCGGACAAGGTGAGGATGTATCGCTGGTAGCCGCTGGCGAATACCTTCTTGGCGCCGGCAAGCGCTTGGTCGGCTGCGTCCAGCAGGTACGCCTGTTCTACTCCCTCCGACTCCGCGGCTCGCTGTAGCAGGAGAGCGGAACGTTGCATCGCCTCGATCCCTTCCCGCATGACGTCACGGGAACCGACGATCGCATCGGTGACCAATAGCGGAAGTCCGGGCTTCAGACGGTCGACGTCGATCGCCTGAAGCGCTGCGCTCGCCGCCTTCGTCGACTTGACTGCGTCTCGTGCGGCCTGCGCCGCCTGACGATCGCTCTGCTCCCCGCTCCGCACGGAGTCGGCGGTCGGAAGATCGGGCAGCATCTGAAAGCCGTCGGGCGCCGGCGGCCCGACATCCTCCAATGCGGCATCAACCTCGCCCCGATACGAGGTCAGTGCTTTCATGGCCGCTGCCCGTTGCCTCCCGGATGCGTCGATAGAGGACTGATTCCCGAACCCGTACCCGATGCCCAACGCGAGGCCGGAGGTGAGGATCGCGACCACGGTGATCTGGAACCACCGGCGCGCGACCAGCGGCTGCTTCGGGGTGACGACGACGGGCTTGGGCGCCGCCGCCTTGGGTCGCCGTCCCTTGGTCTTCCTCTTTCCCTTGATGGCCACAGGCCCTCCTCCGAACTACTTCTTGAGCAGGCGAGCCACCAGGATAGCGCCCTCGTAGAACAGGTACATCGGCACCGCCATGGCCAGCAGCGTGTAGGGATCCTGGCTCGGCGTGATGATCGCCGCGAGCAGGCAGACGCCGACGACGGCGTAGCGCCGCCAGGCGCGGAGCTGGTTGCTCGAGATGATGCCGACCACACACAGGAAGATGAGGACGATCGGCAACTCGAAGGAGATGCCGAACGCCAGGGTCATCAGGATGAAGAAACCGATGTACCGGCTGGCCGTCAGCAACGGGACGAACCCTTCGCCCGCGAAGCCGAGGAGGAACTGGAGGCCCTTCGGCAGCGTCCAGAACGCGAACCAAGCCCCCAGGCTGAAGAGCAGG
This sequence comes from uncultured Actinomycetes bacterium, assembly GCA_964640385.1. Lineage (GTDB taxonomy): Bacteria > Actinomycetota > UBA4738 > UBA4738 > JBBDHU01 > JBBDIK01. The sequence goes on from CAZXFL010000001.1 coordinate 45,584, forward strand.
ACCGAGCACAGGATGAACGGCACCGCGTAGCGCTTCTCCTTCTTCGTCATCCCCGGCGTGACGAAGAGCCAGAACTGCCACAGCAAGATGGGGAGCGCGATGAGAAGGCCGAGGAAGACGACGACCTTCAGCTTGATCATGAACGGCTCGACGGGGCCGTTGAAGACCAGGTCACACCCGGTTGGCGGCTTTGACCTCTCCGGCAACGCGGACACCGCATCGCAGAAGGGGTCCCGGAGCAGGTCAAGGAACGGCTCGAACAGGAACCAGCCGACGACGGACGCCACGGCGATTGCCGCCGCGGAGATGACCAGGCGCGTCCGCAGCTCCACGAGATGCTCCACGATCGTCATCTCGCGCGGTCGTTCGCGGCGCCTCGGGATGAATTTCATCGTCGGTGTCGGTGGCTAGTCCGTGTCCGCCGATGTAGACGAACGCGCATCCGGCTCGTCCGGACTCGGCGCTCCGACGTCCGCGGCCGGGTCCGGGTCGGCAGCCGACCCGTCCGGTGCGGAGCTCGGTTCCTCGTCGTCGGGATCCTGGCCCCGCGACCCCCGGGTCATCGGGCCGACGGACCTGCGGGACGGCTGCGCCGGCTCATCGTCCATATCGAACTCGATGGTTCGCCGGAGGTCGTCCTGGGCTTTTCGGAACTCGCGCAGCGACTTGCCGATCGTTTTCCCGAGCTCCGGCAACCGCTTCGGGCCCACCACGACGAGTGCCACCGCCAAGACGAGCAGGATCTCCATGGGACCGATGTTGAACATGGCACGGACGTGGGCCGACGGCCCTCGGGGCAATCCTATCGCCCGATGCGCCGAAGCGTGTTGCGGACCTTTGTGAAGCGTTCGCCGACCTCGGCGCTGCGCTCCTGGAGCTCCGTCGCGCGTGCCTGGGCCCGGAAGGCCTCCGAGCTGATGCGCGCGACCTCCGGGGAGATCTCCTGGACGAAGTGCATCGCGGAGCGCATCAAGCGGGCCCCATTGATGCCGATCCCGATGGCGAGGACCACGAAGAGCCCGAAGGCCAGGAGGGCGAGGACGAGGATAACGAGGGCGGGGGCTGACATCGCACCTATCCTACGCCGTCAGCCGTCCTCCAGGAACCGCTGCAGCGCGTCGTCGTCCTGGAGCTTGTAGTGGAACTCGATCACATCGTCCAGGCTGATCGGCGGAGCTTCCGGGAGGCCCGGCGCAGCGGGAGGGGAGCCGCCGTTCCCGGCCGCAACCGACACGCCCGCGGAAACCAGCAGGGCGACGATCTTGCGATCCGCCTGCTTCTCGACGTCCTCGTTGCAGCCCGGACAGACGAAGCTGTAGATGCCTTCCCCGCCCTCCCCGGACACCGAGAGGCGGATGGAGGTCGGCCCCATGTCCACTTCTCCGCAGCGAGGGCAGGTAGTCCGGATGGTAGTCACGCCCCTCATATCGGTCCGGGCCGTCCCCGCCTTGAGCGCGTCCGTCAGCGGTAATTCGCCAAGGCCGCCGCGGCCTCGTCGCGCACCCGTTGCCGCAGCTCATCGGGCTCGATGACCTCCGCGAGTCCTCGGAGGCGGAGCAGCAGTTTCACCACCCACGCCAGTTGCATCACGGGCAGATCGATCTCGACCGAACCGTCCTCCGAGCGGTCCACGATCTCCGCCTCGTAGTACTCAGCGACCCAGCCCGCCCCGGGACCGAGGCGGAGGCGCACGTGATGGTCCTGCGGACCGGGTTCGTACAGACGCATGCGCGCATCGGCCAGTCCCCTCGGGACGAACGACCCCTCGACCACGCGGGCGTCGCGGATGCGGTCGAGGCGGAACGTCCGTGTGTCCTCGACGTCCTCGTCCCACGCGACGACGTACCAGAAACCGGATGCGGTGAAGATCTGCTCGGGATCCACCGTCCGGATCGACACGTCGTCCCGTGAGGCGGAGTAGTACTCGATCTGCACCCGCTGCCGTTCGCGGGCCGCCATGCGCAGGAGCTCGAGGGACTCCGGAGCTGTCGGGGTTCCGGCGGTCTCGACGCGTGAGGCGACGTCGCCGAGCTCTTCGCCCAGCGCCGTTGCGATCTTGTCAAGAGCCGAGGCCAGCGCCGGAGCCTCCTGCAGGCCGGGCGTTCCCAGGACGGCCTTGCCGCGCAGGTAGAGCGCGATCGCCTCGTTCCTCGTCAGTCGGAGCGGACGGGAGAAGTAGTCGGCCATCGAGATCCAGACCCGGTCCTCCTCGATCTCCACCTCGATCAGCTCCCCCGGGCCGTAGGGGGGGATGCCGGTGAGGAACAGGAGGTTCAGGTCCGAGGCGATCTCGTCCGCGGTTCCCCCGAAGAGGGCGGCCAGCTCCCCCACCGGAACGCCCGGATGCTGGATCACATACGGAACCATGATGAGCAGCCGACGGACACGCTCGACCGCTCTAGACATCAGCCATCGTCTCCAGGGCTTGGATGGCATCTGCCCGGAGCGTGTCGGGTTCCAGCGCTTCAGCCTCCGAGCCGAGCGACAGGACCCACTCCACCACGCCTGGCTGCATGGGGGCCGTGATCAGGACCCGTCCGACGTCATGCGCGCCGGCGATCGTCGCGTCGCGGAGAGTCCTCGCTGCCCACCACGCGACGCGCTCGGCCACCGCGACCCGCGCCGGCGGGCCGTCGTCTTCTGACCGCTCCCACGGTCCGGCCACGTGATCTGCCGCGTGGAACCCCTCGGGTCTCGGGCCGGCAGGCGGTCCCTCCCCCACCGGAGAGGTGACCCGCGATACACGGAACGCCCGGATCTGGTCTTGCCCCCGGTCGCGACCGACGACGTACCAGCGCAGCGAGCGGGTCACCAGTCCGAACGGGTCGACGGACCTTCGGGAAGCCTTCCCGGACGAGGTCCGATACTCGAAGTCGACCGAGCGTCCGCGGCGCATCGCCGCCCAGACGGCCGCGAGCGCACCTCCTGCCGTGTCGGGGCCGGCAGCGACCAGCGACCCACCGAGCCCGAGCGGCCCGTCCTTGGCCCCGTAGATCAGCTTCCGGAGTCCCTGGACGGCCGCGTCGTCCTCGTCGGGTGTGGCGGCCAGCACCATCAGCGCCGACGCCTCTTCCGGCGTGAGCTCGACGTCCGGGAGGTAGTACCGGTCGGCGGGGATCGCATAGGCCTCGCCGGTCTCCCAGGCGTCGACCGGGACCAGCTCGATCGGCACCCCCATAGCCCGGAGGTCGTCCTTGTCCCGTTCGAACATGCGCTTGGCGGACTCTTCGTCGTCCTGCTCGTAGGCAGGGAACCGCTCGCGGATCTGCTCGAAGGTCAGAGGCCCCGATGCATCCAGCAGGAGGGCCACCAACTGGAGCTGCCGTTCAACCTTGTGCATCGCGGCGCATAATACCCCCCTCATGGTTGAACTCAGGAACGGCCGGGTGACCGAGGTCGGCGCGACGCGCCCCGGAGCCGTCGAATTGACCGTCGAGGTCGACGGTGCGGAGGCCCCGGCGCTGGCATACCCGGACCTGGTCGGCGCGGTAGCGGTCGGGGACGAGGTGCTGCTCAACACCGGCGCGATGACGCTCGGGCTCGGAACCGGCGGCTTCCATCTGGTCGTCGCCGTGGACGGGGCCGCCCCCACCGAGATCGGTCATCCGGGACGGGTGATGAAGGCCCGGTACACCCCGCTCCAGGTGCCCGTGCCGTCGGTCGAGGAGACCGATCGCGACGCGCTGGAGGGATCCGTCGGACTCATGGGGACCCCCGTCGTTGCGGCCCCGCTGCACTCGATGATCGCCCACATCGCGGCGGGCGCGAAGGTATCCGGCGCGCAGCGGGTCGTGTACGTGATGACGGACGGCGCGTGCTTGCCGGGAAGCGTCTCGCGCTTGGTTCCCAGGCTGCGGGACGCGGGCATGCTCGACGGCTTCGTGACGTGTGGCCAGGCGTTCGGCGGCGAGCTCGAAGCGGTCACGATCTGGACCGGGATGCTCGCCGCGAAGGAACTCCTCCATGCCGACGTCATCGTCGTCGCCGACGGGCCGGGGAACCTGGGGACCGACACCCGGTGGGGTGCCAGCGCCTTGACGAGTGGCAACGCCCTGAACGCGACCGAGGCGCTCGGTGGACGTCCGGTCGCGGCGCTCCGGGTGAGCTTCGCCGACGAGCGGTCGCGTCACCACGGCGTCTCGCACCACTCGATCACGATCCTGTCCGACATCTGTGGCTCGCAGGTGAACGTCGCCGTCCCGACGCTCGAGGCACCGGAGCGCCATGAGGTATGGGCCACGCTCCGCGACGCCCAGCTCGAGCGGAAGCACCGGCTGATCGAGGTCCTCGGGTGGCCGGCGGTGCACCGGCTGGAGGAAGCGGAGATCCAGGTCACCTCGATGGGACGGGGGCTCGAGGACGATCCGATCTTCTTCCTGGCCGCGGGAGGAGCGGGGATCCTCGCGGGCCGGATGGCCGCTGGATCCGAGGCCTGGCAGCGCGCCGTTGAAGACTGAACGGGGCGGCCGCCTCTACTCCAAGCAGTCCGCGACGCCTCCGACGAAGGTCACGACGAGCAGCATCGTGCTTCCCAACGCGACGAAGATCCCGGCGACCGAACCGGCGACGCCGAGCCACTTGACCGACATCTGCCGACGGACGCCCATCTCACAGAGGACGACGGCCGCCACACCGGCGAGGATGCCGACCACGGCTCCGAGCCGGAGTTGGACGGACGCGAGGCCGGTGTCGGCGCAGTCGACGAAGGCCGGGGTCAACGTGATCATCCGGTAGGCACCGATGGTCGCCGCGACGAGTCCCCCGACGCCAAGCAGGAGCCCACCGCCGGCCCGTTTCATGGTCATGCGGCCGGTGCTCCCGCCCTGGAGCCGGTCACCGCTTCCGTTCATCCCTTCCCCCCTTCAGATGGATCCGGCGTCCGGCGTCGCCCGATCGAGTCACATGTGTGAGATGAGCTGCTCCACGCGCTCGTCGGTGGCACGGAACGGATCCTTGCACAGCACGGTCCGCTGAGCCTGGTCGTTCAGCTTCAGGTGAACCCAGTCCACCGTGTAGTCGCGCCGCTTCTGCTTCGCCTGCTTGATGAAGTCGCCGCGGAGCTTTGCCCGGGTGGTCTGGGGCGGCTCGCGGGTCGCCTTCTGGATGCGGTCCTCGTCGACGGCCCGGTCGACCTTCCCCCTGCGTTCGAGCAGGTAGTAGAGGCCGCGGTCGCGGTTCACGTCGTGATACGCGAGATCCATCAGCGCGACCTTCGGGTGGGCCAATGGCAGTCCGTGCTTGGCTCGGTAGCGATCGATGAGGAAGAACTTCGTCACCCAGTCGACCTTGCGGATCAGCCGTTCAGGTTCCCCGGCGGCAAGGGCATCGAGGGCTCCCTCCCACTCAGCGAGGAGGCCACTGGTGAGCTTATCTTCACCGCGCTGTTCCGCGAAGCGCACCGCCCGGTCCAGGTACTCGTGCTGGATCTCGATCGCGGAGAGTTCCCGTCCATTGGCGAGTCGGACGCGCTTGCGGCAGGTCATATCATGCGAGATCTCGCGGATGGCGCGGATCGGGTTCTCCAGGGTCAGGTCGCGCATCACCGCGTTTTCCTCCACCATCCGCAGGACCAAGTCCGTGATGCCGATCTTCATGAACGTCGTCCATTCGCTCATGTTCGAATCGCCGACGATCACGTGCAGGCGCCGGAACCGCTCGGCGTCCGCGTGCGGCTCGTCCCGGGTGTTGATGATGGGCCGGGACCGGGTGGTCGCCGAAGACACCCCTTCCCAGATGTGCTCGGCACGCTGCGAGATGCAGAACTGGGCGCCGCGCGGCCCGTTGAGGACCTTCCCCGCCCCGCAGATGATCTGCCGGCTGACGAAGAACGGGATCAGCACGTCGGCCATACGCGCGAACTCGCCTTGGCGTGCAACGAGGTAGTTCTCGTGGCAGCCGTAGGAGTTTCCCGCGGAGTCCGTATTGTTCTTGAACAGGTATACGTCACCCGAGATGCCCTCCTCGTGCAGCCGGACCTCGGCGGCCGACAGCAGCGCCTCGAGGATCCGCTCGCCCGCCTTGTCATGTGCCACTAGATCCAGCACCGAGTCGCATTCGGGGGTCGCGTACTCGGGGTGCGAGCCGACATCGAGGTACAGCCGTGCCCCGTTCTCGAGGAAGACGTTCGAGGATCGGCCCCAGTGCACAACCCGGCGGAAGAGGTACCGAGCGACCTCGTCAGGCGAGAGGCGCCGCTGGCCTCGGAAGGTACACGTGACGCCGTACTCGTTCTCGAGGCCGAAGATGCGGCGATCCACGTTCCCAGTGTAGTCGCGGGCGGCCGCGCGGGTCGGCTAGGAGGAGGCGAGGATGCCGGTGACCTCGTCGTCGTCCAGGCGCCGGAACTTGCGCCTCCCCTTGCGGGAATGGTCCAGGACCGCGCCTTCGATCTGGTCCGCCTCGACTGACCGGCCTTCGACCGTCGACAGTGCGGTGACCGCCGAACGGACCGCTTCGTCGAGCGCCCATCCCTCCCGGTACGCGTCTTCGAGATGCTGGGTCAGTTGCTCGGCGTGGCCTCCGATGCCCACGTAGCCGTGGACGTCGTTCACGCTCCCGTCGAACAGGAGGTGATACATCTCGGTCTCGGTGCCACCTTCCACGATCTCGGCCACCAGGATCTCGACCTCGTAGGGTTTCATCTGCTGCGTGAAGATCGATGAGAGGGCCTGCGAGTAGGCGTTGGCAACGGTCTTCGCCCTCACGTCCTCGCGCCCGTACGCGTAGCCACGGGTATCCGCCAGCCGCACGCCCGCGATGCGCAGGTCTTCGAACTCGCTGTACTTACCGACACCGGCGAACGCGATCCGGTCATAGATCTCGGAGATCTTGTGCAGCGTTGCACTCGGGTTCTCGGCGAGGAATAGGACTCCCTCGGAGTACTCGAGCGCCACGACGGATTTCCCGCGCGCGATGCCCTTGCGGGCGTACTCGGAGCGGTCCTTCATCAGCTGTTCCGGCGGTACGTACGGCTGGAAGGACATCAGCGACGCTCCCCCTCGGCGGCCTCGACCGCGCCTCGCAGCTCGCCCTCCGCGACCTCCTCCACGCCGCCGGCGGTGATCACTCGGACCGTGGGGAAGATCCCCCGGGACAGGCTCGGGCCCCCGGTCGCGACGTCTTCGTCGGCCGCATCCAGCAGTGCGTCGACGGCCAGACGGATCGCCTCGGCCCGGGTCAGGCCTGGGCGCCATTGCTTCTTGAGCGTGCCCTTGGCTCCACGTCCTCCCGAACCGGTAGCGTGGAACTCTTCATCCTCCCAACGCCCACCGGTCGCGTCGTAGCGGAACAGGCGCCCCTCACTCCGGCGTTCGTCGAACCCGCCGAACAGGGGGACCACGACGAGCCCTTGCAACGCCATCGGGAAGTTCTCGCGGATCATCTGTGCGAGCCGGTTCGCCTTGCCTTCCAAGGACAGCCGGTCGCCGGTGACCTTCTCGTAGTGCTCCAGTTCGACCTGGAAGAGCTTGACGATCTCGACGGCCTGCCCCGCGGCTCCGGAGATCGCGATCGCCGAGTACGTGTCCGCCTCGAACACCTTCTGCATCCGGTCGTCGGCGATCTCGTATCCGGCCGTGGCGCGGCGGTCGCCCGCGACGATCACGCCAGTGTCGAACTTGAGCCCGAGGACGGTGGTCCCGTGCGCCGTGAGCCCGTCCGCTCTGAGCCCTTCCGTCGCCGGCATCGCCTCTGCTCTGGCACTGCGCAGCAGGTCCGAGAAGCTCGGGTTGGCGCCGATCAGGCCCGGCATACCGGGCTCCGGGATCAGCGGCCCCGTCATTCGCCGCCCTTCTGGACGTAGCTCTTGACGAACTCCTCCGCGTTCTCCTCAAGGACCTCGTCGATCTCGTCGAGGATGTCGTCCATCTCTTCCTTGAGCTTCTCGCCTTTCTCGGTCGACTGGATCTGGCCGGCGTCATCGCCGCCGTCATCGCCGCCCTGGCTGCGCTTCTGGACCCGCTTCTGTTCTTGGGACACTCCCGCTCCTCCTGCTTGGATGCGTCCCCCCATCCTAGCGGGGAGAAGCGGCTAGGACTGCAGCTGCCGCACGAGCGAGGCAGCGTCCGGCACGCTCTCCAGCAGGCCGTCCACGTGCTCACGGGTACCGCGGAGCGGCTCCCGCATCGGGACGCGTTGCAGCGCATCCTCACCCGTATCGAAGATCAGCGAGTCCCACGATGCGGCCGTGATGGAATCCCGGAAGCGCTCGATGCACCGGCCGCGGAAGTAGGCCCGGGTATCGTCGGGCGGTTCGCTGACCGCGCTGTCAACCTCGTCGTCCGAAGCGAGGCGGTCGATCTTCCCACTGGAGAGGAGCCGGTAGTAGAGACCTTTGTCGCGCCGGACGTCGTGGTATTGGAGGGCGATGAGCTGGAGCTTGTGGTCGTCCCATGAGAGGCCGTCGCGCTCGCGGTACCGCTCCAGCAGGTGGTACTTGGCCGCCCAGTCCAGCTCGCGGTGCAGCGACAGCGGGTCGTCGTCCAAGGCGCCCAGCACGGATTCCCAGCGCTGCAGCACGTCCGCGTTCTCGGCCGAGGGGTCGTGCTCCTTCACGTACCGCTTGGCGTGGTCGAGGTACTCCCACTGCAGGGCCACCGCGGTGATGCTCCGGCCATCGGCCATCGGAACGCTCGTCCGGCATCGGATATCGCGCGAGACCTCATGGAGTGCCTGGACCGGATTCTCGAGGGACAACTCGGGCAGGAACTCGTCCTCGATCATCTTCAGTACGAGCGCCGTCGTGCCCACCTTCAGGTAGGTGGAGATCTCCGACATGTTCGCGTCACCGACGATCACGTGCAGCCGGCGGTACTTGGCCGGATCGGCGTGCGGCTCGTCGCGGGTATTGATGATCGGCCGCTTCAGCGTGGTCTCCAGCCCGACCTCCGCCTCGAAGAAGTCGGCGCGCTGGGTGAGCTGGTAGCCCGTCCCGCTCTCTGGGGCGTCGCCTCCGCCCTCGAACCCGAGCTTGCCGGCACCGGTGAAGATCTGGCGCGTCACGAAGAACGGGGTGAGATCGCGAACGATGCGCGCGAAGGGGGTCTCGCGAGACATCAGGTAGTTCTCATGCGTCCCGTACGAATTGCCCTTGCCGTCGCTGTTGTTCTTGTAGATCGCCAGCCGCTGTCCGGGCGGGAGCACCTCCCGGACCTCCTCCAGCGACCGCTCCAGGATCCGCTCCCCCGCCTTGTCGTGGATGACCAGGTCGCGCGGACCGGTGCACTCGGGCGTCGAATACTCGGGGTGTGCGTGATCGACGTAGTACCGGGCGCCGTTCGGAAGGACGACGTTCGCCAGGCCGACATCCTCCTCGCCCGGCTCCCGGGCGGGAGCCGCGTCGAACCCGCGAGCGTCTCGCGTCGGCGATTCCTGCTCGTAGTCCCATCGGATGCGCCGCAGGCTTCCCGCATAGGTGCCGATGAGCAGCGACGAGGACAGGACTGGGTTGAAATCGGGCACACCGGGTGCCGAGATGCCGTACTCGGTCTCGATGCCCATGACCTTCGCGATGGCCATCAGGGGTTCCCTTCCGTCGTGCCCGGTCCTCCCGAGGGAGGGACGCTCCTACAGGTACTGGCCGGCGCTGACGCGTTCGACTTGGCGACCCTCGCCCTCGGTCTCGCCGAGGAGCGTCCGCACGTACACGATACGCTCGCCCTTCTTGCCCGAGATCCGTGCCCAGTCGTCCGGGTTCGTCGTGTTCGGCAGGTCCTCGTTCTCCTTGAACTCCTCGCGCATGGCGAAGAGCAGGTCCTCACCCTTGATGCCCTTCTCGCCGGACTGCAGGAAGCGCTTGATCGCCTCCTTCTTGGCGCGCGCCACGATGTTCTCGGTCATCGCGCCCGAGTTGAAGTCCTTGAAGAACAGAACCTCCTTGTCCCCGGACTGGTAGGTGACCTCGAGGAAGCGGTTCTCGTCGTCCTCGGCGTACATCCGCTCGACGGAACGGTCGATCATCTTCTTCAGCGCGACCTCGACGTCGCCGCCAGACTTCTCGACCTCGATCGGGTGGATCGGCACGGAGGCGTTCAGGTACTTGGCCATGATGGAGGCGGACTGCTTGGCATCCGGGCGCTCGATCTTGATCTTCACGTCCAGCCGGCCCGGGCGTAGGATCGCCGGGTCGATCAGGTCCTCGCGGTTCGAAGCCCCGATCACGACGACGTTCTTGAGGCTCTCCACCCCGTCGATCTCGGCGAGCAGCTGCGGCACGATCGTCGACTCCACGTCCGAGGAGATGCCGGTTCCCCGCGTACGGAAGATGGACTCCATCTCGTCGAAGAACACGATGACCGGCAACCCCTCTTCGGATTTCTCGCGGGCCCGCTGGAAGATGACCCGGATCTGCCGCTCGGTCTCACCGACGTACTTGGAGAGCAGCTCGGGTCCCTTGATGTTCAGGAAGTAGGAGGTGACGTCCTCGCGGCCGGTGCGCTCTCGGACCTGATCGGCCAGGGACCGCGCGACCGCCTTCGCGATCAGTGTCTTCCCGCAGCCGGGAGGCCCGTAGAGCAAGACCCCCTTCGGGGGACGCAACTGGTGCTCCTGGAAGAGCTCGGCGTACAGGTACGGCAATTCGACCGCATCGCGGATCGCCACGATCTGCTCCTCGAGTCCGCCGATGTCGTCGTAGGAGATGTCTGGCACTTCTTCCAGGACGAGTTCCTCGAACTGCTCCTTCGGCAACTTCTCCAGGAGGAGTCCGGAGCGCGGGTCGTACAGGAGCGGATCCCCGGCGCGGACCTTCTGGCCCTTGAGCGACTCGGCGATCGTGCCGACCAGTTCGTCGTCCCCTCGTCCGAGCACGATCGCCCGGTCGTCGCCCAGCATCTCCCGCACCGTCACAACCTCGCCCTGGCGGTCGTGCTCGAGGATCTCGACCACGTTCATGCCCTCGTTCAGGATCACCTCGGCGCCCAAGCGGAACCGGGAGGCGTCGACGTCCGGCGAGACGTTCACCCGCATCTTGCGACCGCCCGTGAAGATATCTATGGAGCCATCGTCATTCGCTCCGAGGTAGACGCCGAACGAGGCCGGTGGTTGGGTGAGCTTCTCGACCTCTTCGCGCAGTGCCTCGATCCGCTCGCGCTCGGCCTGCAGCACACCGGTCAGCTTCTCGTTCTGCGTCATGGCCTTGGCCAGATCGGCCCGGGCCTCGTTCAGACGTTCTTCAAGGATGGTGACCTGACGGGGTGCGTTCGACAAGCGGCGGCGCAGCAGGGCGACCTCGTCCTCCAGGAACTTGACCTGGGTGCCGAGCTCGTGGATCTGCTTCTCGTACTCCTCGCGGCGTGCCTCGTCGTCGGCGTTCGTACCGGCCACCGTGCCTCCCTCCGAACGTTCGTTCAGTATAGGTCGGCCTCCGGAGAGGTCGAGTCCTCTCCCTCTCCCTTCGACACGTCTCCAGGCTCGGTTGATGCGGGCCCCTTGCGCGCCGAGACGAGGAACCCGGTGTGCCCCACCATGCGGTGGTCCGGACGCACGCTGCGCTGCTCGACGTGCCAGGTTCGTTGCAGGACCTCCAGCGTCTCGACCTGAACGTAGCCCGCCCGGCGCAGGGCCATCACGAAGTCCTGGACCTGGATCGTCGTCGGGATGTAGCCGCAGATGATTCCTCCCGGTCGCAGCACGTCTTGGGCGACCTCGAGCGCATCCCACGGCTGGGCCATGTCCAGCACGATCCGGTCGTAGCGCTCGCTCCGCGGGGTGTCGCGGACGTCGCCCGTCCGGAACTCGAGCATCGGTGGAACGTTCCCGAAGAACGCGCGGACGTTGCGCTCGCCCTGCTCACGGTGGTCGTCACGCAGCTCACACGTCACGACCGTTCCACCGTCGCCCACGGCCCGGCAGAGCGCGATCGTGAGAGCCGCCGACCCGGTTCCCGCCTCGAGGACGAGTAGTCCGGGGTACAGATCCGCCTGCATCAGGATGGGACCGATCTCCTTGGGGTAGACGACCTGCGCCCCCCGCGGCATCTTGACCACGAAGTCGGTCAGGCGCGGGCGCACGCAGATCAGGGTCGCTCCCGACGGGGACTGCACGGTTACGCCCTCCTCGTGCCCGATGATCTCGTCGTGCGCCACCCCCCCGCTGTGGAAATGGAAGCTGCCGCCATCTTTCAACGTTATGAGGTAGGTGCGGCCACGGGCGTCAAGCAAGAGTGCTTTCTCGCCGGCACGGAACGGTTCGCTCACGGCACAGACGCTACTGCATGCGTCCGCCCCCGAGAACTACGGCAGCGGGTTCACGCCGAGGGTGACCTCGACGGTTTCGGGTGTGCCATCCGGGCGAATGATATCCACGTCCACCCGGTCGCCCGGGTCGTGCTCTTGGATCCGCGAGGAGAGCTCCTCGGGGGTGCCGACGCGGTTGCCGTCGAAGCCGACGATGACGTCCCCGGTCTCGATCTCCGCGTCTTCGGCCGCCCCACCGGCCGCCGTGTCCGCAACGTAGACGCCATGGTCGACCAGAAGGTCCGGCGGAAGTCCGGGCGAGTCAACGGACACGGCCTGGGTGACGACGCCAAGATAGGGCCCCGGATCACCCGGGTTCTCGACCGCGTACTCGATGGTCTCGCGAGCGGTATCGATCGAGATCGCGAAACCGACGTTCTCAGCGAAGCTCGCTCCGACACCGGCGGAGTTGATCCCGACGACCTCGCCGCGGAGGTTGAGCAGCGGCCCGCCGGAGTTGCCGGCGTTGATGGCTGCATCGGTCTGGATGACACCCTGGTACGTACGGGTGCCGCCTTCACACTCGGCGCAGTTCGGGTCCGGGACACCCGCGACGACCCGGTCCAGCGCGGACACGATGCCGGTCGTCACGGAAGGGCCTCCCTCCAAGGCCAGCGCGTACCCGATGGCCACGACCGGCTCCCCGAGGAGCAGCTCCTCGGAGCGCCCCAGCGGGATCGTCGGCAGGTTCTTTCCCTCGATCTGGATGACCGCCAGGTCCGCGGACGGGTCGCCGCCGATCACCCGGCCGTCGTACCGCTTCAGATGAGGCTCCGGCGTGATGACGGTGATCTTCTGCGCTCCCTCGACCACGTGGTAGTTAGTGACGAGGATCCCATCGGACCGGATGATGAACCCGGTGCCGGTCCCCTGTCCTTCTTGGACGCCGAGGGGAGTGTTCTGGACACCGGTGGTGGTCACGTTCACGACGGCCGGCCTCGCGGCCTGGACGACCTGGACGATCGGGTCTGAGCCCGGATCGGCCTGGGTCGAGAGCGTCCGGGCCTCCGGGAGCCCGACCGGCGTTCCTCCGCCTCCGCTGGTACTGCAAGCGGCCGCGAGGACGGCGGCTCCGATGGACAGGGCGACGAGCAGCGGGCGTGCGCGATTCATCTGCATCCTCGGGTTCAACCGGCTTCCTCCCCCCGATATTCGCCGCGGGCCCAGTGAAGTTTCATCCGACGTCGAGTGCCCGGATATCCACGACCTCGGCGAGCCCCGGTCGCAGGCGGACCGCTCCCAGGTGAGGGATCTGAACCGTCGGGAACGCGTCCATCCCACGGTCGCCGCCGACCACCCAGGCTGCGCCAAGGGGCGCCTCGTGGGAGATGCCGAGGACCAGGCCCTGCCGGTAAAGGTTACCGGCCTCCCCGGCCCACTCCAGGATCCGCTCCCCGACGGTCTGCAAGGGGTCCTGGGGGTGCAGCGAGCTGGGATCGGTGAGGTACTTCTCGAACGTCTCCGGCGCCTGCTCCCGCAGGGTCATCCACGGGGTTCCCTCCCACAGGCTCCAGAAGCTCCATTCGACGAGACGCTCGTCGGTCAGAACGGGAAGACCGTGAGGATCGGCGATTGCGGCGGCGGTCTCCTGGGCCCGCTCGAGTGGACTGGCGTACACGGCGACGACCCTGCGCTCCGCGAGGGCCTCTCCGAGGGCGTCGGCCGAACGCCGTCCGGCTTCGGAGAGGTGGTAGCCGGGAAGCCGGGCATAGACGAGGTTCCCCGGGTTCTCGACGGGCGCGTGGCGCATCCCGAGTACTGTTGCGGGCACTGGCTACCGGATGGGGCCCATAGCCCAGCCGAGCCCCATGATCGCCACGGGCGTGAGGAACAGGCCCCCCACGAAGATCCACGTTCGTCGGCTGGTCCCGACCACCCAGTCGTCGAGACCGATGACCATCTTCGTGATCGGCCTGTAGAGGACGATGAGGTAGAAGAGCGTGACGACCGTCACGCCTATGGCCTCGGCCAGGACGATCTGAGCGGCGCCGGCCTTCGCGAGCATCGCGACGACCAGCGTGTCCGCAAGTGTGGTGATGTTGGCGCCCATGATGTAAGGGATGGACTCCCGCCGATTGATGTACCCCTTGGCGGCCAGCGGCACGAGGATCGTCAGCGCGACCGAGACCGACAGGGTCAGGAAGGCGGCGAGGCAGCCGAGCCCGAACATGGTCCACGGCTTCTTGAGCCAGTGGATGCGGTCGGCGGCGTGCTTCTCGCCGTCCAATTCCGGGAGGACCCGGTCGAGCAGCTTGAAGGAGATCAGGATTACGCCCAGTCCGACCGGGAAGAGCAGCATCCCAGGGATGTGGTCGGTGATGAGCGTGACGAACGGACCCCAGACCTTGTCGATCAGGCTGTCCAATTCGCCGGATGCCTGGAGGTTGAAGCCGGACAGGAGCCCCAACTTGAGGATGAAGTACCCGAGGAACATCCCGGGGATGTAGACGAGCGCCGTCAGGGACAAGGCGAGGACGCCGATGCCGATCGTTCGCTTCTTATCCCTGTTCCTGATTGAGTACAGGAACCCGACGAGCAGAACGATGAGGGCCGCGCCGAGCCGGGAGCCCGACAGCATCGTGAACGTCTGCAGGGGGGTGAGGACGTTCCCCGAGTAGAAGGCGATGGCCGAGGCCGCGATCGGTGACCCGGAGAGCACGAGGTAGGCGCCCAGCCAGCCCATCCCCAGTGTCGTGACTCCGTTGTAGGTAAGGAAAGTGCCGTCGAGGCGGGGACCGATGAACTGGGCCCCCTTCGTCATCAGCTTGATCGCCAGGATGAACAGGAACAGGGCCACTACGAAGTGGAGCAGTTTGGACGCTCGCGAGCGCCACACGGCTGCGGAGGACGATCCGGGCCCGGGTGATTCGGGGAGCGTTGAGCCCGTGCTCACGGCAACATCATCTGAGGCTTCCAACGGTTCCTCGCTCAACGGCAGCTCCGACCTGGGGGGCTCGGGGTTCAAGTGAGGATATCGGCCGCCCCCGACCCTGGCAATGAACGGGGGTCCCGCTCGTCCCCCGATGGGCCTATAGTGGTGAACCGCAAGAGGTATCCGGTTCCCAAGGAGGTTGCAGCCATGCAGAAGTTTCGGTTGTTGACGCTGTTCCTGATGGTCCTCGCCCTGACGGCGGCGGCTTGTACCAAGGGCGGATCCACGCCATCGCCCGCCGGCGGGGGCGGGACAGAACCCGCGGGCAACGACCTTCTCGCGAAGATCAAGGCGGATGGGGTCATCCGCGTGTCTACGGACCCCGCCTACCCGCCGCAGTCCGAGCTCAACCCCAAGACCGGTGAGTACGAGGGGTTCGACATCGATGTGGCCGAGGAGATTGCACGACGCCTCGACGTGAAAGTCGAATGGGAGGCTCCGTCGTGGGACCTGATCACGGCCGGCGGCTGGAACGACCGCTGGGACATGAGCGTTGGGTCGATGACCGTGACGCCCGAGCGGGCGGAGGTCGTGGACTTCACTCCGGGGTACTACTACACGCCCGCCGTGGCGATGGTGCACGCGGACAACACGACCATCGTGGACCCGGCGGCGGACCTCGCCGGGAAGCAGGTCGGGGTATGCGGCGGCTGCACGTACGACTTCTACCTGCAGAAGACGCTCGAGATCCCCGGTGAAACGATCGACTTCCAGATCGACGACGCACAGATCAAGACCTACGACACGGACTCGACCGCCATCCAGGACCTAACGTTGGGCGACGGTGACCGGCTGGATGCGGTCATCACTGCCGGGCCGACCGCAGAGGGCGCGGTGGACAAGGGCAAGCCGGTGAAGATCGTCGGCGAGCCGCTCTTCTACGAGCCGCTGGCCGTGGCGTTCGACAAGAAGTCCGAGCTAGACGGAGCCAGCCTCGTTGCCGCCGTCAGCGACATCATCACCGAGATGCATGCGGACGGCACCCTGACGGAGCTGTCGAACCAGTGGTTCGGCCAGGACCTCACGACCAGGGTCGCGAGCTAGCCCGCCACGAGCTTGAAGCGATGACGCGGGCCGGGAGCCAAGGCGCTCTCGGCCCTCTCGCTGTCCGGGGGGCGCGGTGACGAACGCGACGGTCTACATGATCGGGGCCCTCGGCCTTTGGGCGGGGATCGTGGTCCCCCTGGCCGGGTGGGTCATCGTCCGGGCAGCCAAGGATCGCTCATGGGGCTGGCTCGCGCTGACGGTCGTCCTGGTCGCACTCGGAGTCCTGCCGGCCACGGTCGCCGTGATCGTCTACCCGATCATGGCTCATCGGCGTGTCCCGTTCCGTCTCTGGGTTGCGGTCGTGTGGATCGAGATCTTCGTGATCCTCGCGGCCCTCTTCACCCTGACCGGCTTCGACCTCGCCTGGATGCAGGAATACGGTCCCTACATCGTCAAGGGCCTGTGGGTGACGATCCTGATCGCACTCGGCGCGATCATCCTCGCCTTGATCCTGGCCCTCCTCGGGGCCCTCGGCCGTCTCTCGCGCAATCCGATCGCGTACGGCGTGGCAGGCTTCTACACATCCTTCTTCCGCGGTACACCCTTGATCGTGCAGCTCTTCCTCATCTACCTCGCACTTCCGCAGATGGTCCAAGGCCTCGATCTCCCGAGCGGGATCCAGGATCTCTTCCTCTTCGACGCCGTCGTCGCGGGGATCCTCGGTATCGGGCTGAACTACGGCGCGTACATGACCGAGATCTTCCGCGCCGGGATCGAGTCGGTGAGTCACGGCCAGCGTGAGGCTGCCGAGGCACTCGGGATGAGCTACCGCCAGACCATGCGCCGCGTCGTGCTTCCGCAGGCCTTCCGCGTCATCATCCCCCCCACGGGCAACGAGTTCATCGCCATGCTGAAGGACACCGCCCTCGTCAGTTTCCTCGGCGCAACCATCGAGTTCACCGAGATCTTCCGCCTCAGCCAGCTCTACGGGAAGGCAGACTTCAAGAACCTCGAAGCGTATGTCCTGGTCGCAGGGATGTACTGGATCCTGACGGCCATCTTCTCCTTCTTCCAAGCCAAGCTGGAGAGACGGATGGGCCGGGGCTACGTGCGGGCCGCGGCGGAAGCGGCGGCAGAGGGTGGCCTCGTGGTGTCGGCCGGACACCCCCGCGGCCAGGCGGGGCTCCACTGATGCCGGAGCCGGTCGTCCGTGTCGAGCATCTGGGCAAGTCCTTCGGGAACCTCGAGGTGCTCAGCGATATCAACATCGAAGTCCAGCAGCGTGAGGTCATCGTCATCTTCGGCCGATCCGGGTCGGGAAAGTCGACCCTCCTGCGCTGCATCAACTTCCTCGAGGAACCCACGTCGGGAGCGATCGAGGTCGACGGCGTCCGTGTCGACGCGGCCGCTCATCGCAACCGGCACGCGCGGGAGACCATCAGAGGTCTCCGCACCCACGCAGGCATGGTTTTCCAGGAGTTCAATCTGTTCCCCCACCTGTCGGTCCTCGAGAACATCATGAGCGGCCCCCTGATCGTCAAGAACGCGGAGCGCTCCGAGGTCGAGCCGATGGCGCGCGAACTGCTCACCAAGGTCGGGCTGGCCGAGAAGGCCGACGAATACCCGATCCGGCTCTCCGGTGGTCAGAAGCAGCGAGTGGTGATCGCCCGCGCGCTTGCCATGCAGCCGAAGGTGATGCTCTTCGACGAGCCGACCTCGGCCCTCGACCCCGAGCTGATCGGCGAGGTCCTCGCCGTCATGAAGGAACTGGCCTCGGAGGGGATGACCATGCTGGTCGTTACCCACGAGATGGGGTTCGCTCGCGAGGTCGCCGACCGGCTTCTGTTCTTCCACGAGGGGGTCATCCTCGAACAAGGACCGCCGTCGGAGATCATCGCGAACCCGCAGCGCGAAGAGACGCGCAAGTTCCTCTCGGCGGTGCTGTAACCCCGTTACGGCGCCATCTGAGGGCGGGGCAACAGGCCGGACTCCTCGACGACCTTCGAGATCACCTCGGGGGCTTTGATCGAGATCAAGTGCACCCCCGCGACGCCGGCCATGTCACGCAGTTCCTTGACGATCTCGAGGCCGATCTGCACACCCTCCTCGGCTTGCTTCTCCTTCCGCGTGCCGTCCATCCGGGCGAGGAGCTCCTCCGGAACGTCGATCCCCGGGACCTGCTCAGACATGTAGTGCAGGGAGCGGGCGCTGCGTGGGATGCAGACAGACGGAAGGATGAAGATCTTCTCGGGCAGACCGAGATCGTTGCACATCGACATGAACTCGCGCATCCGGTCGATGTTGAAGACGAGCTGCAGCTGGCAGAACTCTGCCCCGGCCTCCGCCTTCTTCGCCAGCCGGATCGGCCGGTAGTCCTGCGGCGGGGCGAACGGGTTCTCGACGCATCCGAGGAAGAAGCCGGGTCGGGCGTCGAGCTTGCGGCCGGACAGGTACGTCCCCTCGGTCCGCATGATGTCGAGGATCCGAAGCAGATGCACCGAGTCGATGTCGTAGATCGGCTTGGCCTCCGGGTGGTCACCGGCCGAGACATCGTCGCCCGTCAGGGCGCAGATGTTCTTCATCCCGAGCGCCATCGCTCCCAGGAGGTCCGCTTGCAGCGCAAGCCGGTTCCGGTCCCGGCAGACGAACTGCACGATCGGCTCGAACCCGAGATCGACCAGCAGATGGCCGGCTGCGACGTTCTGGATGTGCGGGTGAGCGGACGAGTTGTCGGTCACGTTCAGGCCGTCGACATGCCCGCGCAGGACCTCGGTGACTTCGCGGATCGAGTCCGGGTCAGGGCTGTCCGTGGTCTCCAGCTCGGCGGTGACGACGAACGTCCCCGAGCGCAACAGCCTCTCGACATGACTCCGCGGTTCGATCATGGCTCCTCTTCGGTTCGGGTCGCCGATCCTCGACGGCCCCGCGCTCAGTGCGTCGCGCCGACCCGTTCGGCGTGAGCCCTCCATCCGTCGGGCACGACCTTATCGCGCCGCGTCACGAGGTTCTCCCACGAGCCCGTGTCCTGGAGCCGGAAGTCGACCGGCGGGTTGATGTGCTTCATGTGGCTGCGCCAGAGCGGCATCTTGCGCGAACGCTCCCACGCCAGGACCCAGACGCAGGGCTTGTCGGGGAGGACCTCACAGTTCCCGTTCAGCATCGTCCCGCCGCACGGGCCGTTGCGAAGGTTCTTCGGGCAGGTCATCGGACAGGTCAGACCGGTCGAGTGCAGGATGCACTGGCCGCACATCCGGCAGTCGAAGGCCACCTCCTTTCCCTTCTTCTCGAAGAGCAAGATCGCCTTGCGCAGGCCGCCGACGTGCTCAGCGGCGGGCCGTCCCTCGGGCTTCATCCCGTCGGTCCTCCCTGGTCACGACGGGCGAGCCGAGAAGGCCCGCCCGTCCCAGATTCTCGCATACGGTTCCTGACCCGGCGTCAGCCGCGCAGGTCCGCGGCCGGAACCTCCTTGCGCTGATCGACGAACGGGATCGCGGCGGTCTGGCCGACCAGCTTCTCCCCGTCCTCGGTCAAGACATCCAGCGGGGTACCGGGCTCGGACAGTCCGATCGGAACCCAGACGAAGCCGATGTTCTTCTCGAGGCCCGGCGAGTACACCGCGTCCGTCATGTGGCCGACCTTCTTTCCCCCGCTCAGGACGTCCCAGTACTCGGACATCTCAGCGCGAAGCTCCGGCATGTCCGGGAACTCGATGCCGACGAGCTTGCGGTCGACGCCCTTGGTGCGCAACCGCTCGAGCGCGTCCTTCCCGATGTAGTCGGCGTCCTGCTTCTCGACCAGGCGCTCGAGGCCCATCACGTGGAACGGGGTATCCGTCAACCGGATGTCGGAGCCATAGTTGAAGATCCCCGCCTCGATGCGTCGAGCCTCGCACGGGGCGATCGGCCGGATCGCATGCTCCTCGCCCGCGGCAAGGACCGCGTCCCACAGGCGGCCACCCTCGTCGTAGCCGAGCAGGTTGATCTCGAAGCCCTGCACCGCCGTCCATCCCGTGCGGCTGATGACCACCGGGATACCGTCGATCTCGAAGTCGCCCGTCCAGTAGTACTTCAGATCGAGGATGCCGTCGCCCACCAGCTTCTCCAGTACCTTCGCGGCTTTCGCACCCTGCACCTGCATCGGGTACACATCCGGCAGGGTCACCTGGACGTCCAACCCGGCGACCGCCGCGACGCCGAGCGCGTACAAGCCTGCGTCCGAGTCCGCCAACTGCATCCACCAGACGTTCTCCTTCGGGTGCAGCAGGACCGGGTCGTTGACGATCCCGCCGTCCGGCGCCGTGACGAGCTGGTACTTGCCCTGGTGGACCGCGACGTTCGACAGGTCGCGGCAGGTGATCATGTCGATGAGCTTGTCCGCGTCCGGGCCGCTCACTTCTACCGTCCGCTCGACGGCGACGTCCCACAGGGTGACGTCGTTGCGCAGCGCCCAGTACTCGACGACCGGATCATCGTAGTAGCCGGGGATGTACATGTGGTTGTAGATGTCGTATGCGGTGCAGCCGGCCTCGCGCGTCTTCTCGAAGTACGGCGACTTCCGGTACCACGGCCCGAAGTACAGGGTCGCGCTCTTCTCCAGCATCTCCTGACGCTCGTTCACCATCGCTTGCTCCTTACTTCCTCCGTGCGGCCGCGGGGGGCTCCCCGCGTCCGCATCCTCGCACCCCCGGTTCCCGGGGGCCAAATCCTGTGCTTAGCCCTTCGGAACATCCTTGCGCGGATCCAGGAACGGCAACGTCGTGGTCGTCCCGGTCAGCGTCCCGTCCGGGGACTCGATCTCGATCTGCGTGCCCGGTGCGGCTAGTTCGATCGGGAGCCAAACGTAGGCTAGGTTCTTCTCCACGCGAGGCGAGAAGCAGGCGGACGTCACGCGGCCGACCACCTCTCCCCCGCTGCGAACCGGCCAGAAGTCCACCAACCACCCTCGGAACGGCGGTCCGTCGATGAACGCGCCGGTAAGCTTGCGGCGCACGCCGTCCCGGCGCTGTCGCTCAAGGGCAGCCTTCCCGATGTAGTCGGCGTCCTGCTCCTCGACGAGGCGCTCCATACCCTCGACCTCGAAAGGCGTGTCCGTGATCCACATGTCGTTGTTGTAGTTGAAGATCCCGGCCTCCATGCGGCGGATGTCGTTGGGGGCAACGGTGCGAACCTCGTAGGGCTCCCCGGCCTGCTTGACCTTGTCCCAGAGGTCCGGCCCCCGGCTCCCGTCACGCAGGTACAGCTCGTAGCCGACCTCGCCGGACCAACCCGTCCTGCTGATGACCAGCGGGATCCCGTCCAGTTCGACCTGCCGGCACCAGTAATACTTCATGTCCAGGATGGAGTCTCCGAAGAGGTCCCGAACCACGTCCTTGGACCTCGGGCCTTGGATCTGCATCGGCGATACGTCCGGCTCACCGATGGTCACGTCAAGACCACTGTTGATGGCGACGCCCTTCGCCCAGAGCAGCGTGTCCGAGTCCGCGATGGAGAGCCAGAAATGGTCGTCGGCCAGGCGGAGCAGGATCGGGTCGTTGATGATGCCCCCGTCCGCGGCGGTGATGGGCGCGTACTTGCACTGGTCGACCTCGCACTTGGTCAGATCACGGCATGTCAGCCGGTTCGTGAACTCGAACGCATCCGGTCCGGTGACCTCCACCTGCCGCTCTACGCCGACGTCCCACATCGTGACCTTGTTGAGCAGGTGCCAGTACTCGTCGACGTCGTCCCCGTACACCGTCGGGATCAGCATGTGGTTGTAGATGTCGAAGCTCTGAACACCGTCCTCGATCGTCTTCGCGTAGTACGGCGACTTCCGGTACCAGGACGCGACGTAGAACGTGAACGTGTCTTCCTCATTGAGCGGCATGCGGGCAGTCCTCCCCGGTCCGGCGCGTCGTCCACGGGCGGCGGAGACCTTCGAACCCGGATCCGATGATAGCCCTTGACTGACTGGTCAGTCAAGGGCTGGACCGTCCTTCTCGGACTGGACGTGAAGAAGGCCCCCGCCGCGAACGACGGAGGCCTTCTTCGGCGGTTCCTGGGTACCGGCTACTGCAGAGGGATCGTCTTCTTCGGGTCGACGAACGGGGTGGGAACGACCTGCGAGATCCGGTCGCCGTACGGGGTCTGCACTTCGACCTTCGTCCCCTCGCCGGCGAGTTCGATCGGCAGCCACGCGAACCCGATGTTCTTCTCGAGCCTCGGCGAGTAGATGGCCGACGTGACCTTGCCAACCTTCTTTCCCCCCTCGTGAACGTGCCACTTGGTGAAGTTCAGCTCGGGAAGCGGGTCGCCCTCGATCTCGATCCCGACGAGCTTCTTCGCGACACCCTTCTCTTTGATCGCCCGCAGCGCCGGGAGCGAGATGACCGCGTCGTCGGGAAGGTCCCAGTCGACGAGGCGCTCCAGGCCGGTGATCTCGAGCGGGCTGTTCTTCCAAGTCATGTCGGCGCCCCAGTTGTAGATGGCGCCTTCGACCCGGCGGATGTCGACGGGACCCGTGGGCTTGATGTTGTACTTGGCCCCCGCCTCCATGATCCGCTCGTAAAGCTCAACGCCCCTGGTGCGGTCGGTTAGGTAGATCTCGTACCCGACCTCGGAGGTCCAACCTGTGCGGGTGATGACGACCGGGATGCCGTCCAGATCCGTCTCGATGAAGAAGTAGTACTTGATGTCGAGGATCTGATCGCCGAAGACGTCCACCATCAGCTCCTTCGACCTCGGGCCCTGGATCTGCAGCGGCGACACGTCCGCCTCCGTGACCGTCGCATCGAGGCCGTAGGCATCCGCGAGCCCCTTCGCGTAGAAGAGGACGTCGCTCGAGGCCAGGGCCAGCCAGAACTTGTTCTCGGACATCCTGGTCAGGACCGGGTCATTGAGGATGCCCCCGTCCTTCGCACAGATCAGGACGTACTTCGCCTGGCCGACCGCGCACTTCGAGAGGTCGCGCGGCGTCATCATCTGGGTCAGCTTGAATCCATCCGGCCCGTCGATCTCGACGCACCGCTCCACCGACACGTCCCAGACCGTGACGTCGTTCAGGAGCGTGTTGAGCTCATTCTCGAAGGCGTCGAAGCGGATCGGGAACAGCATGTGGTTGTAGACGGTGTAGCCCTTCGGACCGTATTTCTGCTCGGCCTCGTAGTACGGCGTCCGGCGCAACCGCGCCCCCCGTTGCACCAGCCTCATGTCGAATGATTCAGCCATCTCATACCTCCCTCGGTCTCCCTCCGGCGGACGGCTTCAGCCGACCGCACCGCTCCTAGCGACCTCAGCATGGTACACCGAACGTCCTTCGGGTTGCACTCCCAGATTCCGGGTATCGTGCGGCGCCATACCGTCAACAGCGAACGGATGGAGGTCAGGCGGGGGGTATCTCTGCAGGTCATTCGGCACGTGGGACGGCCGGTTGGCCGACAGCTACCAACCGATCTCGGGGTCCGCGAAGACGGCTTCACCCTCGACCAACGTCAGGAGGGCCCGGGCGTCGCCGATCGGACCGCCGTCGGGCGCCAACAGGTTCCGGTCCGCGACCACCAGGTCCGCGTACTTCCCGGCCTCGAGTGATCCGGTGACATCGTCCTGGTGGTTCACGTAGGCGGCACCCATGGTGTAGGCGCGGATCGCTTGCTCGAGCGAGATGGCTTCATCGGGAAGCAGCGGTTCCGCCTCGGGTGCGTCACGACCGATCCGCGTCACTGCCACCTCCATCTGCAGGAACACGTTGGGCGACGAAACGCTCCAGTCGCTCCCGCCCGCCATCCGGGCGCCGCTTCGGAGCAGGCTCCCGAACGGGTAGAGCCAGCCCGACCGCTCCGGGCCCAGGATCGGGATGTTCAGGAGGTCCATCGCGGGCTCGTGGCACGCCCACAGCGGCTGCATGTTCGCGGTCACATCGAGCTGGGCGAACCGACCGATATCGTCGGGGTGAACGATCTGGATGTGCGAGATGTGGTGGCGGTGGGCGCGCCTTCCCGCCTGGCTCACGTGAGCCAATGCGTTCAGCCCGTTGCGGACCGCCCGTTCGCCGATGGCATGCATGTGGATCTGGAAACCATCCTCATCCAGCATCGGCGCGATCTTGAGCAGCTGATCCGGGTCGATGAACTCGATGCCTCGCTCGGCCGTCGGTTTCCCATCCGGCCCGAGGTAGGGGTCGATGACGCACGCGGTCTTGTTCTCTACGATCCCATCGAGCATGAGCTTGACGGATGTCGGCCGGAAGCTCCCTGCTGCGAACGCTTCCCGTTTCTCGCGAAGGTCGTCCAGTTGCCCGAGGCCCCGCTCCGGGAACCACCAGAGCGCGCCGACGACCCGCGCGGTCAACGCTCCGCTCTCCCCGAACTCCCGGTACACACCGAGCGCGTCCCCCCAGGAGGACTCCCCGACGATGGCGTCCTGCCATGACGTGATCCCCAAGGCGTGCAGGTACTCCTGTGCGACCAGCAACCCCCTCCGGACGTCGTCGATGGTCGGTGACGGGGCGAAGCGCCCGACGAGGTCGGCGGCGCCCTCCTGGAACATGCCGATGGGCTTCCCACCGGGGTCACGTTCGAGATACCCGTCCGGGGGATCGGGCGTGTCCTTCGTCACGCCGGCCAGTTCCATCGCCTTCGTGTTGGCCCAGGCGCCGTGGCCGTCCGAGTTCGAGAGGAAGGCAGGACGGTCCGGAACGACCGCATCCAGTTCGGCTGCGGTGGGGACGCCACCCGGGAAACTGGAGAGCCCCCACCCGCTGCCCAGGATCCAGGGCTCGTCGGGGTGGCTCGCGGCGTAGGCCCGGACCGCCTCGAGGACCTCGTCGTGGCCTTCGACCTCGAGGAGGTCGCACCGCATGCGGTCGATGCCGGCTATGGGCGGATGGACGTGCGCATCTTGGAAGCCGGGCAGGATCATCCGGCCGGGCAGGTCGAGCACACGGGTCGACGGGCCGCGCAGCTCGTCCACGTCTTCGCTGGAACCGACCGCCACGATGCGGCCCCCGCGCACGGCCAGCGCCTGCGCCCAGGGTTCCGCCGGATCGACCGTGTAGACGGCCGCCCCGGTCAGGATCAGATCGGCTTCGGTGCCCACGAGGAGGAATCCTACCGGCCCCTGCTACCCTTTCCCGGTCGAACGTCGAGGAGGCAAGAGCGGATGGCGGGACCGGAACGGCTTGAGGTGCGCTACGAGCACCTGTACGTGAAGGTGCCCGGCACCGACAAGCTGCGGAAGACAGCCGATGGCCGGCTGCGCTCCCTGCTCACTGACGGGTGGCGCGAGATCCAGCGCACCCAGGAGACCGACTACATCCAGGTCCGGCTCGAGCGGACGGGTCACAAGCCGCCGATGCGGCGCTTGCCCTACATCCCGCCGCAGCAGCCGCGCCAGCGGCGCGAGGGTGGATTCCGCGGCGGTGACCGTCGTGGCCCCGGTGGACCTGGTGGACCTGGTGGACCTGGTGGACGCCCGCCGCAGGGCCAAACCGCGCCTGCGCCGACGGCCGCTGCCCCCGTGACAGCCGCTGCCCCCGTGACACCGGCTCCAGAGTCGCCGGCAGCCCCGGCTCCAGCCCCAACCCCAACGTCTTCGTCCTAGACGCGAACGAGCCCGGCCTACCGGCCGGGCCCTTTCATCGCTCTGGTGGTCCTGCGCGATGTCCTATTGGGCGACACGGACGTTCGAAGCCTGCGGGCCTTTGTCGCCCGATGTGACCTCGTACTCGACCTTCTGTCCCTCATCCAGGGTCTTGAAGCCCTCGGACTGGATCGAGGAGAAGTGGACGAACACGTCGGTGCCGTCCTCGCCGGTGATGAAACCGTAGCCCTTCTCGGCGCTGAACCACTTCACGGTACCTGTCGCCACCCGCTGTTCCTTTCCGAACGACGTACGCGCCGGACTGTAACACGAGGGGCCATCCGGGGGACAACGGGCGTCGGACGGGCTCTTCAGGTGGGTGATCAGGTGGTGTCGGAGGAGGGATTTGAACCCTCACGCCCCGTAAGGGGCACTAGGCCCTCAACCTAGCGCGTCTACCAAGTTCCGCCACTCCGACGAGTGCGCCCGAGATCCTACCCGGGCCGTCCGGCCCGCTCGGCCGGCCCTAGCTCCACTTCCAGGAGAGCCAGAAGGTCGTCATCCCGAACACAACGGCCGTGATCACCGTGATGCGGTCCAGCCGGCGTTCCATGCCGGTCCCGCCCGAGAGCCCAGCTCCGCCGCCGAACATGTCCGACAGTCCCCCACCCTTCCCGGAGTGCAGCAGCACCAGGAAGATCAGCGCGAGCGCGGCGATGACGTCGGTGATCAGGACGATGACGTTGAGCATCGGTTCTCCTCGTGTGGGTGTCCCCGATGATAGCGCGAGCGGGCTCAGACGGCCCCGGAGCGCTCCTCGTCCTCGGGCGGAGCATCTTCGAGCGGGAAGTGGCACGCGGCAACCTGGCCGGGACGGAAGGGCTCCAGGCTGGGCTCCTCCTCTGCGCACCGCGGGAGCTGGGCCCGGAGGCACCGAGGATGGAACCGGCAGCCTGACGGCGGGTCGATCGGTGAGGGAACGTCCCCTTCCAGGACGATCCGCTGTCGCGCTCGGGCGAGCTCGGGATCGGCGATCGGGACCGCCGAGAGCAGCGCCCCCGTGTACGGGTGCTTCGGGTACTCGTAGAGGACCTCCCCCGGCGCCATCTCAACGATCTTCCCCAGGTACATGACGGCAACCCGGTTCGACACGTGCTTCACCACCGCAAGGTCGTGCGCGATGAAAAGGTACGTCAGGTTGAACTCCTTCTGGAGATCGTCGAGGAGGTTGAGGATCTGCGCCTGGATGGACACGTCCAGGGCCGAGACCGGCTCGTCGCACACGATCAGCTTCGGGCGCAGCGCCAGCGCGCGCGCCACCCCGATCCGCTGGCGCTGCCCCCCGGAGAACTCGTGCGGATACCGGTTGTAGTGCTCAGGGTTCAGACCGACCAGTTCCATCAGCTGCTGGACCTCGTGCTTGAGTCCGCCCTTCGGCACGAGTTCGTGGAGACGGAACGGTTCACCGATGATCGAACCTACGGTCTTGCGTGGGTTCAGCGACGCGTACGGGTCCTGGAAGATCATCTGCATGTTCCTGCGGAGCTCCCGAAGCGGCCTCCCTCCGAGGTTCGTGATGTCCTCGCCCTCGAAGTAGATCGAGCCCGCGGTCGCGTCGAGCAGTCGCATGATCACCCGGGCCAGCGTGGACTTGCCGCAACCGGTCTCCCCGACGAGCCCGACGGTCTCGCCTGCGAACACGTCCAGATCCACACCGTCGACCGCGCGGACATCCCCGACGCGCCTCTGGAACAACACACCCTGGGTCAGCGGGAAGTACTTCTGGATGCCTCGGAGGCGGAGGAGCGGCGCGCTCACGTTCGGTGGTCCCTCAGTTCGGTGAACAACCGTTCCTTCTCCTCGGGGGCGAGGAAACACGCTGAGGCATGGGTTCCGGCGTCGGCCACGAGCTCTGGCCGTTCCGACCGACACCGGTCCATGACGTGTGGGCAGCGGGGATGGAAGGCGCAACCACTCGGAACCCCGATCAAGGATGGCGGCAGCCCGGCGATCGGGGTGAGGCGATCCCCGGCCGGATCCTCGAGACGCGGGATGGAACCGAGCAGGCCCCAGGTGTAGGGGTGGCGAGCGCGGTAGTAGAGATCATCAGCCCGGCCTCGTTCGACAATCCGGCCTGCGTACATGACCGCGATCTCGTCGCAGTGCTCGGCGACCACCCCGAGGTCGTGCGTGATGAGCACCACGGCCGTGTTCATCTCCTCACGGAGGCGCTGGATCAGATCGAGGATCTGCGCTTGCACCGTCACATCCAGCGCCGTGGTCGGCTCGTCCGCGATCAGCAGGACCGGGTCCAGCGCGAGGGCCATCGCGATCATCGCGCGCTGACGCATCCCCCCGGAAAACTCATGTGGATACTGCCGGGCCCGTTCCGCCGGCTTCGCGATGGCCACCTTGGCTAGCATGTCCACCGCACGTTCCGATGCCTCCCGCTTGGAGATCGGCTCGTGGGCCCGGATCGCTTCGGCGATCTGGTCCCCGACCCGGTAGAAGGGGTGGAGGGAGGTCATCGGATCCTGGAAGATCATGCTGATCTGTCGACCTCGAACCTCCTGCATCTCCGACGACGAGAGGGTGAGAAGATCCCGGCCTCCGAAGTGCGCCGCACCCTCGCGCACCGACGACGCCGGATCCAGCAGACCCATCACGGCGAGCCAGGAGACACTCTTACCCGAACCTGACTCCCCCACAACGCCGACCATCGACCCGGCCTCAACCGACAGGCTGATCCCATCGACCGCCTTCACCGTGCCATCCTCGGTGGGGAACCGGACGCGGAGGTCGTCGATCTCGAGGATGGGCTTGGATGTCATCGCTACTCGTACCTCACCCGGGGATCCAGGAACGCGTACGACACGTCGACAACCAGATTCGCGACGACGATGAAGAAGGCGGCGATCACGGTGACGGCCATCGTGGCCGGGAAGTCGTTGTTGTTAAGGGCATCCACTGCGTACTTCCCGAGACCGTGGAGGTTGAAGGCGACCTCGGTGATGATCACGCCTCCGAGGAGCGCCCCGACATCGAGTCCCAGCATCGTCACGATGGGAGTCAGTGACGAGCGCAGCCCGTGTTTGTAGATCACCCGGCGTTCGGAGAGACCTTTGGCTCGAGCCGTCCGGATGTAGTCCTCACCCAAGGTCTCGAGCATGTTGCTCCGGACCATCCTGGTGTAGAAGGCAGCCGACGTGATCGCGATCGTGAGCCACGGCAACCAGAACCGCCCCTGCACGATCGCCTCGGGGATCGACTCGTTCACGGGGATCCCGCTGCTCGGCGCCCAACCGAGCTTGAACGCGAATACGAAGAGCAAGAGTTGCGCGATCCAGAACGTCGGCGCTGAGACCCCGACGATGGCGCCGACCATCGCCGTCCGGTCCGCGAGCGTGCCTCGCTTGACCGCCGAGATGACTCCGGTGGGGATCCCGATCGCCAGCCAGAGGATGGCACCGCCGATGGCCAGCGTGGCCGTGATCGGGAACCGCTCGGCGATCTCCTCCCGAACCGCGACTCCACTGCCATACGAGTAGTACACGTCCTCGTTGAGGAACCACCCGGGAACCGGCACCAGTCCCTTTGCGAAACGGCCGTACTGCACGTACCACGGCTGATCCAGGCCGAGACCCGCCCGCGCCTCCGCGATCGCCTCCGGCGTCGGTGATTTGCCCGCGGCTCTCCTGGCCGGATCCCCTGGAGGGATCACGACGAAGATGAGGAAGGTCACCACCGACACGATCCACAGAACCAGGACCATGAAGAGGGCACGCCGGATCAGGTACCGGCCCATGTCGCTCCCGCAAGTCCTGCCGCCGCTGGATCACCCAGATCGGTCATGTGCGTCGCCGGGTCACGCTCCCCCTACGGCAACGTGGTCGAGCGACATCATGTCCGCCCAGGTATCCACGTGGTAGTTCTGCAGCCGCTCGGAAACGATGTCGATCCAGTTCGAGAACCCGAACGGGACCCACGGAACGACCTCCTCCATCAGATAGCGGTCGAACGCCGCGTAGCACGTCACGCGTGGTGTTCCCTCCAGCACCTCGCACTCCCTCATGCGCTCCTCAGCGCTGGGCACCTCCGTCGTGGCGTATCCCCACTTCTTCAACTGCGCCGGGCTCGCACCGACGAGTCCGGCATTCGTTCCCTCGAGGAACTCGACTCCGAAGAGCGGCGGAGCGAACGTATATGCATCCGGGTAGTCGCGCGCCCACGCGAAGGTGGGGCAGAACGCGACGTGATTGTTCGGATCCTCACACTGGTCGTACATCGCGTAGTACCCGACGTACTTCACATCCAGGGTGATCCCGAGGTTCTTGAGTCCGTCCTCGATCACTGCGACTTGCTTCGGCCGCGGGGTCGCCTGGTAGGCCACGGTCAATACGCCTTCACACACGGGGTCGTCGCAGACGCCGTCACCGTTGGAGTCGTACATGGACTCCTTCATGGCCTCCTTGGCGGCCTCGACATCGCCTCGATCGCCGGGAGTCCCGTAGGGGGCGTAGTCCGCATTGATGCCACCGGTCAGGCCATCGGGGATGATGTGGTTGGCGATATCGCCGAGGATGGCTCCCCCTCCGACCCGCCGCCGAGCTTCCTTGTCCACCACCAGATTGACGGCCTTGCGTACGGCGATGTCGTCGAACGGAGGCTCTGCCACGTTGAATGCCCCGTAGCTCGTCGTGTCCGTCGGTGTCACGTGCATCCTCGGCTGGAGCGCGGGATCGTTCTGGTAGCGCTGGATCTGGTCGGGCGATTGGTCGGCGTTGAACCCGGCGTCGATCTCACCCGCATCCACCTTGTTGGAGATGTCCTCCACCGTGGCGCCGATGTCCATCTGGATCTCATCCACGTAGGCGGGCCGAAGCGGATCGGTGGCCGGATCCCACGAGGGGTTGCGCACCAGATGGATCGAGCGGTCCGGATCGTATCCGGGCGCCGGGGTCTGGTCCTCGGGCGCGTCGGCGAAAGTCATCTGCTCGCTTCCCTCGAACATGTACGGCCCCGTCGCCACCTGGAACCGTCCGAAGTCCTTGGTGTGACCCTCGGCGATGCCGAGTGGTGCATCCGGGTTATCCGGATTGGGCGGGATCGGCGAAGCAGCCGCCATCGCCATCCGGTACCCGAAGTCCCCGAGAGGGTCGGTGAGCCTCACGACCAAGGTGTGGTCGTCGGGAGCCGTCATGCCGCTGATGGTGTCGGCCTTCCCGTCGGAGAACTCCTCGAACCCTTCGATGATGTGGTAGTAGGGCCGGTAGCCCCCTCGCGATGCCTCCGGGTCGGCCTCGCGCATCATCGCGCGGATGAAGTCGGGGGCGGTCATTTCGACGTCTTGCAAGGGCGGGCCGTACATGATCCCCGGACGCAGGCGGAACGTCCACGTGAGTCCATCCTCCGAGATCTCCGGCAGCTCGGCCGCGAGATCGGGGTGAAGCTCTGCGCCGCCCTGGTCAGCCTCCATCCCGTTGTTCGAGAGCAAGGTTCGCGTGATGACCCGCTGGAACTCCCAGTTCACCGAGCAGTACGCCTTCTGGGGATCGAACGAGTTACACACATCACTCTCTGAAGCGAGCAGAAGGGTGCCGCCGCGTTCGGGTTCGCCGCCGGCCCCCTGACCTGTCGTTGCGTCCTGACCGGACTTCGCTCCGGGACAGGCCGTCGCGACTAGCGCCGCGAGCGTGACCATCAGGATGATCTTTCTCGTCCTCATCGTTCCTCCTTCATCTCACAGCACGTTGCGGTTCTCGGTTCGTGTACCTCACTCCTCCAGGGTTGCCCCCGTTCGAGGATCGAGCGCGTCCCGAAGGCCGTCGCCCACCAGGTTGAACGCGAGTGTCGTTGCGAACAGGAACAGCCCCGGGAAGAGCATGTACCACCAGGCGTACCGGAACGAGCCGCTCGCCTCCTGCAGCATGGCGCCCCACGACGGGATGGACTCAGGGATGCCGATCCCGAGGTACGACAGCGCCGCCTCGAACAGGATGTTGGTCGGGATCATCAGGGTCGCGTACACGATCAGTGGCGCGACGAGGTTCGGGAACACCTCTCGCCTCATGATCGTTCGATCGGACGCGCCGAGCGCCCGCGAGGCCTGGATGAACTCCTTCTCCCGGAGGGACAACACCTGCCCCCGCACGATCCGCGCGACGTACGGCCAGCTGAAGAGTCCGATCACCAGGGCGACCAAGAGCAGGCCGGGCTTGATCAGTCCCCAGAGACATCCTTCCTTCGTCGTGCCGCATGCCGCGACCAGGCCCAGGGCCAGCAGGATCACCGGGAGCGCCAGGAACACATCGGAGATGCGGGAGATGACGGTGTCGGCCTTGCCCCGATAGAAACCGGCCATCACGCCGAGCGACACGCCGATGACCAGTTCGATCCCCGTTGCCAGGAGCGCAACCGTCAGGGACGTCCGGGCCCCATACATGATGCGTACGAACAGATCCCGACCCGTGAGGTCGGCGCCGAACCAGAAGGTGGCCGAGGGCGCTGCCTTCTCCGGCGAGAATCCGAGCTCGCTGGTCGTCGTCTCGTAGACGAAGAGCTCGTTCGGTCCGTGCCCAGTCATCGCTGCGAACAGGGGAGCCGCCAACGCCAGCGCCATCATGACGACGACGAACATGCCGCCGACGATCGCCCAACGATCCCGTCGGAACCGTCGCCAGAAGAGTTGCCACGGACTGCAGCCGATGATGGCATCTGAGGGAGGACCGGCGGGCGCTCCGTGCGGCCCGTCCGTCAGGAGGGCCGGCTCGCTGACCTGTGCCAAAGGTGTGACCCTCCGTTCTCGCCCCCAGCATGGAGTTCCCCGCCCCCACCGAGGGGTTCTAGTGCATGGCTAGTGCATAAACTGAACGAGTCGGGGCAGGATGTCCACCCCTCGAAGGTCCCCCAGTGAGCCTTGCGCCGCTTCGCGTTCGCCGAACGACCTGGACCCGTCGGGCTGGACACCTGCGCCCGAAACCAGCAGCGGCACGGGGTCGGCCGTGTGAGCTGCCCGGACGCAGGAGGTCGAGTGGTCCGCCGTCACCGCGATGATCGTGTCCTTCTGGTCGATGCGGGCAAGTACCTCCCCGAAGAACGCGCGGTCGATGTCGGCGATGACCTTCTTCTTCAGTTCGGCGTTCCCGTCGTGTGCGGGAACGTCAGGTCCCTTGAGGTGGATATAGAGGGCCTGGAAATCCGGCAACGCGTCCGCGGCGAGCTGGGCCCACTCCGCGTACTGGTCGTCGGAGATCAGGCGTGGCGCCGGTACCGCCTCCATCCCGAGCAGGAGCGCGATCCCCCGCTCGACGGGCATCTCGACGAAGCAGCCCCACTTCAGACCGAACCGCTCCTCGATCGGCTGCAGGTGCGGGATGCGGTCGCCGCCGTCGCGGGTGAGGATCAGGTTCCCAGGGACCTTGCCTTCGATGCGCCGGATCTCGTTGATCGTCGACTTCTCCATGATCCAGTGGGACTCTTCGACGAAGGCGTTCGTCAGGAGCGCCGCGCGCTTGGCTTCGTCGGTGTCCTCGAGCGGTTCGCAGTGCACGACTTCGTTCTCGAAGGTCTCGAGCGCCACCCCCATCGACCCTTCCTTGGCATAGGCGGGATCGGTGTTGGTGACCGCGGCGGACAGCGGACCTTCCTGGGAACGGATCACGAGGACACCCCGATGCTCGACCGTGGCTCGGAGCTCGAACGTCGCCCCGGACAGCGACAGCTTCTCGTTGACTTCGTCGGCCAATTCGGCCGATTCCTGGGACGCCAGATCGCGGCCGACGCGGCGGTCGATGATGGTCGGCCATTCCGCGGTTGCGAAGTTGATCCGGTACGCGAGGTTCCCGTCTTCGAAATCCATCTCGCACCCGATCGCTTCGACGACCCCGCGGCCGGGATGCTCGTCGTGGGGGTCATACCCCAGGATGGCGAACACCCCGATGTCCGATTCGGGCGCGATACCCGGTCCGACGGTGACGACGCTGCCGGTCCGGCCGCGTTCGGCGAGCTCATCCATGAACGGCGTGTCCGCTGCCTCGAGCGGGGTCCGTCCGTCCAGCTCTGGACACGGGTCGTCCCCGAGTCCGTCCAGGCAGACGTACAGCAGCTTGGTCACTCGTCCCTCACTTGTACTTCACGATCAGGGCGAGTTCCTCGGGATCGAGGCTCGCGCCGCCGACGAGCGCGCCGTCGATGTCGGGGTGCGCCATGAACTCTCGGATGTTGCCCGGCTTGACGCTGCCGCCGTACTGGACCCGGAGCGTGTCGGTGGCAGCATGTGAGTTGGCCTTGATCGCGACCCGTTCGCGGATGAGCGCACCGACCTGGCCCGCATCGCCGGGCTCGGCGTTGCGCCCGGTCCCGATCGCCCAGATCGGTTCGTAGGCCACGACCAGGTCCGCCGCCTGCTCCGCGCTCACACCGGCCAGGTCGGCGTCGATCTGCTGGGTGATGCGCTCCTCGGTTCGGCCGCTCTCGCGTTCCTCGAGGGTTTCCCCGACGCACAGGATCGGGACGATCTCGTTCGCGAACACGGCCTTGACCTTCTTGTTCACGACCTCGTCAGTCTCGCCGAAGAGCTGCCGGCGTTCGGAGTGACCGACGACGACGTACGAACACTTCAGTGCGGACAGCATGGCCGGCGAGACCTCGCCGGTGTAGGCGCCCTTGTCCTCCCAATGACAGTCCTGCGCGCCGAGCCGGTACGCCAGGCGGTCGCTGTCGATCAGCGTCTGGACGGCGCGAAGGGCCGTGAACGGCGGCAGGATCACGACCTCGACCTGTTCCGCGTCCTTGCGGTCCAGCAGGTAGGAGAGCTTCTGGACGTCGCGGATCGCCTCCAGGTGCGTCTTATGCATCTTCCAGTTCGCCGCGATGATCGGGCGTCTCGCCATTCAGTCCTCCAAGACCGTCACGCCGGGCAGCGCCCGGCCTTCCAAGAACACCAACGATGCTCCCCCGCCCGTGGACAGGTGCGACACCGAATCCTCCAGCCCGAACTTGCGGAGCGCCGCCAGCGAGTCTCCTCCGCCGACGACGCTGAACGCGTCGGTGCCGGCCACTGCCATCGCCACCCCGCGCGTGCCGGCCGAGAACGGCTCCAGCTCGAACACGCCCATCGGCCCGTTCCACAGGATCGTCTTGGCGGCGGCGATCGTCCGCGCGAACTCCTCGACCGAGCGCGGCCCGATATCCAAACCCATCTGATCACGCGGGATCGCCCGGGCGTCGACCGTCTGGTACTTCACGTCGGAGGACACCTCCGACGCGGCGACGGTGTCCTCGGGGAGCTGGATGAGGACACCGCGCTCCTCGGCTACCTTGCGCGCCTGGCGGACGTCGTCGAATCGGTCCGGCTCGGTAAGGGACTTGCCCACTTCGGCCCCCTCGGTGGCCAGGAACGTGAACGCCATCGCGCCGCCGATCAGGAGCGCGTCGACCCGTTCGACCAGACTGGTGATGGCCGCGAGCTTGTCGGACACTTTGGCCCCTCCCAAGATCGCGACGAACGGTTCCTCGGCGCCCTCCAGGAGCTTCGAGAGCACCTCGATCTCCCGCTGCATCAGGCGCCCCGCGGCGGACGGGAGGCGTCTGGGCACCCCCACGACCGAGGCATGTGCACGGTGCGCGGCACCGAAGGCATCGTCGACATACACGTCAGCCAGGGAGGCCAGGGCGTCGGCGAACGCCGGATCGTTGGACTCCTCCCCCGGATCGAACCGGAGGTTCTCGAGCATCGCGGCCTCGCCCGGTTCGAGATGCGAGCAGACTGCCTGCGCCTCGTCCCCGACGACGTCGGAGACCGCCATCACGTCCCGGCCCAGCAGTTCCGCCGCGCGCTCGGCGACCGGTGCCAGGCGCAGGTCGTCGACGACCTTTCCTTCGGGACGCCCGAGGTGGGAGGCGAGGATCAGGGATGCGCCGGCCCCGAGGAGTTCGTTGAGGGTAGGAAGCGCCGCACGGATGCGCAGATCATCTGCGACCGCACCGTCCGCGAGCGGGACGTTGTAGTCCACCCGGACGAAGATGCGCTTCCCTGCGAGCTCACCGAGGTCGTCGATGGTGCGTAGGGCCACGGGCCGTGAGTGTATCGGGTCCGGCGGGGGACTAATCGTCGGCGTCCGCAAGGGCGAACGGCTCGCCCCGGCGGACCTGGATGAGGCCCCAGACCTCGGCCCCAGCAACCGACGCGAGGATGGCGTTGCGAACCCGAGCCCGCATGCTCCGGGCGGTCACGGCCCGGAGGCCGAACCCGAGCGTCGCCGCCGCGGCCCCGACCACCGACAGCGCGTACATCATCGGATGCTCCTCGAAATAAGAGGCAGGTCCGTGCTGCTCGTCGATCACAGCTTCGAGGAAACCAACTCGACCAGATCGACGAGGCGGTTCGAGTAGCCCCACTCGTTGTCGTACCAGCCGACGATCTTCACCTGGTCGCCCATGACCATCGTCAACAGCGCGTCGAACGTGCACGACGCCGGCGCGCCCACGATGTCCGAGGACACGATCGGGTCCTCCGTGTAGACGAGCTTGCCTGCGAGGCTCCCGGACTCCGAGGCGGCCTTGAACGCCGCGTTCACGGACTCGACGCTGGCCTTCTCGCGCACCGTGGCGACGAGGTCCGTGACCGATCCGTCGGGAACGGGAACGCGCATCGCCATCCCGTCCATCTTGCCCTTGAGGTGCGGCAGCACCAGCGCCGTGGCCTTCGCGGCGCCCGTCGAGGTCGGGATGATGTTGATCGCGGCGGCCCGGGCACGGCGCAGATCGGGGTGCGGCAGGTCCAGGATCGACTGGTCGTTCGTGTAGGCGTGCACGGTGGTCATGAACGCCTGCTCCAGCCCGAACGCGTCGTCGAGCACCTTGGCCATCGGCGCGACGCAGTTCGTGGTGCACGAGGCGTTGGAGACGACGTGGTGGTTGACCGAGTCGTAGGACTCGTCGTTGACGCCCATCACGATGGTGATGTCCTCGTTCTTCGCCGGGGCGCTGATGATGACCTTCTCAGCGCCGGCCTCGATGTGGGCAGCCGCCTTCTCGCGGTCGGTGAAGATGCCGGTGGACTCGATGACGACCTGCACACCCAGTTCCTTCCAGGGCAGATCGGCAGGGTTCCGCTCGGCGAGGACCTTCAGCTCGGTCCCGTCGATCGTGATGCCGTTGGCGCTCACCGCGACGTCGGCGTCGAGGCGTCCCATGACCGAGTCGTACTTCAGCAGATGCGCCATGGTCTTCGGGTCGCCCAGGTCGTTCACCGCCACGATCTCGAAGTCGGCGCCCTTCGCGCGCGCTGCCCGGAAGATGTTGCGGCCGATCCGGCCGAACCCGTTGATCCCTACCTTGGTCGTCATGCGTCCCCCTCGTGAGCGGATGGTCCCGTCATCCTACCGAGGCGCCGCGGGGGCAGCCTCGGCCACCGGGGAGCGCCTCAGTTCCCGCCTTTGTCCAGGTCGCGGTGCTCGATCGACACCGGCAAGTACCGACCGCGGAAGAACGTCGCCAGTTCCTCGCTGACCACGACCGACCGGTGGCGGCCTCCGGTACAGCCGATCGCGATCGTGAGGTAGTGCTTGCCCTCGGACACGTAACCCGGCAGCACGAACTCCAGCAGCGACCGGAAGCGGCGCATGAATTCGCGGTAGCCCCCCTGACCTTTGACGTACCCCCGCACCCGTTCGTCGGTTCCGGGGAGCGGCCGCAGGGTATCGACCCAGTGCGGGTTCGGCAGGAACCGGACGTCGAACACCAGATCGGCATCGCGCGGCGCCCCGTACTTGAACCCGAACGAGACGAGGGTCACCTGCAGGCTTTCCTCGGGCGGCGCCTCGGCGAAAGTCTGACGCACGCGGTCGCGCAGCTCGTGCGGGGTCAGGTCGGTCGTGTCGACGATGTAATCGGCCACCTCGCGGAGCGGCTCCATCATCGGGCGCTCCTTGCGTATCCCCTCCACCATCCGGTCTCCCGACGCCAGCGGGTGCTTGCGCCGCGTCGCCTCGTACCGGTTCACCAGTTGCTCCTCGGACGCCTCTAGGAACAGGATCCGGTACGGGACCCCCTGCTCCTTCAGCGCCTCGAGCGCCTCCGCCAGCTCGAGGAAGAACTGGCCCCCGCGCGCATCGACGACGAATGCGATCCGGCTGGGACCGCCGGGACGCTGCGCCAGTTCGGCCATCTTGCTGATGAGTGCCGGCGGGAGGTTGTCCACGACGAAGAACCCGAGATCCTCCAGGCACCGGGAGGCCTCGGAGCGGCCTGCGCCCGACAGCCCCGTGATGATCGTGAAGCCCGGCCCCGCGGGGAGCTGGGGTTGCTTGGCCTTCTTGGCCTTCTTGGCTTTCTTCGTGCGCTTCGCGGCCTCCGCCATCAGGCGCCTTCTCTCACCATTGGTTCGCCATGGAGAGCAGCGTAGATGACCGCGGCGGTTTCGGGACCGATACCCGTGGTGGCGGCCAGATCCTCGGCCGACGCTTTCCGGACCTTGGCCAGCGAGCCGAACCGCGTCAGGAGGGCCTTCTTCCGCGCTGGGCCGACGCCCGCAACGTCATCAAGCGGCGAGGCCAGCGCACGCTTCTCCCGTCGCTGGCGGTGGTATGAGACCGCGAAGCGGTGCGCCTCGTCGCGCAGATGCTGCAGGACGAACAGGGCTTCCGAACCGCGAGGCACGTCCAGGGGCTCCGGATCGCCCGGGACGAAGACCTCCTCCAGCCGCTTCGCGAGCCCGATGACGGGGATCTCCAAGCTCAGGTCCTCCAGGACCCGCGTCGCGACACCGAGCTGGCCACGGCCGCCGTCGACGACCACCAGGGCCGGCGGATAGGAGAACGGCTGGCGGCGGCGTTCGGGTGAGGCCCCCTCTGCCGTTGGCTCGCCAGCAGCTCCGGCCTCCTCGCTGTCGGCGATCTTCGCGAACCTGCGCCGCAGCACCTCATCCATGCTGGCGAAGTCGTCCTGTCCCTGGACGCCCTTGATCTGGAACCGCCGATACTGCGAGCGCTTCGGGAGCCCATCCTCGAACACCACCATCGAGCCGACCTTGTCGGACTCCCCGAGGTTGGAGATGTCGTAGCACTCGATCCGCAGCGGAGCGTCGGCAAGCCCGAGCACATCACCCAATTCCGAGAGCGCTCTGGAACGAGCACCGAAATCGGAAGCGCGCTTCAGCTTGTGCCGCAGGAACACTTCCGAAGCGTTCTGGCTCGCGACCTCCACCAGGCGCCGCTTCGGCCCCCGCGCGGGGGTCCCGATCTTCACACCGGTCCCCCGCCGATCCGAGAGCCACCGCTCAAGGACCGTCGCGCCCGCCGGCGCCTCAGGTACCAACACCCGCGTCGGGATCTCCTCTCGCTGCATGTACAACTCCTCGAGGAAGGATGCGATCAGCGCGGAGGTGTCCAGCGCCTCGACCTTGTCCACCACCCAGCCCCTGCGGCCCATCACCCTCCCGCGCCGCACGAAGAACACCTGGAACGCGGCCTCGAGATCGTCCTCGGCCACACCTACCACGTCGAGGTTCTCCTCGTCGGCCAGGACCATCTCCTGGCTCTCCGTGGCGCGCCGGGCAGCCGCGAGCTGGTCACGGGCCTTGGCGGCGCGCTCGTACTCTTGGTGCTCAGACGCCTCGTCCATCTTGGCCTCGAGACGCTTGAGCACCGGCCGGTGGTTCCCGGTCAGGAAATCCGCGAGGGCATCGACGTGCGCGCCGTAGCTCTCCTCGGTGACCCCGGTCACCTCCGGGACGCACGGACCGGCGCAGCGTTCGATGTCGTAGTAGAGACACGGACGCTTCGCGCGTGCGCGCTGATCGAAGAACGCGTTCGAGCAGGTCCGCACCGGGAAGACGCGGGTGAGCGCGTCGAGGGTTTCGCGGATCGCGTACGCGTGTCCGTATGGTCCGAAGTACTTGACACCTTTGCGCTTGCTCCCCCGCAGCACCTGTGCGCGCGGCCATCGTTCCCCAACCGTCAGCGCGAGGTAGGGGTAGGACTTATCGTCGCGGAACCGGATGTTGTAACGGGGCTCGTGCTCCTTGATGAGGTTGTACTCGAGCATCAGCGCGTCGACCTCGCCCGGGGTGACGATCCACTCCACGGTCGCGGCGTGCGCCATCATCGCCTCGGTCCGTGGGTGCTGGGTCTTGGCCCAGTACGACGAGAGGCGCTTCCGCAGCGACGCCGCCTTGCCCACGTAGACCACCCGGCCCTGCGCGTCGCGGAACAGGTAGGCACCGGGTTCGTCGGGGATCGTCGATGGCAGCAGCCGCGGAACGCTCACCAGGACATTCTAGGGTCGAGCGGTCGGTCGCCCGGCGGGGGCCGGAGGCTAGCCGACGACGAGCGTGCCGGTCATGGTCGTCGGGTGGAAATAGCAGTTGAAGAAGTACCGGCCCGGTTTCTGCGCGTCGATCTCGTAGGTGGCAGAGGTGCCGGGATCGACCCCATCGGTGTTCGCGAAGATCGGGGTCGTGGCGCTCTGATCCGTGTAGACCGCGACGTTGTGAGCGGCGGTGTCGTCATTCGCGAACTGGATCTTGAAGCCCTTGCCCGCCTCCGCCGCGAGGCAAGTCAGATCGAACCCTGAGGCGACGGCACCGGCCGGTGCCGTTACCGCAAGGATCGTCGGTTCGCACTCGGCAGCGGGAAGCGGTGGTGCGGCCTCGTCCTGGACCGGGCTGGGGCTCGGCCGTGCGATCGGGACGTCCTCGGCCGAGGTCAGGGTGCCCACCTGCAGGTCGCCGTTCGAACGGTCGTACCAAGCGATGAAGACCTTGGCCCCGTCCGCCGACACGGCGATCGACGGGGAATCCCCTCCGTCCGTCGCTGCGGCCCTCACCGTCTCCAGTTTGCCCTCCGCGCCACGCGCGAGCTTCACCGAGTTCGACGGCAGGTCGTACCAGGTGATGTACTCGGTCCCCTCGTCGTCCAGCGCGATGCCGGTCGACCACCCGAACGGACTGCCAGCCTCCGCGCTGCCGTCGGCGATCTTCTGGGCGGTCATCCCGCCCCCGACCCCGTCGGCGAGCCGGACCTCTCCCGTCGCTGTGTAGTAGCTGGCCAGCGCGTTGTCCCCGTCGACGTGCAGGTCGATCCCGAAGCCACCGGCACCGCGTTCGATGACCGAGCTCCCGATGTGGAAGGAGTTGTCGGCGCCCCCCACAGGATCGATGCTTGCGATGACCGGGGAGGCTCCGTCCGTGAAGGCCACCCACATCCCTTCGGCGCCGGCCGCAACCGATGTCCGCGCAGCAGGACACTCCGTGCACCCATCGACCTTGTCTACAATGATCTCGTACCAGCGCCCGCGGTCGTTCAGGGTACTCACGAAAACCGACCCAGGTCCCCGGTAGTACGCCACCCAGGGGGCGCCTGCGGCGTCGGTGGCGATCGATGCGCCGTAGGCCATCGACGACCGGGCCACGGTCGTCGGCTCGAAGGCACCGCCGCTGTCGTTCGCGTACTTGACGCCCTCCTTGTCCGTCCACGCGACGTGGACCGACCCCGTTTCGTCGACCGCCGCCGACACACCGACGGTCGGCAGCGGCGTTTGCTTGACGTCGGGCTCCTCACCCGAGAGCTCCACGAGGTTCAGGTCGCCGGTCGGGGCCTCGCCCGGTTCCCGCTGCCACGCGACCGCCCCGATGTTCCAGTACCCGTCGCCCTGGACGTCCGCGAACAGTATGTTGGGGACGGCCGGAAGGTGCAGCTCCCGCGTGTCCTCGATCTCGCCTTCCGGCAGCACCTGCTTGAAGCCGGCG
This sequence comes from uncultured Actinomycetes bacterium, assembly GCA_964640385.1. Lineage (GTDB taxonomy): Bacteria > Actinomycetota > UBA4738 > UBA4738 > JBBDHU01 > JBBDIK01. The sequence goes on from CAZXFL010000001.1 coordinate 87,038, forward strand.
TAGGCCACCATCGGGTTCCCCTCGCCGTCCAGGACGATCGATGGGCTCACGCCGACGTCCCTCGCGTAGTCGACGACGCTGGGGATGAACCGCTCGCCGGACCCTTGGTTGAGGGTCGGCGGGGCCTGCTTCGCGCACGCGGCCCCGACGAGGGCTGCGGCGGCGAGAACGGAGATGAGGGCCTTCCTAGACACAGCGGGGCACATCCTACACAACAGGCACGGGCGGGATGGGGAGGAGTTACGCGTCCTTGCGGACCCGCTTCTTCCGGCCGCGCGTGATCCCCAGGACCGGCGCCAGGAACTCCCCCGTGTGCGAGCCGGCGGCCCCCGCGATCTCCTCCGGCGTGCCAGCGACCACGATCTCGCCGCCACCGGCGCCGCCCTCCGGTCCGAGATCGATGATGCGATCGGCGGTCTTGATGACGTCCAGGTTGTGCTCGATGACCAGGACGGTATTGCCGGTCGACACCAAACGCTGCAGCACCGTCAGGAGTTTGCGGACGTCTTCGAAATGCAGCCCGGTCGTCGGCTCGTCCAGGACGTAGAACGTGTTGCCGGTCGCTCGCTTCTGAAGCTCCGAGGCCAGCTTGATCCGCTGCGCCTCCCCGCCGGAGAGCGTCGGTGCGGGCTGCCCGAGCTTCACGTACCCGAGCCCGACGTCCGAGAGCGTCTGCAGATGCCGGGCGATCGTCGGGATGGCGGCGAAGAAAGCCAGCGCCTCGTCGATGCTCATCTCTAGCACGTCCGAGACCGATCGTCCCTTGTACTTCACTTCGAGCGTCTCGCGGTTGTACCGATGCCCCTTGCAGACCTCGCACGTCACGTACACGTCCGGGAGGAAATGCATCTCGATCTTGATCTGCCCGTCCCCGGAACACGCCTCGCACCTCCCGCCCTTGACGTTGAACGAGAACCGACCAGGTTGGTAACCGCGCACCCGCGCTTCGGGCGTCGCCGCGAAGAGCTTGCGCACGTGATCGAAGACGCCGGTGTAAGTCGCGGGGTTCGACCGCGGCGTCCGGCCGATCGGCGACTGATCGATATCGATGACCTTGTCGATCTGCTCCCAGCCGATCAGCTTCTTGTGCTTGCCGGGGAGCATCCGCGACCGGCTGACCTTCTGGGCCAGCGCGCGCAGGAGGACGTCCTGGATCAGGGTCGACTTCCCTGAGCCGCTGACGCCAGTGATGCAGACGAACAGCCCGAGCGGGATCTCGACCGTGATGTCCTTGAGGTTGTGCTCGCGCGCACCGGTGAGCTTCAGCCATCGGTCCCCCGGCGCGCGGCGGACCTCGGGGGTCGGGATCTCCCGGCGCCCGTCCAGGAACGCTCCGGTGATCGAATGCTCGGCGGACTTCAGTCCTGCCAGATCGCCGGAGTAGACGATCTCGCCGCCGTGTTCCCCGGCGCCCGGCCCGATGTCAACGATGTGATCGGCCGCCTCGATCGTCGCCTCGTCGTGTTCGACGACGATCAGAGTGTTGCCGAGATCGCGGAGGCGGATCAGCGTCTCGATGAGGCGGGCGTTGTCGCGCTGATGGAGTCCGATCGAGGGTTCGTCGAGTATGTAGAGGACGCCGACCAGGCCGCTGCCGATCTGGGTCGCCAGGCGGATGCGCTGAGCCTCCCCACCAGCCAGGGTGCCGCTCGCCCGATCGAGGGTTAGGTAGTCGAGCCCAACGTCGACCAGGAACCCCAGCCGCGCGCGGATCTCCTTGAGAAGACGTTCGGCGATGAGGGCCTCGCGTTCGGTCAGTTCCAGGGCGTCGACGAACGCGAGCGTGTCGGCGATGGACAGGTCCGTGAGCTCGGCGATGCTGACCTCCCCCACCGTCACCGCCAGGCTCTCCGGGCGCAGCCGCGCCCCCTCGCACGCGCGGCACGGGATCTCGCGCATGAACTGCTCGAGTCTGTCGCGCGCGGCGTCGGACTCGGTCTCGGCGTGGCGCCGCTCGACGTTCGGGATGACGCCCTCGAACGTCGTCCAGTAGGAACGGATCCGGTTCCAACGGTTCTTGTACCGGACGTGCACCTCTTCGTCCGATCCGTAGAGGATGGCCTCGCGGTCGGCCTCGCGCAGCTTCTTCCACGAGGTGTCGACCGAGAAGCCATGGGCCTCCGCCACGGACTCCAGGACACGGTCCCAGTACTCGAGCCGGCCACTGGACCAGACCGCGATGGTGCCCTCGGCGATGGACAGGTCCGGATCGGGGATCAGGAGCTCGGGATCGACCTCCAGCCGGACCCCGAGGCCATCGCACGTCTGGCAGGCCCCGTAGGGCGAGTTGAACGAGAAGTTCCGAGGGACCAACTCGTCGAACGAAAGGCCGCAATGGGTGCAGGCCAGGGCCTGCGAGTACGTCTGGATGTCCTCGCCGTCGTCATGGGTCGGGATGGCGATCGCGACGGTTCCCTCGGTCAGCTGCAACGCGGTCTCGATCGAATCGGCGACCCGGCGCCGGATGTCGGGCTTGGCGACCAGCCGGTCGACGACGACCTCGATCGTGTGCTTGTAATTGCGCTCCAACCGGACCGGCTCGGCGAGGTCCACGACCGTGCCGTCTACACGTGCCCGCGCGAACCCCTTGCCCCCCAGGTCTTTCAGGAGCTTCTCGTACTCGCCCTTTCGCCCCTGGATCACGGGTGCCAGCACCTGGAACTTGGTGCCCCCCGGAAGCTGCAGGACCTGATCCACGATCTGGTCCGGCGTCTGGCGGCCGATGGGGCGGCCGCATTTCGGACAGTGCGGATGGCCGATGCGCGCGTACAGGACCCGGAGGTAGTCGTAGACCTCGGTGATGGTGCCGACCGTGGACCGCGGGTTCCGTGAGGTCGATTTCTGGTCGATCGAGATGGCCGGCGACAGCCCCTCGATGAAGTCGACATCCGGCTTCTCCATCTGCCCGAGGAACTGCCGCGCGTACGACGACAACGACTCCACGTACCGGCGCTGGCCCTCGGCATAGATGGTGTCGAACGCCAACGAGGACTTGCCGGAGCCGGACAGGCCCGTGAACACGACCAGCTGGTCCCGGGGAAGCTCCAAGGTGATGTTCTTCAGGTTGTGCTCACGGGCGCCGTGGATGACGAGCCGGTTGGTGCCCATGGAGGGCATCTTAGCCGCGGCCCCGGGAAGGCTTGCCGTAGGCTGGGCAGCCTATGGAGGGGGTCCCGGCCGCCGAGGCGGCGCACCCGACGTTCGCCGGCGCATCCCGGTTCTGGGTCAAGCTGGGCTTCATCAACTTCGGCGGCCCCACCGGTCAGATCGCGATCATGCACCAGGAGCTGGTCGATCGCCGCCGATGGATCTCCGACGGGCGATTCCTGCACGCACTGAACTACTGCATGCTGCTGCCCGGGCCCGAGGCCCAGCAGCTGGCCGTCTACGTCGGCTGGCTGCTCCATGGAACGGCCGGGGGCCTGGTGGCCGGCATCTTCTTCATCGTGCCGAGCTTCTTCTTGATGCTGGTCCTGTCCTGGCTGGCGGCCGCGCACGGCGACGTCACATGGGTGTCGGCCGTCTTCTACGGTCTCGGGGCGGCCGTCGTCGGTCTGGTCGGGGCCGCCGTGATACGCGTCGGGTCCAAGGCGCTCAAGAACCCGGTCATGATCGCGGTATCGGTCGTGTCGTTCATCGCCATCTTCTTCGTCGGGGTCCCGTTCCCCATCGTGGTGATCTCGGCGGGCCTCATCGGGCTCGCGGCCGGCCATCGGTGGCCGGCGATCTTCGCCGTCGTGAAAGGGGACGGTGGTGGCGGCGATGATGAGGCAGTTCTCCACGACGACGCGGCGACACCCGACCACGCCCACGCGAGCACGTGGCGGGCCATCCGGGTCCTGGCGATCGGTCTCGCCGCGTGGATCCTGCCCTTGCTGCTCGTCGCCTCGCTCGACTTCGGGACCGAGGTGTTCCGCGATCAGGCGCTCTTCTTCTCGAAGGCGGCGGTCGTCACGTTCGGAGGCGCGTACGCGGTCCTCACCTACATCAACGTGGCGGCCGTTCAGACCTACGGCTGGGTGACGTCCTCGCAGATGGTGACGGGTCTGGGACTCGCGGAGTCGACACCCGGGCCACTGATCATGGTGACGCAGTTCGTCGGGTTCCTCGGCGCATACACGTTCCACGGTGACCTCTCCCCCCTCGCAGCGGGAGTCCTGGGATCGGTCGTGGTCGTGTGGGCGACCTTCGCTCCATGCTTCCTGTGGATCTTCCTCGGAGCGCCGTACATCGAGCGGCTCCGAGGCAACGTGCGCCTGACGTCGGCGCTATCGACGATCACGGCCGCGGTGGTCGGCGTCATCGCGAGCCTGGCGGTGACGTTCGGCGTCACCACGCTCTTTGCCACGGTGACGCAGCACCCGTTCCTCAACACCGTCCTGCCGGTCCCCGATCTTTCGACGATCGACCCGTTCGCGACGGGGATCGCCCTGGTCGCGTTCGTCGGGATCTGGCGCTTCAAGTGGAACGTGGTGCTGGTCGTGCTGGCCGCCGCAGTCGCCGGCCTCCTCCGCTCGTTCCTCTAGACGTGTCGCCTCACCGCGAGCTGCCGGACGGCAGCGGATACCGGGACCGGGCTCGCGATCAGGTCGCCGAGTCCTACCTCAACCTCATCGATCGCCTCGGCCCCGAATGACTCGCCCACGAACCTGTTCTCGCGCATGGTAGGAAGGTTGAGGAGGAAGATCCGTGCGATGCGGGCGGCGCCGGGGTCGAAGGTGACCACGCCGTTCACGACCACCTCGGCGTCGGGGAGTGACGACGCGGCGTCGAGGACCGGGCCAAGTCGCAACGTTGCGCCCTCCGCGGCGACCATCGCTTCGGAGATCTCCAAGTACCGGGCGACGACGGGGTGCGAAGACTCGATGCGTTCGTACTCCTCCACGGCGACTATCCCCCCGGGCTCGAGCTGCGTCACCCACGACTCAAGGACGTCCATCGGTTCCGGCAGGTGCCCTAGGACGAACCGGCAGTACAGCAGGTCCGCGCGGCCCCACGGGAATGGCACGTCCGACACGTCGTGAACGACGAACTCCGCACCTGCGACGACGCCACTCGCCTCCTCCAGGAAACGTTCGGACCGGTCGACGCCGATCAGGCGTTCGGGAGTCAGCGCCTCGGCGAGCAGTGCCGTGGTGCCGCCGGGGCCACACCCGAGGTCGACCGCGACCCCGATCGGCCTCTCAACGAGCTCCCGCAAGAACGCCAGGCTCGACGACCCGTACACCTCGGCGAGGAGCCGCAGCCGCTCGCCAGCGATCTCGGAGTCTCCATACGTGTACCGGGCGCTCACTCCTCGACCGCCCAGGCGACCTGGCCGCCCCGCATGACCAGCAGCAAGTCGTCGAACACGGACAGGTCCGAGAACGGGCTCTCGGGCAGGCCGATGAGGTCGGCCGGTCCCCCCTCCTCTATCGGCGCTCGGATCAGCCCGGCAATGATCTCGTTGTTGGACAGCCCCGCCTCGCGCATCAGCATCAGCTCCCGCACGTGGATGCCCGGCGGGATGTCGCCGTTCCCCAGGTCGGTGCCGTAGACCACCTCACCCCCGGCATCGTGGAACCGTCGCAGGTTGTCCAGGGCCACGCGGATCTGCGGCGTGTCGTTGCCGAAGGAGAGCATGTCCAGGGTCGAGACCACCCGCACCGACCCCGCCATGGCCTGAACCGTCCGGTCCGGCAACCGATGCGACCACGGTGTGTGGGCGAGTTCCGCAACGCCCGCGCCGACGGCGCGCTCGACCTGCCCGTCTCCCTGCGCATGCACCGTGACCGGCAGTTCATCTTCCGCCGCGGTCGCGACGATCGCGGCAAGGATCGCGTCGCTCGGGGTCGGTCCCGCCTCGCTATCGAGCGCCACCTTGATCTGTCCCGCCCCCCGCGAGATCAGGTCCTCGACCGCCCAAACCGCGTCTTCGGGTTCCGCGATCTCGAGGGCCGTTCCCTTCGGGGCCCAGCCGTCTGTCGACGGATACCCACCCGGCGCCGTCAAGATCGGTCCCGCCGGGACGATCAGTGGCCCGGCGAATGACTCCCACTGCGACGCTTCCGCCATCGAGAAGATCGCGTCGGCCGGCCAGCCGAGGTCACGTACCGCCGTGACCCCACGTCCGAGTACCGCGACGGGGTCGGACAGACCGATATGCACGTGCCGATCTGCAGCCGCCGGCATCAGGAACCCGTCGAGCTCGACGATCTCGTTGGCCTCGGGAGCGTCGGCCTCCTGTCCGGCGAACGTGACCCGGTCGCCGTCGGCGACGACCGCCGCACGGGCGACCAGCCGGCCGGGCCCGAACCAGGCCAGCGGAGCCCGGACGAGGACGGTCACCTGCCGACGCCCGCCGCGCGGAGCGCCTTGAGTTCCTTGCGCAGGTCCCCTACCTCGTCTCTGATCCGGGCCGCGTACTCGAACCGCAGATCCTTGGCGGCGTCGTGCATCTCGTCCTCCAGCGTCTGGATGAGGCGTTCGAGCTCCTCCACCGGCATCTCCGGGACGTCACGCTTCCGCCGAGACTTCTTCTCGGCCTTGACCAGCGACTCCGCCTCCATCGACAGCAGGATATCGGTCACCTTCTTGCGGATCGTCTGCGGGTCGATGCCGTGCTCCTCGTTGTAGTCGAGTTGGATCTTGCGTCGGCGCATGGTCTCGGAGATGGCGTGCTTCATCGAGTCCGTCACCTGGTCCGCGTACATCAGCACCTTGCCGTCCACGTTCCGTGCGGCCCGCCCGATGGTCTGGATCAAGGACGTTTCCGATCGCAGGAACCCCTCCTTGTCCGCGTCCAGGATCGCAACCAGAGACACCTCGGGAAGATCCAATCCCTCCCGGAGCAGGTTGATCCCGACCAGGCAGTCGAACTCGCCGAGCCGCAGGTCGCGCAGGATCTCGATGCGCTGCAACGTGTCGACCTCTGAGTGCAGGTAACGCACCCGGACGCCCATCTCAACCAGGTAGTCGGTCAGGTCCTCGGACATCTTCTTGGTAAGCGTCGTGACCAGCACCCGCTGACCGGCTTCGGCACGTCGGCGTATCTCCTCGATCAGATCGTCCACCTGACCACGGGTCGGGCGGATCTCCACCTCCGGATCCACCAAGCCCGTCGGCCGCACGATCTGCTCCACGATCCGTTTCGAGATCCGCAGCTCGTAGTCCGAGGGCGTCGCCGACATGTACACGACCTGGTTGACGCGCCCGGTGAATTCGTCGAACCGCAGCGGCCGGTTGTCCAGCGCCGACGGCAAGCGGAACCCGTGCTCGACCAGCGTTTCCTTCCGGCTCTTGTCGCCCTCGTACATCGCGCGCAGCTGCGGCACGGTGACGTGCGACTCGTCGATCACGCAGAGCCAGTTGTCCGGGAAGTAGTCGAGCAGGGTGTAGGGCGCGGTCCCGGCCTCGCGTCCGTCGAGGTGGCGCGAATAGTTCTCGATCCCCGAGCAGAACCCCATCTCGCGCAGCATCTCGAGGTCGTAGGTGGTCCGCATCCGCAGGCGCTGGGCTTCGAGCAGCTTCCCCTCCCCGTCCAGTTGCGCCAGCCGCTCGATCATCTCGGCTTCGATGCCCGCGATCGCGTGCTTCATGCGCTCGTCGCTCGCGACGTAATGCGACGCGGCATAGATCGTGATCTCGGGTAGCTCTCCCAGCACCTCTCCCGTGATCGTGTCGATCCGCAGGATCCGCTCGACGTCGTCGCCCCAGAACTCGATCCGGACGGCGGTCTGCTCGTACGCCGGGAACACCTCCAGCGTGTCGCCCTGCACGCGGAACTTCCCGCGGACGAAGTTGACCTGGTTGCGCTCGTACTGGATATCGACCAGCCGCTGGATCGCGAAGTCGTGATCCAGGGACACCCCCTTGTGCACCCGCAGGATCTGGCCCATGTACTCCTCGGGCGAACCGAGGCCGTAGATGCACGACACGCTGGCGACGATCAGAACGTCCTCGCGGGTGAGCAGGGCGCTGGTGGCCGAATGCCGCAGCCGGTCGATCTCGTCGTTCACCGATGAGTCCTTCTCGATGTAGGTGTCGGTCTGCGGGACGTAGGCCTCGGGCTGGTAGTAGTCGTAGTAGCTCACGAAGTAGCCGACCGCGTTGTCCGGGAAGACCTCGCGGAACTCGTTCACGAGCTGCGCGGCCAGCGATTTGTTCGGCGCGATGACGAGGGTCGGCTTCTGGACCTGCTCGACGAGGTGGGCGATCGTGAAGGTCTTGCCGGTCCCGGTCGCGCCCAGGAGGGTCAGCCCGGCCTCCCCTGCCCGTACGCCCTCGGTGAGCGCCGCGATCGCCTCCGGCTGATCGCCGGAGGGCCGGAAGTCCGCGCGGACCTTGAAGGATGGCATGGGGGGATTCTAGGCTCGGGTCCCGACATCGCATCATCGGCCAAGCGGAGGCAGGAAGCCGATCAGATCATCGCCGCGCTCTTAAGGACGCCTTCCCCAGTCTCCTCGCGCCCAGAGCCGGCCGGCTTCGATGATCCGGTCGAGGAACCGGCGCGTGCGTTCCTCGCGCGGTTCGCTGAAGATCTGCTCGGGCGGCCCCTCCTCGAGGATCCTGCCCTGATCCAGGAAGCACACGCGGTTGGCGATGTCGCGGGCGAAATGCATCTCGTGGGTGGCGATCAGCATCGTCATGCCCGACGAGGCGAGTTCCCGGATGAGGGTGAGCACTTCGGCAACCAGTTCAGGGTCAAGGGCGCTGGTCACTTCATCCAGCAGCAAGATGTCGGGGTCCATGGCCAGTGCGCGCACGATCGCGACCCGTTGCTGCTGTCCCCCGGAGAGGCGGTCCGGATATTCGTTCCGTTTGTCGGCCAGCCCGATCCGATCGAGGAGCTCGACCGCGCGCGCCTCGGCGGACGGCCTCGGCACCCCTCCAGCCTTGATCGGCCCTAGCGTCACGTTCCGCAGGACCGTCATATGCGGGAAGAGGTTGAACGCCTGGAAGACGATGCCGATGTGCCGGCGGATGGCGTTCACATCGACACCCCGGGCGGTGATCTCCTGGCCCTCCACGACGATCCGCCCCTCATCGATCTCTTCGAGCAGGTTGATGCACCGCAGCAGCGTGGACTTGCCAGAGCCGGAGGCCCCGATCAGGCAGACGACTTCGTGTTCGTCGAGATCGAGATCGATACCTTTCAGAACTTCGAGCGTGCCGAACGACTTGCAGAGCCCAGAGATCGCGAGTGCCCTACCGCCCTCGGCACCCATCAGTCCGCTCCCGCCATCCGGCGTCGCCGGTCGCGCTCGACCAACCGGTCCGTGAACCGCGCCAGCGGGACCGTGATGGCCACGAACAGGAGGGCCGCCGCGACGTACGAGGTGTAGTTGAAGGTCTCGGCCGCGTAGATCCCGGCCGCTCGTACCGCTTCGATCGGGCCGATGATCGAGACCAGCGCAGTGTCCTTCTGCAGCCCGACGAAATCGTTCAGGAGCGGTGGCACGACTCGGCGTACCGCCTGCGGGATCACGACGAACCGCAGCGACTGCCAACGTGACAGCCCGAGGGAGCGGGCCGCGGCGCCCTGGCTAGGATGGATCGACTCGATCCCGGCGCGGTAGACCTCGGCAACGTAGGCCGAGTAGACGAGCACCAGGGACACGACGCCCCAGAAGACCGGCGAGGTCGGGACCCCTTCCAGATCCAGCGCCGGCATCCCGAACCCCAGCAGGTAGATCACCAGGATGAGCGGGACCCCGCGGAACAGGTCGGTGAACGCGATCACGAGGGCCCGGAGCGGGAAGAAGACCGGTCCGGGCAAGCTCCTGACCACCGCCAGGAGCAATGCGAAGACGAGGATGATCGCCTCGGCGACGAGGAACATCTGCACGTTGAGCCAGAACCCGGCCAGGATCTCGGGCAACGCGGCCTTGAAGTCCTGCCAGTTGAAGAAGGACTCCTTGACCGATGCCCACCCCGGCGAGTTCACGACCAACACGCCGAGCGCCCCGAACACGAGGATCGTGCTGACGGTGGCGATCAGCGCCCCGCGGTTCCCGCCGCCCCGTCCCGGGGACAGGATCCGGGAGCGGCGGCCGGCGACGCCGAGGTCCGGGTCGGGGAACCCTCCGCCGGCGACTCCGGTCACGGCATCGCTACGAGAAGACCGGCGCGTTCGTCTTGTCGGCCAGCCACGTCTGCTCGATCTCGGCGAGCGTCCCGTCTGAGCGCAGCGAGGCCATGGCCTCGTTGACGCACTCGACCAGGGGATTGCCCTTCTCCAGGACGAACCCGAACTGCTCCTGCGCCCCCCCGGTCTGCGGGAACTGGCCGACGACCTTGGATCCGGGGATCTGGACGGCCGTGATGTAGAACGCCGTCGGCAGGTCCACGACGATGCCGTCGATCTGGCCGTTCTCGAGGGCGGACTTTGCATCGTTGGTCGAGTCGTACACGTACGGATCTTCGGTCGGGTAGATCTCGTCCTCGATGTAGCTCAGGCTCGTCGTTCCAACCTGCGCACCTAGCTTCGCCTCCGTCAGGTCGGCCACGCTCGTCGCGTTCGCGATAGACGAATCCTTCTTCGCGACGAGCGCTTGCGCGACGTCGTAGTAGCCATCACTGAACTCCACGACCTCGGCCCGCTCCGGCGTGATGGAAACCTGGGTCAAGTAGACGTCGAAGTCCTTCGGGCCCGGTGCGTAGGACTTGTTGAACGGCACCACCGTCCATTCCATCTCCTCAGGTGTGAAGCCCATCCGTTCCGCGACCGCGCGCGCAACCGCGCCTTCGTAGCCCTTGCCGTTGGACGGGTCGTTGCCCACGAACCACGGCGGATACGCCGGCTTGTCCGCACCGATCGTCAGCTTCCCCGGGGTCAGGAGGTTCAGGTTCTCCTTGACGCAGGCATCAGTCCCTTGGGCCGCGGGAGGTGGCGGCGATGATCTTTGCGCACATCCGGCGAGCAATAGCGTGGCGGTGGCGATGAGAGCGAAGAACTTGCGCATCCTGACCCCTCCCGGTCGAAACCCCGCGCGAGCATAGCGCAGGTACCCGTCCGCCTGTCGAGCCGGCTACCGGCGGGGCTCCCACGAGAAGAAGCGGATCGCCAGTGCGAGCCCGACCAGTCCCCAGGCAGCCACGACCAGCAAGTCGCTCCAGGCGAACGGCGTCCCGAGGAATCCCGCGCTCATGGCTGCAACGAACGGCCGTATCGGGAACACCCTCCCGATGAAGACGATCCAGCCAGGGGCGTCGACGCCGATGGGGATGAAGATGCCCGACAAGAACAGCAGGGGCAGGATCGACGCGTTGACGATGGCGGGGGCGGCGTCCGCGTTCGGGACGATCGCAGTGATCGCCAGCCCCAGTGCGGCGAAACTTGCGGCGCCGACCACGAGCGTCACGAGGAACTGCAGCAACGACTCGCCGGTCGGGATCGTCGCGTGATACAAGGCGGCCCCGAACGTCGCGCAGATCGTGACCAAGATCAGGGCGACGAACGCCGAATGCAGGATGCGTCCCGTGAGGTAGGTCCAGCCGGGCAGCGGCGTCCCGCGGAGCCGCTTGAGGACACCGTTCTCTCGCTGGAAGGTCACGCTCATCGCGATGTTCGTGTAGCACGCTGAGATCACGGAGAACGCCGCCATCGCGGCCACGTAGTAGCTCGACTGCCGGACCGTCGAGCCCTCGAGCTGCACCTCGCCGTTCCCGAGGAGGGCCGTGAAGATCACCAGGAACATCAACGGGAAGGCGAACGTGAAGAACGCCGACGCCGGGTTGCGCCAGAACGCCTTGTTCGTGAAGCGCACCTGGCGAAGAGTCAACCCGACGTTGCTCACGACTCCTCCCCCATCCCCGAATGTTCCGCGGTCAACTCGAGGTAGATGTCCTCGAGTGTCGGCCGGTTCACGGTGATGTCCCCGAGCGCGACGCCGGCGTCGATGGCCCACCCGGTCAGGGCATGCAGGAAGGGCGCAGGATCTTCCGCCCGGTGCTCGGCGATCCCGTCTTCGAACATGACCTGAGCCGCCAGGACGTTGGGCAGCCGCCCATCGTCGACGCGGAACCGGACGATCGCCGTCCCGGTGTCCCGTCCGCCGAGCGTCTCCGGGGCGCCCCGGGCAACGATCCGGCCCGCCGCGATCACCGCGACCTCGTCGGCGAGGACCTGTGCTTCGTCCATGTAGTGCGTCGTCAGGAACACGCTCTTGCCGAGCGCAGCCAGGTTCTTGACCACCTGCCACGCCGCGCGGCGCGCGTTCGGATCGAACCCGGTCGTCGGCTCGTCCAGGAACAGGAGCTCCGGATCGCCGGCCAGCGCGATGGCGACATCGAGCCGCCGCTGCTGACCGCCCGAGAGCCGGGCGACCTTCGCGTCCCGCTTCTGCTGCAGCCCGACGACCTCGATGACCTCGTCCAGCGGGCGCGGCGAGGGGTAGTAGCCCCGGTACAGTTCGATCGTCTCCGCGACGGTCAGGTACGGGTCGACCCCGGTCGATTGCAGCACGATCCCGACGCGTTCGCGCAGACCGCGCGGCCGCTGCGCCGGGTCGAACCCGAGGACGCTCACCTCACCGGCGGTCTGCGTCCGGTAGCCCTCGAGGATCTCGACGGTCGTCGTTTTCCCCGCGCCGTTGGGTCCGAGGAGCGCGAACACTTCGCCCCGCGGCACCGCCAGATCGATCCCCCGGACCGCGTGCACGTCGCCGTAGGACTTCTCGAGCCCGCGCGCCTCGATCGCCAGATCGCTCACGGCGGGGAGCCTACAGGGGGCGACGGCTGCTGAAGCCGGACTCCCGGTCGTGCCAGTAGCCGACCTCATCCTCGCCGAGCCGCCAGCACAGGAACACCGGCTCCCCATCCCGCTCGCTCGGGAAGTCGACCAGTCCGGACTCCGGATCGCGAACGACGATGCCCTCCGCCAAGACCTGCTCCAGCTCCTCGCGGATCGCCCGGTTGGCGTCGATCGACGCCGCGCTCTCCGCACCACCGCCGTTCCCGCCCGCGGACCGACCGACCTGCTGCGCACCGGCGATCACCGCGTGGCGCGCCTCCCGGATCCGCTCGAGCCGTCCGCGCAGGTCGACGAGCATCGCGTTCGCTTCCTCCACGGTGAACAGCCGTTCGTCGGGCATCTAGACCTCGATCAGCTCTCCGAGCTGATCGAGCGACGTGATCCGCGCCCCGACCTCGGGGTCGGCGAAGCGGTCGCGGCGGTCGATCAGGACCGGGAAAATGCCGACAGCCACAGCCGGATCCACATCGAAGTGTGGGCTGTCTCCGACGTAGGCGGTATCGCTCGGGGACACACCCGCTCGCTCCAGCGCCCGGCGGAAGAGATCGAGATCCGGCTTCTCGATCCCTTCGATCCCGGAGATGACTCGAACGGGGAAGTAGTCACGCACTTCGAGGCGCTCCAGCAGGGCCTCCAACCAGGCTTCGAAGTTCGAGATGATGCCGAGCGCTGCTCCCGCGGAATGCAGCCGGTCGAGCGCCGGCCGAACGTCCTCGAAGAGCGCGTAGTTCGCCATGTCGCTGAAGGTGGTCCAGAGACGGTTCGGAAGGCCATCGTCAATCGGAAGATCGAGGGACACGAGCATCCGCTCGTACACATCCACCCAGAATCCCCTCGAAGCGCGCAGCGACGTCGTCCATCGCTCCCCGTCACGGGCCGCCTCCGAGAAGCGCTGGAGCACCACCTCCGACGCCGATCTGACCTCCCCGAGTTCGCGCGTCGTCCCCTCCGCCTCGAGCACCTGCACGAATAGCTCCGGAAAGGATGGGTGCGGGTGCACCAATGTCTCTCCGACATCGAAGAAGACCGCCTTGAACCTCACGGTCGCATGATAGCCACGACGCTCAGCTGCGCTGGCCGGTGCGGTGTTCGAGTTCGCCCCAGAGCCGCTCGACCTGCCGCTGGAGGTCCTCCAGGGAACCCTCGTTGCGGATGACTGCATCGGCGAGCGATTCCTTGTCCTCCTCCGAGGCCTGCACAGCGTTGCGGGCACGGATGTCCTCTTCGCTGCGGCCCGGGTCGATCATCACGCGGCGAACGCGTTCGTCCTCAGGCGCTTCGACCACGACGATCACGTCGCACTCCGCGTCGAACCCCGACTCCAGCAGCAGCGGTGCGTCGAAGACCACGACCTTGTCGGTGCTGTGGAAGGGCTCGATGCGCTCGCGAAGCATGCGGAAGATCTCCGGATGCAGCAGCGTTTCGAGCTCCTTGCGTTCGATGTCGTTTGAGAACACGCGCTGGGCCAGCGCCGCCCGATCGATCTCGCCGCCCGGCAGCAGCACGTCGGATCCGAACAACTCCACGACGCCCACGTAGCCGCTGGTCCCGAGTTCTACCGCCTCTCGCGCGAGCTTGTCGGCATCGAACACGACCGCGCCCCGTTCGGCGAGGAGCCTGGCGACGGTGGTCTTGCCGGACCCGATGCTCCCGGTGAGGCCGACGAGCAGCACTACTCGCCGCGTCCCTCGCGGCGCTTAAGTTCCTCGACGATCGACTCCAGGGAGACGTCCGCGTCCGCGTCCGCGTCTTCGCCCTCCGCCGCAGGTGCCGCCTCGGCGACCGCGGGCTCGAGGGCGACCTCCGCCGGCGCCGCCGGCTCGGGCGCCGCCGCGAGCTCCTCGGCCGGCTCCGGCTCGGGCTCCGCAGCGACGACTGGTTCCGCAGGAGCAACCTCGGCCGGTGCCACGGGCGCTTCCGCCTCGATCTCGGCTACCGGGACCGTGACCGACGCGCCACCGACCTGCTTCATCGACAGCGAGACCCGGCGGCGCGGAACGTCCACCTCGATGACCCGGGCGCGCACGGGATCCCCGACGGAGATCACCTGTTCGGGCGACTCGACATGCTCCTCCGACAGTTCGGAGATGTGGACCAGGCCCTCGATGCCCTGCGACACGCGGACGAACGCACCGAACGGCACGAGCTTGGTGACTTCGCCCTCGATGACCTCGCCGGCGCTGTACTGGCGCTCGAACTCCTTCCAGGGATCCTCCTGGGTGGCCTTCAGCGACAGGGACACGCGCTCACGCTCCAGGTCGACGTCGAGCACTTCGACCTCGACCTCCTCACCCACCGTCACGACTTCGTTCGGGTGGTCGACGTGCTTCCAGGACAGCTCGGAAACGTGAACCAACCCGTCCACCCCGCCGAGATCGACGAACGCCCCGAAGTTCACGATCGACGAGACCGTGCCCGTGCGGCGCTCGCCCTTCTGCAGCGAGTCCAGGAACTTCTTTCGGCCCTCGGACTGCGACTCCTCGAGGAATGCGCGGCGCGAGAGCACGACGTTGTTGCGGTTGCGGTCCAGCTCGATGATCTTGCACTCAAGCTGGGTCCCGACGAACGGGTGCAGATCGCGCACCCGGCGCAGGTCCACCAGCGACGCGGGCAGGAACCCGCGCAAGCCGATGTCCAGGATCAGGCCGCCCTTGACGACCTCGATCACGGGGCCCTCGATCGTGCCGCCCCCGTTCATGATCTCCTCGATGCGTCCCCACGCCCGCTCGTACTGCGCGCGCTTCTTCGAGAGGATGAGCCGCCCCTCCTTGTCCTCCTTCTGCAGGACCAGGGCTTCGATCCTGTCGCCGACCTTGACGACCTCGGAGGGGTCGACGTCGTGACGGATCGAGAGTTCCTTGCTGGGGATGACGCCTTCCGACTTGTAGCCGATGTCCAGGAGCACTTCGTCGCGGTCGATCTTGACGACGGTGCCTTCCATGATGTCGCCGTCGTTGAAGTCCTTGAGGCTCTCTTCGATGGCCGCTACCAGCTCCTCGGGCGTGAGGTCGCGCTCGAGTGCGGCCGTGTCCGTATCGGTCATGCGGTTGGGTCTCCTCCTGACACGCGGCCGCACCCGGTCGGCGATTGGGATTTGCCGTCGGGCACAACGCGCCCGCGCGTCGCCCGCAGATACTAGGTGACCTGCGGAAACACCGTCAAACGCGAGATCTTCGCGCGACCACGGTAGCGAGGCCGAACCCGAGCCATCCGGCCACGATGAGCCATTGCCAGGGCTGCAACCATTCGCCCATGAGCCCTGAGGCGAGCACCCCCAGGCCGGCCACTACGAACATCCCGACGACCGCCCACCGCTGCCTGCGACGACGGAGCGCTCCGGCAACCAGGAGCGCCATCACCCCGCCGGCGAGAAGGAATCCCCCTGGGAAGATCGCCATGTGCGCCGTGTCCGACGCGACTATCTCAACGTCCCAGTCGTTCTGGATACCGAGGGCGACCAGCCAGAAGCCCGCTGGGATCCAGATGGCAGCCGTCACCACCGCGAAGGCCAGCGCGGCCCGCCGAACCCCTTCGCCGTCGCCCGCCGACATCGTCAATGGCCCTCAGGCGCGGCCTCGGCCCAGTTCGGACCCCACCCGATGTCTGCCACCAGGGGGACCGTCAGGTCGACCGAGTGTTCCATCCGGTCGCGGACTAGGGCCGCCGCGTCCTCGACCTGCGATGCCCCGACCTCGAAGACCAGCTCGTCGTGCACGGTCAGAAGCATGTGCAGATCGAGGCCGGCATCCGCCACGGCCGCGTCCATCCGAACCATCGCGACCTTGAACACGTCGCTCGCGCTGCCCTGGATCGGGGCGTTCAGCGCCATCCGCCGGCCGATCTCCTGCACCCGGGGGTTGCTCGCCTGCAGCTCGGGGATGTAGCGCCGGCGCCCGAGCATGGTCTCGGTGTAGCCGTCCGCGGCCGCACGCCCGACCTGCTTGTCGAGGTACTCCTGGATGCCCGGGAAACTCTCGAAGTAGGCGTCCATGATCTCCATCGCCTCGTCGGGAGCGATGTCGAGCCGCTGGGCCAGCCCGTACGCGTTCATCCCGTACGCCAGGCCGTAGTTGACCATCTTGGCTCGCCGGCGCGATTCGGTATCGACCTTGTCGGGGGGGAGGTCGAAGACCTGCGCTGCGGTGGCAGTGTGGATGTCCGCGCCGGACGCGAACGCCGCCCGCAGCCCCTCATCCCCCGAGAGGTGCGCCAGGACCCGGAGCTCGATCTGCGAGTAGTCGGCGACCAGCAGGACCTGATCGGTCCCTCCCGGGACGAACGCGCGACGGATCCGACGGCCCAGATCGCTGCGCACCGGGATGTTCTGCAGGTTCGGGTTCGACGACGAGAGCCGGCCCGTGGCGGCGACGGCCTGGTTGAAGGTCGTATGGATACGTTCGGTCGCAGGGTCGACCAGCCGCGGCAGCGCTTCCAGGTACGTCGAGTTCAGCTTGTCCAACTCGCGCCACCGGAGCAGCGCGTCAACGATCGGATGGTCATCCCGGAGCTTCTCCAGGACCGAGGCATCGGTCGACAGCTCCCCCTTCGGAGTCTTCTTGCCGGGGGTGAGGCCGAGCTTCTCGTAGAGCACCACGCGCAGCTGGAGCGGCGAGTTCAGGTTGAACTCCTCGCCGGCGTGATCGTAGATCTCGGCCCGGAGCCCGTCCATCTCCTCGTGGACGCCGGTCGCCATCTCGTTCAGATACGACACGTCGAGCGCGATGCCGCGCGCCTGCATCCGGGCCAGGACCGACGACAGTGGCAACTCGACGTCGCGGAGCAGGTCCGCCAGGCCCGCCTTCTCCAGACGCTCCTGCATCACCGGCACCAGCAGTGCGACGGCGGCAGCCGCGCCGGCTGTCTCGCGCCACAACTCGGCGAACAGCTGCCCTTCCTCCGAGCCCGTCGCCGACTCCAGCAGGTCGCTCCCCAGGTAGGTGACGCACAGATCCGCCAGCGGATAGTCGGCGGCCGCCGGATCCAGGAGGTACCCGGCGAGCAAGGTGTCGAACGCTACCCCTTCCAGCGTCCGGCCTTCGGCGACGAGGACGGTCTCGAGTTCCTTGGCCTCGTGGAGCCACTTCGGCGCGTCCTCCTCAGCGAACGCCCTGGCCAGGCCGGCGGGCATCACGCCCACCTCGGCGAACATCGCCCGCCCCTCTCCTGCAGACGCAGCGACGCCGGCGAGCTTCGACCCCTCGACCAGTCCCGCAACGGATTTCGGCGTCCGGGCGTCGACCGCCTTCCCGACGGCCGATGCCGTTCCCTGCTCAAGATCCAGCTCGAGCGCGGGGGAAGCGTCGGACGGCCCGGTGGCCGCCGGGGTTCGTGTGGCGACGACGGTCTCCTCCAGCCGATCCAGGAGGCTTCGGAACTCGAGCGAGATGAACAAGCTGCGGACCGCCTGCATGTCCCACTCTCCGATCCGGCAGTCCTCGGGTTCGACGTCGAGGTCCACGTCCGTCTCGAGCCGCGCGAGGTCCTTGTTCAGCTCGAGCTGCTCTTTGGAGGCTTCGACGTTCTCCTTCTGCTTGCCCTTGAGGTCGTAAGTGCGCCGGAGCAGCTCCTCGATCGACCCGAACTGCTGCACGAGCTTCGCCGCCGTCTTCTCCCCGATGCCGGGGACCCCGGGGATGTTGTCCGATGCATCGCCTTTGAGCGCGACGAAGTCCAGGTACCTCGATGGTGGGATGCCGAAGCGCGCTTCGACGGCCACCTCGTCGTAGCGGACGATGTCCGAGATCCCCTTGCGGTTGAACATCACGGTGATGCCGGGCCGCACGAGCTGGAAGAAGTCGCGGTCGGCGGTGACGATCACGGCGTCGATCCCTCGGTCGGCTGCCCGCATCGCCAGCGTGCCGATCGCGTCGTCCGCCTCGTGGCCCTCGACCTCGACGATCGGGACGTCCAGCGTCTCGAGGACCTCGTGGATCAGGCCCATCTGGTCGCGGAACTCGCTCGGAGCCTCCGGCCTGCCGGCCTTGTAGTCCTCGTACTTCTCCAGCCGCACCGTCGGCGCGCCTTTGTCGAACGCGACCGCCAGGTACTCGGGCCGCTCATCCGCCAGCAGCTTGATCAGCATGGACGTGAACCCGTAGACCGCGTTCGTGATCTGGCCGGTAGACGTGGCGAGGCTCGTCGGGAGGGCGAAGAACGCCCGGTACGACAGGCTGTGCCCGTCGAGGAGGTAGATGCGCTCGGTCACCAGGGCGGATTGTAGTCGGCCCCCGATGGCTGCCGGCCCGTGTCCGAGGCGATCGATCGTCTGACGGATTCCGACCTCCCAGATAGACTTTCCCGCGCTGAAGCGAAACCGTTAGGTAACCCTGAAAGGAACGCATCGGATATGGGCGCCGCACTCCTAGTCACCCTCCGCGAAGGCATCGAAGCAGTCCTGATCATCACCATCGTCCTCGCCTACCTGAAGCAGCTCGGCCGCTCCGACAAGGCGAGGCTCGTCTGGTGGGGAACCGGAGTCGCGACCGCCCTGAGCCTGGTCGCCGGAGGCGCCATCGTCGCTGTGGGCGCCGAGTTCGAGGGCCGCACCGAGGAGCTCTTCGAGGGACTGGTGAGCCTCGCGGCCGTCGCCGTCCTCACGTGGATGATCTTCTGGATGCGCCGCCAGGGCGCCCGCATCAAGTCCGAGCTCCAGGAGCGCGTCGACTCCGCGCTCATCGGTGGCGGGCTCGCCCTGGCCGGCGTCGCGTTCTTCGCGGTCCTGCGCGAGGGCCTCGAAACGGTGCTGTTCCTGTTCAGCGCCAACAAGGCGACCGGCGTCAACGCGTGGACAACCGTCATCGGCGGCCTCCTCGGGCTCGCGATCGCCGCCGCGCTCGGCTACCTCCTCTACCGGGGAGGGATCAAGCTCAACATGCGGACCTTTTTCAAAGTCACGGGCGGCCTGATCCTGATCGTCGCGGCCGGACTGTTCGCGTTCTCGATCCACGAGCTGCAGGAGGCCGGTCTCCTCCCCTTCCTGACCCAGACGGCGTGGGACACGTCGGCCGTCCTGCCCGACGAGACCGGGATCGGCGCGATCCTGCGAGCCCTGTTCGGGTATCACGCGGACCCATCGGTCTTGGAGGTGGTCGCGTGGATCGGCTACCTGCTGGTGACCGGGATCTACTTCTTCCGTCCACCGAAGCCGCTCCCGGCGCTTGCACCGGCCCCGACGGCGGCGACGACGGGCTAACCACCCTCGACACCCTGAGCCCCACCGCAACCGCAACGCCGCTGCATATCCGGCGTGTCGCGGCCGTATGGGATATCCGCATCAACGATGGCGGCGATGCGCTCGTGGCGGTCGGTCGGTTGACCCTCTCATCGGCGATCGTTGAACGTGTCACTTTTTCCACGAACTTTTCTGTCATCGCGACGATGCCGATGACCTGCGGCGCTTCGTGCGAGACCTTGGGCCGCAATGGTTTCACGGGCATTGACACGCCTAGGGCGCCTTGCTAGTTTTCGCACCGGCCCCGAGCGGTCGCAGGAACCGTAGGAGCCGAGGAGCACTCCGGACCAACGGAGCGGAACGCGGAACGCGGAAGACGCAACGAGGCGGCAACGTCACGGAGCGACGACGGCGAGACGCGGGGCGCATCGCCGGGGGGTGACGATCCGGCACCGCGGTCCCGGGTCGCTCGGGGCCGACTCTTGGCGGGTCGAAGGACCGAGTAGATAACGCTCGCGTATGGGGAAGGCGTGAGCGGCTCCAAAGGTCCTTCGGCCCGTCCTTTCGTTTTCACCAACGCTTTCCCCGGGGCACGCAACGTCAGCGGGATCGCAGCGTCCGCACCGCCTCATCTTCCGACCCGAGCGAGACCCACTGACCCGCGTTCACCTCGGAGACCGAGATGTCGCGTGCACCCGGCTCGAGTTCACCATTTGCCGAGAATCGGTAGGTCCGAGCAAGCCCATCAGTCTCGACGAGCTCATCCACGGCGGCGATCAGGTCTCCTCTGGTCCTTGCGCCCGCCCGAACCGCCTCGATCAACACTTGGCCCGCGTCCCAACCCTCAGCCGAGTACACTCCCGGCGGGCCACCAAACTTCGCCTGGTACTCCTGGATGAAAGCCTGCAGGGGGAGGTCGGACCCGCCGGTCACGTCCACGCAGGGACAGACGGACAGCGTGCCGTCGGCGCCCCCTGCGGCGTGGGTCAGGTACGCATCGTTGCGCGTCGCATCGCCTCCGACGAGTCGCACGTCGGTGTCCCCGGCACGATCGAGTTCCTCGCGGAGGACGGCACCGTCCGCTCCGCCGCCGCTCCAGAACACCGCCTGGCAATGACTCGCATGGATCTCTTCGGCGAGCCCGATCATGTCTTCGGCCCCGGGTTCCACGAGGAGCGTCCCTTGCGTCTGCACGCCCCGGTCGGCCAGAGCATCCGTGACCGCCCGTCCCAGCCGAACGCTCCGCGCATCGTCCGAGCCCGCGGTGCAGACCCGGCGCGGCTCGAGCGCATCGATGACGCGTGCGGCCGCCTCCGCTTGCTCCTCATCCGAGGGGACAAGCCGCCGGTAACCGGCGGCTTCGGACCCTCCAGCCGAAGCCCCGGCGGGCGACAGGTCGATCGTCGGGACCCCTGCGCCCAGCAGCTGGCCGCGCACCTGGTCTGCCTCGGGAGCGGACGACCACGTCACGGCCGCGACGACCTCAGGATCCTCCACGACCTCCTCCCGCACGGCTTCGGCGGCTATGGTCGGATCCTCCGTCGTGTCGACGCCGAACGCCACCAGGCCGACGGGCAGTTCCCCCTGCTCGTTGATCCGGTCCAGCGCCAAGCGGGTTCCTTCCAGCGCCCGGTTCGCAGGACCGCTGTTCGGCCCGGTGAGGGCGCCGATCAAGGCGACCTTCAGGTCCGGGCGATCCGCCAGGGGTGGCCGCGTCGGAACGGCCCCCGGCGGAAGGTCGCGGCATGCGGCGAGCAAGACCGCGACCATCATCAGGGCTCCCGCGAAGGAGCGAGTGGGCTTCATGCGGGCTGTAGTCTAGGTTCGCGCGGGCGCCGGCGCGCACGGCGCTCCTGCGACGCCGGGATGGTGGAATTGGCAGACACGCGGGACTCAAAATCCCGTGGGCGAAAGCCCGTGAGGGTTCGACCCCCTCTCCCGGCACGTCGCTATGCGGGGATCGCCGCCCGGAACTCCTTGGCCAGGGCGATGGCCCCCGCGAAGTCGCCCGTGAGCATGGGAGCGACAAGCGCGCTCCCGACGGCCACCCCATCCGCGAAGGTGCACTGCTCCGCAGCTTCGTCCGGTGTGCTGACGCCGATCCCCACGAGGAGGGGCCGGTCGGTCAGCGGCCGCAGCGCCTCGATCACGTCGCGAGATGCTCCGCTCAGCGTCCCTCGCTGGCCGGTCACCCCGTAGGTGGCCACGCAGTAGACCCAGCCGCGGGACGCGTCGGCGACCTGCTGCATCCGCTCGGTCGACGTCCCCGGCGCGGCCAGGAACACCGGGGCCAGCCCCGCCGCGTAGCATCGTTCCGCGAACCCGGCGCCTTCATCCACCGGGAGATCGGGAACGATGAACCCAGAGACACCGGCGTCGAGCGACGCCGCGATCCAGGCCTCCTCCCCCATCGCCAGGATCGGGTTCAGGTAGCCCATCAGCAGCACCGGGATCGACAGGTTCGCTTCCTGCACGAGGGCGAACGCGTCCTTGGGATGGAACCCGGCCTCCAGCGCTCGACGCGACGCCTCCTGGATCACGCTGCCGTCGACCACCGGATCGGAGAAGGGCACCCCGACCTCGATGGCATCGGCTCCCGCCGCCTCGAACTCCTGCAGGAGTTCGGCGTCGACGCCGAAGAGGCCGCTCGTCACGTAGGGCACGAACACCTTGCCCCCGCCGGCGATCCGTGCGCGCAGCGCGTCCTCGAGCACGAACCCCGTGTTCACCCGAGCACCACGTCTTCACCCAGCGCCTTACGAACGCTGTCGAGGTCCTTGTCCCCTCGCCCGGAGAGACAGATGAGCACGGACGAGCCCTCCGGGAGTGGCTGATCCAACAGCCAACCGATCACGTGCGAGGGCTCCAAGGCCGGAAGGATCCCCTCGGTCCTGGCCAGCGCCTGGAACCCGGCCAGCGCCTGCTCGTCGGTCGCGGCCACGTATCGCGCCAGGCCCGCATCCTTGAGGTAGGAATGCTCGGGTCCAACGCCCGGGTAATCGAGCCCGGCCGAGATCGAATGCGTCGCTGCCACCTGCCCATCCTCGTCCTGGAGGAGGTACGAGCGAGCGCCGTGGAGCACCCCCGGCTGCCCGAGCGAGAGCGACCGGCAGTGCTCCCCGAGTCCATCCCCGCGGCCACCTGCCTCCACACCGATCAGGGCCGGGCCCTGTCCGATGAACGCGGTGAACATGCCGATCGCGTTCGAACCCCCGCCCACGCAGGCTAAGACGGCATCCGGATCGACGCCCTCCTCCTCGGCGAACTGCACCCGGGCCTCATCGCCTATCACTCGCTGGAAGTCCCGCACCATCGCGGGGAAAGGGTGACCCCCGACCACCGACCCGATCACGTAATGCGTGTCGCGAACGCTGGCTGCCCAGTCGCGCAGCGCCTCGTTGATGGCGTCCTTCAGCGTCCGGGACCCGCTGGTGACGGGAACCACCTCGGCGCCCAGCAGTTTCATCCGCGCCACGTTCGGGGCCTGGCGCACCGTGTCCTCTTCGCCCATGTACACGACGCACGGCAGCCCGAACAGTGCGCAGGCGGTCGCCGTCGCCACGCCGTGCTGCCCGGCACCGGTCTCGGCGATGATCCGCTCCTTTCCCAGCCGCCGCGCCAAGAGCACCTGTCCGATCGTGTTGTTGATCTTGTGCGCCCCCGTGTGCGCGAGGTCCTCCCGCTTGAAATAGACGCGGTACCCGAGTTCGTCGGACAGGTGCGACGCGTAGGTCAGGGGCGTCGGGCGTCCCACGTAGGAGGCGAGCAGGTCGTCCAGTTCACCGCGGAACGA
Source organism: uncultured Actinomycetes bacterium (assembly GCA_964640385.1). Lineage (GTDB taxonomy): Bacteria > Actinomycetota > UBA4738 > UBA4738 > JBBDHU01 > JBBDIK01. Next base: position 110,735 of record CAZXFL010000001.1, read on the forward strand.
GCTATCGACACGCAGCTCCGACCACCACCGGGCCAACTCGTCGTGCGCCGGGATCAGGACCTCCGGCACATACCGCCCGCCGAAAGTCCCGAACCGCCCGCGCGGGTCGGGCGATGCTTCCTCGGCCGACGCCACGTCCGTTGCGCTCATACCGCTGCCCCCAGCAGTTCCCGGAGCTTCTCGCCGGGATCGTCGGCTTCCATGAGCGCCGTCCCCACGAGGATCGCGTCGGCGCCCGCATCGGTGGCGCGCCTGACCTGCTCGCGCGTCGAGATCCCGCTCTCGAACACGGCGACCCGGTCGTCGGGCACCGCCCCAAGCAGCTCGAGCGCGCGTCCCTCGTCAACCTCCAGGGTCTCCAGGTCGCGGGCGTTCACGCCGATGACACCGGCTCCGCTCGCAACCGCACGATCGAGGTCATCGCGTCCGAACGCCTCCACCAAGGCCTCCATGCCGAGCTCGTGCGCGGCCGCCAACAGTGTCGCAAGCTCGGACGCCGACAGCGACGTCGCGATCAGCAGCACCGCGTCTGCGCCCTCCGCGCGCGATTCGATCACCTGCGAGGGATGGACGAGGAAGTCTTTCCGCAGCACCGGCACCTCCACCTCCCGCCGGACAGCGCGCAGATCGGCGAGGGATCCGTGGAAGTGCTTCGGCTCGGTCAAGACCGAGATCCCGGCGGCGCCCGCGTCCGTGTAGGCGCGAGCCTGCGCGGCGGGGTCGGTCGTGCGGATCTCGCCGGCTGACGGCGAGGCCTGCTTGACTTCCGCGATGACGGCCGGTGTTCCGGACCGGAGCGCCGCCGCGAAGGCCCGGGCGGGCGGCTGCAGACGAGCACGCTCGAGCAGCGTCACGTCATCCAGTGGCTGCGCGTCGAGGCCGTGACGCACCTCGGCAACATGGTCGGAGAGGAAGCCCATCCCACGATTCTACGGGGCGAGTGTTCTGCAGGCCCGCTCAGGCGGCGTGCTCGCGGATCGCGGCGGCGAGGTCGATCCCGCCCTCGTAGACCGAGCGCCCCACGACCGCGCCCTCGGCGCCGCTGGCGGCGACCTCCTGCAGATGCTCGAGCGACGCGATCCCCCCTGCCGCGATCACCGGCCGCCCCGTAGCGACCAGCTGTGTGATCCCTTCGAGGTTGGGTCCGGAGAGCTCCCCCACCCGTGCCACCGACGTGCGGACGAACCGCGTGGCACCGATCTCGATCAACCAGTCGACCGTCCCGCCGATGCTGATCTCCAGTGGGGGACGTCCGCGTGGCACGATGCGCGGACCGTCGATCTCCAGACCGATCGCCAGCCGCTCCCCGAGTTCCGCGACGAGCATCTCCACCGGCATCCGATTCGCGAGGGCAGCGGAGCCCAGGACGATGCGCTCGGCCCCGACCTCCAACATCCTCTCGATGTCGGCATGGGAGGCGACGCCGCCGCTCGCCTGCACCTTGAGCCCCAACTGACTCACCCGGGTCACCACGTCCGCATTGGCCATCGCGCCCTCGAACGCGAGGTTCATGTCCACCACGTGAACCCAGGTCGCCCCGGCCTGCGCGAACGACTCCGCCGCAGCCAGCGGGTCGCCCCCGAACTCCTCCACGGGAACCCGGGTGCCCCCGGAGAACCTCGCGAGCGTTCCATCGAACACGTCGATGGCCGGGATCACATCGAAAGCCACGTTGGCAGCCTAGCCGGGATGGCTCATGCAGCGGTAGAGCCGCCGACCGGTTCCTGACGGACCGCGTGGGGCCCCAGCAGGACCCGCAGTTCGGAGAGCAGCCCGGCGGTCGGATCGACCTTGTAGCCATCTCCGAGGCGCAGCGGGGTCACGCCCGCCTCCCCGACCAGGCGCATCATCACCGGCGTCGTGCCGGGGTTCGCGGCCAGGACCTCCTTGAGCTGGGCGAGCATCCCGTTCGTACAGCTCGCGGCCGGGACTTCGACGATGACCGGATCTCCGGGTGCCGAGGGCGCCTCGCGCCCGCCGCCGCTGCCTCTGGCCGTTTCGAGCGGCCTGACCTCCACGGCGCGGAGTTGAAGTTCCCGGCCCCGCAGATCGACCCGGCCGGTAACCACGACCATCTGGTCGACCGCGATCAGATCGGGCGCCTGCTCGTAGATGTTCGGGAACGCCACCGCCGACACACCGCCGGCCAGATCCTCGACGCGGAAGAGCGCGTACGGCTCGCCCTTCTTCGTATAGCGGCGCGCCACGGTCGCGATGATGCCCCCGACGGTGACCAAGTCACCGTCGCCCTTGTTCCCCAGGTGCGTGATCTCGGTATCGGTCTGGCGGATCAGGGCATCCGTCACCTCCAGCAGGGGGTGGTCGGTCACGTACTGGCCGAGCATCTCCTTCTCCAGGCGCAGGAAGTCTCGCTTGTCGAACTCCTCGCCGGCCAGTACCGACTCGTCGATCTCCGTCGCTCCGGCTTCGTCGCCGGTCCCGCCGCCGCCGCCGAAGAGCGAGAATTGACCCGCTGCCTCGGCCTTGCGCTCGGAGACGATCGGACCCGACACCTTGTCGTAGCCCTCGATCAGCCCGCGGCGCGTGTAGCCCATCGAGTCGAACGCGCCCGCCAGGACCGAGCTCTCGAGCACCTTCTTGGTCAGCACCCCCGGATCGACCTTGCGGCAGAAGTCGGTGAACGAGGAGAACGCGCTGTACTTGTCGCGCGCCGCGATGATCTGCTGGACGGCGCCCTCGCCCACGTTGCGCACCGCCGAGAGCCCGTATCGGATCTTCGGTTTCCCGTCCGTCGTCGGGCGGAAGTTGATCCCGGACTCGTTGACGTCCGGCGGCAGGACCTCGATGTCCATCGAGCGGCACGCGTACAGGTAGAACGGCTTCTTATCCTTGTCACCCTTGACGCTGGTCAGCATCGCCGCCATGAACTCGACCGGGTGATGCGCTTTCAGGAAGGCGGTCTGGTAGGCGACGTACGCGTAGGCGCACGCGTGCGAAGCGTTGAAACCGTAGTCGGCGAACGGCTCCATCAGGTCGAACAGCTCGCGCGCCAACTTCTCCGGGTAGCCGTTCTCGATCGTCCCGGCCGTGAACTTCTGGCGGTGCTTGGCGACTGCGTCGCGCTTCTTCTTGCCCATGACCGAACGCAGGTCGTCGGCTTCGGCCATCGAGTAGCCGGCGACGAGCACGGCCAGTTGCATGACCTGCTCCTGGTAGACCATGACGCCGTAGGTCCCCCCGAGGATCTCCTCCAGGTCCGGATGCGGGTACGTCACCGGACGCCGCCCATGCTTGCGTTCCGCGTACTCGATGTGCATCCCCTGGTTCAGGGGTCCGGGGCGGTACAGGGCGACCAGGGCCATCAGGTCCTCGAACCGGTCCGGCGCAAGGCTCTTGATCAGCTCGCGCATGCCGCCGGACTCCATCTGGAAGACGCCGGTGGTGTCGGCACGGCAGAGCATCGCGTACGTCTCAGCATCGTCCAGGGGGATATGGTCGATGTCCAGGTCCACCCCGCGCCGACGCAGGTGCATCACCGTGTCCTCGATCACGGAAAGGTTGCGGAGGCCGAGGAAGTCCATCTTGAGCAGGCCGAGTTTCTCGACGCCGTGCATGTCGAACTGCGTCACGATGCGCCGCGAGTCGTCGCGCGAGTCCTTGGCGAGCTTGAGCGGCAGGTAGTTCACGAGCGGCGCATCGCCGATCACGACGCCCGCGGCGTGGACCGAGTCCTCGCGCCGCAGTCCCTCCAGGGCCCGGGCGCTGTCGATGATCTCCTGCGCCTCCGGCTCTTGCAGGTACGCCGCCTTCAGCTCCGGCGACAGCTCGAGTGCCTGCTCGATCGGGTAGTCGCGGCCCATGATGGCGGGCGGGTACATCTTGGCGATGCGGTCCCCCACCGACGCCGGGAACCCGAGCACGCGCGCAGAGTCGCGGATGCCCTGCTTCCCCTTGATCGTCTGGAACGTGATGATCTGCGCGACGTGGTCCTCGCCGTACTTCTGGGCGACGTACCGGATCACCTCGTCACGCCGACGTTCGTCGAAGTCCATGTCGATATCGGGCATCTGGATGCGGCCGGGGTTCAGGAACCGCTCGAAGATCAGGGAGTACCGCAGCGGGTCCAGATCGGTGATCCGCAGGCAGTACGACACGACCGAGCCGGCCGCTGACCCGCGCCCCGGACCCACGCGGATCCCACTGTCACGGGCGAAACGGATCAGGTCCCACACGATAAGGAAGTAGCCGGCGAACCCCATGTCCGAGATGACGCCCAGTTCGTGGTCGATCCGCTCACGGATCTCAGAGGTGACCTCGCCGTAGCGCTCGACGGCGCCCTCGTCGACCAATCGCCGCAGGTACGTATCCCGGTCCATCCCGTCCGGGGAATCGAAATGCGGCACCCGGAACTCCGTCCGTCCCTCGACCAGGACCCGCTCCAGCTCGGCGATCGGCTCGATCATCTCGGCGATCGCGAGTGTGGTGTCGCAGGCATCCGGGAGTTCACGGAAGACCTGACGCATCTCCTGCGGCGACTTCAGATAGAAGTGGTCGCCGTCGAAGCGCAGTCGGTCGGTATCGGATTGCTTCTTCTGCTGCTGGATGCACAGCAGGATGTCGTGTGCCTGGGCGTCCGAGCGCTCGGTGTAATGCAGGTCGTTCGTGGCGACCATCGGGATGCCGGTCGTCGCGGCGAGCTCGATCATCATGGGGTTCACCTGACGCTGCTCGGCGATCCCGTGATCCTGCATCTCCAGGAAGTAGTTCCCCTTCCCGAATATGTCGCCGTACGCGCCCGCGACCTCGGCGGCCCGGTCGCGCTGGCCGGACAGCAGCAGCCGTTGGACCTCACCGGCCAGACACCCCGATAGCCCGATCAGGCCCTCCGCGTGCTCGGCCAGCAGCTCCTTGTCGATCCTCGGCCGGTGATAGAACCCCTCGAGATACGCGTCGGTGACCAGCCGCAGTAGGTTGCGGTACCCGGTCTCGTCTTTGACCAGGATCGTCAGGTGGCGGTACTTGGCTTCGGACTCACCCGGCTGGCGATCGAAGCGCGAGCCCGGCGCGACGTACGCCTCGACGCCCAGGATCGGCGTGACCCCGGCCTCGCGTCCCGCCCGATAGAACTCCAGCGCGCCGAACATCACGCCGTGGTCGGTCATCGCTAGGGCCGGCATCTGCAGCTCGCCGGCCTTCTCGAATAGCGGCCCGATACGGGACGCGCCATCCAGGAGCGAGTATTCGGTGTGCGTATGGAGGTGAACGAAGCCTTCGGCCATCCGGTCCTTCAGTGGGTACTGTCGCGCCGCCTCCTCAGGCCTGGGGAAAACCTGTGGGAAATGACATCCTTGTGATTCGCGTGCCGCTCACTATATGCTCAGCCGGAGCGGCCTTTCAAGGGGGGAGGGACATCGAGGTATGAGGCTGTCATATACGAGCCTCAACACCTACGAAACCTGCCCCGCCAAGTACCGCTTCTCCTACCTCGAACGGATCCCCGGCAAGGCCGCGCCGGCGCTGTCCTTCGGCGATTCATTGCACCAAGCCCTCTATCGCTTCCACAACCGGCCCGTGCCTGTCGCGCCGTCGCTCGATGAACTCCTCGAGACACTTGAGCACGTCTGGGTCTCCGATGGCTACGCCAGCGAGGGCGAGGAGCAGAGCTACTACGACCACGGGCGCCAGGTCCTGACCCAGTACCACGTCGAGAACGCGGACAGCTACCGGATCCCGGCGGCGGCGGAGTCGCGGTTCGCGATCGACGTCGAGGGCGTGCAACTGACCGGCGTCATCGACCGGATGGACCGGATCCCCGGCGGCGGCTACGAGATCATCGACTACAAGACCAACCGGCGCCTGCCGCCGCAGGCCCGCATCGATCAGGACCTCCAGCTATCCGTCTACTACCTCGCGGCGCGTGAGGTGTGGGGCATCGAACCCGAGCGCCTGACCCTGTACTACCTGCTCCCCGGCCAGCGGATGTCCACGACCCGCTCCTCCGCCGACGCCGACGAGTTGCGCCGCCGCATCGCGACGGCCGCCGAGCGGATCGAGGCCGGCAAGTTCGAAGCCCGCGAGAACCCCCTCTGCGACTGGTGCGACTTCCAGCGGCTGTGCCCGGTATTCCGGCACCGCTTCGAGCAGGAGGAAGGCGACCTGGCGCCGAAGATGACCGAGGTCGTAGACGAGTGGATCGGGCTCAAGCGCGAGGGCCGGCGCGTCTACAGGCGGATCGACGAGCTCGCTGGCCTGATCAACGCGTTCTGCGACGAGCACGGGTACAAGCGCCTCTTCGGAACCGACGGCGCAGCCATCTCGCGCCGGACCCAGCACGTCTCGCAGCCGGACGAGGAGCGCCTCCGCCAGATCCTCGAACCGCTGGGACTGTGGGAGCAGATCCTGTCGGTCGACACGCAGAAACTGAACGAGCTGATCGAGAGCCGCAGACTCCCGCCCGATGTCGAAGACGCCGTCCTCGCCTCGCGCGAAGAGGTCCGCACCCAGTTCGCCCTGTGGCTCAAGGAGCCGGCGAAGACCCGCTAGCCCGGCCGAGACGATCGAGTGCCTCGCGTAGGTCCTCCGGTAGCTCGGCCTCGCAGTCGATCCGTTCACCGGTGATCGGGTGGGTGAACGCCAGCCGCCACGAGTGCAGGAACGGGCGGGTCAGGCCGAGCCGCTTCGCGTCGTCGCCGCCACCGCCGTAGGTCTTGTCCCCCAGGATCGGGTGCCCGATCGCGGACAGGTGCACGCGGATCTGGTGGGTCCGTCCGGTCCGGGGCGTTCCCTCGAGCAGCGCCGCCCGGTCGAACCGTTCCAGCACCTCGAACGCCGTCTCGGCTGCGCGCCCGGCGACCGGCCGGACCACGATCTTGGCCCGCTTCCGTTCCAGGGGTGCGTCCACCACGAACCGGTCGTTCTCGGGGACGCCCCGCACCAGCGCCAGGTACCGGCGATCGACGGCATGCTCGCGCAGCATGTCTTGCAGCGCCTCGAACGACCGGTCGTCCTTCGCGACGATCATCAGCCCCGAGGTACCGGCGTCGAGCCGATGGACGATCCCCGGCCGCGACGGACCTCCGGCGGGAGCCAGCGGCACACCCATCCCGAGCAGCCGGTTCACCAGCGTGCCCGTCCGCCGGCCCGCCGTGGGGTGGGTCACCAACCCTGCCAGCTTGTCGATCACCGCCAGATGCTCGTCGTCCCACAGGATCGGGACCGGCGGACCCTCGGGAACCAGCGCCACGTCCGCTGCTAGGTCGACCGTGATGCGTTCCCCTCCAGTGAGACCGAAGGACTTCGAGCGCGACGCACCATCGACCTGCACGCGGCCCGCTTCGATCGCTCGTTGAACATCGGCTCGCGGAACGCCCAGCTCCTCCGCGATCAAGCGATCGAGCCGGCCCGCGCCGATGGCGACGAATTCAGTCGCCCCCATCGCTCGTCCCGTCGGCGCCGTCGGTCTCCGTGGCATCGCCCTCGTCATCGTGGTCCCGTCGGATCCCCGCGAGCACCAGGAGGAGCGCGCCCAGCACGATCGCGGTGTCGGCTACGTTGAACACCGGCCAGATCCGGAAGTCGATGAAGTCGGTGACCTTGCCATCCAGGGACAGGCCACCCGAGAGCCGGTCGGCGAGGTTGCCCAGCGCCCCGCCCAGGATCATCCCCAGCGCGACCGCAACGAACGGCCGCTTGATCCGCGCCGCGGCCCATACGATCGCGATCGACACACCGATCGTCGCCAGCGCGAACAGCCACGGCAGACCCTCCAGTAACCCGAACGCGCCGCCGGTGTTCGTCGTGTACGTGAGGTGCAGCACCCGGGGGATGACGACGATCGGCGGTCCGTCCGCAAGGAACCCACGGGCCAGGACCTTCGTTCCGGCGTCGAGCAGCAGCACGACTACCGCGGAAAGGTACAGCCAGCGCGCGGGGCGCTGCAGCAGGTTCACCGAAGGCGAGCTTCGGCCTGGGCGTCTTTGATGCAGAGGGTGGCGTACGGGAGGGCCTTCACCCGGGCCTTCTCGATCATCTTGCCGCATCGCTCACAGACCCCGAACTTCCCGTCGTCCATGCGCTCGAGGGCGTGGCCGATCTTCTGGATCAGGTCGCGGACGTTGTTCTCGATCGAGAGGGCGGACTCGCGCTCCAGCGTGAAACTCCCGGCGTCCGCGAACTCCTCGTCGAAGCCCGTCTCGCCGGACATCTCCGCCTGGGTTCCAGAGAAGGATTCCTCCTCGATGTCCTTGAGCTGGGTCGCCAGCTCTACGCGCTCCTGCTCCAGGCGCTTGCGGATGTCCTTCAGCTCGTCCCTGGTGAACGGTTTCGCCGCCATAGCTGGGGGATGGTAGCACCGAGCACCCGGCAGGGCCGAGGGTTCGCGCACGGACCTGCCTAACGGTCGGTCGGTCGTGCCTGGATATCTGGCTCGGTCCGACCCCATGCCACTGGGGGCGACCTCGGCACCACTACGGACGGCGACGGTCGCCGCCGCTGTAGGATGCTCCCTGAACGGCGACGACGGGAACGAGTACGGTCGGCGCCCTCGCCAAGAGCGAGCCGGGGACGGTGCGAGCCCGGCGGCGAGACCGGCCCGAAGATCCTCCCCGAGCCGCTGCCCGAACGGACGGACGCCACGGCGGCCATCCCAGTAGACGCAGCCGGGTCCGCCCGTGACCGCGGGAGACGGTGTTCGCCGCCGGCAAGGGGTCGCGTCCGTGAGGGGGCGGCAAGCGGGGTGGTACCGCGGGGCTCGCGCCTCGTCCCCACGAGGGACGGGGCGCTTTCGCGTTCCATGGGAGGAAAGCGAGTGAGCAGGTTCGAGCCGGTCGATCCGAAGGTGAGCTTCCCCGCGCTCGAGGAGCGCATCCTCGCGTTCTGGAAGGACGCCGAGGTCTTCGCCAAGAGCCTCGACCTGCGGGCGGGCGCGCCGGAGTGGGTCTTCTACGAGGGGCCGCCCACGGCGAACGGCCGGCCCGGCATCCATCACGTCGAACCGCGCACCTTCAAGGACGTCTACCCCCGCTTCAAGACGATGACCGGCTACTCGGTCCCGCGGAAAGCAGGGTGGGATTGCCACGGACTGCCCGTGGAACTTGAGGTCGAGAAGGAGATCGGGACCACGACCAAGAGCGACATCGAGGCGTTCGGCATCGAGGAGTTCACCCGCCTGTGCCGTGAGTCGGTGACGCGTTACGTCGACGACTGGGAAAGACTCACCGAGCGGATCGGGTTCTGGCTGGACCTGTCTGACGCGTACTGGACGATGTCGACCGAGTACGTCGAGAGTGTGTGGTGGTCCCTCAAGCGCCTCTTCGACGAGGGCCTGCTGGTCGAGGACCATAAGGTCACCGCCTACTGCCCGCGCTGCGGGACGGCGCTCTCGGACGCGGAGGTCGCGCTCGGCTACGAGGAGACCGACGATCCGAGCGTCTTCCTCAAGCTCGAGATCACGGACTGCCCGGCGGACGAGGATCTGGTCGGCGCGAAGATCGCCGTTTGGACCACCACGCCCTGGACCCTGCTCTCGAACCTCGGCCTGGCTATCGCGCCCGGCGAGACCTACACCGTCGTCGAGCACGGCGGCGAGATGCTGATCATCGCCGAGCCGTTGCGCGAGAAGGTCCTCCCCGGCGCGAAGGAACTCGCGGACCTGCCCGGCGAGCTGCTGGTCGGCGCCCGCTACGCGCCGCCCTTCGAGAACGTCGAGGAGGGCTCGACCCACACGATCGTCGCCGGAGACTTCGTGTCGATGGACGACGGCACCGGCGTCGTGCACATCGCACCGGCGTTCGGTGCCGACGACCTCGAGATCGGCCGCGCGAACGGCTGGCCCGTGTTCAACCCGGTCGATGCGGAGGGCAAGTTCACCGGCGACGCACCGGAGTTCGTCCATGGACGGTTCGTCAAGGACGCTGACCCGCACATCATCGAGGACCTGGAGCGACGCGGGCTGCTGCTCAGGGCCGAGACCTACACGCACAGCTACCCCTTCTGCTGGCGTTGCAAGACGCCGCTCCTGTACTACGCACGCACGTCCTGGTACGTCCGTACCACCGCGAAGAAGGACCGCCTCCTCGAGGTCAACCAGGGCGTGAACTGGTTCCCCGAACACATCAAGGACGGCCGGTACGGGAACTGGTTGGCGAACAACGTCGACTGGGCACTCTCGCGAGACCGCTACTGGGGAACGCCGCTCCCGATCTGGCGGTGCGAAGACGGCCACACGACCGCCGTCGGCTCGCTGGAGGAGCTCGGCTCGCTCGCGGGCCGTGACGTGAGCGGTGTGGATCCGCATCGGCCGGCGATCGACGAGGTCACGCTCCCTTGCCCGGGCTGCGGGAAGGAGGCTCGCCGCCTCACCGAAGTGATCGACGCCTGGTACGACTCCGGCGCGATGCCGTTCGCGCAGTGGGGTTACCCCTACGCCGACGGGAGCCGCGAACGCTTCGAGCGCCGGTTCCCTGCCGACTTCATCTCTGAGGCCATCGACCAGACGCGCGGGTGGTTCTACACGCTGATGGCCGAAGGGGTCCTGCACTTCGACGACACGCCGTACCGCAACGTGGTCTGCCTCGGACACATCGTCGACGTGGACGGGCGCAAGATGTCCAAGTCCCTCGGCAACGCGATCGACCCCTGGGACGTTCTGAACCGCCAGGGCGCCGATGCGCTGCGCTGGTTCCTGCTGACCAGCGGCTCCCCCTGGGCGTCACGGCGGATCGGCATGGAGATCCTCGACAAGAGCGTCCGCCAGTTCCTCCTCACGCTCTGGAACGTCTACTCGTTCTTCGTGACCTACGCGAACGCCGACGGATTCGACCCGGAGGCGGCGGCGGAGGTGCCGACGGCGGATCGTCCACTGCTGGACCGCTGGCTCCTGTCCCAGCTCGCCGATACGGTCCGCACCGCGCGCGAGGGACTGGAGGCCTACGACGCGACCGGCGCTGGGCGGCGCATCGCCACCTTCGTGGACGACCTGTCCAACTGGTACGTACGGCGCGCCCGGCGGCGCTTCTGGGACCCGGGCGGCGAGGCGAACGCGGCCGACAAGGTAGCCGCGTACCGCACGCTGCACGAGAGCCTGGTGACGCTCTCCCAGCTCCTGGCGCCGTTCACGCCCTTCGTGGCGGAGGAACTCTGGCGCAACCTCTCCGGGCCGGGAGCGCCCGAGTCGGTTCACCTGTCGGACTACCCAGAGCCCGACACGAGCGACGTCGACGCCACGCTGGACGTCACCATGCAGGCCGCGAGGGACATCGCGTCGCTCGGCCGGACCGTTCGCAGCGACGCCCGTGTCAAGGTCCGCCGACCGCTGGCGGAGGCGATCGTGCACTACTCAGGCGACCGCGAGGCACTCCAGCCGCTGCTCGGCGTCATCGCGGAAGAGCTGAACGTGAAGGAGGTTGTCTTCACCGAATCCACGGAGCAACTCGGCGGGTGGCGCGCCAAGCCCAACTTCAAGGTGCTCGGCCCCAAGCTGGGGAAGCGAGTGAAGTCACTCGCGGAAGCGCTTGCCGCCGACGACGGGACCCTCGCGGCTGCTCTCGGCCGCGGCGAACAGGTTCAGCTCTCGCTCGGCGGCCTCAAGAAGGTGGGCATCGAGCCGGGTGACGTGGACCTGACCCAGGAGACCAAGGCCGGATGGGGCGTGGCTACCGACGGCGCGTTGACCGTCGCCTTGGACCTGGAGCCCACCCCGCAGCTCAAGCAGGAGGGGCTCGCACGCGACCTCGTTCGGGTGATCCAGGACGCGCGCAAGGCCGCCCGTCTGGACGTGTCAGACCGCATCGAACTCGGTGTCGATGCCTCGGGTTCGGTCTCGGAGGCGCTCGATGCGTTCGGCGACTACATCAGCGGGGAAACGCTGGCGACGTCGATCACGCCGGGCGAACTCGAGGGCGACGTACACCGCGAAACCGCAGATCTCGAGGGACTCCCGATCACGGTCACACTCCGCCGCGCCTGAGGAGAGGCCGTTACTCCTCGCCCCAGAAGAGCTCGCGGAGTGAACGCTGCTCTTGCGGCCTGCCCGTGTCGGTCACTTCCGTCTGGGCCTCCGCCTGCTCGAAGGAGGCCTCGTCGACCGACGGAACCTCGGCCGGCGTCCCAATGATCGGAGCCTCGATGATGGGCGTCTCCCCGGTAGGCGTGTCCACCTCGGAGGGCGGGATAGAGATGACCGTCTCGGTCTCGGTCTCGGTCTCGGTCACCACGGGCGCGGCAGCCGGAGAAGCCGTCGCCGTCCATGCAGAATCGACGACCGGCGGTGGGACCGAGGCCCGAGCCTCGGGCGGCACCGAAGCCGACGCCGACCCCGCTGCCTCAGCGGCCTCCGGGGCCGGAGTGGGTACCGCTGATCCCGCATCCGGTGTGCTCGGCACGGCCGACGTGGCCACGCCGGTCGATGAGCCCGCCTTCATCTGCTGCTGGAAGGTCTTGGCCATCTCTCGGATGGTGTCGGCGTGCTGCTGGATCGTTCCGGCCATCCCGTGGAGGAAGTCACGTTCTTGCTTGAGGAACCCCTGCACGGCGGCCTTGTCGCCGCCCCCCGGGCTGCTCGCCTCCCCGCCCATCGCGGCCGCTCGGGCGCGCGCGTCAGCCAGAACCGCCGCGGCCTCCTGCTGCGCCTGGGCCCTGATCGCATCGGCATCAGCCGATCCGGCCGGGTTCCCTCCGACGGCCGGCAATCCGGCCCCTGAGCGCAGACGCCTGTTCTCCTCGGTCAAGCGCGTGTACTGCTCGGTCAGGGTGTCGAGGAACTCATCGACGTCCTTCTCGTTGTAGCCCCGGAATGCCTGCCGGAACGCCTGCTGCTGGATATCCAGCGGCGTCAATCCCGGTCCGGCGGGCTGATCCGCCCCCGGCTCGAGACCCGTTTCTTCCTTTTCCTTCTTCTTCTTGAACATGGCTCACCCCCAGGGCCGCGGGGAAGGCAGCTTGCGAGGAAGCGTCATCAGCATATCGCGGTCCGCAAGACCATCAGGATGACGAAGGCGATGATGGGCGAAAGGTCCAGCCCGACGGCTCCCGCCCGGATCGGTGGGAGCAGCTTGCTCAGGGGCTTGAGCACCGGGTCCGTGAGGTCCATCAGGAGTGTGTGGAGGGTCTTCCCGGGGCCCGAGAACGGCACCGGGAACCACGACCAGATGATCCGCGCGAACAGGATGATCCAGTAGATGGAGAGGGCGACGCAGATGATGCGGACAACGACGTTGTTGGGCGCGACTTGTGCGAGCATCACGGCGCCGACCGGCTAGAACTGGTTGTAGAAGCCGCCCTCACGGAGTCGTTCGCGTTCCTCCGCGGACACCTCCATGTTGGCCGGCGTCAGCAGGTAGACGCGGTTGGCGACGGTTTCGATCGCCCCGTCGAGTCCGTACACGAGGCCCGACGCGAAGTCGACGAGGCGCCGGGCGATGGCATCGTCGGTGCTCTGGAGGTTCATGATCACCGGCACGCCCTCCTTGTACCGGTCCCCGACCTCCCGTGCGTCGTTGAAGCGCTTCGGTTCGGTCTTGTGGATAGACCCGCCCGACGGGCCGGCGCGCGCCGGCGAGATGGTCCGGACGACCGGATCGTGCGCCGCGGTACTGGTTCCAGACCTCGAGGAACGGCCCAGCCTGCGAACGGGCGCTGGCTCGGCTGCGACCTCGGCTCCGATGTCGTCCAGGTCCTCGTATTCGTCGTCCTCGACGAGCCCGAGGTACGAGAGCGTCTTCTTCCACACGCCGGCCATCTCCGATCCTCCTACGGTGTCCGGGTCACCGGCCGTTCGCCGAACAGCGCGGTTCCGACCCGCACCATCGTAGCGCCTTCCTCTACCGCCACGCCGTAATCCAGGGACATTCCCATGGAAAGTTCCACCGCCTGGGGGTGGGCCTCGACGACCCGGTCCCGCAGCTCCCGGAGGCGAACGAACCAGGGGCGGGCGTCCTCGGCCGTTTCCGGGATCGGCGGCAAGGTCATCAGGCCCCGGAGCTCGACCCCCTCGAGGCCGGCGACCAGGTCGGCGAAGGCCTCCACGCCGTGGGCCGGGGTCCCGGTCCGCGCTCCGGTGAAGTCCACCTGGATCAGGGCCGGGATCCGCCGGCCCTGGGCCGCTGCTCGTTTGGCCAGCCGCAGTGTCGCCCGTCCCGGGACCAGGGTGTGGACCCAGTCCGCGGTTTCGGCCACGCGGTGTGCGGTATTGCTCTGGAGGGTTCCGATGAAGTGCCATGCGACGCCGGCCACCGCCTCGCGCTTGACGACGAGTTCCTGGACGTAGTTCTCGCCGAAGTCGCTCACGCCGAGTGCTGCGGCTTCGGCGAGGTACCCGGCCGACACGTACTTACCGATCGCCACGAGAGTGACGTCCTCGGCGGACCTCCCCGATCGCGCCGCCGCATCCTCGATCCCGGCCCGGGTCGACGCGAGCCGCGAAGGCATGTCGGAGGCAGCGCCGTTCATGAGCGGCGCATCCCGATCGCCATCTGGCGGCCGCACGCCCCAGCGCGCCGATGGGAGAAGAAGCGGTCGGTCTCGTGGATGGTGCAGAGGCGCGTTTCCTCCGCCTCGACCCCGAGGCCCGCAAGCGTTCCGGCGATCGTCGCGGACAGGTCCAGGTAGAGCGAGCCGCCGCGTTCCTCGGTGACTGCTCCCCCGGTGGTTCCGGCCGACACCGCCAGGGCCACATCCGGCCCGACCTCGTAGTGGCATACCCCCGCGCAAGGTCCGATGGCGGCCAGGGCACGCCCGGGTTCGGCGAACAGGGCCACGGCCTTCTCGATCATGCCCGCAGCGACCCCGCGCCAGCCTGCATGGACCACCGCGAGCCGGCTCTCGGTGGCGGAGGCGACGATGACTGGGACGCAGTCGGCCGTCGCCACGGCCACGGGCAGGCCAGCACTACGGGTGGTCAGACCGTCGGTTTCAGAGATGACTCCGTCGGGCCCGTCCCAACCGCTGGCAGCCTTGGCCGGTCCGACCTGGGCGATGGTGGCGCCGTGCACCTGGCCGCCGAGCGCGAAGGGGGCGATCTCGAGTGCCTCGACGACCTGGGTCCTGTTCGCCGCCACCTTCGCAGGTTCGTCGCCCGACGAGTACGACAGGTTCAGGGAGAAGAATTCCTCGCTCGAGACTCCCCCGGTCCGCTCAGTGAAGGCGGCGAGGAAGCCCGCCTCTTCCAGGGTCGCGGAGACCAGTGCGTGCGCTCCGTCGCCGAGGTCACGCCGCTCGATCATGGACGCATCGTCTCAGAAGGGTCGGGACAGGAGGGATGGATCGGAAGGGTGGTGCGGGGACGGAGAGGAACCGTTCACGAGAGGCGGGGGAAGGGCGCCTATCGTTGTCCTCTCCGTCCCCATGACCGCCGGGCCACGCGGGGCGGTCGGGTCTAACTCTTGAGGAAGTCCGGGATGTCGAGATCCTCCTCGGCGTCGAAGACCACGGTCTCCGGCGCCGGACGGAACAACGCGTCCTCCTCTTCCTCCAGGATCGAGGAGACCGGTGCCGGTTCTCTGGCGGCTGCCGGGGCCCGCGCCGTGATCTCCTCGCCGAGCAGTGGTGTGGGCTCCTCGAGGATGCGCGACAGACGGGAGTCCAGCGCCGCCGTCGAGGTGAGCTTGTCGAACCCGGCGGCGATGACCGTCACACGGACCTCGTCGCCCAGTTCGTCGGCGACCACCGCGCCGAAGATGATGTTCGCGTCCGGATGCGCGACGCGGGTGATGGCCTCGGCCGCCTGGTTGACCTCGTGGAGCGTGAGGTCGGACGGCCCGGCGATCGACAGAAGCACGCCCTTCGCGCCGTCGATCGAGGACTCGAGCAACGGCGACGAGATCGCAGCCTTCGCGGCTTCCGAGGCCCGGTCATCGCCGGAGCCGTGACCGATGCCCATGAGGGCCGAACCGGCGCCGGTCATCACGGTCTTCACGTCGGCGAAGTCCAGGTTGATCAGGCCCGGCGTCGTGATGAGCGACGTGATGCCCTCGACGCCTTGGTAAAGGATCTGGTCCGCCATGCGGAACGCGTCCACCATCGGGGTGCTGGCATCGGATACCTGGAGGAGCCGGTCGTTCGGGACGATGATCAAGGTGTCGACCGACTGCTTCAGCTCGTTGATCCCGACGTCTGCTTGCGTCGCGCGCTTGCGTCCCTCGAATCCGAACGGTCGCGTGACGACGCCGATGGTCAACGCGCCCATGTCGCGTGCGACCTCGGCGATGATGGGTGCCGCACCCGTCCCGGTTCCGCCGCCCTGGCCGGCGGTGATGAACACCATGTCCGCGCCCTTGAGGGTCTCCTGGATCTCGTCGGAGTGCTCCTCTGCGGCGGAGCGTCCGACCTCCGGATCCGATCCGGCTCCGAGGCCGCGGGTTGTCTCACGACCGATGTCCAGCTTCACGTCCGCGTCGGACATCATGAGGGTCTGCGCGTCCGTGTTCACCGCGACGAACTCGACGCCCCGCAGGTCGGCCTCGATCATCCGGTTGACGGCGTTCACGCCGCCGCCGCCGATGCCGACGACCTTGATGACCGCCAAGTAGTTGGAAGGAGACTCCATCATCGTTTCTCGACCTCCGTATCCCGTGGCCCGACGGGGGAAGCGCCCGAGGGGTTCGCGCTCAAGGTCCCTCCGTGCCTGCAAACATCAACCTCAAGTACAACTTAATTGTTATCTATAGTGAACCTTAAGCTGACGGAATGTACTACGTAGGCGCAGGCGCGTCAAGCTTCACTGCCTCGCCCGTTGTCGGCATGGGTGACACATCTACGGCGTCGGAGAGGGTGACTCCTCGCTCGTCCGATCGCGTTCGCCAGCGTTCCCGTCGTCCTTCCCGCCGCCTGCGTCGGTATCGGGTGAGGCTTCCGAGACCGTCCGCTTGCTCCCGTCATCGAGCTCGGCCGCCGGCGCTCCGGGAACGCGGAGGTCGATCGATACCAGACGCTCCTTCTTCCGCTGCGACCAATCCAGTACCCCGGCGAGGGCCTGTGCCTTCAGACCCGGATCGGTCGGCATCCCGTAGTCGACCACGACGTCCCGGCGGAGCTGGATCGAGATCGTCCCGTCCGGCGCGATCTCGATCTGGGGATCCTCGGCCAAGACCACCTCGGGCCACGCTGCGGCGACCGCGGCGGCCGTTGCAACGGGGGCTGACGACTCCCCAACCGGAGCCGGGCGTGCGCCCCTGACGGGCGGCAGCTTCGGGTCCCGTGACGACTCCTCCAGTGTCACGCCGTCGGTCGCCACGATCCAGTAGGCGCCGTTCCTGCGAACCGTGACTACGGGACGTCGCTCGGTGATGCCGATGACCAGCGTCGAGGGGAACTGCCGCTCAACCGTCGCCTCCTGGATCCACGGGCCTGCTTCCAGCCGGCCCTCCAGCGCGCCGGGCGACAGGGTGATCAGGTTCGTGTCGGACCGAAGTCCTGCCGCGCGCAGGACGTCGTCGCGGCCGAGCTCCGAGGTACCGCTGATCTCCACCGTCTTGATCTGGAACAGCGGAGAGGCGGCCACTGCGAAGGCGACCCCGGCCAGGACGGCGAGCGACGCGGCCGTCACGGCCCATACCTTCCATCCGTGTGCGCCGAAGCGCCTAGAGAGGTGTTTGGGAGAAGTCACCGATCAGATGCACCTCCGGTTCGAGTTCGACGCCCGAGCGTTCGCGGACGACCTCCCGGATCCGCCGGATCAACGCGACGACGTCGGCGGCCGTGGCTCCCGGGGACGCCACGATGAAGTTCGCGTGTTTCTCCGATACCTGGGCGCCGCCGACGGCCAGCCCCTTGCCGCCGGACTCTTCGACCAGCCTGGCCGCATGATCCTCGGGAGGGTTCTTGAAGACGCTCCCGCAGTTCGGCTCGGCGAGCGGCTGCGTGGCCCTTCGCCACTCCCGCGCCTCGTCCATGTGACCCTTGATCCGGTGGCGATCCCCCTCGGCCAGATCCAGCACGGCACTCACCACGATGCCGTCATCGGGCAGGTTCGATCGCCGGTAGGAGAGGCCGGCGTCTGCAGCCGACACCGGGCGCATACGCCCCTCGCCCAGCAGGAAGACGTTCACCTCGCTCAGCACCTCCGACATCGAATGGGAATGCGCCCCGGCGTTCATCCGGACCGCGCCGCCGAGTGTCGCGGGGATGGCCACACCGAACTCGAGCCCGGCGAGACCGTGCTGGAACGCGACCCCTGCGAGGGCAGGGACCGGCATCGCACTGCCGGCGGTGAGCGTCGTCCCGTCTCGTCCCGTCCAACGGAAGCCCTTCCCTAGGCGGAGCACCAGACCCCGGAAACCATCGTCGGAGATCAAGACATTCGACCCTTTCCCGAGAACCGCGAATGGCACCTCCGTGTCGCGGATCGCCTCACCCGCGGACTCCAGGTCGGTCACCGACTCCGGCTCCAGGTACAGGGCCGCAGGGCCGCCGATCCGGAACGTCGTCAGGGGTGCGAGCGGGTAGTCGGTCCGAACGCGGTCGCCACACGCCCGCCGGAGGATATCCTCGGCTCGAGTGATCGCCTCTTCGCCGCCGGCCGGGCTCACGCCTCCCCCCGGATCCGCTCCAGCGTTTCGTCGGCGACGACGGTGATGTCGCCGGCCCCGAGCGTCAGGACGAGGTCGCCGCTGCGGGTCTCGTCCGCGAGGAACCGAACCACGTCCAGGCGTCGTGGCAGGTACACCAGCCGGTTCCGCCAGCCGGTGCCCGCGAGCGCGTCGACGAGCAGCTTCCCCGACACACCCGGGATCGGATCCTCCCCAGCCGCGTAGATGTCGGTCACGACCACGACATCCGCCTCCGCCAGGCTCTCCCCGAGTTCCCGCCAGAGGGACTGCGTCCGGGTGTACCGGTGTGGCTGGAAGACCGCAAGGAGGCGTTCGTGGCCGGAGCGCCGCGCGGCCGCCGACAGCGTGGCCACGATCTCCGTCGGATGGTGCGCGTAGTCGTCGAAGAACTCCGCGCCGCCGCCGGAGCCCCGGTACTCGAACCGCCGGCGCACGCCGGTGAACCCCGCGAGCGCTTCAGCCGCCGCACCCGGCTCCACCCCCGCTTCCCGGGCCGCGAGGACCGCTGCGGTGGCGTTGAGCAGGTTGTGGGTCCCGGGGACCCGCAACCGCAGTTCCACGCTGTCGCCCCCGATATCGAGGGTCCCCTCGGCGTCCCAGCCATCGGGCTCGCGGATGGCCAGCCGGACATCGTTCTCATCTCCGAGACCGTAGGAAAGCGGTGTCGCCGACGACAGTGCCGACGACGCGCGCACCCCCTCGTCGTCACCACCCGCGATCACCGTCGTGCAGCGGTCCATGAACACCGCGAAAGCCTCACGGATCTCGGCCTCGCCGCCACGGTAGAAATCCAGATGGTCTTCCTCGATGTTCGTGACGATCCCGACGTCGCCGGCGAGCAGCAGGAACGACCCGTCGCTCTCATCGGCCTCCGCCACGAACGCATCCCCGGATCCGGCCCTGGCGTTCGAACCGCTCTCGTTGAGGTCGCCGCCGATCGAGTAGCTCGGATCGAGTCCCGCCCGTTCCAGGATCACGGCCAGCATCGAGGTCGTCGTGGTCTTGCCGTGGGTCCCGCTGACAGCGAACGAACGCCTGCCGTTTGCAAGCGCCGCCAGTATCTGCGCGCGCGCGAGGACCGGGGTCCCCCGGCGGCGCGCCTCCCTGAGTTCGGGATTGGTCTCCGGGATCGCTGTTGAGATCACGACGGCGTCCGGGTCTCCGAGGTGGTCCGAACGATGCCCGACCTCGATCCGGGCGCCACCGGACCGCAGGCCCGCCAGTCCGCTCGAGTCCTTGAGGTCCGTCCCGCTCACCTCGATGCCCTTGGCTAAGAGCAACAGCGCGATCCCGCTCATCCCGGCACCGCCGATGCCGATCATGTGCACGCGTCGGATCCCGCCGAGATCGGGAACCTCGAGGGTCGGGATGCTGCCGGGTGGCGGGGTGTAGGTCATCGGATCTCCCCGACGACGATATCGGCAACCGTCGCAGCCGCCCCCGGCTTCGCCCACTCCGCCGCAGCCGATGCCATCCGGCCGAGCTGGTCGGGCTGATCGAGCGATCCGCGGACCCGATCGCTCAGTGACCGCGCGGTGAGCTCAGCGTCGAGCAGGACGACGGCGCCTCCGGCGCGCTCCAGAGCGCGCGCATTCGCCTCCTGGTGGTTCGCGGTCGCATGCGGATACGGGATCAGGACCGACGGGAGTCCGCACGCGGAGATCTCAGCAAGCGTCGTCGCCCCGGATCGGCACACGATCAGATCCGCCACGGCGTACGCCAGTTCCATCCGGTCGAGGAACGGGAGCACGTGGACCCGCAGACCCGGGCCGTCGGGGGCCGCGATCGACGCCCGCACCGCATCCGCGTGCCCGCGTCCCGCGAGGATCAACACCTGCAGATCGGTCCGTGAGCCGAACCGTTCGCTACACGCTGCGGCGGCGGCTTCGTTGAGGTGCAGCGCCCCCTGGCTGCCCCCGAAGACCACCAACGTCCTGCGGTGTGGTTCGAAGCCGAACACCTCGAGAGCCTCATCCCGGATCCGCGCCCGGTCCGGCACCATGTCGAGCACCTGCTGACGGACGGGGTTCCCGGTGACGACGGTCCGCACTCGACGGGGGAAGCGATCGCGAGCCTCCTCGAACGAGACGCAGACGACGCGCGCCCATCGGGCGGCCAACCGGTTGGCAGCTCCGGGGACCGCGTTCTGCTCATGCACGACGACGGGACGATGGCCCCGCCGCGCCGCCATCACCGCGGGCCCGCTGGCGTAGCCGCCCATCCCAAGCACCACGTCGGCGACGTCGGTCAGCGGTCGGCACTCGCTCACCGAACGCAGCAGCGCGATGGGAGCGCGGGCCGCTCCCATCGACACCCTCCGGACGAACGGCCTCGCATCGATCGTCGTCAGCCCGAAGCCGGCCTCCGGGACGAGGTCTCGCTCCAATCCTTTGTCCGTGCCGATGAACCGGACCTCGGCGCCGTGGTCGTCCACGAGCCGCCGGGCGACGGCCAGCGCGGGGAACACGTGACCAGCGGTGCCTCCGCCGGCGACGACGATGTTCACCGCTGCCGCTTCCTCCGACCCTGCTTCCTTTGCCCGGCCATCGCGGGCGCGCGGCTCGTCCCGCGGCGCGCGATGTTCACGAGGATCCCGATCGCCGCGAGGGTCGCGATGAGCGAGGACCCGCCTGCGGAGATCAGCGGCAGCGGCACGCCGGTGATCGGCAACAAGCCGGTGACCGCGCCCAGGTTGATGAGGATCTGCATGCCCAGCCACGCGACGATGCCGCCGGCCAGCAACCGCCCGAACAGATCGGGCGCGCGACCCGCGATCCGGATCCCGGCATAGAGGAAGACGGCAAACAATCCGATCACGACCACCGCGCCGAGCAGACCGAGTTCCTCGCCCAGGATCGAGAAGATGAAGTCGGTGTGTGCGTTCGGGACGTAGAGCCACTTCTGACGGCTCGCGCCGAGCCCCTCCCCCGTCAAGCCGCCGGAGCCGAGTGCGATGAGCGACTGGATCAGGTGGTAGCCGGTGTTCTGGGGATCACTCCAGGGGTTCAGGAACGAGGTGAACCGGTCCCATCGGTAGCTGGAGCTCGCGATCAGTGCGAACGTCAGGATCCCGCCCGTCGCCGTGGCGAACGCGAGCCACGACAGCCGGACGCCGGCTAGGAACATCAACGCGAACACCGTGCCGGCGACGATCAGGGTGGTCCCGAGGTCGGGCTGCAGCATGATCAGGATGCAGACCAGGACGGTGATCGGCAGGATCGGCAGCAGCAGCGCGGATGGTTCGTCCAGCCGCTTCCACCGCCTCGCCAGCACGCCGGCCACCAGAGCAACGATCGCGAGCTTGACGAACTCCGAGGGCTGGATCGTGACCGGCCCCACGGCGATCCAGCGCGACGAACCGCCGACGACGGTCCCCGCGGCCGGGAGCAACACCAAGACCAACAGCAGGAGACACACCGCCAAGAACGGCGGAGCAAGGCGGCGCCACGATCCATAGGGCATCCGAGCGCACAGCACCAGCACGCCGACGCCGACCACTCCGTAGAGCGCCTGTCGCCACGCGAACAAGAAACTCGAGCCGTACTGCGCGTACGCCGCGACCGAACTCGCCGAGAGCACCATCACGAGGCCCAGGACGGTCAGGGCGGCGCTCGAGCCGAGCAGCAAGATGATGAACCGCCGGTTCGTCTGGGCCGGAGTCCTCGGCCGCTCGCCGGGCTTGACCACCCGCAGGTGGCGGCCGGGCTGCTTGCCCTTCGGCTTGCGGGTGACAGCGCGAGAGCGCCCGCGGGCAGGCTGCGTCGACCCCTTGGCGGCGCTCCGGGCCATCAGGAGCCCTCAGGGCCGCGCTCGGCCGCGAGCCCTCGCGCCGCCTGGGCGAACCGCTCTCCGCGTTCTCGGTAGTCCTTGAACATGTCCTGACTCGCACACCCCGGGGCCAGGACGACGGTGCCCCCGTCCGGGGCCATCTCGAACGCCGCCGCCGCTGCCTGTTCGATCGATTGTGCCCTGCGTACGGGCACGATTCCTGAGAAAAGGTCCTCGATCTCGGCTGCCGCGCTCCCTATGGCCACGACACCAGCCAGCCGGTCGGCGGCCCGCGTCAGAGGGGCAAGGTCAACTCCCTTGGCTAGCCCCCCCGCGATCAGAACGACCCGGCTCCTCCCCTCGAGCGCAGCGAGGGTGGCATGGGGGTTCGTGGCCTTGGAATCGTCTACGAACCCGATGCCGGCGGCCGTCGCGACGGTCTCACCGCGATGGGCCAGCGGCCGAGCGGCGGTGAGAGCCGTCCGGACGGCGGTCGCATCGAGCCCGAACGACAGCGCCGCGGCCGCAGCTGCTGCGGCATCCGCGCGGAACCCGGCGTGGTCCGAGGCCGGGAACCCGAGGGGAACGTCTTCGCTGTCTCCGAGACGCGCGTGCAATTCCTTCCCTCGGTATCCGACCTCACCCTCACTCGGATCCCCAAGCCGGAACCAGACGACCTCGCAAGGCGCCTCCCGCGAGATCCCGGCCGCATCCGGATCGTCCGCGTTCCCGACGTGGGTGTCGCCGGAGCCCTGGTTCGCGAAGATACGGGCCTTCGCGGCCGCGTACGCGTCCATCGATCCGTGCCAGTCGAGGTGATCCTCGGCGATATTCAGCAGCACCGACGCGCGCGGGTGGAACGACTCTTGGAACCGGAGCTGGAACGACGACGCCTCCACCGCGAGCGCTGCATGACCCTCGCGCGCTGCGAGCGAGAACGGATGGCCGATGTTGCCGCACGCGATCGCATCGAGTCCGGTGGCGCGCATGCAGGCCGCAACCATCTCCGTCGTCGTGCTCTTGCCATTGGTCCCGGTGATCCCGACGTAAGGCACATCGCAGAGCAGGGCGCCGAGTTCCAGTTCACTCCAGACTGGGAGGCTGCGCGCCTGCGCCCATCGGACGATGTCGGCGTCCTCGGGGACGCCGGGGCTCACCACCACGAGCGTTACGCCGTCGAGATGTTCCTCTCGGTGACCACCCGCGAGCAGTTCGATGTCCAGGTCCTCGATGCCGGATGTATCGATAGAATCCGCAGGGCCCTGCTCACTGATCCGGACCGACGCACCCTCCTCCGCCAGGACCCGCGCTGCGGCCGCGCCGCTCGCGCCGAGACCGACCACCACTGCGCGCCGGCGGGCGAACCTCACCCAACGCCGCCGCGCGCGAGGAAGTCGGCGTAGAACAGACCCAGGCCCACTGCCACGCACAGACCGGCGATGATCCAGAACCGCACGATCACGGTGAACTCCGGCCAACCGAGCAGTTCGAAGTGGTGATGGATCGGCGCCATCCGGAAGACGCGCCGATGGAACCCGCGGAACGAGATCACCTGCACGATCACCGAGGTGGTCTCCAGGACGAACAGGCCCCCGAGGACAACCAAGAGCAGCTGGGTGCTGGTCACGATCGCAAGCGCCGCCATCAGTCCGCCGAGCGCCAGCGAGCCGGTATCGCCCATGAAGATCCGGGCTGGCGCGGCGTTCCACCATAGGAACCCCGCTGCTGCACCCATCGCCGCGGCCGCGATGATCGCCGTATCCAGCGATGCGGAGATGTCCTGGATGTAACAGGCGGGAATGTCGAACTTCCCGCAGGAGTGGCGGAACTGCCAGAACGCGATGATCACGTAGGCCGCCAGGACCAGGATCGAGGACCCCGATGCCAGTCCGTCGAGCCCGTCCGTCAGGTTCACGGCGTTCGACGACGCGGCCAGCATGATGAACACCCAGAGGATGAAGAAGATGCCGAGGTTCAGTCCGACATCGCGGATGAACGAGAGCTGCGTACCGGTCCCCGCGAGCTGCACGATCATCACCGTGAACACCACCGCGACGATCGCCTGCCCGATCACCTTCGCGGTCTTCGACAGCCCCAGGGAACGCTGGCGCCGGACCTTCGTGTAATCGTCTACGAACCCGAGCAGCCCGAGCCCGACCGTCGCCACCAAGATGGACACGCCCGCCCACGTCGCGCCGCGCGCCGAGAACATGTGCGCTACGATGTAGCCGGCGAGCAGCCCGCCCAGGATGACGGCCCCGCCCATCGTCGGCGTCCCCATCTTCTCCAGATGCGTATGCGGCCCGTCTTCTCGGATCCGTTGCCCCCAGCCCCAGAGCCGGAAGAGCCGGATCGCGAATGGCGTCCCCAGCAGGGTGAAGAACAGCGCGATGGCGGCCGCCACGAGGATCCCGGTCACGAACGCATCGCCTCCGCCAGCCGCTCGAGCCCGACGGCACGGGAACCCTTGAACAGGACGACGTCTCCCGGCCGGACCCAGTTCCGCACGTCCGCAAGCGCCTCGTCGGCGTCCTCATAGCTGGCAACGTCATCGGGCGGCGTTCCTTCGCGCAGCGCGGCGACCGCCATCTGGCGGGCCTCTTCGCCCACGGTGATCAGCCGGTCCACGTGCAGGCGGGCCGCCATGTCGCCGATCCGCTCGTGCTCCTCTCGCGAAACCGGACCCAGCTCACGCATCGTCCCGAGCACGGAACACAGCCTCGAGCCTCGAGCCAGATGGCGCGCGGCCTTCAGGGCCGAGGCCATCGACGTCGGATTCGCGTTGTAGGCATCGTTGATGACCCGCACGCCCTCGGGTGAGTCGAAGACCTCCATCCGCCAAGCCGAGCCTTTCGCTTCGGCCAGCGCCTCGGCGACCTCGGTCGCCGGGACCGCCAGCGTCAGTCCGACAGCTGCGGCGGCCAGCGCGTTGGACACCATGTGCTCGCCGGGGATCGTCAGACGCACCGGCACGCGTTCGTCGCCGGCGATCAGGTCGAACCGGGCGGTCCCATCGTCCTCCAGCCTCACCCCCGCGGCGCGAACGTCGGCATCGGCCTGCTCCCCGAAACGCACGACGCGCGCATCGGTCAACGTCTCGTAGGAGCTCACGACCGCGTCGTCCGCGTTCAAGATGGCCGTCCCGCCGGCATCCAGTGCGGCGATCAACTCGCCCTTGGCCTTCGCGATGTTCTCTGCAGAGCCGAACCGCTCCATGTGAGCGACACCCACGTTCGTGACGATCCCGACGTCGGGCGCAGCGACGCGGCAGAGCGCCTCGATGTGGCCGATCCCCCGGGCGCCCATCTCCGCGACGATGACGTCCGTTGCCTCCGTCGCCGCCAGCAGGGTCAGCGGAAGTCCGATCTCGTTGTTGAACGAACCCGGACTCGCGACGACCTCCAGACGCACCGACAGGACGGCCGACACCAGATCCTTCGTCGTCGTCTTCCCCGTCGAACCTGTCACCCCGATCACCGTCGCCGACATCGCGCGCCGTTCGTCCGCGGCGAGGCGTTGGAGCGCATCCTGTACGTCATCGACGACGATACTCGGGCCGGATGCCTCGTTGGTGCGGGTGACGACCGCCCCGGCAGCACCGCGTCCCAGCGCATCCGCGACGAAAGCGTGACCGTCGTCGTGTTCGCCCGCGAGGGCGAAGAAGAGGGCACCCTGCACCGCCTCGCGGCTGTCGATCGTCACCGACCGCACCTCGGCCTCATCGCCCGTCAGCAGTCCACCGATGGCGTTCGCGATGTCCGAGAGCGTCCGGCGTCTCATCCGTCTCCGTTCCGCAACGCCAGCAGCTCCTCGGCCGCGACGATCCGGTCGTCGAAGGGGATCGTGCGGTCGGCGAACTGTTGGCCGGTCTCGTGGCCCTTCCCGGCGATCACAACCACGTCGCCGGGGCCGGCAGCCCGCACGGCACCGCGGATCGCCAGCCGTCGGTCGGGTTCGATCTCGAAGGGACCTCCGCCCTCACGCGCACCGGGTTCGATGTCCGAGATGATCGCCGCTGGGTCCTCGGAACGAGGATTGTCGCTGGTCACGAAGGCCAGGTCGGCCAGGCTCGTCGCCGCACGGCCCATCAGCGGGCGCTTCGTGCGGTCACGATCGCCCCCGCAGCCGAGTACCACGATCACCTTGCCGTCCGTCAGCGGGCGGGCGGCGCGAAGGACGTTCTCCACGCTGTCGGGGGTGTGCGCGTAGTCGACCAGGACCGTGAATAGCTGTCCCTGCTCGACGGGTTCGAGCCGGCCCGGCACCCCGCGCAGCGCACCGATGCCTTCGACGATCGCGGCGTCCTCGATCCCCAGGCTCCGCGCCGCGGCGAACGCGGCCACACAATTCTCGACGTTGTAATGACCACGGAGCGGCGACATCACGACAACGCCATCGATCTCGAAGGAGACGCCCTCGGCCGTCGAGGACACCGCCGTCGCGCGGATGTCGGCGCCCGCGCCGGTCCCGTAGCTCAGCATCGGGATCTCGGCTTCCATGAGCCGCATCCCGTACTCGGAATCCATGTTGGTCACGCCGCGATCGGACAGCGCCGGCGTGAACAGCCTCGCCTTGGCGCCGAAATACTCCTCCATCGTCTCGTGGTAGTCCAGGTGATCCTGCGACAGGTTGGTGAACACCGCGCATGCGAACCGGATCCCGCCGACACGGTGCTGATCCAGCCCGTGAGACGACACCTCCATCGCGACGGCGTGGACGCGCGCGTCCCTCATCCGGCGGAGCAGCCGGTGCAGGTCGGGCGCCTCGGGTGTCGTGCGCGGCGACGGGAACGGCTCGCCGCCGATGCGGACGCCGGTCGTGCCGATCACCCCCGGCCCCATTCCGGCAGCCCGGAAGATGGACTCGAGCAGGTACGTGGTCGTCGTCTTCCCGTTCGTGCCGGTGATGCCGGCGACCGACAGCTCGTGCGACGGGTGCCCGAAGAACACCGCCGAGACCGGCCCCATCGCCTCGCGGACCGACGGAACGCGCGCCTGTGGGACGTCAACATCGACGAACCGCTCCACCAGCATGGCCACGGCCCCCGCGCTGTAGGCAGACGGCGCGAAGGTGTGACCGTCCACCACCTGACCCGGGGCGCAGAAGAAGAGGGTTCCTCGGCGGCACTCGTGCGAGTCGTAGGCGACGTCGGTGATGGGGACGGAGGGGTCGCCCCGCATCTCGACGGATGGGAGCGATGCAACCAGGTCGTTGAGCGTCTTGATGTCGGCCACGGCAGGGATGTGCCGCCTCCTCCATCGTCCGGGAGGGGCTAGCGACCCGTATCGTACCGCGTCCCCGGGTGTCCGCCGAGCACGCTGCGCGTTCATCGCTGGGCGGTCGGGGGCAGGTCGGGACGGCCGCCCGCGGGTATCCGCAACCGGGCGATCGCCTCCTTCCCGAACTGCTGGAACAGCGGCGCGGCGGCGAGCCCCCCGTACTGCTGCGCCGGTTCGTCCAGGATGACCGCGATGACGATCTGGGGGTCGTCCGCAGGGAGGAATCCGATGAACGACGCCATGTACCGATGCGAGTAGCCGCCCCCGTCCTCGCGCGGCTTCTGCGCGGTGCCGGTCTTGCCCGCCACCCAATACCCTTCGATCGCGGCCTCGGTCCCCGTCCCCCGGCTCGAGGAGACGACGTTCGCCAGCATCCCGGTGACGATATCCGCCGTCTCCTTCGAGATCACCCGACGCGTCGGCGAGCCCGGCATCGGGTGCACGGTCCCGTCGGCATCCCGGGTCGCGCGGACGAGCCGCGGCTGGACCCACACGCCGTCGTTCGCGACCGTCGCGTACACCGACGCCATCTGCAGCGGCGTCACGGACACGCCTTGCCCGATCGGGATGTTCAGCATGGTCGCGCCGGACCACTGGTACGGCTCGGGAAGGATCCCGCCCGACTCGTACGGGAAGTCGATGCCGGTATCGCGGCCGAACCCGAACTTCGAGAGATACGTCGCCATCTCGTCCTCGCCGAGCTCGCCACCGATCATGATCGTCCCGACATTGCTCGACTCGGTGATGATGTCCCCCAGCGTCATCGTCTCGGGCGCGTGCGGATGTGAATCGTGCACGGTGATGGGGTTCCCGTCGCCGAAGTCCTTCGAGATGCTGTCGTAGACGCGGAACTTCTCGGTCAGCCCGACCGCGTGTTCCTCGACCGCTGCCGCCGCCGTGATGACCTTGTTCACCGATCCCGGCTCGAACAGGGCCTGGACCGCGGGGTTGCTCAGCTCGACCTCCTTGGCCCGATCCAGTTCGTTCGGGTCGAACCACGGGTCCGAGGCCATCGCCAAGATATCGCCCGTCTCCGGGTCCATCGCGATCAGGGTGCCGCCATCCGCCCGTTCCCGCTTCACGGTCTCGGCCAGGGCGAGCTGCGCCCGGTACTGCAGGGGAGCGTCGATCGTCGAGATGATGTCCTGCCCCGGCATCGGGGGGGTCACCACCTGGATGCCTTGCGGGATCTGGTGGCCGGCGGGGTCGATCTCCTCCTGCCGCTCCCCCGGCGTGCCGGCGAGGATGCCTTCGTATTGCAGTTCCAGCCCGGCCAGTCCCTGTCCGTCGATCCCCACGAACCCGATCACCTGCGGGGCGCCCATGTCGCCCGCGGGATAGTGACGCTTGCTCTCCTCGAGGAACCCGATCCCCGGGATGTTCATCGCGGCGATCTGCTCGGCGACCTCGCGATCCACCTGCCGGGCCACGTAGACGAACGAGGCCTCTCCCTTGAGGGTCTGCGCCAGCTCCATCGGCTTGATGCCCAGCGGTCCGGACATCCGGACCGCCGCAGCCATCGGATCCGGGATGAACCGCTGGTCCGCGTAGATGGCCTTCGCGTCCAGAGAAAGAGCCAGATCGCGCTCGTTCCGGTCGAGGATCGCGCCGCGGACCGCGGGGAGGGGAACCGTGCGGACCCGCTGCTGCATCGCCTTGCTCTCGTACCTGCCCCGGTCGACGACCTGGAGGTACCCCAGCCGGACGGTGACCGCTACGAGCCCGATCGCGAAGACGATCAGGAGTGCGCCGAGACGACCGAGCGACGGCTCCCTCATCCGGCCCCTGCCGTGAGGGCATCACGGGAGGGGCCGCTGCCGGATGCGCCTGATGCGGCGTCCCGGACGTTGATGATCTCGATGCTCGGTGGGTACACGAGTTTGCTGCGCTTCGCCCACTTGTCGATCCGCTCCTCGGACATCAAGACGGCGATGTGCGCGCGTAGCTCGCGGTTGGATCGGGTCAACGTGCTCTGTTGTTCGGCGAGGTCGCGCATCTGGAACGCCACCTGCGCCGTCAGCGCGTACGTCACGGCGATCCCGACGACCATCGTCCCGACCAGCACCGCCGTGAGGACCCAGAACCCCACCGACCGTCGGCGCGACCCGCGTGGGACCACCCGCAAGGGCGGGCGAGAGGGGGTGGTCCGGGCCGGCGGCCGAACGGCCTGCCGGGCCCGGACCTGTCGCGCGGGGGCACTCATGATCCGTTCATCTCATCAACCCGCTGCGCCGCTCGCAGCTTCGCGCTGCGCGCTCGGGGGTTCTCCGACACCTCGTTCTCGCCCGGCCGAAGCGGCTTCTTGGTCAGGATCTTCAGGCGCTGCTGTTCGCGCTCGCCCACCAGGTACCGCTTCACGATCCGGTCCTCCACCGAGTGGTAGGCGATCACTACGATGCGGCCACCGGGAGCGAGGAGTCCGACCGCCTGAGGAAGGGAGGCGGCGAGCTCCTCGGTCTCCCGGTTGACCGCGATGCGGAGCGCCTGGAACGTCCGACGCGCGGGGTGGGGGCCCCCCGGGCGTCTCCCGACCGCACTCGCCACCACCGACGTCAACTGGTCGGTGGTCTCGATCGGCGCGCGACCACGCGCGCGCACGATGGCCCGTGCGACGATCCTTGCTCGGCGCTCCTCTCCGAAGTCCCGGATGATGGCTGCCAGCTCTTCCTCCGAGGCTTCGTTGACCAACTCCATCGCCGTCCGGCCCTCCTGGCCCATCCGCATGTCCAATGGGCCGAAGGAGCGGAAGCTGAATCCACGTTCGGGTTCGTCCAGTTGCATGGACGAGACGCCCAGGTCGTAGAGCACTCCGTCCACAGGCGCGACGTCCGGGGGCTGGGAGAACCGGGCAACGGTGAGAGCAGATCTGGATCCAAAACGTGCGAGGCGTTCCGACGCGAGGTCGATGGCGCGCGGGTCCCGGTCGACGCCGATGAGCTCCTCGGTGCCGGCATCGAGCAGCGCCTGTGCGTGGCCACCCGCACCGACCGTCATGTCCAGGACGCGACGCCGTCCGCCCAGGAAGTCCAGGACCTCCCGCGCCATGACCGGCACGTGCGATGGCTGCGATCCCGTGTCCACCCGTCACGTCCTACTCACCCCAGCAGGTGGGCCATCAACAGACCGAGGCCCACGTACAGGGAAACGGTGATCGCGGACCACGCGAGCAACGTGAAGCTCTCGCGCGTCTCTTTCGTCAGTTGCTCTTTCACCTAGTCCCCCAACGTTCCGGACTGGTACGCGCTGTTGTGAACGTTCCAATAGCGCTCCCAGGCATCGGCGTCCCAGATCTCCATACGGTCCTCGACGCCGACGA
Source organism: uncultured Actinomycetes bacterium (assembly GCA_964640385.1). GTDB lineage: Bacteria > Actinomycetota > UBA4738 > UBA4738 > JBBDHU01 > JBBDIK01. Next base: position 141,601 of record CAZXFL010000001.1, read on the forward strand.
CGACCGCCTCTTTGCCGATGCTCGCCAGTTTCCGGAGCCGCTGCGGGATGAGCAGCCGGCCCTGCGAATCGAGTGATGCCGATTCGGCCGAACCGAAGAACATGCGCGCGAGCGCCCGTCCCTGCTGATCCGAGAGCGGCCGGTCGCGAAGCTCCGCGATCCGGCGGTCCCACTCGTCCGCGGGGAAGACGAACACGCACCCGTCCTGGCCAAGGGTGAGGGTGGCCCCGTCGGACAGGATCTCCCTGAAGCCCTTCGGCAGGGACACCCGACCCTTCGGATCCAATTGATAGCGATGCGTACCTAGAAGCCCGGCCACAGCGCGACTTCCTCCCCTTCTCCTCCACTGGCGCTCCACTTTATCCCACTATTACTCCACCTTGTCAAGCGTAAAGAGTCCAGGCAGAGATCCGTGCCTGGAAGCGGTTTGGGGCGGAGGGGTCTGTTGGTGGAGCCTCCCGGAGGGAGGTTCGGTCAGCTAGGCGAGGTAGTTCTCCCAGCCGGGCTCGAGTTTGCCCAACGACAGACGGAACCCGTCGGACGGGAAGAACGGCTGGCGGGCCAGGGACAGACCGGACTCGTGGGGGAGGCGATTCTCCTTCTTCGAGTTGCAGCGCCGGCACGCGGCCACGACATTGTCCCAGGTATGGGTGCCTCCCTTGGACTTCGGGTTGACGTGGTCGACGTTCTCGGCAGGTTTGCCGCAGTACTGGCAAGCCCAGCCGTCCCGGGCGAAGACGGCTCTTCGCGTGAGGGCAGCGTGGGCGCGGTACGGGACCCTCACGAAATACCGCAGGCGCACGACGGACGGCGCCTCGATCTCGAGACGCTCCGACCGGAAGATCATCCCGTTCGAGGCGACGACGTCAGCCTTCTCCTTGAGGACGAGCACCACCGCCCGCCTCGCGGGCACCACCGCGAGCGGCTGATCGGAACCGTTGAGCACGAGGGCTCTTCCCATCGGTAGTTGACCGCCCTTCCTGGGACTAGGAGCGAGTATAGCCAGCGACTATCGATAGAAGGTGCTTGACGACTGCGAATCACAATGGTGTTATTCATGCTTGAGGGCGGCGGTCATCGTCGGATCCCGGTCAGAGGGCGCCTTGAGAGCGATAAAGGGGCCGCGCGGGGTGTCCGAAGTGTTGGGATCCGAGACCGCCGCCTTCCCATCTCTGCGTTTCGCGATCAAGGTTTCGGAGGCGGATCGGTCTTAGCCGGCGGATCGTCGCCGCGTACCGCCTGGGGTCGGGGAGTGCTGTTCCACGTCCTTCGCGGCGCTCCTGAGCGTACGGATGAACCGGTCGCGATCCTGACGGAACTCGGAGACGCCGGACTCCACACTCTGTGCGATCTCGTCGATGGCCACGAAGAAAGCCATCTGGCCCTCACGCAGGGCGTCTAGGACCTCCCCGTCGCGCCGGCAGATCTTGAAGATGGACTGGCCGTCTGTGACCAGCCGAACCTCGGCCAGGTGATCGTCGAGCCCGGCCGTCTTGTTCAGGTAGTCCCAGCTGCGACGGACCTTCTGCAGCGACATACCCCCATCGAGCAGGGATTTCACGACCTTCAGGGCGATCAGATCGCGGAAGGAATAGAGGCGCGGGACCCCGGGGCGGCCGCCGGTCTGTTGGACCGACGGCTGGACCAAGCCGATGCTGTCCCAATACCTGAGCTGACGTGGGGTACAACCTGTGAACTTCGTAGCTTGGTGTGCAGTGAAACCTTCCATCCAGCGCGCTCCCGACGTACTCCATGCAACCGATACTTCATGCCGGGATGCCGACCGCGCGGGCGTGCGGCCTCCGGGCGTCTGGGGAAGGTGCCGCTCTTTGTATCGCGTGACGCGCCGCGACGCAAGGCCGGAATGGCGATGAGTGACAGTAGGGAGTCTATCGCGCGAGCCAGCGAGTTACGACTGCGGGTTCTCGCCCGGCGGGAAACGCCCGGTCAGACGGGCCAACAGCGCCGGCAACGAGAAGCGGCCTTCGCGAACCATCGTCCGGATCTGATCCTGGCCGAGTTGTTTCAGCGACCGGTAACACAACAACGCGGCGACCAACATAACGACGAATCCGGCGAGCGCGATCCATATCGACACGAAGAACAGCAGCAGCAACACGAATCCGGCGAGGAAGGCGAGCGAGGCCCAGCGGATCCGCCGCGCGAGATGCGAATACAGCGAGGTGCTGCTGACGGTCTCGACGAACCGCGGGTCGTCCTCGGACAGGCGGCGTTCGATGTCTTCGAGGATCCGTTGTTCGTGTTCGGAAAGAGGCAACGCTTCCTACCTCCGTATCGGTAGAACCATTATAGGAACCCTCGCGCGTTCCGGGGAGGGGGCGTACCCGAGCCCCGTTCGCGTCCCCGCTCCAGTAAGGTCGCCGGCATCGCTGCATCGCGCCCGAACCGCGCCTCGATCCGGTCGACAACCCGGTCCACATCGCCCCAGCGTTCGCCCCGGAGCAGGGCGAGCTGCTCGGCGCCGGCGGACACGAGGCCCGTCGCCGCCACCCCGATCAGCCGGATGCGCCGGCGGGCACCGGGCAGCGACCGGAACAGATCGGATGCCGCCGCGGAGATCTCGGAGCTCCCGTCGGTGGGAGCCGCGAGGGTCCGGGAACGGGTCAGCGTCGTGAAGTTCGCCAGACGCGCCTTCAGCGTGACCGTCCGGGCACGATAGCCGCCCTTGCGCAGACGCGAGGCGACCTTCCGCGAGAGCGCGAGGATCTCGCGCAGCAGTTCGGCTTCGTCGTCCAGGTCGTATTCGAATGTCTCCTCGTGGCTGAGGGATCTCGGCGCCTCGTAGGGCACGACGTCGCGCTCGTCGTCGCCGCGGGACAGCGCGAGCAGGTGCTCGGCTTGCGAGTCCCCTAGCAGCCGCGTCAGCACCGCCTTGGGGGTCTGCGCCAGTTCCTCGACCGTCCGCACGCCGAGCTTGGACAGCGCATCAACGGTCTTGGCCCCCGCCCCCCAGAGCGCGCCCACCGGCAGCGGCTCCAGGAACGCGTCCACACCGTCCGCGGGCACGTGCAGCAGCCCGTCGGGCTTGGCCTGCTCGGAGGCAAGTTTGGCCAGGAACTTGTTGGACGCGACCCCGACCGAGCACGTGATCCCGAGTTCGGTTTGCACCTCGGCCCGGATCTTCGCGCCGATCTCGACCGGCTGGCCGAACAGCTTCACCGCACCACCGACGTCCAGGAACGCCTCGTCCAGCGAGATCGGCTCGACGAGCGGCGTGTGCGCCATCAGGATCTCGCGGAACCGGTTCGAGTACGCGCGGTAGGACGTGAAGTCCGGCGCGATGAAGACGGCGTCGGGACACAAGCGGCGCGCGCGGACGATGGGCATCGCCGAGTGGATCCCGAACTTCCGGGCTTCGTAGGACGCGGCGGAGACGACACCGCGCGTGCCGGTGCCGCCGACGACGACGGGCTTGCCCTCGAGCGACGGATCCTTGTGGATCTCGACGGACGCGTAGAACGCGTCGAGGTCCACATGTAGGATCGGTTCGGGTGGCCTAGCCATCGTTGCGCGATCGCATGCGCCGAACCGCCCGCAGGCCCAGCAACCCCACCAGGACCATCGCCACTCCGACGCCGATCAGGACGGCTTGTACCGCATCGGTGCTGAGCCCGGAAACGATGATCAAGAGCGATCCGACCAGCGCCATGAACTCCTGCAGCGAGAACAGCACCGCGGACACGCGGCCGCGTTCCTCTTCTTCGACGACGCGCTGGACCAGCGCCAACGCCGCCGGGAACATGTACGCGAGCCCGGCGCCCATGAAGGCGGCGCCGATGAAAGAAAGGGCGTAGATCGCCGGACCGGCGTAAAGCAGCAGGCCGATCCCGGACGTCGTGACGCCGGCGCCCACCAGGAGCAGCTCTTTTCCGGAAGCGTTCTTGAACCTCGCGACGGCGATCGCTCCCAGGATCGCGCCGAACCCGTGAGCCGACCACAGGTACAGCACCGCCTCGTCGCCCTTTCCCAGCACGTAGCGGATGTAGAGCGGTTCCAGGACGAAGAACGCGTTGAAGACCATCCAGCCGACCGCGGTGACGAACAGGAGCAGCCGCAGCTCCGGTATCCGCCAGGAGGTCCGCACGCCGCGCGTGAGATCGCGCAAGGTCAACTCGGGGATCTCACCCTGCTGACGGACATCCGGAACCGCCATGGCCAGGGGCAGCGAGATCAGGATCAGCACGAACGACACCGCGAAGACGGTCTGGCTGCCGAACGCCCCCAGCAACAGGCCGCCGAGCAGGGTGCCCCCGAGCAGCGAAGCCTGGAAGGCGACGGCCAAGACACCGTTCGCCCGGACCAGGTCTCTCTCAGGCACGAGCAGCCCCGTCAGCGCCGAGCGGGCCGGTTCGATGGCCGCGGCGCCCAGCCCCACCAGGAACGACGACAGGTACATCCAGGGCAGCGTCGTGCCGTACCAGCCGACCGCGATGGCCGCCGCGATGATCACGTACCCGCCGAAGTTGAGCCACTTCGGGCTCCAGCGGTCCACGAACAGGCCTTGGGCGATCATGCCGATCACGAACGGGAGCGAGAGCGAGGCGCCGAAGATGGCGAGCTGGCGCGGCGATCCGTTCAGCCGGAACGTCGCCTCGGCGATCAGCGCGCCGAAGTAGCCCCAGAACGCGAGGTTTCCGGCCGCGTGCGAGAGGACCAGCCAGCGGAACCCGGGGATCGCCAGGAGTCGGACGTCGCCGAGGGCTTCCTGCTGGATCAGGTCGTCAGGGATGCCCCGGCTGGTGGCGTCGTGCGCGTCGTGGTCGGTCATCCGTGGCCCCGGTGCGGCCGCGGAAGCCGTACCGGCTCGACACTCTACCCATCCTTGGGTACGCGTCGCGGTCTTCATCCACCCGCCGAGCCCGGACTCGCGTGCCAGAGCTTGCTCGGGACCGGCCTCGGTTGCGATGCCGGTCCCCCGTGTTCGGCCAGCGCCTCGCGCAGCCGTCCCTCCCGGCGCGCCCGGTGCAGCGCGGTCAGATCCCAGACGTTCTCGGCGACGACGCTGACCCCGCGCACCCCCGTCCGCCGGAGCCTCCCCCACACCGCCACCACGAACGAGTGGAACACCGTCCGCGCACACCACGGCTGGACCCGTTCGAAAACCGTGATCTCCAGCGGGTTCGTGGCGTCGTCGATCGTCAGGAAGATGATGCGCTTGCCGCTGCGGACCGCCGGGGTCTGCGACGAGACCTTCACGCCGGCCACCATCACCCACTCGTCGGAGCGGTGCCGGTGCAGATCCTTGGCGAGCACCACGTTCAGGTCGGCCAGCAGCGGCTCGTAGAACGAGATGATGTGCCGCGACGCATCGACACCCATGACCTCGAGTTCGGCGCGGACGCGTTCGGCGTCGGAGTAGTCGCGCAGCGAGGTCGCGACGGGTTGGTGGATCGCCAGCGCCATCTGCTCGCCTTCGCGCTGCGGCTCCGTCGTCATCGCGGTGAACAGCCGGTCACGGCGGCTCTCATCCTCGTGGCCGCCGATCGCATCGAACCCACCGGCATGCGCGATCGCCTCGGTCACCGGCCGCGAGACCTGCGCTCGCCGCGTGAAGTCTCCTACGTCGGCGAACGGCTTCTCCGCCCGCACCTCCGATATGGAACGGATCTCAGCATCCGAGATCCCATGAACATCCTTCAGAGCGAGACGGATGCCATATCGAGAAGGATCGTTACTGGAGGGACGGGAGTGTCGCGGCACAGCGTCGTCGAGGTCCCGAGCGGTAGCGAAGGGATCCGAGCAGCGAGCACGCGACACCTCCCGTCCCCCAAGACCGCCCACCACCTCTACGACGTAGTCGGGTTCGCTCAGGTTCACATCGAGCGGGAGGATCGTGATGCCGTGTTCGCGGGCGTCCTCCAAGATGAGGCGGCGCGGGTACATGCCGGGGTCGTGGGTAAGGAGGCCGGCGATGAGGAAGGCAGGGTGGTGGGCTTTGAGGTAGGCGGATTGGTAGGTCGGGACGGCGAAGGCGGCTGCGTGGGCTTTGCAGAACCCGAATGACGCGAACTGCGCGACGTGGTTCCAGACGGGTTCGGCGGTGGTGCGAGCGATGCCGCGGGCTTCGGCCCGTTGCAGGAAGTCTGCGCGCAGGCGCCGGACCGCGGTGTCGTCCCCGCCGAGCGCCCGCCGGACGGCATCGGCTTCGGACAGGGAGTAGCCACCGATCGCTGCGAGCACCCGCATCACCTGCTCGTGGTAGACGATCACCCCGTAGGTCTCGCGCAGCGCGGGACGCATCGCCTCGTGCGGGTAGTCCGGCGCTTCCATGCCGTGGCGGCGGCGCAGGAACGGCGTGACCATGTCGGATTTCACCGGCCCCGGCCGGAACAGCGAGATGTCGATGATCAGGTCCTCCCACTTCTCCGGCTGGAACTTCTGGAGCAGCTCGCGCTGGCCGGGCGATTCGATCTGGAAACAGCCGATCGTGTCCGAGGAACGGATCAGCTCGAACGTCGCGGAATCGTCGGTCGGGATGCGGTCCAGGTCGAGCTTGAGGTGTTCGACGCGGGCGAGTTCGTCCTGGGCGTGGCGCATCGCCGAGAACATCCGCACCCCCAGCACGTCCAGTTTGAGATAGCCGAGCAGCTCGACGTCGTCCTTGTCGGCGTGGATCATGCGGTAGCCCTGGAACGAGCGTTCCATCGGGACGCGGCGGACCAGCTCGTCGTTGGAGAGCACGATGCCGCTGGGATGCAGCGCGATGTGGCGCGGGAACCCGTCCAGGCGTTCGGCGATCGTGAACAGCAGTTCGAGCTGGCCGGCGTTCAGGTTGGAGCCCGCGAGCTCCGGGAGCGCGTCGATCGCTTTGCGCAGATGACGGGCACCGATGTGGGGGAACGCTTTCGCGATGACCCCGACCTCGGGCTCGGGCAGGCCGAGCATCTTGCCCACTTCGCGGACCGCGGCGCGCGCCCGGTAGGTGTCGATCATCGCGACGCAGGCCGCGCGTTCGTCGCCGTAGCGCGACAGGACCATGTCGTAGACGTCCTCGCGACGCGCGGACTCCACGTCTACGTCGATATCGGGTAGTTCGTCACGCAGCGGATTCAGGAACCGTTCGAAGACCAGGTCGTGGCGGACGGCGTCCACGTCCGAGATGTGCAGGGCGTAGGTGACCAGGCTGGAGGCGGCCGAGCCGCGGCAGGCGGCCCGGATGCCCATAGCCCGGATATCCCCGCAGATGTCGGCGACGGTCAGGAAGTACGCGGCGTAGCCCAGCTCACCGATCATGCGCAGCTCGTGGACCAGCCGGTCCTCGACCTCGCGCGTGCGCCCGACCCCGCGGTCGTCCAGCCCCCGCAGACATCGGTCCTGCAGGACCTCCTCGGCGTCGCGCCCGTCGGTCACCGGGAAGTCCGGAAAACGGATGCCGCCCAGCCCGAGGTCGAACGTGCACGCCTCGGCGATCTCGAGCGTCGCGTCGCACAGCTCCGGGCGTTCGGCGAACAGTGCCCGCATCGCCCGGGCCGGTTTGAGGAACCCCTCGGCGTTCGTGCGCGTCACGTTGTTCGGCGCGAGCGGCACGATCTTGCGCATGCACTCGAGTGCATCGGCCAGGAACGCGTCCTCACGGACCAGGTAGCGGACCGGGTTCGTCGCGACCGCCCGCAGACCCGAGCGATCGGCCAAACGCAGCAGTGCGCGGATCTCGGCGTTCGAGTCGCGTTCCATCCGGTGCTCGACCCCGATGAACACGCGATGCCCGAACGCCTCCCGCCACGGACCCAGCGCGTGCAGCGCCTGTTCCCCCTCCCCCATCACCGCGAGACGACCCACAGGCGAACACGGCCCGAGGATCGCCGCGAGCCCCTCGGCATGCGCGAGGATCTGCTCGATCTCCAGCGATGGGTTCCCGCGCTCGCCCGCCATGTGCGCATCCGTGATGAGACGACACAGGTTCGCGTAACCGACTTCATCGGTCGCGATCAGGACCACATGCTGACCCTGGGGGCCGGGAGGTGCCGCGTGCTCGCTGCTCGGATCCCTTCGCTGCCGCTCGGGACCTCGACGACGCTGTGCCGCGACACTCCCGTCCCTTCCGTCGGCGAGGGTGAGGGTTGCGCCGAGGATCGGTCGGATGCCTTCGTTCTCGCATGCGGCGACGAACCGGGCAGCGCCGTAGAGCCCGTCGCGGTCGGTCATGGCGACCGCCGGCATGCCGAGGTGCCCGGCCCGGCGCGCGAGGTCTTCAGGCGAGAACGCCCCGTCCTTCAGCGAGAAGAAGGACCGGACATCAAGGTGGGCGAACGAGGGGGATGTCATGGCGGTGGGGCCCGCGCATCAATCCCAGAGCCGTTCCAGGTGCCAGCGGCGGGCTCGGCGGTCGTGATAGAGGTCCCAGACCGCGCCGCCCTGTGCCTGGACACGCCAGTACTCGCGGTCGCGGCCGTCGGCCCACCAGCGGCCCTCGATGACCCATCGCCCGATCACGTCGGTGATCCGGTACGGCTTGCCCCTCCAGGAGAAGGAGGCCGGCATTCCGGCATCCTCCTGTACCTGGACGTCGTCGTCGTATCGCTTCGCCATCCCCCGCCCTTCCTGCTCGTGCCTGCCCCCAGGCCTCTTGTCTCGGGGAATCGAACATATGTTCGATGGCCTCGAACGATACGCCGGGGGTCCGACATCCGTCAAGGCGAGAGGTTTTCCGCTCATCAGCCAGTGAGGAGTACCTTCTGGTCATGTCCGAGATCAGGGAGCCGCCCAGGCCTCCGTCTAGGTGGTTGCCGACGCTGTCGATGGTGCTAGGGATGATCAGCTTCGCCATCCTCACCGTCTTCCTTGTCGTGGCATTCGTTCGGCGCAGCAGCCCGGACATCTTCGGCGTCGTCGCGGACCTGGGAGGAGCGACAATCTCGTTCTCGCAGAAGATGGGTTTCGCACTGTCCTCTACGTTCGGGGGCATCGGCGGCTTCCTGTTCCGGGCAACCGCCATCTGCGCCCTCGGTGCCCTCTTCAGCGGCCTCCTAGCGACCCGAAGGACGCGGCCATCGACGGAACGGCGTGCACGTACCGGACTCTGGCTCAGCTCCCTATCTGTGCTTCTCATAGTCGTCGTCGTGTTCTTCGTCGGTGCCTCCTCCAACACCTTCTTCAACGTCGTCAACCTCATCAAATGAACAAGAGTCGTCCGTATTCGTGCCGGGAGAACCGGACGGGTAACGCAGACCTGCTCGCCGAAGTCCTACTACCTGTGGGCAACAAGACTCCACGGGTCACTGGTTGGGTCTAGCCAAGCTACAGAGCAGGGGTCCTGACAGCCAGTACCACCGCGAACCCAAGAACGGTGAGCGCTGGGATCCACAACACGGGAGCTCGAACCAAGGTCATGAAGGATCGTGGCGTTCGACGAGCAATGTCGATCTGATCGCCGACGAGACGGCCCGCGACTCGGAAGGGAATCACCAGGATGATGAGAAGCCAGCAGGGAATGATCAATGCGATCCGTAGTAGTCGGTTGTCTACGAGTTCCCCTGCCAAGACGGCTACGACGAAGACCGCAGGAATTACCAACACCCCGAAGAGGACTGTTCCCCTCCCGACGTCGAAGGGGTGGATCTGATTCGGCTCCATCGATCCGGTGATGGGATCAGCCTGGTACCACTGGTACACCTTCTTTCCGAATGCTCGCGGCCCGGCTCGGTTTCGGATCAAGCCCGAAGTGACTCTTGAGTTGTTCCTCGAAGTAGGCACCGATCTCGGCTTCCGACGCGCCGTGATAGAGCTTCCCCAGAACCGGGAGCATGCAGTCGTACTCATCGAACGGTCCGCCGGGAACTACCCCGATGGGATCCCACTCGTTCAAGAGATTGCGTAGCTCACGTTCCTTCTGTCGGAGCTCGGCCTTGTGGAGAGAGATGTCCTCCATGCGCTCCACTCTAGTCAAGCCGCGCAATCTTACGTGCTCGTTGCGAACCCGATTCAGACGCGCACTCCTGCGCGCGAGGCCGAGAAGCCGGAGAGGTCGATCTGCGGAGACACGTCGGTCGCGAGGTCGGCGAGCAACTCGCCGATCAGCGGGCCGAACTTGAACCCGTGACCGCTGCACGGTGAACCGATCACTAGCGGCCCCTCGCGGTCGATGACGAAGTCATGGTCCGGTGTTCGCGTGTAGAGACATGTGTGCGCCGGCTGCGTTTCGACGAGCGGCGCGAACCTCCGAGCCGCCCACGCCGCGACCTCCTCTATCCGCGCAGGATCAACCTCGAACGGTCCCTCGGCGGGATCGGCGGGCGGGCCGGACATATGGAGGGCCAGCTTCACCTCCCCGGGGTGCTCCGGATCCGGAACGGCGTAGGGACCGCGGGATTGGAACCCCTCGGATGCGGGCACGGCCGCCGACCAGTCGATGACGGTCGGCAGCGGCGACGGCGTATCGAGGCGGAAGTAGGAAACCTGCTCGACCGTCGGGGTGAGGCGCAGATCGATGCCAACCTCGCGGAGCATCGGCCCGGCCCACGAACCTGCGGTAACGACGGCGACGGGCGCTTTCAGCGTTTCTCCACCTTCGGTCGCGACCTGAACGCCGTTGGCATCGATAGTGAGGCCGGCGACCGGCGTTCCCTCGCGGATCTCAGCGCCGCGGTCGGCGGCCAGCCGGGCCAGAGCCAGCACGGACCGCTCCGCGTAGCAGACCCCTGCGTCGGGATGGAACAGGATCTCCTCGCCGTCCTCGAAGCGCATCCCCGGCCAGCGCTCCCTGGCGTCGGCGGCGGCGAGCCATTCGAAGGAAGCGCCCAGCGACTCCATCGACGCCGCTGCTCGCTCCGCGTTCTCGCCGATATCGATCCCACCGGTAGTCACCAGGAGCGACTGCCCTGCAACCCGTTCCAGCGAACGCCATGCTTCGAGAGCGGGCACCGCCATCTGGGCGTATCGCTGTTCCGCGATCGCGAGACGGAAGATCCGGGTCGGGCCGCCCGAACTCCCCAGCAGATGCCCCAGCCGGAACCGTTCGAGCAGGATGGCCTTCACCCCGCGCGCCGCGAGCGCATGCGTGGTGGCGGTCCCCATGATCCCGCCCCCGATGACGATGACGTCGGCGTCGTTTCCCATCGCCCGAGAGTCTAGGCGGCCGACCCGAGGCTGCTGTGGTTACGCGGGAGCCACGGCGAGGCCGAGTTCGGTCGCAGCATCGCCCATCGCCCGGTCCCAGGTGACGAGGACCGCCTCCTCGGCCCCGACGGCGAGGCCGGTCGCGACGTGGATCGCGTCAGCGCCCTTGAGGCCCGTCCTGTCCGCGATCTCGGCGGCATGGCGAGCCATCGGATCGTCGACGTCGATCACGCGCATCTCCGCCCAGTATCTATCGAAATCGCTACGGACCTGCGAGCCCAGACGGCGAGAGAGGCGTCCATCCCGTTCCGCAGCTAGGAACGCAGAATGGGCCTCGGGCAACGCGATGACGCTCGCGGTCCTCGGCACGGGGAGCAGCCAGAGGGAACGCGCGTCATCGGATCCGTCTTCGTCGATGAGCAACTTGACCAGCGCCGACGTATCGAAGGCGAGGATCACCGACGGATGAGGTCTGAGACGGTGCCCTTGATCTTGATCGGGCGCGGCAACTCGCTGGCCGGACGGCGCGGTATCAGCGGCGGCCGGGCCCGGCCTTCGGCGATCAGGTCATCGAGGGCGCTGCGCGGCGCGAGGAGTCGCGCCACGGGTCGCCCGCGGTCGGTGATGATGATCTCCTCCCCCGAGGCCGCCCGGTCGACGTAACGACCAAGTTCGTCGCGCAGTTCGGTGAGGCTCACACGCTCCGGTTCATCTGTACGCTTCATATCCGTGAATCGTACGCTAGCGGTATCCATCTCGCAAGGGTGACACCCCGTCTCCGGTTTCGCAGTGATCTACCTCACACCGGCGGGCCGGGTCCCTCGCAAGGTCGGGACGCTCCCGCTACAGTGGCGCGATGACGTTCGCCGCCGGGGACCCGATCCTGCTGCGCGAGCTGTGGGGCTCGCGCATCTGGGAGGCGCGGGCGGCCACCGTGGTCGAGGACACCGACGAGCGCATCATGCTCTATGTTCCGCCCAAGGCCGAGAAGATGCGCGCCGCCGACCGCAAAGGCCCCTACCTGCACGTCCCAACCGCCGAACCCTGGCTCCTGGTCAACGCTTACTCCAGCAACCGCCGGGTCCTCTCGTTCGCCTGGCCGGACACGAGCTTCGCCGTCCTGATGTCCTGGCACGCCGACTCCGGCGCCTTCCTCGGCTGGTACGTGAACCTGCAGGAGCCACTGCGGCGCACCTCGCTCGGGTTCGACACCATCGACCACGTCCTGGACATCGTGATCAAGCCGCACCGAGGATGGTTCATCAAGGACGAACACGAACTCGACGAGGCTATCGCCGATGGTCTGTTCACCGCCGACCAGATCGCCGGGTTCCGCGCGGAGAGCAAGCGGGCGATCGACATGATCGAGAGCCAGGCGGAACCGTTCGACGACACCTGGCAGCACTGGCGCCCGAAGCCCGAGTGGCACCGGCCGACCCTGGTTCCGGGTTGGGACACGCTCGAAGAACAGGGCTAGTCAGTCGAGGTCATCTTGCTCTGCCGAGGCTAACCGCACGCCATCGAGGACCCGATGATGGTGGCATGAGCTGGGGTTACGTGAGCGGGGAGCGCTGGGCCCGACCTGAATGGACCCTTCCCTCTATGTCTCGCGAGTGCCGCGCCAGGGGCGCCGGACACCAGGGCCGCCAACCAACTTGACCGAGTTGCGGCATCCGAACGTGCCGGCGTCCCAGCGCCACATCCCCAGCTCTTCCTTTTCCCGCTAGTTCCAGTCGGGGGAGGTCTGCTGCGGCCGCAACCGGGCCAGGTTGACGCTCCAGCCGACTCCGAACGGGGTCTCGGTGATCAGACGGTCGTCGTGGGGGTTCCACATCCGGTCCTTGATGCGGTCCGGCGTGGGGATCCGGAAGTCGTACGGCACCAGGCCCGCGACGCGCCCGAAGCCCTCGCGCTGGCCGTGGGGCTTGCGAAGTTCCTCGGCGATCGCGGCGATCACCAGTCCGATGAACGCCAGCTTGAACAGGGTCTTGAGGAACCTCACTGCGAACCACTCCTTCCCCGGAGCCCGTCGGCGCGGACCCCTCGAGCCGATGCTATCCCACGAGCTCCGGCATGACCTTGGTGATGAACTCCTCGACGCGGTCCCAGCTCTCGGTCGGCCACGAGACGACCAGGTATGAGAACCCCAGTTCGCGTAGCGACTCGGCGCGCTTGCGGACGTCGTCGAAGTCCTCGGAGATCGACAGGTCGGTCGCGCGCAGGATCGACTCAGGATCGCGCTGGTAGGACTCGGCCAGGTCGTCCAGCCGCGCCGCGCGCATGGCCAGCTCCTCGACCGTTCCGTAGGTGTGCCACGCATCGGCTTGCCGCGCCACGATCGGCAGCATCACCTTCTCCCCCTCCGCGCCGATCCAGATCGGCGGGTGGGGCTGCTGGATGGGCTTGGGGTTGTAGTTCGCGTCGTCGAGCTGGAAGTGCTCGCCCTCGAAGGTCGCGGCCTCCTCGGTCATCAGGGCGCGCATGACCTCGATCCCCTCCTCCAGCCTGGCCGCGCGCTCCGCGAACGCCGGGAACGGGATGCCGAGCTCGGCGTGCTCGTCCTCGTGCCAGGATGCCCCGACTCCGAGCTCGAGGCGGCCGCCCGAGATGTGGTCGACCGTGATCGCCTCGGTCGCCAGGATCGACGGATGCCGGTACGTCATGCCGCTGACCAACGTCCCGAGACGGATGCGGGTGGTCGAGGCGGCCAGCGCCGCGAGCAGCGTCCACGACTCCAGACACGGACCGTCCGGATCACCATAGAGCGGTTCGAAATGGTCGAAGACCCAGGCTCCGTCGAACCCGACCTCCTCGGCGTACTTGACGCGCTCGAGCACCTCGGTGTACGTGAGCTGGTGCTGCGCGACGTCCAGCGCGAGTCGCATCAGGTGCGAACCTCGTCGACGAAGTCACCGATCAGGGACAGGCCCTTGAGCGTGGTCTCCATGTCGTAGCCGTACCCGACGCGGAAGTACTTGCCGGTCAGACCGAAGTGCGCGCCCGGCGTGATCAGCACCGATTTCTCGTCGCGCAGCCGGTCGAACAACTTGGTCGAGGTGATCGGGAGCTTGTAGCCGAGCACCGCGATGGCGCCGGCGTCCGGCGGCGTGCACGAGAGGATCTCGGGGCGTTCGTCGATCCACTCCTTCAGCATCGGGAACTGCTTGCGCAGGATGCCGCGCGTGCGGCCCAGGAGCTGGTCACGCCGCTTCGGCTCCATCGCAACGGTGGCCAGGCGGTCTGAGAGCGACGACAGTGTCAGGGTGAGGTAGTCGTGATAGCCCTCGAGTTTCTCGACCATCTTGGCCGGCCCGACGATCCACCCGATCCGAAGGCCCGGAAGCCCGAACGCCTTGGAGAGTCCGCCGGTCACCAGGACCCGTGGGTAGCGCCCGAAGAACGTCGGGCTCGTCTCGCCTGCCAGCTCGGCGCCCCGGTAAACCTCGTCGCTCACGATCCAGGCACCGACCTTGCGGGCTACCCGCACGATCTCGTCCATCTCGTCCCCGGTCAGGACCGAGCCGGTCGGGTTATTCGGGTTGGTGACCAGGATCAGCTTGGTGCGCTTGGTGACGGCGCGCTGAAGACCTTCGACGTCAAGCGCCCAGCGCGCCGTACCGTTCTGCTTGCGCAGGACCATCTTGTACGGGTCGGCGCGGCCGGTGAAGTGGCGCGCTAGGCCCCAGGTCTGCAGGTAGTTGGGGATCATGATGGCCGCCCGGTCACCCTTCTCCAACAGCCCCCAGAACTCCATGAAGTTCGCCTCGGAGCTGCCGTTGGTGACGCGCACGTTCTCGGGTCCAGCGCCGTAGAACTCGGCGATACGCTCACGGAGATCGGGCGAGCCGCCGGCCCACGAGTAGCTGAGCTTGCTGCTCAGGAAGTCGCCGGCGCTGAGTTCGCCGCCGAGCAGTTCCTCGACGCGCAGGGGCGAGACCCCGCTCTCGGAGAGGTTGTAGTCGACGAGGTTCTCCCAGAGGCACTGGGTCCTCTCCATGCGGAACGGTTCGATGCGCACTCGCTACCTCCTGTTTGCGGCCTGCCCGAGGCCGTTCGGAAGGCTAGCAGAGCAGGCCCTGACTGCCGGTCGGGGTAGTCTTCCAGGCGTGAGCCGGCCCGTGCTGCTGCTGCATGAAGACGAGATCCGTTCCGCGCTCGACATGGCCTCGTGCATCGAGGCGATGCGGGGCGCGTTCGCCGCGTATTCGTCAGGCGCGGCCGAACTTCCCGCCGTGATCCACCTCGAGGTGCCCGAAGCCGCGGCGGAAGTCCACATCAAAGCCGGCTATCTGCACGGCGGCGAGATCTACGCCGCGAAGTTCGCATCGGGGTTCCCCGGGAACGCGGCGCTCGGGCTGCCGACGTCGGACGGCGTGGTCCTGGCGTTCGATGCGAAGACCGGCGCGCCGCGCGCGTTCCTGTTCGACAACGGGTTCATCACGGACCTGCGGACCGGGGCGGCGGGGGGACTCGCGGCCTCGCTGTTGGCACCGGACGAGGTTTCTGTGGTCGCGGTCATCGGGACCGGCGCGCAGGCCCGCTATCAGCTCGATGCGCTGGCGCAGGTACGGACCTTCGGCGAGGTCCGGGTGTGGGGCCGGGACGAGGACAAGGCGCGTGCGTGCGTCGACAACCTGGCCAAGCGCTCGGGACTGCCCGAGGGTCTACGGTCCTCGGTCGCACCCACGGTTCGCGAAGCTGTCGAGGGCGCGGACGTAGTCATCACCTGCACAGCCAGCCGTGAACCGCTGCTGGAGGCCGACTGGCTGTCGTCCGGGGTCCACGTGACCGCCGTCGGTTCCGACGGGCCCGACAAACAGGAACTCGCGACGGAGATCCTCGGGCGCGCCGATGTCCTGGTTGTCGATTCACGTCCCCAGTGTGCGGAACGTGGCGAGCTCCATCACGCCTTGGACGAGCGGGTCATCGCGGACGCGGTCGCGGCGGCGGAACTCGGGGAGATCGTCGCCGGAACCCGGCCCGGACGAACGACGCGCGATCAGCTCACGGTGTGCGATCTGACCGGGGTCGGCGTGCAGGACGTCGCGGCTGCGGCGCTGGCGTTGGAACGGGCGATCGCAGCGGGCGCGGGCGAGACGCTCCAGATCTGAGCGGCCCCCGGCGGCCAAGCTCCCGTCAGCCGCCGACCTTGTAACTCACGAACTTCCCGGCGAACAGCGCCACCAACGCGACGATCCACACGACCGCGAAGACTGCCGCCGCGAGTTCCGACAGGACCGATGCGATCGCGACCCCGGCCGCGACGAACGCCGCCTGCAGGATGTAGGAGACGACGAGTGCACGGTAGGTCGTCAGGCCGCGCGCGAGCATCTGGTCGTACAGGTGGCCCCCGTAGCCGGCCGTAACCGGCGCCCCTCTCGTCACCCGACGGATCGCGGCGAGCAGCAATTCGACCCAGAGCAGTCCGAAGCACGTGAGCGCGCCGAGCAGCAGCGGTACGGTTCGGCCGATCGCGATCGTGACGACGGCCAGGCCGGCACCGAGCAGGTACGTCCCGTTGTTCCCGAGGAAGACCGCCGCGGGTGGTGCGTTCACGACGAGGAACCCGAGCGCGGACGCGGCCAGGACGAGGGCAAGGATCTCGGGACCGCCACCGCGAGCCGCGATCACCGCGAGACCGAACGCCGTCAGGAACGAGACGCCGGTCGCCAATCCGTCTAGCCCGTCCTCCATGTCGACCGCGGTAAGGGAAGCCGCGAAAACGAGGACAGTCCCGATCCATTCGAGGGGGATGCTCGGCAAGCCGCCGAGTTGCAATCCCGACGCGGCAAGCGCGGTGCCGAGAGCGACGACGAGAACGGTCCGTACCCATCTTGGGAGTCCGAAGCGGTCGTGGACCAGACCGAGCGCCAGCGACGCCAGCAGCACGATGACCATGGCCACGGTCGGTCCGGGGATCCCGGGAGCGACCAGACGGCCCACAACGAACCCGACGACCATGGCCAGGGCGATCACGATGCCGCCGATGTCGGGAAGCGGCCGGGCGTGCGGGCGCACGAGCCGGCTCCGGCTCGCGATCCTGGAACCCAGCCAACGCCCGATCGAGCCGAAGACCGCTGCGGCGACCAGAGCGGCGATGGGTCCCCACAGCCCGGTCACGGCTTCCTCCCCTCCACGTGCGCTACCATCCGGCCGCTAGAATACGGCGGCAACCCCTCCGAGTCTCGAAAGGAACCTCATGCGCATCCTCGTCCTGGGCGGAGACGGGTACCTGGGCTGGCCCACCGCGATGCATTTCTCCAAGCGCGGGCACGAGGTCCACGCGGTGGATAACTACCTCCGCCGCCGGGCCCATCGCGAGGCAGGCACGGATTCCTTGACGCCGATCCCCGTTTCGCTCCCCGCCCGGGCCAAGGCTTGGAAGGAAGTCACGGGCCTCGATATCGGGACCACCGAGGGCGACCTAACTGAATGGCCACTGGTCGAACGCCTGTTCAAGGACTTCGCGCCTGAGGCGATCGTGCACTACGGCGAGATGCCGTCGGCCCCGTACTCGATGATCGATCGGGAACATGCTGTCTTCACCCAGTACAACAATGTGGCCAACACCTTGAACGTGCTCTACGCGATCCGCGACATCACGCCGGACGCGCACCTGGTCAAGCTCGGGACGATGGGCGAATACGGCACGCCGAACATCGACATCGAAGAAGGCTACATCCAGATCGACCACAAGGGTCGCAGCGACACGTTGCCGTTCCCGAAGCTGCCCGGTTCGATGTACCACCTGTCGAAGGTTCACGACTCGCACAACATGCACTTCGCCTGCCGCATCTGGGGTGTGCGCGCGACCGACCTGAACCAGGGCGTCGTCTACGGCATCGAGACCGACGAGACCAAGCTCGACGAACGGCTCCTGACGCGCTGGGACTACGACGACGTGTTCGGCACCGCACTGAACCGCTTCTGCCTGCAGGCGGTGATCGGCCACCCACTGACCGTCTACGGCAAGGGCGGCCAGACGCGCGGCTACCTGAACATCGTCGACACCCTGCAATGCGTGGAGCTGGCGACGCTGAACCCGGCGGAGCCGGGCGAGATGCAGGTGTTCAACCAGTTCACCGAACGATTCTCGATCATGGACCTCGCGCACTTGGTGAAGGCCGCCGGCGAAGAGGTCGGGCTGGACGTGAAGGTCGACCATATCGCGAACCCGCGCGTCGAGTCAGAGGAGCACTACTACAACCCGACCCACACCAAGCTGCTGGACCTCGGCCTGAAGCCGCGGCTGCTATCCGAAACGCTGATCGAGTCGATATTCGAGACGATCGGCCGGTACGAGGACCGCGTGAACGAGGACCACATCCTCCCGCACACCTACTGGCGCCCCGACATGGCCGAGACCGCGGAGGCCGATGGGGCCGATGCGGCGGCTTCGGGCGAGCGCGAGAAGGACGCCGCCGAGCCCGTCGCCGCGGACTAGCGGAGGATGCTCGCACTCAGGATCCTCGGCGCGGTCGTCGCCCTGATCCTCATCGCGTCCTCGGTTCCCCGGTACCGACGCCGTCAGATCAGCCGCCTGAACCTGATCATCTCCTGGGTGCTGGCGATCGGGATCATCCTGCTGGCCATCGCCCCCGGGATCTTCGACCCGGTCTTCGCCTTCTTCAACTTCCGACGCGGCGGCGGCGAGCGCCTGCTCGGGGTGTTGCTGTTCGCCGTCATCGTGCTGTTCGGGCTGCTGTGGCGCGCGCAGACCTACACGGACTCCAACGAGCGCGCCATCCGTCAGCTGGTGGAGGCGCTCGGCGTCCGGACGATCGACTTCGAAGCGGTTCGAGCCGGGCTACCGCCAGAGCCGCTACTGGCCACCATCTCCCCCGCGTTCAACGAAGCCGAGAACGTGGGCTTCGTGTTGGATGACATGCCGCGGGAGGCCCTCGGATATAACGTGTTCTCGATCGTGGTGGACGACTGCTCGGACGACGGAACGGCGGACGTGGCCCGGGGACACGGCGCGTTGGCGGCATCGCTGCCGGTCCGGCGCGGGGGCGGCTTGGCCCTGCGGGTTGGCTACGAGATCGCGCTGCAGCTCGGCGCCGAGATCATCGTGACACTGGATGCGGACGGCCAACACAAGCCCGAGGAGATGGACGTCATGATCAAGCCGATCATCGACGGTGAGGCCGACTACGTGAACGGCTCTCGGCTGCTCGGCGCGTTCGAGAAGGAATCCACGATCCGCCACATCGGCGTGCACTTCTTCTCCCGGGTCGTGACGATCCTGACCGGGCAACGGATCACTGACCCTTCCAGCGGCTACCGGGCGGCGCGCGGCGACCTGCTGCATCGGATGGTGTTGGAGCAGGATCAGTTCTGGAGCACCGAGGTCCTGATCGAGGCTCTGCGTATGCACGCGAAGGTCACGGAGGTCCCGGTGACGTTCCTGACCCGGCGTGGCGGCGAATCCAAGAAGCCGAAGTCACTGCGCTACGGCTGGAACTTCGCGAAGGTGATCGTCAAGACCTGGCTCCGGTAGAAGGGTCAGCCGGGTAGGACGGCGATGAGCTCGCGGGCAGCGGTGCCCGGATCTTCCGCCTCGGTGACCGCGCGCACCACCGCAACCCGGGTCGCGCCGGCATCGACCACCTCCGCGATGTTCGACGCGTCGATACCGCCGATCGCGAACCACGGCCGATCGGTCACGTGGCGCGCGGCCAGCCGGACCAGCTCTACCCCGACGGCCTTGCGACCCGGCTTCGTCGGCGTTGCGAACACCGGACCAGCCGTCAGGTAGTCCGCCTCCGGCGGCGCCGCCTCGTGGTCGGCGGACGAGTGGCACGACAGGCCGATGATCGAATCCTCCCCGAGGATCTTGCGCGCCAGCCCCGGCGGCAGATCGCCCTGGCCGACGTGCACCCCGTCGGCGTCGGTCGCCAGCGCCACGTCGGGCCGGTCGTTCACGATGAAGAGCGCGTCGTGCCGATCCGCCGCCCCGCGAAACACCTCGGCGTAGCGGATCAGGTCGGCGGCTTCCGCCTCCTTCTCACGCAGCTGGATGATCCCCACGCCGGCCCCAAGTATCGCGTCTAGGGACTCGACCAGGTCACCGCGATCCGAGCGTGCGTCGGTGACGACGTACAGCCGGGCTGCACTGAGCAGCTCCATCCGGTGCTCGAGCAGCGCGCTAGCCACCGGCCACCGCCCGCACCAGCTCGAGCCGGTCGCCGTCGGACAGCACCACATCGACGTATCGCTTCCGCTCCAGGGCTTCCCCGTTCAGTTCGACGACGACGAGCCGGGGATCCAGTCCTTGCGCCACGATGAGGTCATGCACCGTGCTGGCGGCGGACGCCTCCAACGCCTTTCCGTTCGCGACGACGTTCACGACCTCGCACTCCCTTCCAGCGCGCGCTCGATGCTCAGCGTCACCCGGCTCCAGTCCTCCCAGACCGGCTGGTACCCGATCGCGCGCAACGTTCCGGCGACCTCGGCCGGTCCCCGCAGGTCCGCCACCTCGAACTGTTCGGTGGCCTCGTCGGGATGCTCGTAGCCACCAGGTTCCGTGTGGGATCCGGCTGAGACATGGGTGATGCCCACCCGGAATAGACCGTCGCGTACCGCGGGCGCCTCGCGGGTCGACAGGACCAGACCCGCGTCGGGCAGCAGCAGGCGCAGCGCACAGACGACCTGAGTGAGTTCGCGGTCCGAGAGCAGCGTCCGCGGCTGGTAACCCGAGGCGCTCGGCCGCATCCGCGGCACCGACACGTTCACCTGCGATCGCCAGTGGTGACGCTGCAGGAACCGGGCATGCGCCGCGACCGCCAGCGCCTCGTAGCGCCAGTCGTCGTGCAGGCCGAAGAGAGCCCCGATCCCGAGCCGGCGCATCCCCGCGCGCGCCGCGCGTTCCGGTCCGAGCAGCCGCCACTGGTAGCGGCGCTTGCGTCCGGCGATGTGCACGGCCGCGTACGTCGCCGGGTGATAGGTCTCCTGATAGATCGTCACGCCCTCACAACCCGCGTCCGCCAGCCGCCGATACTCCTCCTCGCTCCAGACCTGCACCTCGATCGAGAGCTGCGGCACCTCAGCGGAGAGCACGCGGACCCGCTCCTCCAGGAACTCCACGCCGGTCAGCCGCTCGTGCTCCCCGGTGAGCAGCAGGATCGAACGGAACCCGTCGCGCAGCAGGTGCCGCGCCTCCTGCAAGGTCTCTTTCGAACTCAGCGTCTTGCGCGCGATCGGCAGCTCCTTCGCGAACCCGCAGTAGGTGCAGGTCGTGAGGCACTCGTTGGACAGGTACAGCGGCGCGTACATGTGCATCGTCCGCCCGAACCGCGCGATGGTCGATTCGCGGGACGCAGCGGCCAGCTCTTCCAGGCGCTCCCCTGCCTCTGGCGAAAGCAGAACCGCCAGATCGTCCAGCGTTCGGTCGCCCGGGTTTGCCGCCAGCGCACGGTCGATCGCGCCCGGACCCGGACCCTCCGCGACGGAAAGCAGCCGGTCGAACGGGATCTCGGCGAACATCTCCGCGAAACTCATGACCCGTCCAGGAATCCGGTGAGCGGGCTCGATGCCTCCGCCTCGTCGCGGACCGGGGGCTTGCCGGCCAGGTACCCACGCCGCCCCGCCTCGACCCCCTCGCGGAACGCCCGCGCCATCTCGATCGGGTCACCGGCGATCGCGATCGCGGTGTTCACCAGGACCGCGTCGGCGCCCAGCTCCATCGCCTCCGCCGCGTGCGACGGGGCACCCAGGCCCGCGTCGACCACGACCGGGACCGTCGCCTCTTCGATGATGATGCGAACGGCGTCTCGCGTCCGCAGCCCTTGGTTCGAACCGATCCAGGACCCCAGCGGCATGACGGTCGCGCACCCGGCCTCCTCCAATCGTTTGGCAAGCACCGGGTCGGCATTGATGTAGGGCAGCACGGTGAACCCATCGGCAACGAGCTTCTCCGCCGCGCTCAGCGTCTCCACTGGGTCGGGCAACAGGTAGCGCGGCTCCGGCGTCACCTCGAGCTTGACCCACGCCGGCATCCCGGCGGCTCGCGCCAGCCGCGCGATCCGGACGGCCTCGTCGGCGTCCACGGCACCAGAGGTGTTCGGCAGAAGCAAGTATCGCTCGGTATCGATGAACTCCAGGATGTCGGGCCCGCCGGTCGCATCCAGATCCACCCTCCGCAACGCCACCGTGACGATCTCGGTGCCGCTGGCGTCCAGGGCTCCGCTCATGACCTCGTGCGAGCCGAACTTGCCCGTGCCCACGAGCAGCCGGGAGGAGAAGGTGCGGTCCGCGATCTGGAGCGGGTCCTGCGTCACGTGGATTCCCTCCGCCGGCATTACCCGGATCAGGTTCTCGGGTCGCGGACACATCCGAGTCCGCCTCTCAGCCCGGTCGCCCGAGCTCCCCTCGGTCAAGTATAGGCCCGTACAATCGACCTAACTCCATGGGCGTAACCACGGTCTCTGACCGCTACCAGATCATCGAGCGCATCGCCGCAGGCGGCATGGGCGAAGTCTTCCGCGCGCGCGACTCGGTGCTGGGCCGCGAGGTCGCGATCAAGATCCTGCACCGCAGCCTCGCGGACGACGCGGAGTTCATCGACCGGTTTCGGCGCGAGGCCCAGGCCGCTGCCAGCCTGAACCACCCCAACATCGTCGCCGTCTACGACTGGGGCGCCTCGGGCGATACCTACTTCATGGTGATGGAGTTGATCGAAGGCCACACGATCCGCGAGGTCCTGACGAGCCGAGGGGCCCTCGCGCCCGCGCAGGCCACGGACGCGCTGAGACAGACCCTGGCGGCACTCGATCACGCGCATGAGGAAGGCGTCGTTCACCGCGACATCAAGCCGGAGAACCTGCTCATCACGAGCGAGGGAGTGGTCAAGGTTGCCGACTTCGGTCTAGCGCGCGCGTACGCAGAGTCGCGGGTGACGCAGGCACCCGGAACCGTCACCGGAACCGTCACCGGAACCGTCGCCTACCTCGCGCCCGAACAGATCCGTGGGGACGCCGCCGACCCGCGCACCGACCTGTACGCACTCGGCATCGTGGGCTACGAGCTGCTCACGGGTAACGTCCCGTTCACCGGCGAAACCTCCGTCGCGGTTGCCTACAAGCACCTCGAGGAGCGCGTGCCGGCCCCATCGGAAGCGCAGCCCCTCGTGCCCATCGACCTCGACCGGATCATCGTGTGGGCGACCGACAAGGAGCCTGCTCGCCGGCCCGCGTCCGCCGCCGACCTCAACCGCGAACTCACCCGCGTTTCGAGACAGCTCCCCGCCGCGCCGGCGCTCTCCTCACTGGTCGCCGGACTCCCGCGGATCGACATCCCCCTCAACAACCGTGCGGCGACCGTGACGATCCCCCGAGCCGGCTCCGATCTCCGGTCGCACCCGACGACCGTGGCAGGTGTCCCACCGCCGACACCGGCGTCGCTGCCGGGGCAGCCTCCGGGTGATGCCCCACCCGACGCGAAGAAGGGACACCGGCGCATGCGCAAGCTCCTTCGCTGGCTGGTGATGCTCATGATCGCGGCGGGAGTCGCGTGGGCCGCATGGATGTTCCTCATCCCGCGCCAGGTTCCCAACGTCCTCGGGCTCCAGGCCGAGACCGCGCAGTCGGAACTCGAAGCATCCCGGTTCGACGTCACGGTCGGCGAGCCCGTGTTCTCATCCGAGTACGAACCGGGGCAGGTGGCCCAGCAGAGCATCCTCGCGGGCGAGAGCCGCAAACCCGGGACCGGCATCACGATCCACGCCTCGCGCGGGCCACAGGTCCTGAAGGTTCCCAAGCTCGTCGGCAAGACGCTCGAGGAGGCAACTGCCGTCCTCCAGCAGGACGGGCTGATCCTCGGCAGCGTGAGCGAGGACTTCAGCGAGGACGTCCCCGAGGGCGCCGTCATGGAGCAGTCGCCCGGCCGGGGCGACGAGGCGCCCGGCGGCTCGAAGATTGATCTGGTCGTGTCCCAGGGACCGCCGCCCGTCACCGTTCCCGACGTCACGGGCCTCGAGGAGGCAACCGCGGTCGACGCCCTCGAAGCGCAAGGATTGCGCGTCGAGGTCAGGGAGGACTTCTCCGAGAAGGTCGAGCGCGGCTTCGTCATCTCCCAGAACGGGCGTCCCGAGGACATCGTCGGAAAGGGAACCCGGGTCAAGATCGTCGTCTCGCAGGGACCGAAGGAGGTCGACATGCCCGACATGACCGGCCTGTCGCTGGACGACGCCGGGCGCAAGCTCCACGACCTCGGCTTGAAGGTGATCACGTCACGGGTCCCCGGGTCCACGGGGAATCGCGTCGTCGGTCAGCAGCCGGCCGCGGGAACAACCGTGAAGGCGGGTACAACCGTCGAGCTGTTCATCGGCGACTGAGGAGGCCGGAGGCTACGCCTCGAGGTCGGCTCCGCGGCCCTCCTGGTACGAGTAGCGCTCCTCGACCCAGGGGTCGGCATGTGTGTGGTACCCGCGAACCTCCCAGAACCCGCGCTGGTTGTGATCGGTGAACTCGAGCCCGCGCACCCACTTCGCGCTCTTCCACGCGTAGCGCTTCGGGACCACCAGCCGCAGCGGGAACCCGTGCTCGGGCGCAAGATCCTGCCCGTCGTGGCTCCAGGCGACGAGCACATCGTCGTCGGACATCGCCTCCAGTGACAGGTTCGACGTGTAGCCGTGCTCGCAGTGGGCGATCACCCATTCCGCCTCGGGGGTGGGCTTCGCCAGCTCCATCAGGGTCCGGAAGGAAACGCCCGTCCACGTGTTGTCGAGGGTCGACCACGTGGTCACGCAATGCATGTCCGCCCCGATGTCGACGTTCGGCAGCGCCTTGAGCTGGGGGTAGGTGAGCGTGACCTCGTTCTCGACGAGACCGAACAGGTTCAGGTCCCAGGCGGCCGGATCGAACCGAGGGATGGTGCCGTAGTGCAGCACGGGCCAGGACTTCACCAGGTGGTTCCCCGGGGGGATCCTAGCCCCGACCTCTTCCGGGTACCGCTTCGAGAACACGCTCATCTGCCCTCCGTTCCGCCAGTATAGGGAGCATGTCCGGAACGCCCGACTTCACGATCCGCGCCGCGGCGCTCGATGACGCCGAGGCCATCGCCGACTGCGTGAACGCCTTCTGCATCGCGGATGTCGGCTTCCCGTGGACGACCGCGGCGCAGGTCCGCCACTGGATCCAGCGGCCCGAGCACCGCCCCGAGGACTGGTCCGTGGCCGTCGATGGCGACGGCGCCCTCCTGGGGACGTCTTCGCTGGCGGCCCTCGAGCCCTACGAGGACATGTGGGCTCAGGCATGCGTGTCCCCTGCGGCCAACGGCCGCGGCATCGGCATCGCGCTGCTGCGCCGGACCATCGAACGCGCCGAAGTCCTCGCCGCCGGGGCCCCCGAGGGGGCGGAGCCGATGCTGCGCGTCTGGCGTTGGGTATCGAACAACCGGGCCGCGGATCTGTTCACCCTGCTTGGGTTCGCGGGGTCGAGGGTGTGGTTCACCTTGGAGATCGACCTGGACGGGTCCGTCGACCCCGGCCCGGTTCCCGACGGGATCCGGATCCGGCCGTTCATCGTCGGGAGAGACGAACGCGCGATGTACGAGACGCACCTGCAGGCCTTCGCGGACCACTACGGGCTGGGCCCTATCTCATACGACCTGTACGCCCATGCTGTCCTCAGCGGCGAGCAGTTCATTCCGGATCTCCTGCTGCTGGCGCTCGACGGGGACGAGGTCGTCGGAACCTACGTCGGCGCGCCCGCGCCCGCGGAGGGCCCGGACGTCGCCGTCGTGGACGAGCTGGGGGTCCGGGCTGCGTGGCGCAAGCGCGGGGTTGGTACCGCTCTGCTGCGGCACGGCTTCGCGGCACTTGCCGCCAAAGGGTTCCGGCGCGTGTTCCTCGATGTCGATACCGACAACCCGACCGGCGCCCTCGGCGTGTACCAGCGCGCGGGCATGCACACCAAGGCGGAGTCCGTCTCTTACGAACGGCGCCTGCGTTGAACCTCGACGTGCCGGCCGGCTTCACGGTCAGACGACCGACGCTTGACGACGTCGAGGCGGTCGCCAATCTCCGGAACGCCGTCCACCGCGACGAGATCGGGTCGGACTTCACGGACGCACACGAGATCCGGGGGTACTGGACAGCGCCAGGGGTCGATCTCGCCGACGACGAGCTGCTCGTGTTCGACGGGACGGGAACGCTGGTGGGTCAGATGTCCGTCTACACCCGGGAACCCTTCACCCGGATCGAGCTGGACGGCTTCGTTCGCCCCGACCACGTCGGGCGAGGGATCGGCACGCTGCTGCTGGCGTTCGGAGAAGGACGCGGAGCCGAGATCGCCCGGCGGGCCCCGTCGGACGAGACGGTGGCCTTCCTGTTCGCCGCGTGGAACTCGGCCGGACCGGCGCATGACTTCTTCCTCGATCACGGGTACCAGCTCGTTCGCAGGTTCGACGACATGGAGATCGTGATGGACGGGCCGCCTCCGGATCCGAGATGGCCCGAGGGGATCACCGTGCGCACCTTCATCCTCGACACCGACGATCGGGCGGTCTTCGAGGCGGGCGAAGAGGCGTTCCAGGATCACTACGGCTGGACGCCGGCCTCGTTCGATGAGTGGCGGCACGAGGAGATCGACGGGGATCCTCGCTTCGACGCCGGCCTCTGGTTCCTCGCCGTCGATGGCGACACCATCGTCGGGTCATGCCTCTGCCGGCAGGGCCGGCCCGAGGATCCTGCGATCGGTTGGGTGGGTGACCTGTCGGTCCGCCGGCCGTGGCGGCGCCGCGGGATCGCGCTCGCCTTGCTGCACCATTCGTTCGGGGAGTTCTTCTCCCGGGGTGTGCTGCGGGTCGGACTCGGCGTCGACTCAGAGAGCCTTACGGGCGCGAACCGCCTGTACGAGCGGGCCGGCATGCACCCCTATCGTTCGTTCCTCAAGTACCAGAAGGACGTCGCGCCGAGTGATCCTGGGCGCGCCTAGTCCCCCGCGTACTTCGACGGTTCGGCCGCGAACGCCTCCAGACAGCCGACCGAGCAGAAGTAGTACATCGTGTCCTCATACTCGTACTGACCCGCCGCTCCCGACGGGTCGACTTCCATCCCGCATACCGGATCCCTGACCATCTCCATGCCATCCTCCTGGTTCCGACCGACCTCGACCATCGGCTCGACCGCCGGGAACGGGCCCGGCGGAAGCTCGGGAGCATGATACGCCCGGAGTCGGTTGGAGTTCGTGACCACCGAGAGCGAGGACAGGGCCATCGCCGCACCCGCGATCATCGGACTCAGGAGCAGCCCGAAGAAGGGATACAGGACACCCGCCGCGATCGGGATCCCGACGATGTTGTAGACGAACGCCAGAAACAGGTTCTGGCGGATATTGCGCATCGTCGAACGCGACAGAGACACCGTGGTGACCACGCCCCTGAGCTCGCCCGATATCAGCGTGATGTCGGCGGCCTCGATCGCGATATCGGTCCCGGTCCCGATGGCCATCCCGACCTCAGCCTGCGCCAGCGCCGGCGCATCGTTGATGCCGTCCCCGACCATGCCGACGACCTTGCCCTCGGCCTGCAGCCGCCGGACCTGCCGGGCCTTGTCCTCCGGCAGGACCTCCGCGACGACGCGGGTGATCCCGACCTCGCGGGCGATCGCCTCGGCCGTCCGCCGGTTGTCCCCGGTCATCATCACGGTCTCCAGCCCCATCCGGCGCAACGCCGCGATCGCGGACGCGGAATCGGACTTCACCGTGTCGGCGACCCCCAGAACCCCGATCGCCGCTCCGTCGGCCCCCGCCAGCACGGCCGTCTTGCCTCGGGCGGTCAGGCGGTCGGTCGCCTCGGTCAGCGAAGCGGTATCGACCCCCTCTTCCTCGAGGAATGCTGCGGTCCCTATCCGGACCCGGCGGCCCTCCAGGAACGCTCGGATGCCTTTGCCGGTAACCGACTCGAACCCGGCGGTCTCGGAAAGGGCGATCCCTCGCTCGTGTGCTCCGCGAACGATGGCCTCGGCCACCGGGTGCTCCGAGTTGCGCTCCGATGAAGCGACCAGCCGAAGCAGCAGGTCATCCGTGAGTGCGCCCGCCGGCACGACGTCGGTAAGTGCGGGCCGGCCCCGGGTGATGGTCCCGGTCTTGTCCAAGACGATGATCTCCAGCCGCTGCGCCGTCTCCAGCGCCTCCGCGGAACGGATCAGGATGCCGGCCTGAGCCCCCTTGCCGGTCCCGACCATCACCGACAGCGGCGTGGCCAGACCCAATGCACACGGGCACGCGATGATCAGCACTGCAACGGACGTCACCAGCGCGAAGATGAGCTGAGGCGGGGGCCCGAAGATGAACCACACGACGAAGGTCCCGATCGCGATGAAGATCACCGCGGGGACGAAATAGCTGGAGACGGTGTCGGCCAGCCGTTGGATCGGAGCCTTGGACCCCTGCGCTTGCTCCACGAGCTTCACGATCTGCGCCAGCATCGTGTCGGCGCCGATCTTGGTTGCCCGCATCCTGAAGGCGCCCGTCTGGTTCAGGGTGGCGCCGATGACCTCGTCCCCAACCTCGCGCGCCGCCGGCATCGACTCGCCGGTCACCATCGACTCGTCGATACTGGATCGCCCGTCCACGATCTGTCCGTCGACCGGTACCTTCTCCCCCGGACGGACGATGACTTCGTCGCCGACCACGACCTCCTCGATCGGGACCTGCTGTTCGTGGTCGTCGCGGACCAGCCGCGCGGTCTTGGCTTGGAGGCCGATCAACGCCCGGATCGCCTCACCGGTTCCCGCCTTGGCCCGGGCCTCGAAGAGCCGCCCCAGCATGATCAGCACGAGGATCACCCCGACGGCCTCGTAGTAGACCTGCTGCATGTCGGCCGGCAGGAGCTGCGGGACGATGGTGACGAGCAGGCTGTAGAGATACGCCGCGGTCGTCCCGATCGTGATGAGCGTGTTCATGTCCGACGTCCGCCGCTTCAGGATCAGCCAGCCGATCCGGTGGATGGGCCAGCCTGTGTAGAACATGACCGGGGTAATCATGGCCAGCTGTACCCAGGGGCTCATCAGCGCAGCCGGGACCCACATCGCCCCGAACAGATCGTGCGCCATGGTTGCGAACAGCACCGGTGCGGTGACAACAGCCCCGACGATCACGCGCCGGGTCAGGTCGCGGATCTCGTCTCGGCGGCCCGCGGCCTCGAGTTCCTGCTCCTCGGCGAGGCTCGGGCGGACGGGCGCCCCCTCCTCCTCGGGCTCAGGTTCAACCGGAGCCGGCTCCGCCGCCGGGCGTTCGAGCGTCCCGACCTGGCGTCCCCCGCCGCTCGGTTCGACGATGAGCTTCCCGTGGACCATGTTCATCCCGCAGGCGAAACCGAATTCGCCGGCGGCGGCCGGGACGAGCTCTACGACCGTTCGGGTGTACGGCGGCAGCGACGCGTTGACCATGAAGTCGGGGAAGACGACACGCGACGTGCACTCGCCGGTCTCCTGGCGATCGAAGACGATCCGAAGCGGAACGCCCTCGATCACCCTGATCTGCGCAGGCTCGTAGCCGCCTTTCACCAGAACCTCGACCTCCTGGACTCCGCCCACGACGGCTGCGGCCTCGGCCTTCTTCGGACCGAAGAAGAAGTATGCGAGCAGTCCGATGGACGTGATGCCGGCCACCGCTGTCAGGAGTTGGGTCATGAGCAGAATCTACCTCCACCCGTTCCAACGCCGGAGCATTCCGCGTCAGTTCAGGGAAGGATCCTCGGGCATCGAGCGCAGCAGCGCGAAGTCGCTCCCCTTGCGGGCCAAGACCTGGTCCCAGAGACGCTGGGGCTCGGGGCAGAAGACGTCCTCCACCAGGGCGGGCTCGATCAGCCAGGACCCGTCATCGTCGAGTTCGGCCTCGAGTTGGCCCGGCTCCCATCCGGCGTAGCCGGCGAAGACCCGGGCTCGGCGGACCGCCGCGGTCTGCGGATCGACCTCGGGAGGCACGAACCCGACCGAGTCGAACGCCAACACGTCCACCTGCGCGGGGTCGTCGAAGTCCGCGACGATCACGGCCGCCTGTGGCTGGACCGGGCCGCCTTCGAACATCGGCTCGCCGGGCGGCACCACGAGGGACAGGTCCGGGATGGCCTCTTCGACCGACAATTCCAGCGCCCGGTTGAGGATGACGCCGACCGCACCGTCCTCATCGTCGTGATGGCCGATCAAGACCACCGTGCGCCGGAAGTGCGGATCCCACAGCCCGGGTCCGGCGATCAGCAGCTTCCCTCGGAGGCTCTCCATATCACCCATCATCCCGCGAACGCCGTTAAGCGTATACGGGCGACCCCAGCGGACGGGACCGCTCAGTCGCCCGCCACGTACCCGTAGCGGTCCCGGAAGGCGGCCGTGTCCATCCCCGCCGCCTCGGCGATGGGCTTGAGCTTCGCGTCGTCCGCCAGGTCCTCTGCGTTCAGGCGGATCATGTACTCGCGGGCCACGCGGTACGTCGTCGAGTTGATGTCGACCAGCCGCGGGATCGGGCGCCCGGTCTTCGAATCGTTGAACGACCCGAACTCGAGGGTCTCCAGGTGCCCGTCGTGGAGCGTGATCATCGCGCCGATCTCAACGGAGCCTGTCTCCAACAAGGTCCGCAGGTGGTCGAACGCCCCCCATCCGAGGTCGCGGGTGTAGTCGATGTCCCACGGGATCGGAGGGGCGCCGCGCAGCTCGTAGCCGATGTTCTTCGCGGTGATCGTGACGTGCTGACCGCGCTCCTTGAAGCGTTTCTTGACCACGTCGGCCAGGATCCGGTGCAGGTTCAGTTCCTCGAGGCGGATGTGGCCGTGATCGTCGCGCTCGATATCCGGCGCGACCTCCATCAGTTCCTCCTCGGGGAGCCGCTCCCCGATCCCCTCGGCGATCACGGCGACGCCGAAGGGCCGGCCGTGCGCGACCCGCTTGAGCATCGACGTCTCCAGGATGTCGGCGATCTGCTTCAGCGGGATCGGCCCCTCCGGGAACTCCTCGGCGATAACGGTGACCGTCGCGCCGGCCGCCTTCCCGATCCCGAGGGCGAGGTGCCCGGCCGTGCGACCCATCGCCACGACGAAGTACCAGCGCTCGGTCGCCGTCGCATCCGTCATCAGGTTCGTGGTCAGGTGCACCCCGACGTGCCGCGCCGTCTGGAACCCGAAGGTCGGCATCCCGCCGGGCAACGGCAGGTCGTTGTCGATCGTCTTCGGAACGTGGACCACCTTCAGGGTGCCGCCGGCCTCCTCGGCCAGCCGCGTCGCCGAGAATGCGGTGTCGTCACCGCCGATCGTGATCAGCCCGTCGAGACCGAGTTCCTTGAGCGTTGCCACGCAGGCGCGCAGGTCGTCCTCACGTCTCGTGGGATTCGCGCGTGAGGTCCCCAGGATCGTTCCACCCATCCCATGGATGCGGGAGACGTCGGCGATCTGGAGCGGCTCCGCGTGCGAGGTGTCACCGGCGATCAGATGGGAGAACCCGTCCCGGATCCCGACGACCTCCCAGCCGGAGTTGATCGCTTCGATCGTTGCCGCCGAGATCACCGAGTTGATACCTGGAGCGGGACCACCGCCGCACAGGATGCCGAGCCTCACGTCGCCTCCATGATCGAACGCCGCACGGGAGCATCGTATGTCACCCGGCCGGCCGGAGCCTCCCTCGGTGCGGCTACTCCGTGTACCGGACGGCCTCGGCCGGTGGCAGGCGCGAGGCCCGCCAGGCGGGAGGCACGGTCACGACGATGACCGCGGCGTAGACCAGCGCGATCGCACTGAACAGGTTCTCCCGGTCGATCCCGAAGACCGACGTCTCGAAGAAGGACGTGAAGAAGATCCAGCCCATGATCAGCCCGGTGATGACCCCTACGGCGACGCCGAGCGTCGTGGTCATCCCCGCCTCCACCAACAGCCCCGACATCACCGAGCGCTTCCTATACCCGATCGCCCGAAGCACCCCGATCAGGTGCCGGCGTTCGACGATGGCGCGGAGCGCCAGGATGCCGAGCGACAGGATGCCCACGATGAGGCCCATCTTCATCAACACGTCGATCACGGAGAACATCGTCCGGTTCGCGCGGTAGCCGCGGTCCATCAGCTCGCGGACCGGCGTCGAGGTCACCCCGTCCTTGTACTTCTTGCGTTCGATCAGTGCTGCGACCTCGGGTACATCCTTGTTGTCCTTGATCGCGACCAGGCTCGTCACGCCCTTGGTCGCGTCGTCGAAGACCTCGAAGGTCTCCTTCGGCCCCGCGAGTCCCTGGAACAGACCGGCCGGCGGCGTCGCCGCGATCGTGAACGTCACTGGGCCGTCCTTGCCATCCAGCGTGATCTCGTCCCCCGGCTGGCCGAAGTTCGACACGACGAGCGTCGGATCGTCCCGGACCGCCGCCCACACCTCCGCATCGGAGTCGAAGGCCTCGTCGCGCGCGTTCAGCATCATCGGCGGATCCGCCAGCTGTTCCTCGTCGAGGACGTACAACGGCGCGAACGTTCGCTCGAGGTTCGCGAACTGGGACTTGAAGGATCCGGTGTAGACCTTCGTCACGATGTTGCTCCGCTTCTCCACGAGGGCCTTGACCGACGCCGGGAGTCCGACCGGCTCGTGTTCGGCCGAGGTGAGCACGATGTCGTAGCCGAGGGAGTCGCGCTCGTACTGCGGCTGGAAGATCGCAAGCATGACCGAGAACATCGAGATGATCGCCATGATCACCGCGAACATGATGATCGAAAGGCCGGTGCGCATCGAACGGCGCGCGAGGAAGGCCAGAGGAACCCGGAGCGTCGCGGCGAGCCGCCGCGAGACGAACCGCAGCAGGTTCGCGACCCGCTCGACGATCCGCAGGTTGGCCGCGGCCAGCAACGACAAGCCGATGACCGCTATCAGCACAGAGAGCGTGAAGACCCCGAAGAACTTGTTCGGGTCGTCCTCGCCGGTCACCTGACCGACGTTGTAGAAGGCCCACCCCGCCAGTACCGCCCCGTAGATCGTCCCGCGCACCCGGTCGGAGATCCGGCCCTTGAGCACCCCGGAGATGACAATCATCATGGCCACCCCGCCGACGAGCCGGCCGGCCTTTTCCGGACCGGCGAGGCTCATGATTCCGAACGCCAGGAGGGCGATGCCGATGACGACCCGCGGCCAGCGCCGGCGGTGCTTGTCCTTCGCCGGCTCCGGCAGGTTGCGGATCGCCGCGGGGATCGACATCCGCGAGGTCCGCCACGCCGAGACGTACATGGTCCCCAATGTGATGAGGGCACCGGCCGCGAAGGCGGTCGCCAGAGTCTCCGGGCGCACGGAGAACACGAACCGGTAGTCCACGTTCGCGCCGAAGAACTCCGCGAACGCCTTCCCGAACCGCTCGGCCAGCATCCGGCCGGCGAAGATCCCGACGCCGGTCCCGGCGATCGCTGCCAGGATCGAATAGAAGGCGCCTTCCAGCACCGCGAGCGTCACCAGACCCCGGCGGGTCAACCCGAGCGCGCGCAGCGTGGCGAGCCGCGGACGGCGCTCCTCCGCGAGCATCTGGGTGAGGTTGATGACCAACGCGATACCTGCGGCGATGACCAGGAAGCTCATCCCGACCAGCATCGCGAACACGAACTCAGTGCTGTCCTCGGCCGCGTCGATCTCGCTCTGCTTGACGTCTTCGACCTCCAGGAGGGCGGCATCGTCGATCTTGACGTCGCGGTTGAGTTCACCCAACCGCGCCCGGAGCGCGGGGGTCGCGGCGTTCGCTTCGGCGAGCCCGGTGTAGGCATCGCCCGTCCCGGACACCCGGACGACGTTGACCCGATCGGTGTTGGCGATGTCCTGGGCCAACGGCAAGGGCGCGAAGACCGCGGAGAACAATCCGTACGCACCCGGGCCCTCGAGCTTGGCGATCCCCGCGACCTTGAAGGTCACCGGCCGGAGCTCGTCGATCGTCTCGTCGAGCAAGTCCTTAAGTTCCTCCAAGCGGTCGATCTTGCGCTCGGCGCGTTTGCCATATCGTTCGCCCACCCGTTCCGCTGCATCCTGGGCGGCGGCCGCACCGGCTGCCTGCGCGGCTGCGGTGGCCACCGCCTCCGCCTGCGCCCTGATGGCATCGACATCGGGCGGCGCGATCGTCGGTGGCGGTGGTGGCACCGGCTTGGCGATGTACGGCGGGATGGACCCCGGCGGCAGCCCGGCTTGCTTCTCGGCTTCCTTCGCGTTCTTGATCGTGTCCTTGACGCCCTTTTGGAAATCCTTGATCTGCCCGAGGTACGCAGCGGCGGCAGTCTGCCCCCGCGCGACGAGTTCTGTCTGCACCTGCGCCAGATACTGCGTGGCTGCTTGCTTCGCAGCACCCTCGGCCGCGCGTTTCGCGGCCTTCTCCGCAGCGGCCGTCGCCTTGCGCTCACCCTCCTCCTGGAGGCGCTCCAGGTCCTTGCCGAGCATCTTCATCCGGTTCCCGATCTGTTTCGGAGTAGGTTTCGGCTTCTGAAGAGGCTCCACCCCCATCTTCAGCTCGTCCCCGACCTGGACGTCGAGGTCATCGGCCAGCTGGCGCGAGACCAGCACCTGGTTCGGCCGGAGGTCCTCGCCATAGGTCGAGGTCCCGTCCGTCAGCGTGAACGCCCCGAACTGCTCCTGCGTCGCCGGATCGAACCCGACCAGCCTGACCCCGGAGTCGCTGGTCTCACGCGTCTTGTTCGAGACCGACCCGACGACCTCGATGCCCGCCATGATGCCGTCGACGTGGTCTGCCACCGCCGGGTCTTCCGACAACTTCTGGGCGATGCCGTACGGAAACACTTCGTTGTCGGCCGTGACGATCAGGTCGGTCTGGTCCCAGGAACGGTAGGCGTTCAGGACGGAGGAATCGCGCGCGGAGTCGGCGCCGACCAGGGCGGCCGTGATGCCCGCTGCGCCGACCATCAGCCCACCCACGACGAGCAGAGTCTGGCCGGGACGGCGGATCCCCTCGCGCAGGGCCAGGCGCCCGAGGAGCGGCTTGCGGATCGCCAGGAAGACCACGACGAGGTACACGACCATGAATAGGCCGCCGATCGCCTGCAGCGCGGGGCTCACGACAGGGTGTCCGCAGGCGCATCTTCGCCCGTCGCCGCTTCGGCCGCGGTTCCGCGATCCGCGGGACCGGACGCCATGAGGGCTCCGCTCTCGATCATGCCGTCGCGAACCCGGATGACCCGTTGGGTCAGGTCCGCGACCTCTTGGCTGTGGGTGACCAGGACGATGGTCTGCCCTTCGGAGTTCATCCGGAGCAGGAGGCCCATGATGGTCTCGGTCGATTCGGAATCGAGGTTGCCGGTCGGTTCGTCGGCCCAGATGACGGCCGGACGATGCACGAGCGCGCGGGCCACGGCGACGCGCTGCTGCTCGCCGCCGGAAAGCTCATCAGGACGGTGCTTTTCGCGCCCCGCAAGCCCGACCATCTCGAGCATCTCGTTCGCCCGCCGGCGTGACTCCTTCTGCTTGGTGCCCAGCAGCAGGAGCGGCATCTCGACGTTCTCCGCAGCCGAGAGCACCGGCAGCAGGTTGAACGCCTGGAAGATGAACCCCATCGACTTGCCGCGCCACTCGGTACGCGCGTTGTCGGACAACTCGGCCAGATCCAGTCCGTCGACCAGGATGGTCCCGTCGTCGATCGACTCGAGGCCAGAGAGACAGTTCAGCAGGGTCGTCTTGCCGGAACCGGACGGGCCCATGATCGCGACCATCTCACCGGCAGTGACATCCACGTCGACGCCCTTGAGCGCCTCGACATCGGTGCCGCCGTGGTAGATCTTGCGAACACCACGAGCCTCAACGATCAGCTCCATATCGTTCCTGGCCCTCCTCCCTGTGGACTTACAGCGTAAGTATACCCGGGGAGGGCCGAACTATCGACGTCGTCCGTCGTCCGGCGGCCCCGTGTCCGGGATCGCATCGTCCTGCGCCGCAGGAGCCTTGGGCTCGCTGGGCGCAGCGCCGCCGCCGGCCGCGTCCGAACCCTCCGAGACGCTGCCCCCCTCGGCATCGAGGCGCTTCTTGGCCCGCGCTGCGTACTCGTCGACGTACTCCTGCCCGGAGAGCATCATAATCTCGAACATGATCTCGTCGGTGACCCGTCGTAGTGCGTACTTATCGCTCTCGCGGCCAGCGTACTTCTCGAACGTCAGCGGTTCCCCGTAGGCTACGCGCACCCGTCCGGACAGCTTCGGCAGCCGGCGGTTCGGCGGCTGCAGATCGCGCGTCCCGAACACCACGACCGGCACCACGGGGGCACTCCCTGCCAGCGCCAGGCGCGCGACGCCGGTCTTGCCCCGGTAGACCCGTCCGTCCGGGCTGCGCGTGCCTTCCGGGTAGATCCCGATGATCCCGCCGCCCTTGAGGACCTCGAGGCCGGCACGCAGGGCGGCTTCGGCCGCCGTCCCACTCTCCCGCTTGACGGGGATGACCCCCACCAGACGGAAGAACCACGCGGTCCGTCTGCGCTCGAAGTACTCGGACTTGCCCAGGAAGATCACCGGGCGGTTCAGGAACAACGGGATGAAGATGCTGTCCAGGAAGGAGAGGTGGTTGGCCGCGAGGATCACCGGCCCTTCCGTGGGCACGTTACCGGCACCCTGGGCGCGGGGTCGGTACAGGAGGCGGACGATCGGTCCGCCGAGTACGTTCTTGATCAACCAATAGAAGAACACGGGCCTCCCTGGGGCTGGCCGGACCGGGTCGCTACTACACTACCGCCCGCGACCCGAGACAGGAGACGTGCGGATGCTGGCGGCGTGGGGATTCTTGGAGTGGTTCTTCATCGTGCTGCTGGTGGGCCTCGTCGGAGCCGCGGGAGTATTCGGCATCTACGTCTTCGTGAACATGTTCCGCAACACCGGCGTCGGACGACGCGGCTAGCTGCTCCGGCTACTGCTTCCCGGCTTTCCCGCCGTTGTCCTGCTTATCGTCGGGCTCGGGCGCGCGGCACGCCACCGACACCTCTACCGCGGCCTCGTCACCGGCGACCTCGACGCGGCCATCTCCCCCCTCGACGAGGGCCGACGGGATCCGGGTCAGGCGGACCGCGCAGCTCCCGCCACTCGGACTCGGTCCGGCCCATTTCGCGACGATGAGTTGACCCTGCGGTCCTCTCGCGAGATCCTCCTCCGTCGGTTCGGTCTTCTCGAAGCTGTCGGGAAGGGCCACCAGGTTGGCGGTGACCTTGCGGGCGGGACCGACCAGCACGCGCACCGGAACCGTGTTGCCCTCGTCCCAACGAAAGTTGATCTGCCGGAAGACCGGATCCACCTGAGTGCCGTCCAGAACCGACTTGGCATCCGCACTGGTCGGCGATGCGGTGCTCGAACAGGCGTTCAGCAGGGATAGCGCCACGAAGGCGGCGCCGACGACGAGCCTGGGGAAGGCGGGGGAGCGCATCAGCCCGAACTCTAGCCGGTGGAGAGGTCGACGACCAGGGGAAGATGGTCGGAAGCAGACTGCGCCGCACGGCTCCCGAGCACAACGGCGCGCAGGGCGGTGAGGTCCTCCGAAGCGAACAGGTAGTCGATGCGGGCCTCAGGTTCCGACGCCGGGAACGTCTCCCCGGTCGAGGGACCGACCCTGATCCAGGTATCCCACAGACGCGTGCCGAGGGCCACGGCTGCCGGCTGGTTCGGTCGCTCGTTCAGGTCCCCGCCGATGAGAAGGGGGCCGGCGGTCTGCGTGACGGTATCCAGGATCCGCCCGGCATGGGCCTCGCGCTCGCCCGGGAGCAACCCGAGATGCACGCAGATGACATTGAGGAGCGTGCCGTTGCCGCCGCGGAGCTGCGCGGCGAGGACCGCTCGGGGGTACGCACGCTTCGCGGCGCGCGGAAGCGTCAGCGTGCGCGATGCGACTACCTGCCAGGGGCGTCGTACGAGAATCGCGTTCCGCGCGGCGCGCCGGAGCCGCGGGAGCGGCGTCGAGGTCGCCCGCATCTCAAGCGCATCCGCGAACCTGCGGAGATTCCGATACGAGCCGCACTCGTTGATCAGCGCGATGTCGGGCCGTGCGTCGGCCACCGTGGCCGCGACGTCGTTCGCGCCGGAACGAAACCCATGGACGTTGTAGACAAGCACCCTGAACTTCACGAGGCCGAGCAGTGTAGCCGGGCCACCCGCGAGAGCGACCGGCAACTACGTCAGGTCATCGCGGGCGAAAGCAGCTTCCGCAAAGGTGGGACCGATGTCCGACCACCCACCCAGGTAGACCGTGTTCCCGACCTGGGTCGTGTCGGTGGCGCCGTCCTGGTCGAGAC
This sequence comes from uncultured Actinomycetes bacterium, assembly GCA_964640385.1. Taxonomy (GTDB): domain Bacteria; phylum Actinomycetota; class UBA4738; order UBA4738; family JBBDHU01; genus JBBDIK01. Next base: position 179,883 of record CAZXFL010000001.1, read on the forward strand.
CGATGTTCGTGAACACGGCGCCATCGCCTCCGCCGAAGGTGGGATCGGGGACGCCGGTTGCCGCGTCGACCCTCATCAACAGGAAGTCGAGGTCGACGCCACTGCTGCCCTGGCCGGCCGCGACGATCCCGTCCGGCGTCACGTACACGCTGGCGAACCGTCCGTTGCTCGGGGAGATGGGGTAGCTGCGGAACCCATCGCCGTCGAAGGAGGGACGGAGAGAGGCCTCTGCTACCTCTTGACCTGGAGCTGGGCGATGGCCCCGTCCTTCGCCGTCGCGTTCGACACCGAGGTTGCCGTCACCAGGCAGCTCTTGATCGACTTCAGCTTCGCCGTCGGCGTGATCAGGATCGACAGGGTCAGGTTCACCTCCCCGTCCGGCTGCATAAGGCCAGAGTTGTACGTCCCGGCCCCGACCGCGGTCGTGATGTTCGTCGATCCGGCGAGCCACGTGACCTTGAACCCCTTCGAGTTCTTGCATCCTGTGACCAGGAACTTGTCGTCCACCGACCCGTCGTTCTGGATCCTGGCGTTGAAGATGTAGGTCTTCCCGCGGACGACCTTCAACATCGGGAGTTTCTCCGTCAGGCCGGTCGGGTCGTACACACCGTCGAACGAGTAGCTCTTGTCCGTCGATTTCTTCATCAGCATGTCCGGGCCGAAGTTCAGGGGACGGGCGAACACATCCGTGACCCCGTTCAGGTCCGCCGGCACGAGGTTGTCCGACGCAGACTGGAACACGATGACGCCGTTGTTCCCGCTGATCGACGGGTATCGGCTGTGGAAAGTCCCTTCTGTGCCGCCGGTCGCAACCGACATCCGGGTCGTGAAGCCGGTATTCGCGTCCCTCACGAACACGTCGACCGCATCGTTCATGTCGTTCTTCACGAGGTTCTGCGAGATCGACCAGAACGCCACATAGCGACCGTCTGCGCTGATGAACGGGTCCTGGCTGTCGTTCTTGCCCTGGAACCCGGTCTCGCTCCGAACGCTTGCCCGCGTCGTGATGCCGGTGCATAGGTCGTGGACGAAGATGTCGTCGGCGGCATTGGTATCGGTTGCGAGGAAGTTGGTCGCAGACGAGGCGAAGGCGACGTACCGCCCGTCGGAGCTGATCGACGGATCGAAGCTGCTCCCGTTCCCCTCCACCGCGCCGGTTCCCACGGACACACGCTTGGTGCCGCCGGCGAGAACGCCCCCGACCCCTCCAGGACATCCGGACGGCTGCGTGACGGCGGCCGAATTGTGTACGAAGACATCGCGAACCGTGTTGGCATCAGAAAGCACCAGGTTGGTCGCGTTCGATTCGAATGCCACCATCGTGCCGTTCGAGCCGAGCGCCGGATCCCAGCTGGCACCGCCGACCGCCTGCGCGGCCCCCGTACTCGGGTCGGGCACGTTCGCCCGCGTCGTCGTCAGACCAGCGATACTGCGGACGAAGATGTCGCGGAGCCCGTTGGTGTCCGTAAGCACGAGATTCGTTCCCCCCGACTCGAACCCCACGGTCGTCCCGTCCGGACTGATCGACGGGTTGAAGCTGGTGCCGTTTGACTGGACCTGGCCTGTCCCCGGGTCGGGGATGCTGACTCGGGTCGTCGTGAGTCCGCTGATGTTGCGGGAGAAGACATCTCGGAGCCCGTTGTTATCGACGAGGACCAAATTGTTTGCCGTCGATTCGAAGGCGACCACGTTTCCGTCGGAACTCATCGACGGTCCGGTGCTGTCATTATTCCCTTGGACGTTTGCGGTGCCGGGATCCGGGACGCTGGCCCGCACGGTCGTCGCGAGGGTCGAATTCCTCACGAACACGTCACGTGAGGTGTTCGTGTCGCCGATCACCAGGTTGGTCGCGCGCGACATGAACGCCACGACGTCGCCTCCCGTGTTGACGATGTTGCTCGAGCTGTCGTTCCCGTCCTGGCTGGTAACGAAAGAGACCGAATCGTCGTTGCCTTGCGCACCGGTGTTGCCCAGACTCACGAGGGTCGTAGCTGGGGGACCCTCGAAGAGCTTCAGGTTGATGCTCCCCTGCTCCCCGACATAGCCGTCGACGGCGATGCGGTAGACCGTGCCGCCCGTTGCGTTGAAGAGCACGCGGCTCGTCAGCGTGGTGTTGGTGGCGTCGTCGTTCGATGCGATCGTCGTGAGCGCGTTCACGCTCGGCCCCACATAGACCGCGACGAGGGTGTCGATGTTGCTTCCCGCTGTGCTGATGGCGGTCGTCCCGCTCGCAGACGGCGTCCACGAGTACCAGATCGATGCGCCGCCCGACTGACCTGCGTGCAGCGGCTCGCCCGGTTCTGCGCTCGCGCCCGTATTCGATTCGCCGATCTTCGTCACCCGGGCGCCCGTCAGGACGGTCGCCGCGCCGAAGTTGTCGTTGAGCGGCGCGGCTTGCGCCGGCACCGCGATGAGACCTGTAAGCACGGTTGCCGAAGCGAGCACGGCGAGGAGTCGTCCTGTAAGTCGTCTCATAGAGGAACACCCCATCCTTGAGCGAAGACACGCTGATGCATGGTTAACGATATGGAGTTGTGCTTCCCTTCGGGTATCGGCCATGCGGCCTAGGACTTGAGCTCCACGACCGCGGACGGGACTAGTCCGGCGTAGGGGTTCCTGCTCCCCCCGCGCCCGGCAGGTCCCATGGAGTATCGATATCCGACAGAGTCTTTCCGGACGGGTCGAACCGGCGCCAAGCGTCCTCAGGCACCACTTCAAAGGGCACCGAGCGGACGAGATCTCGAAGGCTTGAACCCGGGTGGCGGAGCAGGACCTGAGCCTCGCGACGGACGTCGGGCCGGATCACCAGCGGCAGGGGCCGCCAGCCGTCCCCGTCGGCGAGCACGACTGCAGACAGGTCGGCCCGGGCACGCGCTGCGCGGACCATCCCACGCAGCACGTCGACCGAGAGCTCAGGCATGTCGCCGCCGACCGTGAGGGCAAGCTCGGTCCACACGACCGCGAGCGCAGAGGTCAGACCGACCAGCGGCCCCTGGTCGGCCCGTGTGTCTCTGACCACCCGGACGTCCGAGGTGAGCTCCGGCAGCGAGGGTCCCGCCGCATCCGGTGCGATGACCACGATGATCTCTTCACAGAGCTCGTCGAGTGCGCGGACCGGCCGGTGCAGGAGTGGTTCTCCGAGGTACGGCTCGGCGAGCTTGTCCCGGTCGCCGAACCGAGAGGAGCGGCCACCGGCCAGCACGACCCCGGTGACGGGCGGCACGCTAGGCGTCGGGCCCCCCGGCGGACGCGTCCTGCTTCCCGGCTGCCGCCGGCTCCTGCACGAACTCCCACCCGAAACGTCCCTTGATGCACAGATGGCCGTTGGTGATCGCGTGGTCCATCGGCGACGTCACCTTGACGATCCGGTTGTCCTGCACGTGCAGCTCCAGGTTGCAGCCGACACCGCAGTAGGGACAGATCGTCTGCGACACGTTCTGCGCCGACTCGTCCCACGTGCCCGCCTCGCGCATCTGGTACTCGCTGTTGAACATCAAGGCGTCGGTCGGGCACACCCCGATGCAGTTCCCGCAGTAGACGCAGGCGGACTCGGGGAGCGTCACCGAATACTCGGTCGAGATCCGGGCATCGAACCCGCGGCCGGCGACCGCGATCGCGAACGTGTTCTGTGCGTCGACCCCGCACGCCTCGACGCACTTGTAGCAGAGGATGCACTTGGTGTAGTCGCGCACGTACAGATCGTTGTCGATCTTGACCGGCTGCGCGACGGTCTCGGCCAGCGATCCATCGCGCTCGTGATGGTGTCCGGGACGCGCCACGTCGCGCTCCCCCGCCTCGGCGACCGGCGCCGGCGAACCGAACTTCTCGGGCTTGGCGTCGTACTCGGACATCCAACCCTTCGTGTTCTCATCGACCAGCGACATATCGACGGACGAGGCGAGAAGTTCCAGGACGAGCTTGCGAGAGTGCTTCACTCGGTCCGAGTCGGTCTTGACGACCATCCCCGGCTCCACCTTTCGTGAGCAGGACGGCACCAGTGTGCGCGAGCCTTCGACCTCGACGACGCACACTCGGCACACATTCACGGGCGTGAGGTTCTCGAGATAGCACAGCGTCGGGGTGTCGACGCCTTCGGACCTGAGCGCCTCCAGGATCGTCTGGTCCTCCGGAACCCGTGCGGTCTTGCCGTCGACCTCCACGTCGACGAGGCGCTTCGGCGGCGCGAGGGGGACGACCTGGCTCACGTCGGACCTCCGTTGAACATCCCGAGACGGTTGACAGCCGACGAGATCGCGCTGGCGGCCGTCTGCCCAAGACCGCAGATGGAGGCGTCTTTCATGACCAGCTCGAGTTCGGCCAGGAGCGCCAGCTCCTGGTCTTTGCTCCCGTTCGCGTCGATCAGCCGGTGCAGGGCCTCTTCCTGGCGCACGGTCCCGACCCGGCACGGCACGCACTGGCCACAGGACTCGTCGCGGAAGAACGCGGCGATCCGAAGCAGGATCGGGTTCATGTCGATCGTCTCGTCGAAGACCATGATCACGCCGGATCCGAGGGTGGCGCCGCTCGCACGGGCATCCTCGAACGTCAGCGGCAGCTCCAGCTCGTCGGGCTTGACGAACACGCCGGCCGCGCCGCCGAGCAGGATCGTCTGCAGCTCATGGCCGCCGCGCATCCCACCGGCAAGGTCCAGCAGGTCACCGAGGGTCGCCCCGAACGGAACCTCGAAGACTCCCGGCTGTTCCACGCATCCCGAGACGCAGAACAGCTTCGGCCCGGTCGAGTCCTTCGTGCCGATCGCGGCGATCTGCGGACCGCCTTCCTTCATGATGTCCAGGACGTTGACGAGGGTCTCGACGTTGTTGATAGCCGTCGGCTTGCCGAACAAACCCACGTGCACCGGGAACGGCGGCTTGTTCCGGGGCTCGCCGCGCTTGCCCTCGATGGACTCCATCATGGCGGTCTCCTCGCCGCAGATGTAGGCGCCGGCGCCGCGCCGCAGTTCGATGTCGAACGAGAAGTCGCGTTCCATGATGTCCTCGCCGAGGTACCCGCGGACCCGCGCCTGGTCGATCGCGTTCTGCAGTCGCGCGGTCGCTTCGGGGTACTCGCCACGGATGTAGATGTAGCCCACGTGCGCGCCGATCGCGTACCCGGCGATCGCCATCGATTCGATGACCGCGAACGGGTCCTCCTCCATGAGCACCCGGTCCTTGAACGTGCCGGGCTCGGACTCGTCGGCGTTGACGATCGCGTACTTCACGTCGCCCACCGCGTCGCGGACGAGCTGCCACTTCAGTCCCGTCGGGAACGCGGCGCCGCCCATGCCGCGGAGGTTCGCGTCCTTCAGCGTCTGCGGGATCGTCGCGCGCGCGGCGGCGACGTCCCCGAGACAG
>CAZXFL010000001.1:185246-190154 GCA_964640385.1 uncultured Actinomycetes bacterium
CCGGGCTCGGACTCGTCGGCGTTGCAGATAACGTAGTGCGGAAGCGCCGGGGCCTGCGCGACGGCGTTCCACTTGACGCCCGTGGGGAACGCCGCTCCCCCCCGTCCCATCAGCTTCGAGTCGGTCACCTCGCGGATCACCTCGGCAGGTCCGATCTCCAGTGCCCGTCGGAGCGCGAGGTAGCCGCCGTTGGCTCGGTAGTCGTCGATCGACTCCGGGTCCGCGACGCCGGCCCGAGCGAGGAGCCGCAGATCGTGGCGGCCGGTCTGCGGCGTCGAGCCGTACTCACGCTGCCAGGCGAACGCTTTGCTCTGCAGCGCCGCCTGCACCTGCTCCGCGTCGACCGGGGCAAGGGTGAAGTCCCGCCGGCCCTCACCGGCGGTCTGGAAGAGCGCGGCCGGCGCCTTCTCGCAGAGCCCGAGGCAGGGGCTCCGCAGCCAGGTGGTCCGCCCGTCCCCGCTCGGGGTGCCCGACGACCCGAAGTCCTGCTCCAGCCGGGCGCACAGCTCGTCCGCACCGCTCGTCTTGCACGCGATGTCGTCGCAGACGTGCACGACGGTCGGTGGCCGCTCCTCCGTCGAGAACATCGCGTAGAAGCTGGCCACGCCGTAGGCCTCGGCCGGCGGCACCATGAGCCGTTCGCTGACGTAGTTCAGGGCGCCCGGCGAGATCCAGCCCGCGCGGGCCTGGACAGCGTGCAGTGCGGGCAGCAGCAGGTGGCGCTTCTCGCGCAGATCGTGCCCGCCGTGAGCGACCCGCGAGCTGCGCTCGTCGCGTTCGCCGCCGCGCCAGCCCGATCCGGGCGGTCCGAGGACGACATCGACGGCGGCGCGCTCGTCCGCGGTTGCGGTTGCTTCGGTGGTGTGCAGATCCACGTTTAGGCGTCCACCCCGGCCGCGCTCGTCTCGGCGCCCGCGCCGTTGCCGCTGCCATTGCCCGCGCCGTTGCCGACCTTGTCGATCCGGACAGCGGTCGCCTTGAACTCGGCGGTCCCGGACTTCGGGTCGGTCGCTTCGATGGTCAGCACATTCACCTCGACCTCGTCCGGGAAGTGCAGAGTCATCGAGACGAGCCCCGGACGCAAGGCGGGATCGTAGCGAACGGGCGCTTGGAGCGACCCACGCCGAGAGCTGACCTTGACGACCTCACCGTCCTTGAGCTGGTACCGCTCGGCGTCCTCCGGGGAGATGCACAAGGCTTCGTCACGCCGGAGCGGCGAGGAGTAGCCGCTGGTCTGGACCCCAGTGTTGTAGTCGGAGAGGTTCCGGACCGTCGTCAGCCGGAGCGGGTAATCGTCGTCCAGCTCGTCGACCGGTAACTCGTGGATCACGACACTGAAGGGCGCCGGCATGCCGCGCTCTTCCGGGTCGGTCGACCACAGACGCCCGTGCAGGAACGAGGCGCCGGGGTCGTCCTCGCTGGTGCAGGGCCACTGCAGGCCGCCCTCGGTCTCCAGCCGCTCGTAACTCATGCCGGTGTGCATCGGCGAGAGCGAACGCAGTTCGTTCCAGACGTTCTCGGCCATCTCGCGCGGCTCGGCGCCGTAGTCCCAGGTTCGGCCCAGCCGTCCTGCGAGGTCCGCGATGATCTGCATGTCGTCGTGGGCGTTGCCCGGAGGGTCGAGCGCCTTACGTACGCGCTGGACGCGACGCTCCGAATTGGTCACCGTGCCTTCGGACTCGCACCACGACGCCGAGGCGGGCAAGACCACGTCGGCCATCTCGGCGGTGCGCGTCAGGAAGATGTCCTGGACGACCATGAACTCCAGCTCCTCAAGCACGTGGTTCGCGTGATTGGCGTCGGCTTCGGATTGAGCCGGGTTCTCACCGATCACGTACAGGTGGGTCAGGTCTTTGCGCGCCATCGCCTCGAACATCTCGGTGAGGTGCCAGCCGTACTTGGGCGGGATGGTGCAGTCCCACGCCTGCTCGAACCGTTGCCGCGCCTCGGGGTTCTGTTCGATGTCCTGGAACCCGGAGAGCTTGTTGGGGATCGCGCCCATGTCGCCGCCGCCCTGGACGTTGTTCTGTCCGCGGAGCGGATTGACGCCGCCGCCGTAGCGCCCGACGTTGCCCGTGAGCAGCGCTAGGTTGATCAGCGAGAGCACGTTGTCGACGGCGTTGTGGTGTTCGGTGATGCCGAGGGTCCAGCAGATCTGCACACGGTCGGCTAGGCCCATGGTGTGCGCGAGATCGCGGATGACGTCGGCCGGGACGCCGGTCTCCGCTTCACCCCGCTCGAGCGTCCATTCCTGCACACTGGCGGCGTACTCATCGAAACCGGTGGTCCCGCGTTCGATGAACTCCTTGTGGTGGAGGTCGGCGGAGATGATCTCGCGCGCGACGGCGTTGGAGAGGGCGATGTCGGTGCCGACGTCGATGCCGAGCCAAACGTCGGCCCACTCGGCCGACGACGTGCGGCGCGGGTCGACCGCATACATCTTGGCGCCGTTGTTGATGCCCTTCAGGACGTGAAGGAAGAAGACCGGATGCGTCTCGCGCGCGTTCGACCCCCACATGACGATGAGGTCGGTATCCTCAATCTCCGCGTATGAACTTGTGCCGCCACCTGCTCCGAATACCGTCGCCAGACCGACGACGCTGGGAGCGTGTCAGGTGCGGTTGCAGCTGTCGATGTTGTTCGTGCCCATGACCTGACGAGCGAACTTCCCGGCGAGGAAGTTCATCTCGTTCGAAGCCTTGGAGCAGCTGAACACACCGAGCGCCTGCGGTCCCCTGGCCTGTGCGACGGCGAACCCTTCGGCGGCCCGGGTCAGGGCCTCCTCCCAGCTCGCCTCGCGCAGGGATCCGTTGTCACGGACCATGGGCTCCGTCAGCCGCGCGTAGCGCTGCTTCATCGCCACCTCCCTGATTCGCTCCTCAGTCTAGCGCGGGAATGGGGCCGGCTCCTCGCGCGCCGGTCGTGTTGCCCCTCGGTTGCCCGTCGTGTCATGGTCGAGCCCGGCCACAGCTGGGAGGCAGAGGTGGGGGCCAGGTTCTGTCCGCGTTGTGGTTCCGAGCTCACGGAGGGCACATGTCCGAGGGGGCACGCCCGAGACGAGACGGCTTCGGGCGAAGGGCCTCGCTCGTCGGATCGCCTCCGGTCGATCCTGGTGGCCGTCGTCGTAATCGAGGGGCTGGCCCTCGTCGCCCTCGTGCTGATCCTCCTGGCCGCTCGCAAGGACATCCGGGCCCTCGATGGGCGCCTCGCGGGGCTCAGCCGCGAGGCCGACCTCGCGCGCACGCAGGCGGCCGAGAGCGAAACCCGGATCTCAGACCTGGAGGAACACGATCGGACCTCCTTCGATCCCCAGGCGATCGCCGACCGCTCCATCGATTCCGTCCTGACCGTCGAGAGCCGGTCCACGAGGGGCACGGCCGGCGGCTCGGCGTTCGTCGTCTCGACTGACGAGCGGGCCAGCTACTTGCTGACGAACTACCACGTGATCGGGGATGCCTGGACCGAAGGCACCGAGGAGGTTCGACTCCTTGAGGACAAGAAACGGATCTCAGCAACCGTAGTCGACGTGAGCGTCGCCGAAGATCTTGCGCTCATCCAGACGATCCAGCCCCTCACCCCGCTTCCCCTCGCCACGAAACGCCCATCGCCGGGCGACCACGTAGTGGTGATCGGGGCGCCCTTCGGGCTCGAGGACACGGTTGCCGATGGGTTGGTGTCGGCCAAACACGGCCGTCGGTTGCAGATCTCCGCCCCGGTGAGTCCGGGCGACAGCGGGGGCCCGGTCCTGAACGAGCGAGGCGAGGTCGTCGCCGTCATCGTCGCCAAGGTCGCGGGCGGCGGTGCGGAGAACCTGTCGTTCGCCATCCCCATCGATATCGCCTGCCAGACGTTGATCACCTGCGACGAAGCCGAACCGTCCACCGACCAGCGAGGAGGAACGCCGTGAAGCGATGCCCGAACTGTGGAGCCGATGCCCGCGACGACTGGGAGTTCTGTGAGACGTGCGGCGCACGCATGGATGGGACCGTGGATCAGCCGGCCGCGACCCCGTCGGGAGCCCCCACCACCACCGGCCCAACCGATACGGCCGCCGGCACCACCGCCGCCACTGGTCCGCCGCTCACGGCGCCGGGCAGCACGACACCGGGTCCCCGGACCGTGGAGCCGATGCCCGCGACCGCCACTTCGGCATGGGCCGCCTCCCCCGCCAGCACGTCGAGCAGGACGTGGTTCGCCCGCAACCTGTGGTTCCTCATCGGAGGAGCGGTGCTGGTCGTGATCTTGCTACTGGTGACGATGGCGTGGATGGGGACCCGTGGGGACTTGGACGACACCAAAGGGGACCTGGCGAACGCCGAGACCACGCTCCTGGGCGCCGAAAGCGAACGGGCTAGTCTCGAGATCGACGTTGAGCAACTCGAGGACGACCTGTCCGCCGCTGACGACACGATCCAGGAGCTTCAGAAGAAGGTCAAAGGTCAGGAGAGCACGATCAAACAGACCAAGAGCCGCATCGAGCTGCAGGCAGGACAGATCGACGTGCTTCAGCGATGCCTCACCGGGATCATCGCAGCCTTGAGCGCGTCGACCCAGCAGGAAGCGATCAACGAGCTGGTTGCCGTGCAGGCCGCCTGCGAACAAGCCGACAGGTTGCTCTAAGGGAGCTGGACGCCTGGCGCCGGACGTTCGGTTCCGGGGTGTTTCGAATAGTGGAACTCAGTTCCAGATAGTGGAACAGGGTCGGTCAGCGACCCCCGTCCACGACCGGAGCCAGGCCTCAGGCCTCAACGCGTTCGGGGTGGGTGTAGACGTTGAAGCGATCGTCGCGGACGAAACCGACGACGGTCATCCCCAGCGCGTCGGCCGTCTGAACCGCCAGGCTCGACGGGGCACTCACCGCGCTCACGATCGGGATCCCGGCCACCGCAGCCTTCTGGACGATCTCGA
>CAZXFL010000002.1:0-107736 GCA_964640385.1 uncultured Actinomycetes bacterium
CGGCCCGGGTTCGCGAGCGAATCCGAGAGCGCCTACTCCCGACCCTCATCCTTCTGGAGATGGTGATACGGAACGCGGAAGCCATCGCGGAGCAGCGGGACGATCCGTTTGCGTCCGCGGATCAGGATGAACGTTCCGAGCGCCAGGTACACGATCGAGACTGCGATCCGTTCCACACCGTGCATGGACTCGGGGACCAGGGCGCCGAGGATGAACTGGCCCCAGAACAGGCCGAAAAGCATCCAGGCTTCCCTGACCGACAGCGACAGGCTGGAGAGCACCGCGATCGCGAAGAACGATTGCGCGGCGGTCAGCAGCAACTCCTCCCGCTGGCGTGCCTCGATGGGAAGTCCGTGCAGCCCGCCTGCCGAGATCGCGAACACGATCGGTAGCGTGCCTACCAGCAACGTCCACTGGTTCACCTTCGAGGACACCAGGGTGCCGAGCCCTGCGTTCGTGTTCAGGCGCCAGGCGTACAGGATCGCGACCAGCAACTCCGGCGCTTCGGAGGCGAGCGGCGCGACCCACTGCACCAGTAGGAACTCGCTCACACCGAGTTCCTTGCCGGTGTGCACGAGGGCCTCCGCGAAGGCTTCCGCGCACAGAAGGATCACCACCGCCGAGAACGCGAACATCCCGATCACGGTGATGCGCCGGTTCCGGACGCTGAACGTCCCGATCTCGCGGGCCGGCCCCACCAGATGGGGTTCTTCGGCCGGTGCTTTCGACACCCGGATCGTGTACAAGACGAAGATCCCGACCAGGATCAGGGAGTCGAACAGGGTGATGGAGTCCTTGAACGGGAGCGTCAGCGAGTAGGCGGTCGCCGCCGCCAGGAACGCCACCTCGACCGAGTGCTGCCGATGGAGCCGGATGCCCTCGGGCCGGCGGATGCCCTTCTTACGCCACCGGTACCACGCCACGAAGACGACCACCGACCAGCCGATGCCGATCAGCAGCCGGTTCGCGCCGGTCATGTTCGCCAGCGCCAGGGAGCAGGCCGATTCCCCCGTTGCCCCGGGTGCCTGGCAAGCCGATCCGTACATCTCGACCGCGTCGCCACCCTTCGATGCGAAGACGAAGTCGACCGCGTACTCAGGGAGCACCGCGATCAGGGCCAGGACCGCGATCGCAAGTCCGGCAGAGATGTCGAGCTGGGCGACTTCCGCCGCCCACGAGAGCAGGAACGCCGCTCCCACGATCGCCATCCCGAACAGGAGCGCCGCGACCGGTGGTGCGACCTCCATCCCTGTGACCCGCAGGCCGACGGCGGGGATCGTGGCCGCGATGGCGAGCAGGATGCCCAGGAACTGACGGAGGGGGTGGACGTCGCGGAGGTCTTCCCTGAGGGTCGTCATGACCGGCTAGCCTACCGTCGTGGGGTCACCGGCTAGAGGACGCCGTCCCTCATCTTCTTGTACTGCTTCTTGGCGCCGGAGGTGATGAGGACGACGCTTTGGCCGTTCTTGTTCCCGATCGTCCCGGGGACGACCTGGTTGTTCACCTTGTTCGGCGGGATCTGCGTCGCGGTGAACGCCAGCTGGATCAGGTTGTCCATCGGAACGTCCGAATCGATGTTGCGCGACACGGCGCCGATCCACCGGAAGATGAAGCCCGGATCCTGGTTGAAGTCCTTGCGGAACTGCGTGAGCATCGAGAGCAGGAAGACCCCCTGGTTCTCCGAGCGGCTGAAGTCGCCGTTCGGCACGTCGTATCGGGCGCGCGTGAAGGCGAGCGCTTCCTTGCCCGTCATGACGGTCTTGCCCTTCCTGAAGTGCGCCTTCGAGTGCGAGTCGCTGATCGGGTACGGCACGTTCACCTGCACGCCGCCCAGCTCAGACACCATGGTCTTGAAGCCGGTGAACCCGGCTACCGCGTAGTAGTCCATCTTCAGTCCGGTCAGGTCCTCGATCGTCTGGATTGCGAGCTTCGCGCCGCCGTAGTGGTACGCCTCGTTGATCTTGCGCTGGCCCTGGCCTGGGATGTTCACGAGCGAGTCGCGCGGGAATCCGAGGATCCCGCCGGCGTTCTTCGATGGGTTCAGCGACACGATGTGCATCGAGTCCGTCAGGTGGCTCGGCTCGATACCCTTCCGGTAGTTGTCGCCCAATACCAGGATGAAGATGGGCTTGCTGCCGTCGAGCGCCGGGACGTGGTCGGCGTGGGCGAGGCCGATCTTCAGGAACGGCGTCGACGTCGCTGCTTGCGCGGACGGCGACGGAGCGGTACCGATGCCGGTCAGTCCGATGATGCCGGCGATGCCGATGACGAGCAGTGCGGTGGCGATCCGCCTCATCAACATCACGCAGCAGCCTCCTCGTCGATGGTCTTGTCCTTCTTGTCCTTCGGCGTTCCGCCGCCTTGCTTGGGCGCGGTTTCACCCTGAGAGGAGTCGCCCTCGGCGTCCTCGCGGTCGATGTCGAAGCCGTTGATGAACCACTCGCCCTCGACGTTGTTCAGGAAGTAGGTGCCCTTGCTGATGAAGGTCCTTTGGCCCCCGGCCGCCAGGGTCCCGAGCGCCCTGAATTCGACGAGCGCCGACGCGGAGAGGATCTTGCCCTTCTCGCCCGTGAGCACGCGCACGTTGAAGTGGCTGAAGCCAGGCTGGATGTCCGAGTACGTCGATCCGGCGTCCTTGCCCGCTGTCAGGACCTCCACGTTCGCCTTGGCGTCGGGCATCGCGTGTTGATCGAATAGTTCGAACGCCGACTCGTAGGTTCCGTCCTTCCAGTTCGCAGGGTCGAGGAATGCCGCCTTGTAGAAGAGGCTGAGTTGTTTCGCGAGGTGGTCGGCGACCTTCTGGTCCTCGGCGGTCGCTTTGACGGTCAGCGCTGCGCCCGGCTGGGTCGGCGTGTCGGTGACCTTGTCGAGGGTGAAGTCGAACTCCGGTGTCTCCTCGCTGACTTCAGGCGCGTTCCCACCGGGGTCGCCGCCGTCCCCGTTGCAGGCAGCTAGGACCAAGCCCATGACGAACACGAGGGCGATGACGGTGGTGGTGATGGGGGAGAACCGCCGGACGGTTGTGATCGTTCTCGGCAAAACGTCACCGAGCCTAGCCGGGGGCGCCCACTTCGGCAACCGAACCGGTGTGGCGTTCCCGTGGCGGCCCGTGGGCTAGACTCGGGCCGCAATCTCAGGTGAGCCGGGAAGACTGGTCGGCAGGAGGTTCTCGCATGACCGTCATCCTGCAGGTGTTCCTGGTCTTCGCGGCCGCAAAGCTGGCCGGCGAACTCTTCGCCCATCTTCGGCTCCCTGCGCTCGCCGGCGAGTTGCTCGCGGGCGCGCTCTTGGGGCCAGCGGTGCTGGGATGGATCCATCCTGGGGGCGCGCTCGATGTCCTCGCCCAGCTCGGGATCGTCTTCCTGCTCTTCCAGGTCGGGCTGGAGATCCGCCCTCGCGACCTCGGGGTGGTGTTCTGGCCGGCCCTGCTGGCGAGTCTGGGTGGCATGGCGCTGACCGTCCTGGGCGTGTTCGCCTTCCTCGGCTTCCTGCAACTCGGCGATCTTCCTGCGCTCGCGAACGTCGTCGTGGCTCTCGCCCTCGCGGCCTCGAGTGCCGGCGTCGCGGTCCGGGTCTTCGCCGATCTCGGCATCGTCGGGTCGCGTGCCGCGAAGATCGTGCTGGGGGCGGCAGTCATCGACGATCTCGTCGTACTCGCCGTCGTTCCGGCGATCCTGGGGGCCGAGGAGCCCGGAGGCCTGCCGCCCTGGCTCATCCCGTTGCTCGGGGTGGGGTTCGTCGCGGCCGTCGCGGCCGCGGGGCCTTGGTTGGTTCGAAGGTACGCGGCGGCGACGCGGCGCGCCCGGACGCGTCGCGCCCCGTTCATCTTCTCCCTGGTCCTCTGCCTGGGGCTCGCCGCGCTCGCAGAGCAGGCGGGATTGGCCGCGTTGGTGGGCGCGTTCCTCGCCGGGATGGCGCTGTCGCAGGCACCGGACCGGGCGGATCTGGAGCGGCGGATGGAGCCGCTATTCGACCTGTTCGTCCCCTTCTTCTTCGTGCTCGCGGGCACGATGTTCGATCCGGCCTCGCTCGCCGGCGATCCCGAAGGGCTGATCTTCGTCGGGCTGTTGCTCGTCATCGTGGTGGGGGCGAAGGTCCTCGGGTGCGGCCTGGGCGCCGGCCGGCTTCCCCTCCGGGAACGTTTCGTGGTGGGCGCCGGGATGGTTCCCCGGGGCGAGGTCACCCTTGCCACCGTAGCTGCTGCCGTCGCTGCGGGGGTCCTCGACGCCACCGCGTTCTCCTGGGTCGTTGCCATCGTGTTCCTGACGACACTCAAGGCGCCCTTCCTCGTGCGGCTCGCGCTTCCGGGACGGCAGCGGTTCGGGCCGGCGCTGGACGGGCCACCGGAGGCTCCGGGGCTGGATGACGGGAGCGGAGAAGGGCCGTCTCCGGGCAAGGACGGCTAGGTATAATCCCCCGGCTCTCACGAAGGAGCACGTCCCCCCCGGTATCGCGAGTTCTCAGGAGGAATCCGGATGTATCTGCTGGCGCAGGAAGGCGGCCCGATCAAGGCCGAATTCGGCTCGTTCGAAACGATGGTCCTGTGGGTGATCCTCGGGATCTCGATCGTCGCCTTGGTGTTCGCGTACTACCTGCGCCGAGAGGTGCTCGCCGAGCCCGAAGGCACCCCCAAGATGAAGGAGATCGCGACCGCGATCCAGGTCGGTGCCGCGGCTTACCTAAAGCGGCAGTTCTCGACGGTCGCCATCTTCCTCGGGGTCCTGGCGGTCGCACTGTTCTTCGTTCTGCCCGTCCCGGAGCAGTGCACGCCTGCGCTCATCGAGGCTGGCGAGATCTGCGGAGAGCACGGAGAGATGTTCATCCGGCTCGGCCGGTCTATCGCATTCGTGCTGGGGGCTGGGTTCTCGGCCCTCACCGGCTATGCGGGCATGTGGCTTGCGGTCCGGGCCAACGTCCGTACGGCCAATGCCGCGCGCGAGTCGGGGTTGCGCAAGGCTATGCGGATCGCGTTCCGCGCCGGCGGCGTAGCGGGGATGTTCACGGTCGGACTGGGCCTCTTGGGCGCCACCGTCATCATCCTGATCTACGGTCGCGACGCGACCGCGGTACTGCTGGGCTTCGGCTTCGGCGGCGCGCTGCTCGCGATGTTCATGCGCGTCGGCGGCGGGATCTTCACCAAGGCCGCCGACGTCGGCGCCGACCTCGTCGGCAAGGTCGAGCAGGGCATCCCGGAAGATGACCCGCGCAACGCGGCGGTGATCGCGGACAATGTCGGGGACAACGTCGGCGACTGCGCCGGGATGGCGGCCGACCTGTTCGAGTCCTACGAGGTCACTTTGGTCGCCTCGCTGATCCTCGGTGCTGCGGCGTACGCCGACAGCCGATACGGCGCGATCATCGGCGTGATGTTCCCGCTGTTCGTCCGCGCGGTCGGGGTCATCACCTCCATCATCGGCATCATCGCGGTTGCTCCTCGCTCCGAGGAGGAGCACGGCATGAAGGCCATCAACCGGGGCTTTTTCATCTCGGCGATCATCTCGGCGGTTGTGATCTTCGGGATCTCGATCGTCTATATGCACTCCTGGAAGCCGGCCGCCGCCGTCGCCGTCGGTCTGATCCTGGCCAGCGTGATCCAGAAGATGACGCAGTACTTCACCGACACGAAGTACAAGCCGGTGCAGGAGATCGCCGAGTCCACCACGACGGGTCCGGCGACGACGATCCTGTCCGGCTTCGGCATCGGCTTGGAGTCCAGCGTGTGGGCGATCCTGGTGATCTGCGGCGCGATCATCAGCACGTTCCTGCTCGGCGATTCGATCGCCGAGAGCCTCTACTTCATCTCACTCGCCGGGATGGGGATGCTCACGACCGTTGGCGTCATCGTGTCGATGGATACCTTCGGGCCGATCTCGGACAACGCACAAGGCATCGCCGAGATGTCCGGTGAGTTCGAGGGCAAGCCGGCGAAGATCCTCGAGAGCTTGGACGCGGTGGGCAACTCGACCAAGGCCATCACCAAGGGCATGGCCATCGCGACTGCCGTCATCGCCGCGACCTCGCTGTTCGGCTCGTTCGAGGAGGCGCTGCACGCGTCCGGTGTCGACTTCGAAGGCATCAACGTCGCCGACCCGAAGGTTCTGGTCGGCCTCCTGATCGGTGGGTCGATCACGTTCCTGTTCGCGGCGCTCGCGATCCGCGCTGTGGGCCGCGCAGCCATGCAGGTGGTCGTGGAGGTCCGTAAACAGTTCCACGAGCACCCCGGCATCATGACCTACGAAGAGAAGCCGGACTACGCGGCCGTCGTGGACATCTGCACCAGGACGTCCCTTCGCGAGCTGATGACCCCCGGCCTACTCGCGGTCCTGTCGCCGCTGATCGTCGGGTTCTTCCTCGAAGGGGAGGCACTCGGAGCGTTCCTGGCCGGCGTGATCCTGACGGGTCAGCTGATGGCCGTCATGCTCTCCAACGCAGGCGGCGCGTGGGACAACGCGAAGAAGTTCGTCGAGGAAGGCAACTACGGCGGCAAGGGCTCCAAGTCGCACGAGGCGGCCGTTATCGGCGATACGGTCGGTGACCCGTTCAAGGACACCGCCGGTCCGGCGCTGAACCCGATGATCAAGGTCATCAATCTCGTGTCGCTGCTGTCGGTACCGCTGATCGTGGCGCTGATGGACAACCTGACGCTGCGGATCGCGCTCGGCGTGATCGGCGTGATCGTGCTCGGGGCGATGGTGTGGTACTCGAAGTCGCGCACGATCGAGGTGCTGCCCGAGCCCGAGGCCGTTCCCGGAGCAGGGGTGGACGCCAGCGCATGAGCATCGGGCGGTTCTTCAGTCGCTTGACCGAGAGCGACGAGGAACGCCTGGCCGCTGAGGTCCGGGAGTGGGCATCGAAGGTCGCCGACACCGAGCGCATCTCCGAGGTGCAGCTGCGCGAGAAGATCCGGGTGGCAGGCGTCGTGCGCCGCATAACGGTGTGGCCGCGTGAAGGTGATGAAGCCGAATACCTCGAGGCCCTCGTGTCAGACGGGACCGGCGAGGTCAACATCGAGTGGACCGGCCGGCGCTCGATCGAGGGGCTGTCGCTGGGAACCAGGGTCGTGCTGGAAGGCGTCCTCCGTCAGGACAAGACGCGCTCGATGAACACGATGACCAACCCGAAGTTCGAGTTCGTCACCTGAGGGTCCCGCCGCCGGGTCCTCTTAGCGGGTGAAGTGGACGCCGTCGAGTTCGGGATTCGTCTCGGGGTAGTCGCTCCGGGCGTGCACGCCGCGGGTCTCTTCGCGTGACAGTGCTGCGCGGACCAGCAGATCGCCGGTCGTGATCATCGCCTCGTCGGCGGATGAGCCGCCGGACTCCCCCGCCAGTGTCTCGAGCTGCTCGAGCGCGAGCTGAGCGTTCTTCGCGTCGCGGATCGGACCGGCGCCCAGCGTGACGGCAGCGACGGTCTCGGCCCGGCGGGTGGCTCCGGCGCTCGCCGGCTCGGGCACATCCGCCCAGTCGGGATCGCTGGCCTGCGGCTTGTCGTCGTCGATCATCGCCTGCGCCGCGCGCGCGGCGAGCACCACGGACTCGCTGAGCGAGTTCCCCGCCATCCGGTTCGCGCCGTGCATCCCGGTCGCCGCGCACTCGCCCGCTGCGTATAGGTGGGGGATCGACGTGCGACCGTCCAGGTCGGTGCTCACGCCTCCGATCAAGTAGTGAGCGGCGGGCTCGACCGGGAGCGGCTGCGTCGCCGGGTCGAACCCGCGGGCGCGGCACGAGGAGACCACCGTCGGGAACTCCCGGTCGAGGAGCTCCGCACCGAGCGACGTCGCGTCCAGGAACGCTCCGCCCGACGCCACGATCGCCGCCGTCACCACATGGCGAGGTGCCAGTTCGGCGAGCGGATGTGCGTCCGGCATGAAACGGTGGCCGTCGCGGTCGACCAGCGTGGCGCCGGCTCCGCGGAGCGCCTCGGTCAGCAGCGGCCGGGGAGATTCCTCGACGGCCAGGGCAGTGGGATGGAACTGTACGAACTCCAGATCGGCCAGCCGCGCGCCCGCGAACGCGCCGAACGCGATGCCATCCCCGGTCGACGCCGGGTTGTTGGTCGTCGAGGCGAACAGGGCGCCGGCGCCGCCGGTCGCCAGCAGGGTATGGGGCGCGCGGACCAGGGCCACCTCGCCGTCGACGAGGGTCCAGACGCCGGCGCAGTCGCCATCGGCGAGCGCGAAGCGGAGCACGGTGCCCTCCACGCGTTCGACACGCGGTCCGGCGGCTAGGCGCAGGGCCCGAACCATCTCGGCGCCGGTCGCATCCGTTCGGTGCACCGAGCGCGCTTCCGTCTGCGCGCCTTCGCGGGCCAGGTGCAGCGACCCGCCCGGGTTCCGGTCGAACGAGCAGCCGAGCGCGATCAGGTCCTCGACCCGCGCGGGGGCCTCGCGGCAGACGACCTCAGCGGCTCGCAGATCCACCAGCCGGTCGCCGGCCGCGATCGTGTCCTGCAGGTGCAGTTCCCATGAGTCGCCCGGTCCCACGGCAGCGGCCATGCCGCCCTGTGCGAGCGGGCTGGATCCCACGCCCACCGGCCCCTTGTCGATCACGGCGATGCGGGTGTCCTCCGGCAGGCGGCAGGCGGCGAAGAGTCCGGCGATGCCGGCGCCGACGATGCAGACATCCGCCTCGATCGTGCGGGACATGGAGCGAGCCTATACGGGGCGGCTACGCCGCGCCGTCGTCCATGATGGCCGCGCGCAGCCCTTCCTCGGATGCCGGTGAGGTCAGGCACACGATCTCGTCCCCGCCTGCAACCACGGTCTCGGGCTGAGGGATGAGCACGTGTCCCTCACGGACGACCGCGACGATCGCGGCGTCGGTGGGCATGCGCAGCTCGTAGAGGGGCTTGCCGGCGCTGGGCGAAGTGTCGGGCAGCTTGAGTTCCACCACCGCAACGTTGCCGTCACCGAGCGGAAGGATCCGGATGAGGTCGCCGACCGAAACGGCTTCCTCGACGAGCGACGTGATGATGTGCGGTGGCGACACGGACTGGTCGACGCCCCATTGGTCGGTGAACATCCACTCGTTCTTCGGATGGTTCACGCGGGCCAGCACGCGCGGCACGCCGAACTCCTGCTTGGCCAGCAGCGACGTCACCAGGTTGTCCTCGTCGTCGCCGGTCGCGGCTACGACGACGTCCGCGGTCGACAGGTTCGCTTTCTCCAGGACCCATGGTTCGCACGAGTCGCCGAGCACCAGGTCCAGGCCGGGCCACTCCTTCGCGCGTTCCAGCACCGCAGGGTCCTGCTCGATCAACGTCACCTCGTGTCCGTGCTCGAGGAGGTCGGCCGCCAGGTGCCGTCCGACGTTGCCGCCACCGGAGATCACGACGCGCATCTAGTGCTCCTCCACGAAGGTCAGCAGGGCGTCGAGGCCGTCGAGCGCGTCCTTGTGCAGGACGAGCTGCGCGACGTCCCCCTTCTGATAGGTGCTGTCGCCGACCGGGATGAAGCCGGTGCCGCCGCGCTCGACGCCGACCACCATGACCCGGCCCTCCTCCTCGAACGACGAAACAGGCTTGCCGATCAGGTGCTCGGGGACGTCGACGCGGACGCGGAGCAGCGAGCCGCCGGCCAGGCTCTCGCGGATCTCCTCGCGCTCGTGGAAAAGCATGAGCATGATCTGCTTCACGCCCCACCGGACCGGTGCGATCGTGGGGATGTTCAGCCTCTCGTAGATGTCGGCGCGCTCGGGGTCGTTGATGCGGGCGATGACGTTCGGGACCTTGTAGTGCTCCCGGGCCACGCGGGCCGAGACGATGTTGGAGTTGTCACCGCTGGAGACCGCCAGGAACGCGTCGGCCTCCTTGATGCCGGCCTCCTCGAGGACATCCCGGTCGAAGCCCATCCCGACGACGGTCTTCGCGTTGAAGCCGGGGGGCAGGCGGTCGAACGCGCCGGCGCTCTTGTCGACGATGCTGATGGTGTGCCCGTGGGCGGAGAGCTCGATGGTGAGTTCGGACCCGACCCGGCCGCAGCCCATGATGACGACGTTCATGGTTGCCTAGCCTACTGAACCCACGAGCGCGTCGTCGGGGTCGTCGACGACGAGGTAGGGGGCGATCGCGACGTTCACGTGCGGGTAGCGACCGAGCGTCCGGATGAGCCCCCGGCTCGTCCGATCGTGGAGCATCCGCTGTCGCATCTGCGCGTAATCCCGCCGGGGCACGACGACGGTGATCTCAGTCCGCCCATCCAGGAGTTCGTTGACGTACCGCTCGACCGCGCGCGGCACGTCCCGGTCCCAGCACTCGATCAGCGCGAAGGGGATGGGAGGGACGAGGTCGATCCATCGCCGGATCAGCTCCTCCTGGCCCTCGGGATCGATGACGGCGTGAACGCCGCGAACCTCGGCCGCACCAAGCGACATCCCGTAGCGGACCGCACCGAGCGCCGCCCGGTCGAGCCGGTCGACCAGAACGACCACGGTATGGCGCGGACGGGGGTGGTGGTCGCTGTCGGGTCGGGCCTGGCCGGCGTGGTCCCGAACGAGGGTCACTCGGGCCCGGCCGGACGGGATCAGGGCGCGGGTGATCTGGGCCTCGGTTCGGTCGCGCCGGAAGCGGCCGAACCGCCGCGGTGCAGCGGGTCCCGGGATGATCACGTTGACGTCCATGTCGTCGGGGAAACTCGCCATGTATCCCGCCAGGCTGGTGGATTCGTTCGAGCCCGAGGCGAGGACCTTCAAGGGGATCCCGGGGTCGAGCCGCCCCCACGCCTGGAGGAGCGTCTCGGTCTCCGCGGCGCTGCGCTGGAAGTGAACGGCGTGCCGTGCCCGCGAGCGGATCGACTTCGCGTACTGGATCGCGTGGAGCGTCTGGTGGTCGAGCGCCTGTACCAGCACGACGCTGACCGGAAGGTGAACGGACGCCGACCCGAACGGCTCGAGGTCGGCCTCGAGCTCCCCCCGTTCGCGTTCGTAGCGACGGCTCATGCGGACGAGCAGCACCACGATGAGCGGCACCAGGAGGATGATCGTCCATGCACCCGGATGCGGGAAGCCTTCCTCGGGGACGAACTTTGTGACGGCGATGACGATCGTGACGATGCCGGTGGTGATGGCCCCGAGCAAGTTGATCGCGAGTCCCGATCGCCAGCGAGGCTGACGGAGGCGGAGATGCCGCTTGGCCATCCCGGCCTGCGACAGCGTGAAGGAGGTGAAGACGCCGATCGCGTAGAGCGGGATCAAGGCGTGGACGTCAGCTTGGAAGAGGATCACCAGTCCGGTTGCGGCGGCGGCGAGTCCGATGATCCCGTTCGAGAAGACCAACCGGTGGCCGCGTTTCGTGAGCTGACGTGGCATGAAGTCGTCGCCTGCTTGGAAGCTCGCGAGACGGGGGAAGTCGGCGAACGCTGTATTCGCCGCCAGAACGAGGATCATCATCGTGGCCGCCTGGAGGGCGTAGAAGAGGAAGCTCCGGCCGAAGACCGCCTGCCCGATCTCCGAGATGACCGTCCTGCCCTCGACCGGAACGGTCTGGAACTTGACGGCGAGGAGCGACAGTCCCAGGAACATGACGCCGAGGAGGCTGGCCATCCACACGAGCGTGACGCGGGCGTTCTTCCAGGCGGGTGGGCGGAACGCCGGGACCCCGTTCGAGATCGCTTCCACGCCGGTCACCGCCGCACCGCCGGAGGCGAACGCATGCAGGATCAGGAAGAGGGTCACGACGCCGGTGACGTCGGCCGTCTCGGGTGGAACCGGAAGTGGATGCAGTCCCCCCGCGAGGGACTTCACGAGGCCGGTCGCGAGCAGCAGGCCCATCATGGCCACGAAGAAGTACGTCGGGACGGCGAACAGCCGTCCCGATTCGCGGACGCCCCGCAGGTTGCCCCAGGCGATGACCCAGAGGCATGCGACCGACATCAAGACGCGATACGGGTACAGAGCCGGGAACGCGGACGTGACCGCGGCCATCCCTGCGGCCACCGATACAGCGGCCGTGAGCACGTAGTCGGTCAAAAGTGCCACACCGGCGACCTGGGCGGGTATCACACCGAGGTTGTCTTTCGTGACGATGTAGGCGCCGCCTGCGCTGGGGTAGGCCTTGATCGTCTGGCGGTAGGAGAAGACTAGGATCGCCAGGACGGCCACGATCCCGAGCGTGATGGGCATGACGAGCGAGAACGCCACCAAGCCGACGAACGGAAGTGACGCCCTGAGGATCTCCTCCGTGGCGTAGGCCACCGACGACAGGTTGTCCGAGGCGAATACCGCGAGCGCCGTCGGCTTCCCGAGGCGCTCGTGGGCCAAAGCTTTCGTCGACAAGGCGGGACCGAGTAGGGCACGCTTCCAGATGTGGGCCCGACCCGGTGCCTGGAGTCCGGGTACGCGCCCCGCGTCGCGCTGATCGGCAGGGCCGAGGTTCGTCGCCGGACTGGTCATGACTCCAGGGTGCACCCCGGGCCGTAAGCACGGCGTCAGGCGAAGCCCGACGGCCGTCAAATATCCGTAAAGATGTGGGCGCCGGTTGCAGTGCGGAGGGCGGGGCGGACAAGCTGTTCCCATGGGCATGGTGATCGGTCGTCGGCGCAGTTGGATCCCTGCCATGGTGATCGCGCTGGTGGCGCCGGCCACGGCGACGGTCCTTGCGCTCACGCTGAGATCCGAGGGTTCGCTGATGGCCGCCTCCCTCTACGTCCTTGCCGTGGTCGCCACCGCTGCGCTCGGCGGTTCGTGGGCGGGTATCGGGGCCTCCGTCGTGTCCTTCCTCGCCCTCAACTTCTTCTTCACGCCACCCCGCCACACCTTCGTGGTGGCGTCGGCCAGTGACGTGGCGGAACTGCTGGTCTTTCTGGCGGTGAGCGTGATCGTCGGGACGCTCGTCGCTCGGGTTGCCCGCCAGCAGGCGGAGGCCGTTCGAAGGGAACAGGAGGCCCGTCTGGTGAACGTGCTGAGTTCCGATCTCCTTTCGGGGCTTCCCATCGAGGAGGTCCTGCGTCGTTTCGCGTCATCGTTTCGCGAACGGTCTGAGCTGGCGTGGGTCCAGATCTCCGTCGATCAGAACGACCCGGTGCTGCTGGTGGGGTCGGGGGAATCAGACGCGGACCGTCCGGATGCTCCCGAGCTCACCTTGCCGCTCGAGGGGACGGAGGGATCGTGGGGGTTGCTCGCAGCCGGCCGGCGGTCCGGTGACCGCGCGTTCGATCGGGCCGATGTCGAGGCGTTCGCGACCTACGCGCGACAGATCACCCTCGGGCTGGAGCGGGTAGAGCTCGACGCGCGGATCCGTCAGGCGACGTTCGACGCCGAACGGAATGAAGCACGGGCCGCGTTGTTCTCCTCGGTGACGCATGATCTGCGCACTCCGTTGGCCTCGATCATGGCGTCCGTCACCTCGCTCCTGCAGGAGGACGTCTCGTACGACGACGAGCAACGCCGAGACCTCCTGACGACGGTGTTGGAGGAGACCGACCGCTTGAACCGGCTCGTCGGGAACCTGCTCGATCTGGCTCGCATCCGTGTGGGTGCGTTGACCCCGGCCAGGCAACAGGTCCAGCTCGAGGATGTCATCGCGGCGGTGATCGCTCGGTTGCGGCCGGCGTTGGAGGGTCGCGTCGTCCGGACCATGGTTCGCGCGGATGTGCCGGAGCTGATGCTCGATCCTGTGCAGATGGATCAGGTGTTCAC
This sequence comes from uncultured Actinomycetes bacterium, assembly GCA_964640385.1. Classification (GTDB taxonomy): domain Bacteria; phylum Actinomycetota; class UBA4738; order UBA4738; family JBBDHU01; genus JBBDIK01. The sequence continues at coordinate 13,629 of CAZXFL010000002.1, forward strand.
GAACATACTGGAGAACGCGATCCGGGTATCTCCTCCTGCGGGGGAGATCGCCATCTCAGCCGCCCGGTGGCGGTCGTCGGTGCAGGTTCGGATCTCCGACCACGGGCCCGGCATCAGGCCCGAGGAGCGCGAGCATGTCTTCGAGGCGTTCCACCGTGGCGAACATGCGGGCGGATCGGGCCTGGGACTGTCGATCGCGCAGGCGGTCGTGTCGGTCCACGGCGGACGGAGCTGGATCGAGGGCGCGCCCGGCGGCGGTGCGTGCGTGGTGATCGAACTGCCGATCGCCCCGGGGGACCTCTCGGTCACCGGATCGGAGGTCGGTCGATGACCAAGATCCTGGTGGTCGACGACGAGCCGCAGATCCGTCGGGCGCTCCGCACCGGGTTGCGAGGCCATGGATACGACATCGTGACGGCGGGAACCGGGGAGGAGGGACTCGTCGCGGCGGTGGAGGAGGCCCCGGATCTGATCTTCCTAGATCTCGGACTGCCCGATCTCGACGGAACGGAGGTCATCGGGCGTCTCCGCAGCTTCTCCGAGGTCCCTGTCATCGTGCTCTCGGTTCGCGAGGCGCAGGGGGACAAGGTCGCCGCGCTCGACGCCGGTGCCGACGACTACGTCACGAAGCCGTTCGCGATGCAGGAGCTGCTCGCCCGGGCGCGGGCGGCGCTCCGGCGCTCGGGATCGGAGCGGGGGCCCGAACCGGCCGTGCTGCGGTTCGGAGACCTGGAGGTCGATCTCGTCCGGCGGCTCGTGACCAGGGACGGTGTGCGGGTGCACCTGACGCCGACGGAGTTGGAACTCCTCGAGGCGATGGTCACCCAGCCGGGCAAGTTGCTCACCCATGCCTGGCTCCTTGGGCGGGTCTGGGGTCCGGGTTACGCGCAGGAGAGTCATTACCTTCGGGTCTACGTCCGGCAACTGCGCCAGAAGCTCGGCGACGACGCCGCCGATCCGCGACTGATCGTGACGGAACCGGGCGTCGGGTACCGGTGGATCGGCGAGGCTGATCCTGGGGACTAGAATCCCCGGGCATGTCCACCAGCCAGGCCCCGGGCCGACCCTCTGCCGGCGGCATCTTCAAGCGCCTGATCATCGGGCGGGCGGTCGCGTCCGATCGCATGGAGCACACGCTGCTGCCGAAGTCCCTGGCCCTTCCGGTGTTCTCGTCGGATGCCCTGTCCTCGGTGGCCTATGCGACGGAGGAGATGCTCGGGGTGCTCCTGTTGACGACCACCGCGAGCGTGGCGGCCGGCTACGTCATGCCCATCGCGATCGCGATCGCGGCTCTCCTGGCCATCGTGATCACGTCGTACCGGCAGACCGTTCGCGCCTACCCGAAGGGCGGCGGCGCCTACATCGTGAGCAAGGTGAACCTCGGGGTCGGCCCCAGCCTCGTCGCCGGCGCGGCGCTCCTGACCGACTACGTCCTCACCGTTTCCGTGTCGATCACCGCGGGGGTGCTGGCCATCACGTCGGCCTACCACGACCTGTTCCCCTACCGGGTTCCTATGGCTCTCGGGTTCATCGCGTTCGTCACCTTGATGAACATCCGTGGCGTGAAGGAGTCCGGTGCCCTCTTCGCCGTTCCGACCTACGCGTTCATCGCGGTGATCTTTGCCACGATCGCGGGCGGCATGGCGCAGTGCTTCTTCGGTGACGGGTGCCCCCAGGCCGCGCACGCCGAACCGATCCGCGGACTGGCAACGACCGCGGGCGCCGTCGGGGTCTTCGTCATCTTGCGAGCGTTCTCGGCCGGGTCGACCGCGCTGACCGGCGTCGAGGCGATCTCGGATGGGGTGCCGGCCTTCCGCCGTCCGCAGGCGAAGAACGCCGCCTCCACGCTGGCGATCTTGGGCGTCGTCTCCATCACCATGTTCCTGGGTATCTCGTTCCTCGCGTCGCAGGCCGGTGTGATCCGCAGCGAGCAGCGGACCGTCGTCGCGCAGATCGCCGACGCCGTCTTCAACGGGGGGATCGGGTTCTACCTCGTGCAGGCCTTCACGGCGGCGATCCTGATCCTTGCAGCGAACACCGCGTACCAGGACTTCCCGAGACTCAGTTCGTTCCTGGCCCGCGACCACTTCATGCCACGGCAGTTCCTGAACCGGGGAGACCGGCTGGTCTTCTCGAACGGCATCGTGGGGCTGGCGCTGGCCGCCGGCTTCCTCATCTGGGTGTTCAACGCGAACCTCGAAGCGCTCATCCATCTGTACGTCCTCGGGGTCTTCACCTCCTTCACCCTGTCGCAGAGCGGGATGATCAAGCACTGGCTCCGCGTCCGGCGGGAGGAACCCGAGAAAGCCGTTGGGTGGCAGCGCTCGATCGTCATCAACGCCGTCGGTGCGGTGACGACCGGGATCGTCGCGGTCGTCGTCGCGGTCACGAAGTTCGCGCCGGAGGGGCTCCCGAAGCCCGGAGCGTGGATGGTGATGGTGGCCATCGCGGTGATCGTGTTCATGTTCACGCGGATCCGCAAGCACTACCTCTCGGTTCATGAACAGCTTCGGCGCGGCGTCGAGGTTCCGAACCGGATAGGACGCAATCACGTCGTCCTCCTGGTGACGGGCTTCGGGTCGGCGGCCGCCGAAGCGCTCGGCTACATCCGCTCGTTCCGTCCGCAGGACCTGCACGCCGTATACGTCCACGAACGTGGCTCTGCGGATGATCTGCAGCGACAGTGGGCCGAGTTCGCACCGGGCGCGCCCGAGCTGGAGCTTATCTCCGGCAAGCGCCGTGGACTGCTCTCGGCGGTCCGTGAGTACGTGCGCGCGATCGCGCGCGAGGACCACGATTTCGTCACGGTCGTGATCCCCGAAACCGTGAAGGAGCGCATGAGCCTCTACGTGATCCGCAAGCGCAAGTTGATCCGACTGAAAGCCGGTCTCCTCAAGGAACCGAACGTCGTGGTCACCGACGCGCCGGTCGTGTCCGGGACCGAGGAGCGGGCCCAGATCGACGGGCGGGCACTCATCCCGCAGCGGACCGAGGCGCTGGTGTTCATCTCATCCGTCAACGATGCGACCACGCGGGCAGTGAACTACGCGCTCACCCTTCGTGCCGTCGAGACGCGTGCGATCCACTTCTCCCTGGACCCGGAGCAGACGGGAGAGATCCTTGAGGCGTGGGCGGAGTGCGGGTTCACCGTCCCGCTCGAGATCGTGGAGGCGCCGTTCCGCGACCTCACCGGACCGATGCTCGAGGAGGTGCGCAAGGTCACCAAGCGTCCGGACATGCTCGCCGCCGTGGTGATCCCCGAGTTCCTGTTGCCCACCTGGCGCCACGAGCTGCTGCACAACCAGAACGCGTTGTTCGTGAAGCGGCTGTTCCTCTACGAGCCGCGCGTGGTCCTATCGTCCGTTCCGTTCGTCCTGGACGAGTGAGCGGCTAGCCCGCCGCGCGTTCCCGGCGGAGCGCGGCGAACTCGGCGCCGTACAAGAGCGCCATCGCCGACAGGTTCAGCAGGACCAGGATCCCGATCAACCCGGCGAAGGTACCGAACACGATCGTCGCGCGCAGCACCACGCGCTGGGTGTACCAGGTGCCGAGCAACGAGAGGGCTCCGAGGCCGACCGCTGCGATCAGCGCTCCGCCCAGCAGGTCGCGTGAGGTCATGACGTTCTTCGGGGTGAAGATGCGGTACGCGAGGAAGGCGACGCCGAAGTCCAGCGCGATCACCGCCACGAGTGTCAGAGCTGCGAACGGCATGACCCTGGTCGACGCCGCGATCCCGGTCAGCCCCGTCGCGATGAGGACCGATAGCAGCAGGACCGATAGGAACCCCAGCGTCCGGAGCTTCGGTCCCATGAACCCGGCGCCCTCCATGTCGAAGCCGAAGATGCGGCTGAGGGCGTGGCGGAGGGCGCTCCCGGCGCCCGCCGCGCCCCAGATGATGCCGATGACGGCGACGATTCCGGCCGGGCCACGGAGGGCGGTGAAGGCGTCGAGGTTCTGCCGCACGATCGGGCCGAGAGCCGGGATGTTCGTTGCGACGCGCTCGATCAGCTCAGCCTGCTTCTCGGCGCCGAGCTTCTCAAGGGCGAACCCCGTGACGGACACCGCCAAGAGGGCGAGTGGCAACGCTGCCACGAACAAGTAGAAGGTTATGGAGGCCGCCAGGTAGCTGCCACCGTCGCGCCCGAAGCGCTCGATCACCAGGACCACGACCCCGACGACCGGGGCTCGGCGGAGCCGGTCGAGGAGGCGCTCCAGATTCACGGGGCGTCGGTGTCCACGGGTTCGTCTGCGCCTTCCGGTGACGTTTCCTCGCGCGTCCGATCCTCAGCGCGTCGGGTCCTCAGGCGCCTGAGGACCCACCAGGCCGCACCTGCCACGCACAGCACCGCGACCGTCCACGAGATCGGCTGGAAGTACCGGTCCACCAGGTGCCAGTTCTCCCCGAGGTAGTACCCCAGGATGGTGAACAGGGCGGTCCAGGGCAAGCACCCGAGGAACGTGTAGAGCGTGAACCGGCCGAAGGGCATCCGGGCGACGCCCGCCGGGAGGCTGATGAAGGTCCTCACGACCGGAACGAACCGGGAGAAGAACACGGTCGCCTCGCCGTGCTTCTCGAACCAATCGTGCGCGCGGTCGATCTCGTGCGGTCGGAGCAACAGGTACTTCCCGAACCGATCGATCAGCGGCCGGCCACCGACGTAGCCCACCCAGTACGCGAGCCACGACCCGACGACGTTCCCCAACGTCCCGGCGGCGATCACGAGGCCGAGGTCGAGCTGCTGTCCGGGAGCGAGGAACGGCACCGACACGAGCGCGCCTCCGAAGAGCATGGTCACTTCGCTGGGAACGGGGACGCACGCCGACTCCAGCAGCATCAGGATGAAGATCGCGAGGTACCCATGGTCGGCGATGACCTCGGTGATGAACTGTTCGATCGCTTCGAGCAACGGGTGCCTTCCTCGGATGTCGCGGCGAGGGTATCACCGGTCCGCACGACACCATGGATACGCACGGTTCAGGCACGCCGGAATATCCACAGCCCTCGAGGCGGTTCTTGGCATCCGGATGTTCGCTGGTACCGTGAAGAACCGGAGCCAGTCTTGACGCGGTTCCGGTTTCCCATGTAGAGAGTGACCTTCGTATGGCCAAAACACTGGTGGTCGTTGAATCCCCGACCAAGGCGAAGACCCTCGAGAAGTACCTGGGCGGGGAGTACACGGTGCGTGCGTCGTACGGGCACATCCGCGACTTGCCTAAGAGCAAGCTTGGTGTCGACCCGGACGACGACTTCGCGCCGGAGTACGTGATCCCCGAATCGTCGGAGAAGGCGGTCCGGGAACTCCGTGCTGCACAGAAGAAGGTGGACGATGTCGTGCTCGCCACCGACTACGACCGTGAAGGGGAAGCGATCGCCTACCACGTCGCCGAGATCCTCAAGCTCGATCCCGCGCAGGCCAAGCGCGTGACCTTCACCGAGATCACGAAAGACGCGATCCTCGAAGCCTTCGAGCATCCGCGCGGCATCGACCTGCGATTGGTGGATGCGCAGCAGGCGCGCCGTGTGTTGGACCGGCTGGTCGGCTACCGCCTGTCGCCGGTGCTGTGGAAGAAGGTGCGTCCGGGGTTGTCCGCGGGCCGGGTGCAGTCGGTCGCCGTTCGCATCATCGTCGAACGCGAGCGAGAGATCGAGGCGTTCAACCCGGTCGAGTACTGGAGCGTCGACGTTCGCCTGACGCCGGAGGACCCTGAGCAACCGTTCACCGCCCGTCTGACCACGATCCCCGAGGGGAAGCTGGCAGCCTCTCCCGACAAGAAGGGCATCGTCCTCGGGAACGAGGCCGGGTCGGCCACGCACGTGGAGCGCCTGAGGCAGGCGACCTACCGCGTGTCCGGCGTCACCCAGAAGGAGGTCAAGCGCAACCCGGCGGCCCCCTTCACGACATCGACCCTGCAGCAGGAGGCCGCGCGCAAGCTGGGCTTCTCGGCCCGCAAGACGATGACGCTTGCGCAGAAGCTCTACGAGGGCATCACGCTTCCCGGCGAGGGCGCGGTCGGTCTGATCACCTACATGAGGACCGACTCGGTGAACATCGCCGAGACCGCCTTGGCCGAGATCGCGAGTGTCATCCGCGAGCAGTACGGCGATGCTTACGCGCTGGCGGAACCCCGGCGCTACAAGAAGAAGCAGCGGGGCGCGCAGGAGGCGCACGAGGCGATCCGTCCGACCTCGGCAGCGCGGTTGCCCGACGCGCTCCGCAGCTCGCTCGACGACGGCCAGTACAAGTTGTATCGCTTGATCTGGCAGCGAACGGTTGCCTCGCAGATGGCCGAAGCCCGCCTGAACCAGGTCGGTGTAGATATCGTGGCGGTCGCGGAGGACGCTGCCTACGGGCTGCGCGCGACCGGGCAGACCGTCATCTTCGACGGGTTCCGCCGCGTGTACTTCGAGGGACGCGACGACGCGCCCGACGAAGACGCCGAGAAGATGTTGCCGGAGCTGACGGCCGAGCAGGCGCTGCGGATGCTCGAGGTGCTCCCCGAGCAGCACTTCACCCAGCCCCCTCCGCGCTTCTCTGAGGCGAGCTTGGTCAAAGCGCTGGAGGAACTCGGCATCGGGCGACCGTCGACCTACGCGTCGATCATCTCGACGATCCAGGATCGCGGGTACGTGCGGCTGGAGGATCGCCGCTTCTTCCCCGAGGACGTCGCCCGTGTCGTTACGGACAAGCTCGTCGACCACTTCCCGGACGTCGTCGACGTCGGGTTCACGGCTCGCATGGAAGACGAACTCGACGATATCGCGGAGGGCAAGATGCCCTGGACCCAGGTGCTGCACGAGTTCAACGAGCCGTTCTCGCGCGCCCTCGAGAAGGCCGAATACGAGTTCGAACGGTACGAGGAGGACCTGGACGAGAAGTGCCCGAAGTGCCCGGAAGAGGGCCGCGAGCCGGGGAACCTGACGGTCAAGCTCGGCCGGTTCGGCAAGTTCATCGGGTGCGACAACTACCCGGACTGCAACTACATCCGCAACATGGACGGGAGCGTGCGCCCGGAACCGGAGCTCTTGGACGAGACGTGCCCGGAGTGTGGCAAGCAGCTCATGCAGAAGACCGGTCGGTTCGGGCCGTTCGTCGGTTGCTCCGGCTACCCGGACTGCAAGTACATCCGCAAGGATCCCGCGAAGTCGACCGGCGTCACCTGCCCGCAGTGCAACCAGGGCGAGATCGTGGAGAAGCGCAGTCGGTTCGGCAATACCTTCTATGGGTGTGAGCGCTACCCCGATTGCGAGCTGACCGTCAGCGCGCTGCCGATGAAGGACAAGCCGTGCCCGGAATGCGGTTCGATGGTGGTTCTGCGGCCGACGAAGGGGCCCCGGTGCTGGAACTGCGGCGCCGAGATGGATGACGCCTTCAACATCGTGAAGTCCGGCGATCCGGAGGCCGAAGCGGCCGTGCGCGCGGCGAAGTCGGAGGCACGGACAGCCCGAGCCGCTGCGAAGAAAGCCAAGGCCAAGCCGAAGAAGAAACCAGCGGCCAAGAAGAAGAAGGCCGCAGCGAAGAAACGGGCGGCCAAGAAGAAGACGTCGGCGAAGTCGGAGCCGGCGTCCGAGCCGCTGCCGGTAGCGGTGCAGCCCGCTGCCGCGGAGCCTGCCGCGGAGGCATAGTGGCGTCCATCTCGGACGAGGTCGCGGCCCTCCGCGGAACCCGCCCGGCCACCTTCAAAGATCTCCTCACGAACAAGCCGTTCACGCGCCTGGCCGCGGCGATGACGGTGTCCTCGTTCGGCGACTGGATCGGATTCGTCGCGGTGAGCGCGATGGTCGCCGATATCGTCGGCCGGAGCGGGAGCGCCGCCGGCTCAGCGTTCGCCGTCGCCGGCGTGATGATCGCCCGGATGCTCCCGTCGCTGCTCATCGGACCGTTCATCGGCGTGATCATCGACCGGTTCGACCGGCGCAAGGTGATGATGGCGGCCGACATCGGGCGTGCCGTGCTCTACGCGACGATGCCGCTGCTCGGGAGCCTCGGCAGCCTCGCGGCCATCTACGTCCTGTCCTTCGTCATCGAGAGTCTGTCGCTCCTCTGGTCGCCGGCTCGCGATGCGAGCATCCCGAGGCTCGTCCCACGGCGCCAGCTCGCGAACGCCAACTCGGTCTCGATCGTCAGTACGTACGGCACCCTGCCGCTGTCGGGAGGGGTCTACGCTATCCTCGCGGCGCTTTCGGTAGCGCTCGGCAGCGGCAACATCCCGACCGGAATCGAGTTTCCCTACCTGGGGACCAACCCGTGGGCGCTGGCGCTCTGGCTGGACGCGGGCACGTTCATCTTCTCGGCGATCATGCTGACGCGTGTTCCGATCTCGATCCCGAAGGCGCAGCTGCACCACGGCGGCAAGCTCGACTTCGGCAAGCTCGGCCGCGACATCATGGACGGGGTCCGGTTCATCCGCGAGCATCCGCTCGCCGGGTCGATGACCATCGGCATCGTGATCGCGTTCTGCGGGGTCGGTGCCGTCATCTCGCTGAGTCCTCTCTACGCGAACTCGCTGCGCGCCGGCGCAGCCGGATACGGACTGCTCGTCGCGGCGTTCGGAACAGGGATGGCGCTCGGGATGGTGCTGGTGAACCAGATCTACAAGGCACTCGACAAGGAGCACGTCTTCTACCTCGCGATGATCACCGCCGGAGGGTTGCTGGTCGCGATGGCCGCGGTGCCGGGTCTCGCGGGCGCGGTGCTGTTCGCGGTCGCGCTGGGCTTGTTCGTAGGGGCGACGTGGGTCACCGGCTACACACTGCTGCAGGAGACGGTGGCCGATGAGTTCCGCGGGCGCACGTTCTCTGCGCTCAACATCCTGTCGAAGCTCGGATTGCTGGCGACCCTGGCCTTCTTCCCGATCCTCTCGGGGATCCTGGGCCGTCACGAGGTGCTTGGGATGACCTTTTCCGGTGTGCGCGCCTCGCTTGCCGTCGCCGGCGGGATGGTCGTCTTCGGGGGTCTGTACACGCGGGTAGGCTTGCACCGGTACCGGATGCAGAAGCCCAGACCGCTCGGATTGATCCCGAAGCTCCGGAAGGCCCCGCCGGAGGGTGTGTTCGTTGTGTTCGAAGGGGTCGAGGGCGCCGGCAAGGGCACCCAGATCGAGTTGGCCGAGCACGCCCTCACCGAGGACGGCCGGAACGTGCTCGTCACGCGTGAGCCTGGCGGGACCGACCTCGGCGAACGCCTCCGCCAGATGCTGCTGGCCCACGAGACCGGGCACCTCGAGCCGCGCACCGAAGCGTTGTTGTTCGGCGCCGCGCGTTCGCAGGTCGTGGCGACCGTGATCCGGCCTGCGCTCGAGGCAGGCAAGGTGGTGCTGTGCGACCGCTACATCGACTCCTCGCTTGCCTACCAGGGGGTCGCACGCGGGGTCGGCGAGCAGGATGTCCTGACCTTGAATGTGTGGGCGACGCAGGGGTTGTTCCCGGACTTGGTCGTGCTGCTGCACCTTGAGCCCGAGATCGGGCTTGAACGCGCCGGGGACCCCGACCGGTTCGAAGCCGAAGGCGTGAACTTCCACGCGAAGGTTGCCGACGCGTACCTGCACATCGCCGAGGAGCACCCCGAGCGGATCGTGGTGGTGGACGCTTCGAGGCCGCCGGCGGAGGTGCACGACCGGGTGATGGAAGCGATCCGGCGGGTCGTGCCGTCCTGATGAGCGCGGTCCTCGACGGGATCCCGGGCCAGGACCCGGCGATCTCGTTCCTGAAGCAGGCGGTCGCCCGTCCCCATCATGCGTACGTGATGGCCGGACCCGAGGGCGGCGGGAAGCGGCTGGCGATGGGGGCGTTCGCGGCGGCGTTGTTGTGTACCGACGGCGGATGCGGCGAGTGCCGGGCCTGCACGTTGGCCCTTGAGGAGAAGCACCCCAACGTGTTCATCGTGGAACCGGAAGGTCGGGACATCCACGTCGAGACGATCCGCCAGGAGGTCTGGCATCCCGTCTACCGCACCTCGCCGGAACCGGGACGGAAGATCTTCTTGATCCGCGAAGCCGACCGGCTGTCGCCGTCGGCGGCCGACGCGCTGCTCAAGGTGTTGGAGGAGCCGCCGCCGGACTCGGTGCTGCTGCTCTCGTCCGCACGTCCAGACGAGTTGCCGGCGACGGTCGTGTCGCGGTGCCACACCGTGACCTTCCTGCCGCTGGCCGAGGGCTTCGTGGTCCAAGCGCTGGTCGAGGGCGGTGCCGGCGAGGAGCGGGCGTTGCTGGCCGCGCGACTGACCGGCGGGAACCTCGGACGGGCGAGGCGGCTGGTCCGCGATGAGGAGGGGCTCGCGTTCCGGGACACCGCGCGCGAGGCGCTGGCGCTCGCGACGTCCGGTGCGAAGGGCGCGATCGAAGCAGCAGCAGCGGTGGTCGAGGCGGCGGCGGCCTACAAGAAAGGACTCGCGGGTGATCTGACGCGGGACCTTGAACCGTTCCTCGGTCCCGACGGCAAGCCGGACGACGCGTTCCGTGGGATCGCGAAACGCATCGAGGAGCGGCACCACCGACGCGTGCGGCGCGCGGAACGGGACTTCATGGACTGGGTGCTGCTGTCGGTGTCGTCCCTGCTGCGCGACCGGGTGTTGGTGGGTGTCGGGGCTGATCCGGCGTGGCGTTTGAACTTGGACATGGGTCCACACCCGTCGATGCCGCTGGAGTCCGCGGCTCGGGACATGGGCGCGATCGAGGAGGCCCGCGCGGCGCTCGCCGACGAGACCAACCTCAACGCGAAGCTCGTGCTCGAGCGGGCGTTCCTGCGGGTCGCGGCCGAGCACGGCGCCTGAGCACAGCGCCTGAGACGCGTCCGGGGGGTTTCCTTCCCCGCAGTGTCGTGCCTGCACCCTTGGATGACGTGCCTGTGGCGTGGGAATCTGTACCTGGAGGAGCGGCAGATGAGCGTGAAGGTGTTGATCGTGGACGATCAGGAACCCTTCCGGATGGCGGCCAGGATGGTCGTGGACATCACGGACGGGTTCGAGGTCGTCGGAGAATCGGAGACGGGGGAGGACTCCGTCGTCGATGCTCGCTCGCTCAAACCCGACCTCGTACTCATGGACGTTAACCTGCCGGGGATCAATGGGCTCGAGGCGACCCGGCAGATCCTTGCCGAGCCCGACCCGCCGGTCGTGGTCGTGCTCTCGACGTACGAGCCCGAGGAATACGCGCCGCAAGCGGCGGAGGCCGGCGCCGCCGCCTATATCCCGAAGGCCGTCTTCGACCCGGACGCGCTCTCCAGCGCGTGGGAGGCCGCGAACAGCTAGGGCACTTCTGCCCTGGCAGGGATCTGGCCGGTGAGCGTCGTTCCCTCGCCGGATGCCGATCGGATGTCGAGCGCGCCGCCGATCGCGTCGAGACGGTCGGCCATCCCTTGCAGACCGGTCCCGTGGCTCGCCGCATCGATATCGAAACCGGCTCCGTCGTCTTGTACCGAGAACGTCAGGACCCCGTCGGATGCAGAGAGCCGCAGGCGTACCTGGGAGGCGTCCGCGTACTTGGCCACGTTCTGGAGGGCCTCGAGGGTGCAGAAGTAGACGGCCGCCTCGGTTTCCTGTGGGTAACGGGCGATGTTCGTGGCTTCCAGCTCGACGGGAACGGCAACTTTTCGGGCCTGGGCGTCGAGCGCGGCCACCAACCCCTGGTCGGCCAGCAGCGGCGGGTAGATGCCGCGCGCGAGATCACGCAGGGTTTCGACCGCGTCCTGGAGCTCGGTCTTGATCGCCGCGAGCATCTCCCCTGTCTTGGCGGGATCGCTTGCAAGAAGACGTTCGGCGAGGTTGGCCTTGATCCCGAGCGCGATCAATTGCTGCTGTGCTCCGTCGTGCAGGTTCCGCTCGATCTTGCGCCGTTCCTCGTCCTGAGCGGCGACGAGTCGCTGCCGGGAACGCCGGAGATCCTCGATGAGCCGCACGTTCCGCAGGACGAGGCCCGCTTGCCCTGCCAGATCGGCAACCAGTTTCGCCTTCTCGGCGTCCATCGGGTCGTTCGCCGGTAGCCGTACCGAGAGTGCTCCGAGCGTTTCGCCCCGGTGGGTCACCGTGGCGGCGTCATCCGGCAGCCTCGGTGGGTGCTGGGCGTCCGCTGGCCACGAGGCCTCTGGGCGCATCGCGTTGCCGATCTTGAGCCATACGACTGCGGAGTCAGCCCCCGTGCCCTCGGCGAGGATCTGGGCCATCTTCGGCAGGACGTCGTCGTCGGCGTATGCCTCGCCGACGTGGCCGGAGAACTCGGCCAGCACCTCGTAGGGAGTTGCGCGGTTCCCGTACACGAGGCGGTTGGCCAGCTTACGAGCCCCCCGCCGGACCGGGTTGAAGGCGAGGGCCGCGATGAGCGCTGCGGCGAACGAGAAGACGTCGAACGTGCCGCTCCCGCCGGTCCCGACGATCAACGTCGGGAGCGCGACGACGACCACGACGTACACGAGCGTGATCGTCGCCGCTAGGATCGCGAACACGACGGCCTTCTTCAGGACCAGGTCGAAGTCGTACAGGCGGTACTTCATGATCGCGATCCCGCACGCTGCGGGGACTCCGAACCCCATCGCCACCAGGAAGGTTAGGAGCAGGATGTTTCCCCATCGCTCGCCCCCGCCGATGAATGAGGCGATCACAAGGAGCACCAGCAGGAGCCCCAAGAATCCGCCGACGAAGGCCAGCCATCGGAGTTGTTGGCGCACCTCCCCCCGCGAGCGTCGGAAGCGAAGGACGAGCGCGACCGTCGAGGCAACGGAGCTTGCGGCCAGGACGAGGAAGACGCCGAGGAAAGCGAAGAAGACACCGTCCCCTGTTGCCTCCGAGCCGATCGTGATCGCCGTCGGGTTCGGGATCTGTTCCACCCGGAGCAGGGTCGACCCGAGGGGTCCGGGGGAGATGACGAAGAAGACCCACATGAGTGTCCCTGCCGCGAGGGTCGTCCACAGGACCGGCCTCCACCGACGCGTCGGCAGGTGTCCATCGGGGAAAAGGAGGAACACCAGGGGAAGGGTCATGAGGGCGAGCAGGGGAAGCACGTTGCCGAGCCAAGCGACGGCTACCGTGGCAGGAAGGTTCCGGGGACCCATGACGCTCAGGAAGACGTAGTGCTCCTTGAATCCCGTCACCGCGACGGACAAGCCCACGAAGCAGAGGATCCAGCCGATGGCGTTCCCCGGGTGTCGAGCGACGATCATGCTGCCGACCAGCGCATAAGCGAGGCTCATCGGCACGACGAACAGAACCAGGAGCGTTCCGGGCAAGCCAGCGTTGTCGATGGCAGCGAGCACGACCGTGCCGAGGGTCAGAGCCACGACGGCGATGCGTACCGCGAGCGACGTAACGGGGGCGGGGCCCCGCTTCGGGCGGGTCATCTCGCGCCCTCCTCGGGAACCGTGCCGGTCACCGTCGTTCCGGCCCCCGGGCTGCTGAGGATCGACATCTTGCCGCCCAGCGCCTCGACGCGGTCTTCCATGTTCTGCAATCCCGCACGATGGGGAACCGCGTCGGGGTCGAAGCCGGCCCCGTCATCGGCGATCGTGAACGTGACCTGCCCGTTCGGGGCGGTGATCGTCATGAGGATGCCCGCTCCCGGAGCGTGCTTCGCCGCGTTCGCCATCGCCTCGACGCAGCAGAAGTAGACCGCCGCCTCGACCCCCGCGTCGAAGCGGCCGATCTCGCCCGGGGTTTCGAGCGTTGCGCGGATCGCCGCCTTGTTGATGTGCGCGTTCAGAGCGGCCACTATCCCTTTGTCGGCGAGTAGCGGCGGGAAGATGCCGCGAGCCAGGTCTCGGAGGGACTCGAGCGCGTCGTGGGTCTCGGTTCCGAGTTCGTCCAGCATGGCCGACGCCGCGTCCGGCTCGCGCTCGACGGTCTCAGTGACGATCCGCAACTTGGCACCGATGCCGAGCAACTGCCGCTGGGTGCTGTCCTCGATATCTCGTTCGAGCTGGCGGAGCGCCGCATCGCGCGCTGCCACGATGCGCTGCCGTGACCAACGGATCTCGGTCGCCTGCTCGGAGATCTGGTCGACGCGATCCTGGAGTTCCACGGCCAGCCGTGCATTGCGGAGCGCGAGCCCCGCCTGGCCCGCCAGATCGTCGAGCAGATGGTTCTCGGCGGGGGTCAGTGAGTCACCCGCCGACTTCGCGACCGAGAGTTCCCCGACCGCCTCCTCGGCGTACGAGATCGGGATCGTGCGGGCGAAGGTCTCGGTTTCGGCGCCTTCCGGCCAGGTGACGACGCGCTCCCCTCCCGCGGGCAGGATCAGACGAACCTGGCCGGCGACGCCGCCCACGCCGGTTGCCACCGCCATAGCCATCTGTGGGAGCACCTGATCGTCTGACAGTGTGCCGGCGACCCGGCGCGAGAAGTCGGCCATGACTTCGTAGGGAGAGGCTCGGTTCCCGTACACGAGCCGGTTCGCGAAACGCTGAACCCGTTCCCGGACCGGCTCGAAGGCGACGGCGACCACCGCGGTCGCGGCGATCGAGAGAGCGACGTTCGGCCGGCCACCAGCCCCGACGAGACGGCCGATGCCCACCACGATACCGACGTAGACGCCCGTGATGAAGACGGCCAATGCCCCGAACACGACCGTCCTGTTGATCACGACATCGATGTCGTACAGACGGTAGCGAAGGATCGCCACCGCGGTCGCCGCCGGCACGCCGCAGAACGCGACGATGACCAAGAGCGAAACGAAGCCGTAGAAGGCTTTGTTCGAATTGAGGGCCGCGAAGCTGATCATGAGGGCGACCCCCGCCAGGCACGCTGAGAACGCGAACCACTTGAGCTGCTGTCGTTGCTCGCCTTCCGCGCGACGGAATCGGGCGACGAGAGAAGCGGCGGCGGCGATTATCCCGGCCCCGAAGAGGCTGAGACCGATCTGATTTCCGAGCAGTGCGGCCATGCCCCGCGTCCCGGGGATGCCGAAGGGGTTCTGGATGATGGAGAAGTTTTCGACCGGGCCCGCGCCGAAGGCGAACCCGAAGGCGGCGAGGAGGACGCCGGTGACTCCGACCGCCGCTGCGAGCCACCACCGGCGCGAGGGCGGGCGCCCGTCGGGGAAGAGGAGGAACACGAACATGATGCCGCTGACGACGGGGACCCATATCCACGAGGTAACCCATGCCGCGAGGGAGCCGAGAGGAGGACCGCCGTCTCGAACGATCACGGCGTAGAGGGCGTACTGCGCGCACAGCTCCTGAAACCCGCCCCCCACGCCGACGGCACACAGGATCCATCCGATGGGGTTCTCGGGCCGGCGCGAGGCGATCAGTGCCCCTAGGGTCCCGAAGCTGAGTGCGAATAGGATCGAGAAGCCTCGGAATCCGAAGGTACCGGGCGGTTGCGGGGCGGAACGTCCGAGCACCAAGAAGAGGGCCGCCGCAGCCGAGAACATGAGGGCGATCGCCAGGACTGACCATGCGAGGCGGCTCGCGTTCCGCGGCGTCATCGATCGGCCTCCTGCCCGATCGTCGGGATCCGGCCGGTGACGGTCGTCCCCTCGCCCGGGGTGCTGGAGATCGCGAACGAGCCCCCCAGCGCGTCGATGCGGTCAGCCATGTTGGTCGTCCCCGCGCCTCGGGCGGTCGTGGACGGATCGAATCCCCGGCCGTCATCCGACACCACGAACGTGAGCTCGCCGTCGCGAACGGCGAGCTCGATCACGGCGCGGTCAGCGTTCGCGTACTTCGCGATGTTCTGGAGGGCCTCCAGGCAGCAGAAGTACACGGCGGACTCCGCTTCTTGCGGATAGCGTCCGATGCCGTTGCCATCGACCGTCACGGCGACCGACGCCTTCCGCGCTTGGGACTCCAAGGCCGCCAGGAGCCCCTGGTCCGCAAGGACGGGCGGGTAGATCCCACGGGCCAGGTCGCGCAGGGTCTCCAGCGCCTCACGGGTCTCTTCCTGCGCCTGCCCAAGCATCTCTCTCGCCGTACCGATGTCCTTGTCGATCATGGTCTCGGTGATGCGCAGCTTCACCGAGAGGGCGACGAGCTGCTGCTGGGCCCCGTCGTGCAGGTCGCGCTCGATCTTGCGGCGCTCCCCGTCCTGCGCGGTGACGAGGCGCTGTCGCGAGGCCCGGAGGTCGTCGAGCCGGGCCAGGAGCTGCTCGGTGAGTGCCACGTTCCGCAGCACGAGCCCGGCCTGCGACGCCAGATCCTCGATCAGCGTCGCCTCGGTCGATGTGAGCCCCTCGGTCGCCGGCTTCTCGACCGAGAGCGCACCGAGGAGTTCCCCCTGGTGTCGGACGGGGATCATGGCCGGCAGCATGGGGTCAACCGGCACCGGTTCGAGGGCCGGCGCATCCGCGGGCCAGGTGGACCCGGCCGACAGGGAACTGCCCGAGACCAGCCATACGTCTGCCCGGACCGCGCCCGTGCCCTCCGCGAGGATCCGGGCCATCCGCGGCAAGATGTCCTCGCTCGCGTAGGTTCCGCCGATCTGTTCGGAGAATTCCGAGAGCACCTCGTAGGGCGTTGCGCGCTTCCCGTAGACGAACCGGTTCGCGATGTGCTGAGCCCTTCGACGGACCGGCTGGAAGGCGAGCGCGACCACAGCGGCGGCGATCGCCGACAGGAACGTGTTGCTCGCGGATCCGGCCACCGCGCCCACGCCGGCGACGATCAGGACGTAGATGAGCGTGATGAACCCCGCCATCATCCCGTAGACGACCGTCTTGCTGATGACGACGTCGATGTCGTACAGGCGATATTTCAAGAGCGCGATCGTCACGGAGGCTGGGATGCCGATCGCGATCAGCAGCACGAAGGCCATCCAGAGGACGTCGCCTACGCTGCCCATCCATCCTGGCAGGTCTTCTCCGAAGACCCGGCTGAGGACGAACAGCAGGAAGAATGCGGTCCCGGCGAGGAAGACCACATACACGAACCACCGGAGTTGCTGGCGCTCCTCTCCTCGCGCCTTCCGGTAGCGAACAATGACCGAGGCGATCGACGCGAAGCCGACGAAGAAAGCGGCGGCGGCGCCCGCCTTCACCAGGAAGGAAAGTATCCCTTCGAGCGCGGGGATACCCAGAGGATTCTGAACGGTGACGCGTTCGCTCACGTTCAGCTCGCCGGGGCGAAACATCAGGCCGATCAGCATTGCCACCGTGGCGATGGCGAGCGCCCACAGGAGCGGCCGCCACCGGCGGGAGAGGGGTCGGCCGGTCGGGAACAGCAGGAGGATCAGCGGGAGCGCGACGCCCGTCATGACGAGTGACCAGCTGGAAACCCAGGCTGCCCACACGAGCACGAGCGATCCGAGCTCCGCGCTCTGCACGTACTCATCGGCGATGGAGCTGAGGACGAACGCTGCGGCTAGCGAGATGAAGATCCACCCGATGACGTTCCCGGCGCGCAGAGCGATGACGAGGCCGATGGTCGCGAACGTCAGCGTCGTGCCCGCGAAGATGAGCAGGTCGGGGCTGGGATCGTGGGTTGCCCCGACGACGAGTCCGGCGACGGTGCCGAGCGCGACGAGTGTCCAGAGAGACCACGCGACCCGTGCAACGGTCTTCCGCCTCATCGCGGATCCTCAACGGGTCCCACGGGGACCCTCCCCGAGACGGTCGTGCCCCGCCCCGGTTCCGAGGTCACTTCGACACCTCCACCGAGCACCTCCAGGCGGTCCGACATGTTCTGCAGGCCGGCACCCCGGGGCTGGGTGGAGTCGGACCACGCGAGGATCCGGCCGGTGCGTGGCTTCATCCGACGGTCTCCATCGCGTGCGACGGGATGCTCCCGCGGATGGTCGTCCCTCGGCCGGGCGCCGATACGATCTCGACGGATCCGCCGAGTGCCTCTGCCCGGTCGCGCATGTTGATCAACCCGGATCCGGCCGGGGTTGCGTCGGTATCGAATCCGACTCCTTCATCGGTGACCTCGAAGGAGAGTTGACCGGCGTCGCCTGAGAGAGCGATCTTCACCCCATGGGTCTCGGCGTACTTGGTGGCGTTCTGCACGGCCTCGAGGCAGCAGAAGTAGGTGGCCGCCTCGACGTCGATCGGGAACCGCGCGAGTCCGGGGGCGTGGATGCGGATGTCGAGTGCGCTGCGGCGGGTCTGGGTCTCGAGCGCCTCGACGAGCCCGCGTTGCTCCAGGAGAGGTGGGTAGACGCCGCGGGCCAGGTCGCGAAGCGTTTCGAGCGCCTCGGCGGCTTCGCCCTGGAGTTCTTCCAGTACCGAGCGGGCCTTCGCCGGATCGGCGGCCGCGATCGTCTTCGCGAGACGCAGCTTCACCGCCAGGGCCACCAGATGCTGTTGCGCTCCGTCGTGGATGTTGCGCTCCAGACGACGCCGCTCGGAGTCCTGTGCGGCGATGATCCGCTGGCGGGACGAGCGCAGCTCCTCGGACTGGCGCGAGATCTCGTCCAGGCGTGTCTCCAGTTCGGCGGTCAAACCGAAGTTCCGGAGGACGAGGCCTGCTTGCGAGGAGAGGTCCTCCACGAGCTTGCGTTCCGCTGGGGTGACCGGCTCGCTCGAGGACTTCGTGAGCGTGAGGGCACCGAGAAGCTCGTCGTGCAGGGTGACGGGCACGGCGAGCGTGACCGCACCGAGTGGAGGCAGCCCTTCGTCGGATAGCTCGACGCTGTCTGGCCCGCTCACGGCCGCGTCGCGCGGCCAGCTCGCGACACGCGAGAGCCGCGATCCACTCCGCAGCCATACCTCTGTCCGATCCGCTCCCGTGCCTGCGGCCAAAACCTGCGCGGTGAGCGGTAGGGCCTCCTCGGTGGCAACGGTGCCTGCGATGTGGTCGGCGATCCCCGCGAGCACTTCGTAGGGAGTTGCCCGCTTCCCGTAGACCAGGCGGTTCGCGAACCGTCGCGCGCGGTCCCGGACCGGTTGGAACGCCGCCGCAACCACCGCGGTTGCCGCCACCGACAGGAGCAGGCTGGGTTCGTCGCCGCGACCGACCAGCGTCCCGACCCCGACGACGATTCCGACGTACACGATCGTGATGAAGGCGGCGAGTGCCCCGAAGACCACGGCGCGGCGGATCACGAGGTCGACGCCGTAGAGTCGATATTTCATGATCGCGGCCCCGCACGCCAAGGGGATCCCGAAACCGATCGTGAGCGCGAATCCGATGAAGCCGAGGAAGGAGAGGCCGACGAGCAACGTGGCCTCCTCGGAGGTAAAAGACACCAGTTGGGTGCCTACGGTGAGTGCGAAGAAGAAGAGCGCGAGGACCGCGACCATGACGAGCCACCGGAGCTGCTGGCGTTCCTCGCCGCGTGCGCGCCGGAAGCGGCCGATCAAGGCGAACGCGGTGGAAAGAGAGGCCACGATGAAGATGAGGTTCCCGATCAGGATGATGGTGCCCGCGCGCGCACCGAAGGCTTCGATCCCCAGGGGGTTCTGTAGTTGGAGTCCGAACTCCCGGAAATTGTTGAGCGTTTCGGGCTTCAGGCCGAGGCCGATCCCGGCGATGAGCAGTCCGGCCGCGATCGCCCACCCCGCCATGCGCCAACGGGGCGAGGGCGCGTGGCCATCGGGGAAGATCAGGAACAGGAGGGCAAGCGGACCGACCGTCGGGATCAGCCCCAGCTCGCCGACGATCGCCGTCGCCCCGGTTGCCGGCATGCTCGGCTGCACGATGATCCCGAAGATCGTGTACGCCTGGGCGAACGACGTGACGATGAGACCGAGCCCGACCGCGGTGAACAGCCAGCCCACGTTGTTCCCGCGTTGGGCGGCGATGATCATGGTCCCTACCCAGAGCCACAGCAAGGCGATCGTGGCCACGATGAACGCTGCGGCGCTGAGGCCCGCCCTGGGAGCGTCGGTTGCCGACGCGGCGGCGAGCGCGAGGGTGACCGCGGTCAGTCCGACCCCGAGGACGCGCATGGCGCGCGCCGTCCGTCGATACCGACGGGCGTCGCCGACCGGACCTGCTCGCTCGTCCATGCCGGCAATCGTCCCACCCCGGGGAACCCCCTCAAAGGAGGCTTCCGCGAGAGCTGTGGCGTGGTTGCGCGCCGGCGGCGGGGTACCTGCACCCTGCGAAGGAGTGGTGCGTGCCTGGCTGCGGCCGCAGGTCCGGCCGTGCGAGGATGCGCCGAGACCTCAGGAAGGAGCCAGATCATGACTGCCGATCGCATCGAAGCTGCGACCACGTCGATGTCGTGGATCCCGATGGGGGCACCGACCGGGGCACTGAAGGTGCCGTTCGAGGTGGGGATCGCGCACTACGATGAGCCGCCGCCGGATCCGCTGGCCGACGAGGAGATGATCGTGGGCCTGCGGAACGCCGACCGGTTCCGGTTCTGCAACCGGCTGCGCGCCTTCATCGAGGTCCAGGACGGACGGATCACGGGGTACGGGTCGACGGGCGAAGGCATGATCGGTTCGACCACCCTGCGGTTTGCCGGCAGGGGTGTGACCTTCCAAGCCGTCGCGTACCCGGATCTGCAACCCGAGCCCGAGGTCGGGGAGAACTTCGTCCGCTTCGTGCAAACGGCCGGCGGCCGGACCGGCGTTCCGGCACCTCGGACGGTGAAGCACCCCCCGTTCGTGCAGATCGCCGCGCCGACCGCCTGGACGACTCTGGCGCTCACGATCTTCACGGATGGGACCTCCCAGCACGAACTCGTCGGTGCCAGCCCATTCCCGCGCCACTGGGTCTACGACCGCGACGGCAAGCTCGCGGAGAAGACGGCGACGATCGACTTCAAGAAGTGGACGGGCACGATGTTCGGCAAGCACTCCCCTTGGGGCGACGAGGACTCGCCGGCGATCACCACTGCGGTGGAGACGGCCGCCGAACACGAGTTGTCGAAGGTCATCATCGACGCGAAGCCGGAGTTCAGGAAGGTCAAGGAGGGTGCCGCGCTCGTCGAGCAGGGCGACGCGGGCGACGAAGTGTTCCTGCTTTTCGACGGGGTGCTCTCGGTCGAGATCGACGGGGAGCCGGTCACCGAGTTCGGACCCGGCGCGATCCTCGGTGAGATGGCGATCGTCGGCGAGGGCACTCGGGTCGCCACGCTGCGCGCGCGGACCGACTGCCGGGTAGCGGCGGTTCCCGGCCACAGCATCGATCGCGCGGAGCTGGAGGAGATCGCCAAGCGCCGTCAGGACGGCGAGGGGTAGCGGGTAGGGTGCCGGGTGTGGAGACCTTCGACGCCGTCGTCATCGGCAGCGGACCGAACGGGCTGACCGCCGCCGCATACCTCGCGCGCGAAGGCTGGAGCGTCGCGGTCCTGGAGCAGGCCGGCGTCGCGGGTGGTGCGATCCGCAGCGAGGAGCTCACCGAACCCGGCTTCGTCCACGACACTTTCTCGGCGTTCAACGGCCTGCTGCATGCGTCGCCGGTCTTCACCGAACTCGAGCTGGATCGCCGGGTGACGTGGGCGCACTTCGAGACCCCGGTCTCGGTCCTCGTCGGTCCTCACGACGGGGCCTTCATCTCGCGCGACGCCGACGTTACCGCCCGAGGGCTGGAGAAGATCCACCCTGCAGATGGACGGGCCTGGCTCGAGCTATGGGGATGGTGGAAGCGGAGCGGCCGCCGGCTCTTCGACGTGCTGCTCTCGCCGATCCCGTCGCCGCGTCCCGCCTGGCGGTTGTTGCGCGCAGCGGGGATGAGCGGGCTGTTCGAGACGGCGAAGATGCAGGCCGAACCGGGGGAGCAGATCGCCTTGCAGCGCTTCGGGTCCTCGGAGGCGCGCGCGTTGCTTGCCTGCGGCGTGTCTCATGGGGACCTGGCGGTCGATGAGATGGGGAGCGCGCCCGGGATGCTCGTCTTGGCCATGCTGGCACAGGACACGGGCATGCCGGTGCCGGTCGGAGGCGCCGGTCGGCTCGCCGAGGGGTTCGCCGGAGCCGTTACCGAGGCGGGCGGGTCCGTGTTCACCGGCGAGCAGGTTCGCCGCATCCGCATGGAACGTGGGCGCGCGGTCGGGGTCGAGACCGTCGGAGGCGCGCGCTTCCGCGCGCGCCGCGCGCTGCTCGCGGACACGGGTCCAGGCGCGATGGTGAGACTGGCCGGCGAGGAGGCGTTCCCCAAGTCCTATCTCGACGGGGTACGCCGCTTCCGGTACGGCAGCGGGGTCTTCAAGATCGACTTGGCGCTTTCGGGTGTGGCGCCGTGGGCGGCCGAAGAGATGCGGGAGGTCGGCGTCGTGCATGTGACCGGGGACCTGGACGCGATGGCGCGATCGGCGTTCGAGATCCGTCGCAGCCTGCTCCCGCGGGAACCGTTGCTGGTCGTCGGACAGCAGAGCCTCGCGGACCCGACGCGCGCGCCCGACGGCGGCCAGACCCTGTGGATCGAATGCCACGTCCCGTCCGTCCCGCTTGGGGACGCGGCCTCACAGATCGACGCTGGCGACTGGAACGCCGCGCGCGAGCCATTCCTCGAGCGATGCCTTGCCCGGCTGGAGGCGCATGCGCCGGGCCTGCGAGGGATGATCATCGGCGTGTCTACCCATACACCGGACGATCTGGAGCACGAGGATCCCAACCTCGTTGGCGGGGACATCGGCGGCGGGTCGAGTGCGATCGACCAGCAGCTCATCTTCCGGCCCGTCACCGGGTGGTTCCGCTACCGGACACCGGTGAAGGGTCTGTACCTATGTTCGGCGTCCGCGCACCCGGGCGGTGGGGTCCACGGCATGGTCGGACGGAACGCCGCCCGGCGCGTCTTGCGTGACGCGAAGTTCATCGGGAAGGGTGGCTGATGCTAGCCGTTGCCGCTCTCGCGCAGGAACGCCAGGACCGCCATGACCCTCCGGTGCACCTGGGGCTCTTCGGACAGCGCAAGCTTGTGGAACAAGGAGTTGATGTGCTTCTCGACGGCGCGGTCGGTCAGGAACAGCGCCGCCGCGATCGCGGCGTTGTTCTTGCCCTGCGCCATCTGTTCCAGAACCTCGCGTTCCCGTTCCGTCAGTTGCGCCAGCGGCGAGTTCGCCTCGCGGTCCTTGCGCGCGACCAGCGCCTCAACGACCGCTGGATCGAGCACGGAGCCTCCCTTGGCGACCTCGCGGATCGCTCGGACCAGTTCATCCACGTCCGCAACGCGCTCCTTCAGCAGATACGCGAGTCCGGAGGCGCCGTTCTTCAGCAACTCGTAGGCGTAGTCGTCCTCGACGTATTGGGAGAGCACGACGACACCTGTTTCCGGATGCTTGGCCCGGATCGTCTTCGCCGCGTCGATGCCCTCGGTGGTGTTGGTGGGGGGCATCCGGATGTCGGTCAGGACCACATCGGGCGCTTCGCGCTCGACCGCAGCCATGAGACCGTCGAAGTCCTCGACCGTCGTGACCAGTTCCAGGTCGTCGACCGTCGCGAGCAGCGACGCCGTGCCTTCCCTGACCAGGTAGTTGTCTTCCGCGAAGACGAGGCGGAGCGCCATCCGCGCATCGTACACGGGGGGAGGCGGGCGGCGTGAGCATCCGAGTCGTCCTTGCCGATGACAACGTGCTCGTGCGGGAGGGCGTGCGTGCGCTGCTTGATGCGACCGATGGGATCGAGGTCGTCGGGGTCGCCGACGACGCACCCTCACTGCTCGTTGCCGCGAAGGAACACGAGCCGGACGTGGTCGTGACCGACATCAAGATGCCGCCGCTCTTCCAGCTCGAGGGGATCGACTGCGCACACGAGATCCGCCGTACCCAGCCGGGGACCGGCGTCGTCGTGCTGTCCGCCCACGACGACGAGGCCTACGCGATCGCACTGCTCGGCGGCGGCCACAGCGGCCTGGCGTACCTGCTGAAGGATCGCATCGCGCAGGGGGATGAGCTCGCGCGCGCCATCAGCGAGGTCGCCGTCGGGGGCTCGACCGTCGACCCGGTCATCGCCGAGCGCCTGGCCGGACGGCGCGAGGCAAAGGAAGAGGATCGCGAGATCCTCGATCTGATGGCGCAGGGCCTCGGCTACGCGGAGATGGCGGCGAGGCTCGAGACGACCCAGGAGGCGATCGATCACCGCGTCACGTCCCTGTTCGTCCAACTCGCGGGTGAGGCGGGCCACGGCGAGGCGCACGCCGTTGACGAACTGAAACGTCTACACGCCGCGGTGGTCGATCGGGAGTCGTCGGCGCGTACCCTGCGGTCGTTCGTTCCGCAGGGCGTGGCCGCCAAGCTCGAGTCGAGCGATGTCGATGCCGCCTCGGTCCAGGAGGAGGTCGAGGCGACGATCCTGTTCTCGGACATCCGAGGCTTCTCGACCCTGGCTGAGCAGATGTCGGCCCGCGAGATCGCCGACCTTGTCGGCCGGCACCTCACCGCGATGGCCGAGGTGGTTCAGGAGCACGGCGGTATGGTTGACAAGTTCGCCGGGGACGCGGTCATGGCGGTGTTCGGCGCGCCGGACCCGATGCCGGATCACGCCGCGCGAGCGCTTCGGTGCGCCCTCGCGATGCAGGCGCGGCAGGCAGAACTGAACGGGGACGCCGAGGCGAATGGGGTGCCTCCCCTCCACATGGGGGTCGGCGTGAACACCGGCGTCGTGATCGCCGGAACGATCGGCGGCGGGGGAAGGCTGGAGTACACGGTCGTGGGGGACGCCGTGAACGTCGCGCAGCGGCTGCAAGGCGAAGCCAAGGGTGGTGAGGTCCTGGCGACCGCCGCCTCCATCGCTGCAGCCCCGGACGTGCGCGCAAAGCCGGCGGGAAGCAAGCAGGTCAAAGGGCGGAAGGAAGCGGTCGAGGCGTTCCGCGTCCTCAGCGAACGGTGACTTCGACCTCGTCGTAGCCCGTCGCTCCCGACGGGTACGGTTCGGCGAACGCTGCTTCCTGCACCGTGCCGGTGCCATCGGTCGCGCGAACGGCCAGCGTGTAGTCGCCGGCCCCCGGCGGTTGCCAATCGAAGCGCCACAATCGCCACGTCAACGGTGAGAGCGCCGTCTTGAGCTGCGCCTGGTCCCACGTGGCGCCGCCGTCGCTGGAGACCTCGACCGTGGAGATCTCACGGCCGGCGAACGCGACGCCGGCGACCGTGACCCGGCCGGCGACCTCGGCCCCATCGTGCGGGGTATCGATCCGAGACATCGTCTTGATGATCGCTTCCTTCGTCCAGCCGCGCCGTTCCCAGTAGCCGTCGTACGGCTGGCCGACCACCTCGATCTCGCCGAGCCACTTGGGGTTCTTCATCCCGAACGTGCCGACACCCAGGAGCCGCGCCGGGAACCCGTGCGCGCGCGGGAGGAGGTTTCCGCCCATGCCGATCGCGATGAGGGTCTGCTCGTCCAGCGCCTGCTCGACCGGCATGCTGTCGGAGTAGCCGCTGACGGCGCGGAACACGACCTCGACCGCTCCGTCGCCCATGCCGCCCGCCCGTTCGAGCAGGCGCGCGAGCGGCACCCCGGTCCACCGCTGCGTGGACATGATGTCCCCGCCGACCGGGTTCGAGATGCACTCGAGGGTCTGGTAGCGCTCGAGTGCCGGGAGCGAGAGCAGGTCCTGGTGGGTGAGGGTCACCGGGCGAGCGACCAGGCCGACGATCGACAACCGCCACGTTGCGGGATCGATGTCGGGGCGGATGATCTCCTCGTTGACGACGTAGAAGTCGGCGAGCGAGGTGATCTCCTGGGTGAGACCGGGGATCGCGGCGAAGGCGCCGTCCTCCGCCGAGGGGGTCGGCACGGCCGCCGGGGTCACGTTCGCGAGGGTGAGGGACCGCGTGCCGGGGTCGGGCCGGCGATACAGGAACCGCGATGGATCGAGGAGCCCGACCGCGATCCCGGCACTACCCACCGCGGCCGCGCGCACGAAGGTCCTGCGCGACCGATCTCTCGTGACGTTCGGCATGTGCAGGGGCGGCTCGGCGAGGCGGCGGTAGGTCCGTCCCGCGAAGGCGCCCGCCGCCAGGAACAGCGGGAGCTGGACGGCGGCAAACACCGCCCGCGAGGCGTGATCGGCGAGTGTCGGATAGAGGGCGACGGTCGCAAGCCACGGCAGGACGAAGACACCGGCACCGATGAGCGCCGTGCTGCGTCCTCCGCCCGCGGCCAGACGCCAGATGAACAGACCCAGCAGCAGCCCCGACGCGACGAACGCGACCGCGGTCCCGATGACCGCGAGTCGCAGGGCCCAATGGCCGAGTAGGTCGATGAAGATGGTGTCGAAGCTCGCGGGTGGGAGACGGATCAGCGTCTGCGCGATCGCGACCGGAGGGAACGCGATATGCGGGACGAGCATGTTGAGTAGGGCGCTAGCAGCGGTCAGCGCCGACATCCCTGCGAGCCCGGCGATCGCGGCGGACCGCCGGTCGGTCCGCGCCGGGCGAGGGTCCGTGTCCAGGCTTCGCTCCATCTCACCCTCCAGTGAACACCCGAGTCCTTATGGGGGTATTACCGGGCTCTTGCTCAGGCGTGAAACGGGCGAGGGTCAGGCCTGCGCCGCCTCTGCCGAGTGCCGCCGAAGTGCGACGATCGCCAGGGGCGCCCAGCCGAGGAGCGCCGCGCCCACGGTCACGACCTTGATCGGCGTGCCGGAGAACGGGGCCCCGAACCGGCTCCCGACGACCCCGCCGAGCGCCAGTGTCACGATCCCGAACGCTGGTGCGAGGGCGATCCGGTAGACCCATGGCGCCTCGATCAGACTGACTGCCCAGCCGAGCCCGGCGAGGGCCAGCAGCATGAGCAGTGCAGTGGTTCGCCAGGTGAGCGACCAAGGGGAGGACGGGGCAAGGTGCGGTCTCGCCTGCGCGATGCGTTCTGTCGGGACCGGTCCGCGCACGATGGTGATGCCATCGGTGAGCGCGAACCCCACCGTGATGATCTCCTCGGTTCCGGGTTCCGGGGACAGGTCCACCACGACCGCATCCTGCGCGAGCGCTTCCTGCACCGACGGCCAGGTCTTGAGTGACTTGCGGTTGAACTCGTCCTGGCCCTCGACGATGGTCGGCTGTCCGGCGAGCAGCGTCTCCGTATCACCCAGGTATGCGTACGTCCGTGGGATGAGGTCGGCGGGCAGGACCGCCCGGATCAGATGTAGTGCCGTGGCGGTGCGCTGCTGGTCGACGAACACGACGGGGCCGTCCCATCCGACCGACATCAGGTAGCGCTCGACCGTCTCGACCTCCGCGATCTTCGCAGCGACGGGCTCGTTCTCGTCCCACATCGGGTCATCGCCGTTCCAGCCGGCTTGCGCTGCACCGACCGAGGCGGCGATCCCGAGGACCATCAGGGTTGCGCCGAGCACGCGCCCGATCGGGCCGAAGCGGCGTCCTAGGCGTCCGGGCCAGACGACCGCGACCGCACCGAGGAGGGGGATCCCGAGGGCGAACCCAAGGAATCGATACGCCGCGAACTGGATGCCCGAGTCGAACGCCCAGACGGCCGCGACGCCGATCGCGGCCCACGCGAGTGCCAGGAGCACCGCCCGCCACCGTGGTCGGGTGGCGGCCAGCAGGACCAGGAATGCTCCGGTCGTCGCCAGGGCAACCGTGATGGACAGGGAGAACAGCGGCACGAACGCGTGGAACTTCTCGACCAGCCGGGAAGGGTCGTTCGAGGGAAGCACGGACGGGAGCGCCGGGCCGATCAACAGCGCTGTGAACCCGCCTCCCAGGGCGAGAGCGACCGTGGCGATCATGCGTCCGGACTCGGTGTTGGGGAGCGGGACCCGCGAGGAGCGATGGACCCGGACTGACGAGGGGGTCCGCAGGACCGCAACCACACCCACGAGCGCGAGGAAGACGAGCGTGAAGATCCAGTGGATGACCGCCGCGCCCGTGAGCAGGAACGCCGCCGCGGCCATCGAGCGGCGCGTGAGGGGTTTGGGCGAGGTTCGACGCGCAACCGGCGTCAGCGTGACGGCGACGGCAGCGGCCATGAGGACGCCGTCCACGATCAGGTTGTCCGCGTACCCGACCGCGGTCCGAGCGACCTGGATCGACGCGCCAACTACTAACAGGAAGATCGCGAACACCCACCGGGGATGCCCCAGACATCTGACCGCGAACACGCCTGCGCCCAGACCGATGATGATCGCCATCACCGCGGGCAGGATCTCCGCCAACCGGATGGGGTCGATGCCCAGCGTTCCCCAGACGGTCGCCGCGATGGCCGGGTAGCCGGGGCGGTCGGGATTGTCCTCGAACTCGGGGGGTGCGGATCCGGGGATCGCGCCCAGTCCCTGATCGGCGGCGAGCGTCGCCCGCCAGATGTACTTCTTCGTGTCGATCCCGACCGGGAATGAGACCCGGCCGCTGAGGTACGGCGCCAGGAACAGCGCCGCGACCCCTGCCATCGCCAGGACGACGGAGAGGACGACGAAGGCGCTACTCGACGGGGGGCGCTGGTCGTCCCTCCGTTTGGTTCCCGTCATGCGCTCCCTCGACGCCGGCTGAGCGGATAGTACCCGGCAACGCTGGCGAGCCCCGGCGGTGGCGGCGCCCCTCGATCGCCGGCCGTGGCATCGGACCGCATCTCCTCTATCCTCTCCTGGTCGCGCCCACGGGCGAGGCAGGCGGGGACCTCCGGCGAGGGCTTCCGCCGTGACCGCCAGCGGAGGGAACGCCAGATGCAGATCGCGGTTCTGTGCAAGTGGGTCCCGAACCCTCAGGGGGTTCAGGAGATCGGTGCGGACAACCTGATCGTGCGGTCCGGCGTCGAGGGGGCGCTCGACCCCGGCGACGAGTTCGGCCTGGAGGCCGCCCTGCAGATCGCCGAGGCGAACGGGGGAGAGGTCACCGTCGTCTCGATGGGACCGGAAGAGGCCGTCGCTGCGGTTCAGCGCGGACTGGCGATGGGCGCCGCGAAGGGGGTCTTGGTCACCGACGATGCGTTGCGCGGCGCCGACGTTCTGGTCACCGCCCAGGTCCTGGCCGCGGCGCTCAAGCGTGGGTCCTACGATGTCGTGATCGGTGGTGTCGAGTCCACCGACGGGTACACGGGTACGCTGCCGGTCACCGTCGCCGAGCTGCTCGGCTTGCCCAGTCTCACGTTCGCCAAGAAGGTGGAGGTTTCCGGGGGGACGGCGCGTATCGAGCGGCAGACCGAGTCGGGCTACGACGTGGTCGAGTGCCCGTTGCCGGCCGTCATCACCGTGACCGCGGGCGCGAACGAGCCCCGGTACCCGAACCTCAAGGGCATCATGCAGGCCAAGCAGAAGCCGTTGGAGCGTCTGAGCGTCGGCGATCTCGGGCTCGGGACGGACGATATCGAGTCGACGCAGACCGTGACGAGTATCACGGACGCGCCGGCGAAGGCGGGCGGCGAGGTCATCGAAGCGGGGGACGACACCGCAGCTCGTATCGCGGATCTGCTGGCGGAAGCGAAGGTGATCTGACGTGACCAAGGTATGGGTCTACGCGGACATCTCGTCGGCCGGCCCCAGTCCGGCGGCGCTGGAACTGCTCACCAAGGCGCGCGCGATCGGCGACGAGGTCGAGGCTGTTGCGCTCGGGCCGGGCTCAGCGGCGGCAGCCGCGAGCCTCGGTGAGTACGGCGCGCAGACGGTCTACGCGAGTGACGAGGCCGTCTTCGACGAGCACCCGGGGCAGCCGGCCGCTCACGTCCTAGCGGGCCTGGTCGCCGATCACCTCCCGGACCTCATCCTGTTCGCGACCTCCTACGACTCGCGCGATGTCGCCGGCCGCCTGCAGGCCAAGCTGCGCTCCACGCTGATGAGCAACGCGACGGACATCGCGGGATCCGATGAGGCATCGACCGAGATCCAGGGCGGGACCAAAGCCGTTGCGGTCGGCCTCGGCGGGTTCGAGCCGAAGTTGGTCCTCATGCGGCCGAAGTCCGTGCAGGCGGAGTCGTCGGGAGGAACCGCCGAGGTGGTCACGGTCGCGGCCGACGTTCCGGACGATCAGAAGACGGTCACGCGCATCGAGCGCCACGAGGAGGGATCCACCGGGCCGAAGCTCGAGGACGCCAAGGTCGTGCTCGCCGGCGGTCGCGGGCTGAAGGAGCCCAGCAACTTCAAGCTCCTCGACGAGCTGGCGGGCGCCATCGGGGACGCAGCGGTCGGGGCCAGCCGGGCCGCCGTCGACGCGGGCTGGGTTCCCTACAGCTACCAGATCGGTCAAACGGGTAAGACCGTCAAGCCGGAGGTCTACATCGCGGTCGGCATCAGCGGCGCCATCCAGCATGCGGTCGGCATGAAGGGTTCGAAGCGCATCATCGCGATCAACAAAGATGCCGACGCGCCGATCTTCCAGCTCGCCGACCTCGGGGTCGTCGGCGACCTGTTCACCATCGTCCCTCAGCTCATCGAGGAGATCGCGAAGCGGCGGGCGTAACGCGCCCCCGTTCGCCGGAGCGGTTATCCCTGCGCCTTGAACGTGTCCCAGACGTCCTGCCACTGCCCGTCGACATCTGGGGTGAGCTCGCACAGGATCCGGCCCTTCGCGAAGTCTTCTTCGGTCGGGATGGCGGTCTCGAGACTCGGCTGGACGACGCGCCCGGTTTGCCACGTTCCGCGGCCCTTGATCAGGTCATCCCGGTTCAAGCCCGCCATCGGTGGGACGTAGCCGAGCCACTGGAAGTTCACGATCGAGTTCCCGCTGTTGTCGCTGGCGTTGAAGTCCAGCATGAAGTTCAGGAAGTGATGCGCGAGCACCGGGTTCTTCCCGCTACTGACGACCGCCATCATGTCGTTGCCGATCATCATGTTCTCCGACGGCGCCCAGTAGCGGATGACATCCTTGTCCACCTGGTAGTCGGGGAAGTAATACTGCACGGAGACGAAGTCACCGGACCACCCCTGGTGGATCAGGGATGCCCCTTCGGGGAGGTCCGTGTAGTCGGTGATGTCGGCCTTGACGTCGACGTTGTTCACCATCTCGATCAGCTCGGCCTGAGCGGTTGCGAGGTTCGCGGCCCGCGTCGACTCGTCGTCGGTATTGACGTCGTAGATGCCGTTCTTCAACAGCGTCATCCCGATGGCTTCTTTGTAGTCGTCGAGGATGTGGACCTTCCCCTTGTACGCGGAGTCCCACAGGATCTCGTAGGGGTTGGGCATCGACGGGATGACGTCTTCGCCCGGTCCGGTGAGCGATGAACCGCGCGGCTGGTCGATCCGCCAGCCGATGCCGGTCGTGTAGACCGTGTACGGCACGGTGAAGAGCGCGCCGACGTCGTAGAACGGCGTCTGGGGGAGGGTGCCGTGGTACACCTCCCATGTGTTCGTCAGGTTCGGGAGGTAGGACTTGTTGAGTGGGCGGAGGAGGCCGCTCGAGGCGAGCCGCGCGAGAACGTTCGGCGACGGGAAGTAGACGTCGTAGGGGGTGTCGGTTGCGGTGAGCGTCCCGAGCGCCTCCTGCTCCGTATTGAACGTGTTGCGGTTGACCTTGACGCCGTACTGTTCCTCGAACAGTCCGATGACGCGAGGATTGATGTAGTCCTCCCAGTTGTACAACTCGAGGGGACCGGTCTCGGGCTTGAGGCCGTCGGCGATCATGTCTACTTCGTTCACCTTTAGGGTGACGGGGTTGTCCGGTCGTGCTGGATGCAGGATCGACTCGTCCACCTTTCCCTGCTTCGTCGGATCCGTGCAGGCGGCAAGCAGCGCGCTCGCGAGCGGGATGCTCGCCGCGGTCAGTCCGGTGGCGCGCAGGAACGAGCGCCGATCCATCTGCGTCCGGCCCATCCCGAACGGGCGCTTGCGTCCGCCTTGCCTCGGGTGCATGGTCATGTGGATCCTCCCTCCGGTGGAGTCCTGAGTATCACGCCTCGCTCCCCGACCTGCAAGGGAGGGCGCCGGGGCGCTTCACAAGATGCGGCTCCTGGGCGTAGGGTGCTAGCTATGGAAGAGTTGGTTCGCGGGTACGTCGAGGGGCAGGTCTCCCGCCGCACCTTCATCCGCCGGGCGGTCGCCGCTGGCCTGACCGTGAGTGGGGCCATCGTGTACGCCGACCTGCTGGCAGCCACGCCTGCCTACGCGGCCACCCGCCACGTCGATGTGGACGACTACCTGTTCTACACACCGACGACGGCCGCGAAGCTGGGCGAATACGTCGAATGGGACTGGTCCCCCTCGTCCTCAGCGCATCGCGTGATGTATACCGTCGAGGGGATCGACCTGGGGACCCTGCAACCGTTCAACGCCGGGCCTTTCCCGGCCGGCTATTTCGATACGTTCGACCACCGTGGCCTGTTCTCGGTCGCCGGGACGTGGAACTACACCTGTCCCGATCCCTTGCACGGATCGGGGCTCCCGATGAACGGGTCGATCGAGATCCCGCCTCGCGTGGGCCCTCGTCGGGGCAGCGTTGGCGATCGCTTCCTGATCGAGTGGGCGATCAGCCCGCCCACCTTCGGGGTGTTCGATGTGGACGTGAAGGAGCCGGGCGGAAACTGGAAGCGCTGGCGTAACGCCGTGGATCGAACGGTCACCGAGGGGCGGTACAAGGCGACAGAGAAGGGGCGGCATCGCGTCCGTGCCCGGTTCCGCAATCCGGCCCAGCCCGCCTCCGCCGGGTGGTCGCCGGATGCCATCTTCACCGCTCGGTGAGGCCGGACCGGCCGTCTGACGTCCGCAGCCGCCCGCCCGCGCGGCGCACCAGCCACCGACCCGACTCGAAGAGCGTTCCCGCCCAGGCGGCCAGCAGTCCTGCCATCACGAGTCTTCGCACCCTGCGGTAGCGGGCCTGTTCTTCCGTATCGGCCCAGCGGACCACCGCGTCGTCGATCTTCTTCAACCGTTGGGGAACGTAGGTCGTGATGATCCGGCCGGTGCGCCGTCGGAGGTTCGGCGGCTGCATCGTCGGATCGAAGAGCAACCGTCCGAACGCCTGCCCTCGCACGAAGTGATGATGCAGCATCGCGGGGACCGCCCGGGATGGGCTCGTGTGGGTCAGGACCACGCCCTGCGCCCGGTACGGCACGAGTCCCTGCGCGAACAGCCTCGTGTTGACCAGGGTGTCTTCCCCGGCACGGAGGTCCGTCGGGAACCCTCCGACGGCGACGAGGAACCCGCGGTCGTAGGAACAGTGAGCGGGGGGTTGGAGCAGAACCCCGCTCGGCCTTCCCGGGAGCGCGGCCGCATGGTCGAGGAAGTAGCTGGCCCAGCCCGCGGCCGTTCGCGTTCCGTTGAGGATCGACCCGGTTACCATCGGGTATCCCCCCGCGTGCGCTTCGATGCGCGCCTGGAGGCTCCCCGGTGGCAGCTCCACGTGTGAGCCGGGAAACGAAACGTAGTCACCTCGCGCGACCTGCAGCCCGGCGTTCCGAGCAGCGCCCGGCAGCACCGGGCGGTCGAGTTCGATCAGCGTCACGGCGTCCCCGAAGTGCTCTCGCACGACGGCCGCGGTTCTTGGGCTGCCGGACACGGCGACGATGGTCTCGAAGGGTTCCTCCGTCTCCTGGGTCACGACCGAGCGAACCACCCGTTCGATCCGGTTCGCGTCGTCGCGGGCGATGATGATCGCGGAGAGCACCGGAGCGTCCGGGTTCATGGCTGCCGCTTCGTCTTCGAACTCCATCGTGTCGATCACCGAGGATCCGGGGGCGCGAGGCTCCCAGTCGAGGATCTCGCCTGGCGGGTCGACCAGGTGCTCGTAGCCGCGCTGGTAGCGCTCCTGGGGGTCGACCTCCCGGTATTTCTCCAGTCGAGCCCGGCGACGCTCGTCGGTCAGGCTCGCCAGGTGTTGGATCCCGATCGTGGTTCGGCGGTATCGGTCTCGCGGTATCTGGAGCGGGACGGGCACGAAGTGCAGGGGCTGATCCGACAGCGTGAGGCCCGGCGTCCATCCGAACAGCCGGTAGACCCAGAGGTCGTTGCGATCGTAGCCCGCGGGATCGTCCCGGACCATCCGGTGCACGCGGAACCCGTAGGCGGAACTTGGCAGAGCGTCAGCATCTAGGAACGCTCGGAGCGCCGCCCCGTCCGCGGGGTCGATCCGCTCGTCGGTGTCCAGGAAGAGCACGAACCTCGGGTTCAGGTCTTCCGCCGCAACGAGCAGACGTTGGCGGTCGCGTGGCTCATCCCATCCCTTCCAGATGGCGCGGACCGGGTTGGTCAGGATCGCCGCCACGAAAGGCCGCTCGCCCTCCAGGAAGATGCGCGTGCTGTCCGTCGAACCGTCGTCGAGTGCGATCACGGCATCGGCCAGTCCGCGGACGGAGTCGAACCATCCCGGTAGATCCTCCTCGCCGTTTCGCACGGGCAGCAGGGCGACCAACAGGGGACGCGACGGGTCGGCCGCCGCTTGGAGCGCCGGTGGTGCGAGGGGGTCCTCCGTCGCGCGCACGTCCCAGGCCGTCAACGGCTCCCCTACCGGCGCCGTCTCCATCCCGGAGGTGTTCGCTTCGAACTCGGCCTCGGGATCGGCCTCCGCGTACTTGCGGATGCGCGAGGCGACCGCGTCCTCGTCGGCCGCTCCCTCATGCCGGATCCGGAACGTCGTCCGGAGCCACGCTCCGCGAGGGATCGACTCCGGGACGGGGTTGAAGTGAAGCCGGCGTTCCTCGGGGAGTCGGAGGCCCGGCCGCCATGCGAAGATGCGGTACACCCAGGTCACCTTCGGATCGATGTGGTCGCCCCACGCGCGGTAGTGCTGCAAGCCGTAGGCGCAACCGGCGAGCGCGTCGCGTTCGAGGAATGCGCGGAGGCCTCGCGCGTCCTCCGGCTCGATGACCTCGTCTGCGTCGATCTGTACGATCCACGTCGGTCGCAGGTCGGCGGCCGCATCCAGCAGCCGTTGACGGTTGGTCGCGTCGTCCCATCCTTCGTAGGTGTCACGCTCCTGGTTCGTGAGCAGGATCCTGACGAGCGGATCGGCTTCGAGCACCGCGTGCGTGCCGTCCGTGGATCCGTCGTCAAGCGCCACCACGGCATCGGCAAATGTGCGTGCCCGGTCGAGCCATGCCGGCAGTCGGCCCGCCTCGTTCCGAACGGGTAAGAGCGCGACGAGGAACGGACCGCGTGCGCCGCTCCCTTCGGCGATCCCCTCGGTCGACGCCTCCGCGATGAGCCGGTCCAGATCGAGGTTGCCTGGGCAGGTTTTGTCGGCGCGGAGCGCGCGATGGGGGATGACGTGGCCGCGGTCGAGGGGGATCGCCCAGCGCTCGGCGACCTGCCGGAGCAGCTCGGCGCCGGCCGCGTACTGCGCGGCGGTCCGCGGGACGTCACTCGGATGTCCGTCGTCGGCGAACTCGATCCCGATCGTCGTCAGGTTCGGATCATCGCCGAGGGCCTCCACGAGGGCCGGGTCGGGGTCGACCAGGACGCCAGCATGCAGCGCGGTGTCGCGCTCCGCGACGAAGCGTAGAATCCGCCCGTCCAGCCCCACCAGATAATGGGCGGCGACGCCACTCTCCGGGTTCGAGAACCATGCCGCCGCGCTCTCGAAGGCGCCGTCGGTGGTGTGGACGACGACGGCCAGCGGCTTGTGCCGCTGCCGGCCGCGTCGCCGGTTCGGGGTAGGTCGTCGCGGGATCTTCACGCCGTCAGACCAGTCATCTTGGAACGCGCGGGGCGGCTGGAGCTCGGCGCTAGTTGACGATCACCCTACCGGCAACGACGTCGGCGATCCCGCCGCCGTTCGACCAGAACTCCACGCTGCACCTGAACTTGTCGCCGCTTTCGGTGGATGCCTTCGCCTTGATGTCCATGTAGATCCCTGCGGCGAGCAACCCTGGAGGCTGCGCGGTGGTCTGGTAGGTCCCCGGCGTGATCTGGTCGGTCAGGTTGAATGCTCCGTCGTAGTAGGAGATGGCGAATCCCCGAGCGCTCCGGCACCCGTCGACGTTGAAACTGTCGTCGACGCTCCCGTCGTTCTGGACGCCGAGTTCGAAGGTCACCGTCGAGCGGCGGTCAAGGTGAACGGATCTGGTCTGACCCTTTCCCGTCGTGTTGTAGACGTCTGAACCGAGCCAGCTCCCGCCAACCTCCTGGATGTATCCATCGGGTTGGTACGTGGCGAGCGTTCGCGGCGTCGAAAGTGCCTGGGCGTCCATGACGGCCACCAGGGAAATGCCGATCATGATCGTAAGGATCCTTCGCATGACTGTCTCTTTTCTTTCGGCAGGAGACGTCAGTTTGGCTGCAGGGACGCGCTGGGTCAAGTCAACCGAGGGAGGGACGGCCGGGAGGCCGGCGGCGTAGCCGCCCCGGGATGAGCCCGAGCGCAAGCGTGGCGACGCCGATCGCGATCCACCCACCGACCGTCGTGGTGTGGGAGACGGCGGCGGCGCCTTCGCCGTAGTGCTCCATGAGTTCCGACGCGAGGGTTACGCCGATCGCTGCGGCGAGCACGAGTCCGGTCAGCACGGTCCCGGAGGCCTCTCCTGCCAGCCGAGGCTCCAGGACGGCCTGCGTCCCCATGTTCGTCGTGGAGTAGGACCCGTTCGACCCGAACCCCATGGCCGCCAGCAGGAGCAGCAACGGGAGCCACGAAACCGTGTTCTCCGCGGGGTTGAACAGCACCAGTGCTCCGCCCGCCAGTCCGATCGCCAAGACGAGCGGTAGGCGGGGGCCGAACCGGCGGAAGAGCCGGCCGGATGCCGGGCCGCCGGCAACTCCGGCGATCGAGAAGGGCAGTAGCGTGATCCCCGCCAGGAACGGATCCATGTCCAAGACGGTCTGGGTGTAGATCGCGAACACCGGGACGGGCACCGCCAGAGAGAAGTTCGCGGCGCTCCCGATGCCGGCGATGCGCCGGAAGTGGATGTGCCGGAAGACGGTAAGGTCGATCAGTGGTTCCTTGACCCTGTGTTCGATGAGCAGGAAGGCGACGAACAGCAGGACGCCGAGGGTCAGGATTCCGAGGGACAGGCGCGAGAGCCATCCCCACTCCCTGCCGAAGTCGATCACGAGGGTGACGGCCGCGACCGAGCCGACGATCGTCACCAGACCGAGCCAGTCGATGGAGCGGCCGACGTTTGGATCGCGATGTTCGCGTACGAACAGGACCACCATCGTCGCTGCGAACAGGACGGTGGGGACGTTCATGAAGAACACCCAGCGCCACCCCAACAGATCCGTTACCGCGCCGCCGACCAGCGGACCTGCGGCCACGCCGACGGCAGAGATAGCGGTGATCGCTCCGATCGCCGGTCCGAGGCGCTCCCCGGGGACCGTTGCGCGCACGATCGAGAGCGTCGCTGGTGTGAGGAACGCCGCGCCGATACCCTGAAGCACGCGTGCCCCGATCAGGAGCGGGAGACTCGGTGCCAAGCCGCCTATGAGCGACGCTCCGCCGAACAGAGCGAGTCCGCACAACGCCATCCGCTT
Organism: uncultured Actinomycetes bacterium; assembly: GCA_964640385.1. Classification (GTDB taxonomy): domain Bacteria; phylum Actinomycetota; class UBA4738; order UBA4738; family JBBDHU01; genus JBBDIK01. The sequence continues at coordinate 50,719 of CAZXFL010000002.1, forward strand.
GTGACCGAACAGATCCGCGAAGCGTCCGCCGACGATGAGGGCAGAGGCGAACGCCAGTAGGTAGGCGCTCAGGGCCCATTGCACGTCGGTCTCGCCGACGCCGAACTCCTTCGCCATCGTCGAGAGCGCGATCGCCAGGCCCATGAAATCGAACGTCGTGACCAGCTGTGTCGCGCCGCAGGCGATGATGATCAAGCGGTTGTGTCGGGTGCTCTTCCTGATGGCCGCCTCCCTCGCCGACGGCAGTATCCCCCATCAGCGCCGGATCCGGGCTCGGGCCGGCGAGGGACTCGCGTCATATCCGGTTCGGGCGTACGGTGGGCAGGTGAGCACGGGAACCATCGACGCGGGCCGCGTGTTGCAGACCGCGGTCCCCGACGCCGACGTCTCTGGGGGGAGTGAGCCCGTCACCGGCTGGCGGGTCTGGCGCGTGTCGTTCCGGCACCGGACGCCGGAACTGAGGGCGATCACACAGACCGAGACCTGGCCGGTCGGGCAGCGCATGCGCGCGGCGTGCCGGATCACCGCACACTCCGCGCCGACCGAAGGGTGCCGGTGCGGCATCTACGGGTTCTCGGAGCCCATGCCGCCGCCCTACGGGTTGCCCGCTGCGGGGTTCGTCGTCGTGGGCCAGGTCGCCCTCTGGGGTCAGGTGGTCGTTCACCGGGCCGGGTACCGCGCCGAGTTCGCCTATCCCCAGCGCATCGGGTTCTTCTGCATGCGATGCCTCGAGGAACGGCGGGCCGTCGTCGCGGAGGTCGTCCTGCGCGACTCGCCGTACGGGCCGCTCTGCTCCCACCATCGCGGGTTCAAGGGCGAGCCGGTGGAGCCGATCCTGCAGGGCCTGCTCGATCGGTACCAGGTCGACCGGTTGCCGCCGGAGCCGCTGGCCGGCGGCTTGATCCGGAGCCGTGAGCCGACGATCGGCGAGTCGCTCTGGTGGGGCTGGGGGGCGGCGTCCCCATGAACGTCGGCAAGCTCGCGCGCGTGATCTTCATCAGGCCGGCGTCCGAGCCGGTCCCGGAGGAGATCGATCTATCCGAACTCGAGGAGATAGCGGTCGAGTCGTCCGAGCGGAAGGACGAGCCCTAGCGACGGGTACTCATTCATCTTCTTCACCGGCGACCTTGGAGCGTTGCTGGAGAAGGTCGAAGTCGCTTAGGGTCGGTCAGCCGTGCCCTACGACGCGATCATCCTCGGGACCGACGGGTCCGATTTCGCCGCCCGCGCCGAACGTTCGGCCGTCCACCTCGCGGGGGCGTGTCGCGCCTTCCTCCTGATCGCGCAGGTCACCAATGGTGCGCGGAACGAGACCGGCCGCGCAGCGGCGGTCGCCGAAGAGGCGACCCTCAAGCCCGAGGTGCGTATCGAAAGCGGGCCACCTGTCGAGAGGCTGGTTTCGCTTGCCCAGCGGGAGAACGCGGATCTGGTGGTCCTTGGTAGTCGCGGGCTCTCGCAAGGCGCGCCGATCCTCGGCGGCGTCGCCAACGGCGTGGTGAACGAGGCGCCGTGCGACGTCCTGCTGGTGGGCAACGAGCCGTCCGGCGTTGACCGCCCGTACGAACGGATCCTGATCGCCACCGACGGCTCCCCGACAGCCGACCGGGCCGCGCGTCGCGGGCTACGGCTTGCCGCACGGCTGGAGGCCGAGCCGATCTTGATCTTCGTGGGACACCCGAAGACAGGAGCGATGGTCTTGGACGACACGGTTGCGACCTTCGAGGGTGACGCAGGGTCGCCATCGCTCATCGTCGAACATGGCGAGCCGGCCGAGACCATCATGGCGGTGGCCCAGCGTGAAGGTGCTGGGCTCATCGTGATCGGCAACCGCGGGATGACGGGCGCTCGCGCCCGCATGCTCGGGTCGGTTCCGCGAACCATCGCCCGATCGGCCCCGCGCGACGTCCTGGTGGTGCGCACCGTCAGCCAGTCACTCGAGGAGATCCAACCCGGACGAGGCGGCATCGTCGACAACGGGGATCGCAAGGTCGCGGTCTTCCGCGATGCGGCGGGCATCGCGCACGCCGTGAGTCCGAAATGCACGCATATGGAGTGCACGGTCGGCTGGAACGGCTCGGAGCAAACCTGGGATTGCCCGTGCCATGGTTCGCGCTACGCCTCAGACGGAACGGTGATCCACGGCCCCGCGAAGAGGAATCTCGATCCGGTAGAGCTCTAGCCGAGCCCCGGCTTGAAGACCATGAGCCAGAGGATCAGCAGGAGGCCCGCGAAGCCGATCACCGCGTTCACCACCGGCACCTTCGAACGGAGCAACTCGTCGAGTTCCTCGTCGCTTACGCGCGGGACGCCGGATTCACGCATCTGGGTGGCCTCGGCCACCTTCCCGTAGTACGTGCGGCCCACCGCACTCATCTCGACGATCAGCGCCACGAGGATCCCGATCGCCGCCCAGATCCACCAGTAGCCCCAGTAGTGACCGAGGAAGCCGGAGACCACTCCGCTGACGATCAATACGAGAAGGGAGACGTACATCGCAACCACCGAGGAACCGGACAGCTGCCGCAGCTCAAGGATCCTCGCCCGGTCGCGCTCCTTGCGGAGTCTGAAGAACACACTCACCGAGACGCCGTGGGCGAGCAGGAACGCGAACGCCGCCGCGATGTGCACGAATTTCCACCACTGAAACGCCATGGAAACCCGATGTTACCCCAAGCGGGATCGCTAGCTGGGCGCCGGAACGCCGGGGGATGTGCGAGCGCCCGCCCGGCTATTCGCAGCTCTTGATCGTGTTATTTCCGGGACCGCCCTTGCACGTGTCGTTGCCCTTCCCGCCGACGAGCGTGTCGTTCCCGTCCTTGCCGAGCAGCTTGTCGTTCGCGTTGCCACCCTTGATGGTGTCGTTGCCATCCTGGCCGATGACCTGGTCTCGCCCACGTCCGGCGATGAGCGTCTCATCGCCGGAGTCGCCGGTGATCGTCGTCGTTCCCGTGAACGCGGACGCGTTCACCATTCCATCCGAAACCGCAGCCAGCGATCCCTTCTCGATGCCGGAAAGCGCGTCGATCTCGGTTGCTCCTTCGATGGACGTGTCGGTGAGGATGATCGGGTTGTCCTTCGCGACGACGGTGTCAGTGCCGCCGCCGCCGGCAACCGCGTCGTTGGTGGAGTCCGGCACCAGTGTGATCTCGTCGTTGCCGACGCCGGCAGAACTCACGGCGTTCAGCTCCCTCGCCGGTCGGACGATCAACGCGACGACGTTCACCGGCGACTCGGTACTCAGCGGGTACAGCCAGAGCGACGTGATCCTGGGGGGCTCCGGCGACGACGTGATCTACCCGGGGTTCGGGTTCGGCAACGACACGATGGATGGGAACGGCGGGTCCGACCGGATCTACGCCTACCTGCTGGGGGACGCGACGCTCTCCGCGGCCACGCTCGTCACCAGCGACAACGGCACGGACACCTTCTCCGACATCGAGGCCGCGACGCTCGACGGGAACGCGCCGTTCCTGACGGTCGACGCCTCGACGGCGACGGTCCCGGTCGCGATCTTCGCCGGCGACGGGACGGGTACCTCCGACCTGACGGGCGGTCCCTTCGACGACCGACTTATCGGGGCCGCCAGCATGGATGTCCTGAGGGGTCTGGACGGGGATGACTTCCTGGATGGCCGCGCAGAGGTCGACGACTGCAAGGGCGGGGCCGGAATCGACACGATCAAGAACTGCGAGTAGCGGGGCGCCGAGAGGCCCTCGCTACTTTGCCTCCAATGGGAACGTCGGCGCTACAATCAGGGCGATCCTGACGGACGAGATTCGCCGTTTCCGCAGGTCAAGGCCGGGGTCGGGGGTCGGGGGCCGGGGTAGCTCAGTTGGCAGAGCAGCGGTTTCGTAAACGTCAGGGCTACCTGATGTTCCACATCTGGATTGCGTTGGCCCTGGTGCGAATCGGACTTTTGAACCTCTACGGGCACCGGAGTTGCCGCAAGGCCGTCAAGTTCACACGAAGATCCGCCTCGGCCACATCTTGGAGGGTGGTGAAGTCCTCGTGGCTGACTCGTGATGCCTCTCGCCACTTGCTTCGCGTGAGTCGGTACTCGACGGCGTCCGGCGCGACTACTCGGTCCAGCTTGCGGACGCTGACGTACATGACGAGGCAGGGCTCCGCGTAGGCCACGATGCCGGTGCTAGGGCTCGTGCGACTCTCCTCCGACTCGACAGCTCCAGGTTCGAACTTCTGCGCCAGGTCGAAGTCATCGAACCCGTCGAGATCAAAGTGCTCGAAGCCGTTCTGGTGTCCACTGCATTCCATGTCGGCACTGTGCCATATTCTCTGTCGCGTGGCGTGCTTGTCCTGCAGGCGACTCAAGACGGAGATTCCCGCGAGATCGGTCGGGCACAGTTGAATCTCAGGGTGGTACTTGGGGGCCGTAGGCGGAACGAGAGGGCGATCACTGCGATTGAGGCAGCTGCCGAGGCCTACCCAAAGTATCTGACCCGCCCGATGTATCACGAGATGCGGGGCGGGTCTGAGTTCGAAGCCGGCCCCTACGCGGAGAGCGTCTCATCCTACGAGCGGGTCCTGGAGCTTCCCATCGGAACGGGAGGCAGGTGGACTCATCCACGAGTACCAGGCGGTGGCTGCATGATGGATCGCCGTTTGGGCACCCGACATTGACACCGCGTGGTTCACGATGCTGAATCGACCGGCCGGACATGCGCGCGGACATAGAGTACCGGCCGGCGCCGGTCGCTATCTCACGAAGCCCCGGCCCCGACGGCTGCGATCGGGGGGGGCTTTTTCCTACTCGTGATGACATCGTCGACGATCCCGTACTCTTTGGCCTGCTCGGCCGTCATGATGAAGTCGCGATCGGTGTCAGCAGAGATCTTTTCGAAGGACTGGCCCGTGTGCAGCGCCAAGAGCTCGTCGATCAGTTGCCGGTAGCGCAGGATCTCCCTCGCCTGAATCTCTATTTCGACGGCCTGGCCCTCGGCTTCGCCCTGGGGCTGGTGAATCAGCACGCGTGAGTGTGGCAGGGCGAAACGCTTGCCCTTCTGACCGGCCGCAAGCAGGACCGCGGCCGCGGAGGCGGCCTGGCCCATGACGATCGTCTCGACGTCGGGCTTGATGTACATCATCGTGTCGTAGACAGCGAACAGTGCCGGTATCGATCCGCCCGGCGAGTTGATGTAAAGGTGGATGTCCTTGTCGGGGTCTTCGCTTTCGAGATGGATGAGCTGGGCCATCGTCAGATTCGCGATTGCATCGTCGATCGGCATTCCGAGGAACACGATGCGCTCTTTTAGCAAACGCGAGTAGATGTCGAACGAACGCTCGCCACGGTTCGTCTCCTCCACGACTACGGGAACGAGGTGATTCTGCGGGTCATTCATTCTTCGTGCCCCCTGCTTCGTGTGAGGAAGGCTCGCCGACGCGGTCGTTGGTATCGCCGGTAACGACTTCGGTCCTCTCGACAAGTCGAGCGCCTTCGACCGAATGCTATCACCGGCCAGCGCACTCATTTGAGCGGTCTTGGTTAGCGCGTCGGGTGCAGAAACACGATCGCCATCATGCTGTCCTTTCTCCGTCCGAACCACCGATTATTCGCCCCCCCCGTGTCGGCGTTCGGAGCGCGGGGTCAGGTGACGTACCGCAACGCTACGAGCGCCTCGGTGAGGAAGGGGTGGACCAATGATGGGGGACCGTCAAACGCGATTTTATGGTCTAAATCCGACTAAAACGATAGGATTTATACTGAAAAGTAACGACTTTGGGTAATTCCAGGGAGAGTCCAGGTCTCGACCAAGGAGGGTGGGCGATGCGGGACGTGTTACGCGGAGCACTCGTCTGCAATCTCCCCCAGGCCAAGAGGACCTTTCCCCGGGGCCGCATCTGCTTGGCCAAGGGCTGCGACACCAAGCTGTCGATCTACAGCGGCTGGCAGTACTGCTGGCAGCACGAGGCCGTGCACCCGTACACGCCGCGCCGCGGGCGGAAGCGGAAGGAAGTCGCAAGAGTAGTGGGAGGCTCATGAACCGGCCGTGCGGGGATCCGCACTCGGAGTTGTCTATGGCATGACCTATGTGATCGCAGAGCCCTGCATCGACGTGAAGGACCGAGCGTGCGTCGACGAATGTCCGGTCGACTGCATCTACGAGGGTCCGCGGATGCTCTACATCAACCCCGACGAGTGCGTCGACTGCGACGCCTGCGTACCGGTCTGCCCCGTCACGGCCATCTTCTCCGAGGATGACGTGCCTGCCGAGTGGAGGCCGTTCACCGCGATCAATGAGGAGTACTTCGCCGACGGCGTTTCGGGCGTGGGCTCGGCCGGCGGGGCGGCGCAGGTCGGCCCTTCGGCGGTTGACCATCCAACGGTCGCGGCCTGGGCTGCCGTCTAGCTGTCGTCCCGACGGACATCTATGACGACTGGGCATGGCGGTCTCCAGTATCCACGACATCGCTCGCGCCCGCGGCGGCAACGCCGACTGACTGCCGGCTGAGACGGCCATGCCCGCAGGCACGTATACCGTGTTCGGCCTCGATGGGCGCCCAGTCGGGACAGAGGAGTTCCGGACGGCCCCCGGGATCGCAGGCTCGCGATGGTTCTCGACGATCCGGTTCAGCGATCCAGCGGCCGGAGAGGAGGTCGTGGATCTGTCGGTGGACGAGTACTGGCGACCCATGCGTCTGCGGATCGGAACGGGCGAACACCACCTGATCCTTCAGCGGTCCGGTCAGGGTTTCTCTGGCGCGCGCGATGCCGAGGAGCTGGAGGTAGGCCCCGTCGCCGACTTCGGCTACCGGTCCCCCGGATTCAATGCCGCCACCGCCAACCGCCTGATGACCGAGAACCTGACGAGCGCCGATCTGGAGATCACCCGGGTCGAGGCGGGATCGCTCGGGCTGCGGACCTCGCGCCAACGCTACGAGCGTCTCGGCGACGAAGAACTCACCACGCGCGTGGGCCGGTTCCCTGCCGTGCGCTGGCGGTACACGGACCTTGACTCGGAGCGGACCGGCGAACTCTGGACCGGCGGGGCGATCGTCCTCTCCTACCCAGGAGTGGCGGAACTGGCCGAATTCGACCCGTTGGGCGCGGGCCCGTTCCCCCTCTGACTTGTCGGGATCGGCGCATCTTTATCAGGACCATGACCGATGCAGTCAGGACTGATCAGTGGAGACTTCCGAACTATGAAGGAGCGAACACCAGGCGCGTAGCGGCTCAGCGCGGCAGGCGGTATACGAACGCGATCCGGAGCACCAGCGTCAGGATCGACGTCGCGGCGACCGCGGCCAGCGCTGCGAGCGGCAAGCCAGCGATCGAGAGGATCGTCACAAGCAGTATGCGGCCGTCGCGTCCGCCTAGCAGCCAGGAGAGCGCGCGCTCGTCCGCATGCGGCAGGCCGTGCGCGATGATGCGGTCCTTCGAGGCCATCGACATCATCGAGCCGAACACCGCCGCAAGAGTGGCCAGCAGAACGCTCGGCGCCGCGGACGGCATCGCGTCGAGCGCCCAGAGGCCGAGACCGCCGAGGATCGCCGCGTCGGTGAATCGATCCAGAACACCGTCCAGAAGCGCCCCCTGAGGTGTCGCGCGCAGCTGCAGTCGCGCGGCCTCGCCGTCCATCCCGTCCAGCACCGAAGTGACGTGCGCCAGGATGCCGCCCACGATGCCCAGACCGGCGGCGAGCGATCCCGCCGCCACGAGTCCGAGCAGGAACGCGATCCACGACAATAGGTTCGGCGACAGGCGAGCCGGTGAGATCCAGAACGAAAACCGTGTCGACACCGGCCGATTGAGGAAGCGCGAGACGGGCCCGTCTTCATCCTTTGGGAGCGACGAGCGCAGGAGGCGCCGCGCTTCGACGAGGTCCTCCCGTGTGTCGATGTCGTGCCACCAGGTCCCACTCGGCAGCGGCAGCGCCCGCAGCGGCCGCCGTTCTGCGAACCGTGTTACTGCTCCGGCCAGCGTGGTGTCGCCGTCGAGTGCCGCGAGCCGCTGGCATTCGAATATCTCCGGTGACAACACGAACACGCCACAATCGACGGCCGGCTCGTTCAGCTGCTTGCCGAACGCGACCGCGTCACCGTCCTCGATGCGTACGCGCGTCCCCTCTGCACGTACACCGGTCGCCGGATCCGGATCGACGAGCACCGCAGGCTCGTCGCTCCGGAGCAACCCTCGCAGCGCACCGTCACTGAAAACGTGGTCCGCCATCATGACGACCAACAACACCTCGTGCTCGAAGTGCTGCGCAACCGCGGCGAGGGACGCCCCGTTCCCCCGTTCCCAGTCTTCGGCAAGCACAGTTCTCACGCGCCCCGGGGCAAGGCCGCCGACAGCGGCCGCAACTGGACCGGCGTGATAGCCGACGACCACGAGCACTTCCTCGATCCCCGAACCCAGCAGCGTGCGGACCGCGCGCTCGACGAGGCTGATCCCCGCGAGCCGGTTGAGCGCCTTCGAGCCACCACCGGTCACCCCTGCAAGGCGTTCGGAACGCCCGGCGGCGAGCACGACCGCGACGCGTGCTCGGGCTGCGAGTGCAGCCTCAGGCCGTGCACCTCTGGGCGCTTGCCCCTGGTCGATCCGCATGCGTTCCCCTCTCGAAGCTGGCTCCCGCGTTGGCGTGCTCAGTCTGTGGCCCCGGCCCCGTATCGGGGTGCGCGATCTCCGGAATCTAGCTGATGTGAGTGTCGACTCGGTCTTGTCAAGCGGTGGTCGAATCAGGCGACGTCCGAGACCACGAGTTCCTCCTCCTCCCTAACGAGGCGAGCCTACCCCCTCAGCGCGTTTTCCCTGGCACGCAGGCCGGCGATCGCGGCCACGGGGTCGCGAGTTCCCGTATGCGATCTGAGTACCGCCCGGAGACCAAGTGGGTTCTTCCTGAACACCGTCCACTGGCGTGAGGTCCTGCGGGCTCGTCCCAGCGGCCGACTCGGTGGCTTCGCCCGACTCTTGCTACGGTGGCGACGTGATCGAGTTCACGGCCTGGGCTAAGGAGATCTTGCGCAACTCGCAGGTAGCGGCCTCGCGCGTCAACGCCGCGGCACGGCTGCGTCTCGCACGGACGGCCAGAGGTGTCGAAGTCGTACTCGCCTACCAACCCGACCCGGCCGACGCGACCGCCGACGCGGGCGGCGTCACCGTATACGTAGAGTCCGGGCTCGAGGGCCTCGTCGACGTCGAAGAACCTCACGACCGGCTCGTTCTCAAGCCTGCCGACGCGCCGCCCAACGTTCGCGGCGAACACTGAGGTCGGAATGCCTTGCCCATGCGGGCGACATTACTCATAAGAGGTGGACTCGCCGCATCGGCGGCGCTTCGCTTGCTCTGCTCAAGTGAGGGACTAGGGGAGACAGTGGCTGACGATGAGGGACTAGGCGAGCTGCTGAAGGTGCCCCTGCCCAACCCGAACGACGAGGACGTCGTCGCCGTGGCTCGGCGCAAGGATGCCCCGATGGCTCAGATCGCCAAGGACTTCAGGATCTCCCAGCCTTGTCTTCACCGCTGGGTCAAGGCCCAGGTCGAGGCGTCGGCCAAGCCCTCTCGGTGCTGGAGCGGTGCTGCAGGCAGCGCTCAGGGCTGAGTGAAGTCCCGGATGAGCGCGGCCGCTTCTGGGAAGCCGTCCGCCAGGACCTCCGGATCGCCCCGTACCACATCCGAGGGATCCACCCCCGGCCACTCCGTGCTCGCCCCGAGGAACCATCGGCCGCCGGCGATGAGGCGAGCGGTGTGGAAGGTTCCTCCCGGGATGAGCAGCTGCAGGCGGTGTCCGCCTCGCACGTCAGGGCCCAGGGTCTCCACGGCGTGGCGCCCGTCCGGATACAGCAGTAGGACCTCCAGGGGATCACCCAGGTAGCGGTGGTACAGCTGATCGTTCCGGATGCAATGCAGCCGAACTCCGGCCGAGGGTGTGACCTCGAAGTACAGGGCCGAACCTGCTGGGCGACCCTCGGCGAATGGTGCCGGCAACCCACCCGGGGCGATCACCTCTCCGCTCACGAAAGTGATGCGAACGAACCCGCACGTCGGGTGTGGCTCCAGACCGAGCTCGGCCTGAATCTCCTCCGCGGTGACGTCTTCGGCTTCGATACCGGAATCCTAGAGACATACGGACACTGTGTGAAGACCGGGCATCTCCCCGCTCCTGCTGGCTAGACTGGAAAGCACGCCGGGGTAGCTCAGTTGGCAGAGCAGCGGTTTCGTAAACCGCAGGTCGTCGGTTCGAGTCCGACCTCCGGCTCCACGTTTAGATACAAGGGCCTTGTACTACAAGGGCATTGTGGTATAGTGCCTGTGTGAGAACCCCTGAGAGTACCCGCGTGCTCGACCGAGAGGACGAGACGGCGAGGCTTGACGCCTCGTGGGCGCAGGCGGAGATCGGTGCACCCCAGCTCGCGCTGGTGTGGGGACGGCGGCGGGTTGGAAAGACGTTCCTCTTGTCGCATTTCGCCTCCACGCGCCGGGCCGTGTTCTTTGGAGCAACTGAACAGGCTGAGGAGGTGGAGCTCGCACGCCTTGCGGATGTGTGTCACCGGTCCCTGGGACAGAAGGCGATGGATCTGGCCGGAGGTGGTTTCTCCGGATGGGAAGCGGCGCTGAGGTTCTTCGTCGCCCAAGCCGAGCATGATCCCCTGCTCGTCGTCATCGACGAGGTCCCCTACCTCGCGCGGTCGACGAGGGGCTTCGCGAGCATCGTGCAAGCCGTCTGGGATCACATCCCTCCCGGCACGAGACTGATGCTCGTCCTCACCGGCTCCGCGGTCGGCATCGTCGAGGACATGGTCGGTGCGAGCGGCGCGCTCCGGGGACGCCCGACGCTGTCCCTGCGCCTCGACCCCGTGGAGCTCGTGGCCGGGCGCGTCTTCCTCCCGGAGCTCGACGCGGCTACCTATTTCCGGGCCTATGCCGCCTGCGGCGGGTACCCACTCCATCTCAATGCGTGGGATGAGGAAGCCGGCGTCGACGACAACCTGCTCGCCTTGGCCGGCTCATCCGGAGGGATCCTGCTCGAGGATGCGGCAGCCATCATGGGGGAGGAGCTGCCTTCCACCGGAGGCTACGCGCGGATCCTTGCTGCCATCGGTCGGGGCAAGACACGCGCGTCTGAGATTGAGCAGGAGGCCGGACAGCGCATCGAGCATCCGATGCACGTTCTCGTCAGGGCTGGGTTCGTTCGCAAGGAACTGCCCGTGGGCGCGCCGAAAGCGAGCCGTCCCCTGTATGCGATCGCGGATCCGTACCTGGCCTTCTGGTTCCGCGTCCTCTATTCCGACCTTGCGCAGATATCCGGCGGACAGGGTCGCGCAGTGCTGGAGCGCCGTCGTGAGGAGTGGCAGAAGCACTTGGGTTGGGTGTTCGAGGAAGCGGCTCGGTGGCACGCAACTCGTCTCGTCGCCTCTGGCGTCTTCCCGCCGGATCTGGTGGTCGGGCGCTGGTGGGCGACGTCGGGCGAGCCGTGCGAGGTTGACGTACTCGGGCTCCGTGGATCCAGAACGGCGCTCGTCGGCGAGGCGAAGTGGTCGGCCCGCCCCCTGGGATCGCCGGTTCTGCGGGGTCTCCAAGCGAAGATCGACAGGCTTCCGAAGCCGGGACCCGAAGTGACGTTGGCGATGTGGGGTCGGAACGGGATCGATGGCCGACTTCGAGATCAGGGCGTGCTGGGATACTCACTCGAAGACGTGGTTTCGTAAACCGCAGGTCGTCGGTTCGAGTCCGACCTCCAGCTCAAGCCCGGTCAGATGCCTCATTGACCTGCGGCAGGAAGGACGAGGAGAATGGGCCCTCGATGGGTCGTGGAGAGTTGACCCTGCGCCGGAAGGACCCCAGGCCTGATGGAGACCGACGGAGCACGACTTGGCCGCCGTGCGAGTCGACCGGCGGGGATCCTCGCGGCGGCGCTCCTCGCGGTGGTGCTCGTTCCGTCACAGGTGTCCGCCGCCACAGAGGATCGCGTGCCCCGCGCGAATGAAGGGCTGCGCTCGACTCAGATCTCCGTGGGCTACGACCACACCTGCGCGCTCACGCCAGCGGGCGCCGCCGACTGCTGGGGGAACGATAGCAACGGCAAGGCGACCGACCAGGCGGGTCCGTACACACAGATCTCTGCGGGCAACGACCACACCTGTGCGCTCACGCCCGCAGGCGCCGCCGACTGCTGGGGGAACAACGGCAGCGGCCAGGCGACGGACCAGGCCGGGCCGTACACGCAGATCTCCGCGGGAGGCGACCACGCCTGCGCGCTTATGCCCAGCGGGGCTGCCGACTGCTGGGGGAACAACGGCAGCGGCGAGGCGACCGACCAGGCGGGCCCGTACACGCAGATCTCCGCAGGAGGCGACCACACCTGCGCACTTATGCCCAGCGGAGCTGCCGACTGCTGGGGGAACGACGTCGCGGGCGAGGGGACCGACCAGGCGGGTCCGTACATACAGATCTCCGCAGGCAACTCACACAACTGCGCGCTCACCCCCACGGGGGCCGCTGACTGCTGGGGGAACAACGTCTTGGGTCAAGCGACCGATCAGGCGGGCCCGTACACCCAGGTCTCTGCCGGGAGCGCCCACACCTGTGCGCTTATGCTCAGCGGGGCTGCCGACTGCTGGGGGAACAACGGCGAGGGCGAATCAACCGACCAGACGGGCCCCTTCACCCAGATCTCCGCGGGTGGTCGCCACACCTGCAGTCTTACTCCCGCGGGGGCCGCCGACTGCTGGGGGTGGAACGCATGGGGCCAGTCGACCGACAAGCTGGGGCCGTACGGAAGTCTGGCGATCTCTACCGGCAGCGAACACACTTGCGCGCTTACACAGGCGGGCGCTGCGGACTGCTGGGGGTCCAACAGCAACGGCCAGGCCGCTGATCAGGCTGGGCCCTACTCGCAGATCTCCGCGGGCTGGCGGCACACGTGCGCACTCACCCCCTCGGGAGCCGGTGACTGCTGGGGGTCGAACTCCGATGGCCAAGCGGTTAACCAGATCGGCCCGTATGCTCAGATCTCGGCGGGCGTTGTGCACACCTGCGCACTAACAGCGGTGGGGGCCGCGGACTGCTGGGGGAGCAACGCGAACGGCCAGGCGACCGACCAGCCCGGCCCCTTCGCCGCGATGTCCGCCGGCGAGTACCACAACTGCGCGCTTACCGCTGCGGGCACGGCTGACTGCTGGGGATTGGACACCTACGGGCAGGCGACGGACCAGGTGGGTCCATACACGCAGATATCGGGTGGCAGCTATCACACATGCGCCCTCACTCCGGCGGGCGCCGCCGACTGCTGGGGGTTCAACGGCAACGGCGCGGCAACCGACCAAGCGGGGCCCTACGCGCAGATATCCGCAGGCGAATCCCACACCTGCGCGCTCACGCCCGCAGGAGCCGCTGACTGTTGGGGGTTGAACGGCGACGGGCAAGCGACCGATCAGGCCGGCCCGTTCACCCAGATCTCCCCGGGCGGCTCCCATACCTGCGCGCTCACGCCGGCCGGCGCCGCCGACTGCTGGGGGTCCAACACCTCCAATCAGTCCGACACCGAGACACATCAGCCCGACGGACTCATCAAGTGTCCGGGCCAAGCCTTCACAGGCAACGGCATCTACAACGATACCGGGCAGGGCCAGAGCTGCACCGCGAAACGCAAAGCAAGGAGGTCGGAGTCCTTCCAGATGCGGTTCCAGAACGACGGTAGCGACACCGACACCTTCACGATCGAGGGCCCCGCGGCAGGAGGCAAGTTCACGGTGACGTACACGGCCGGAGCGACCAACGTGACGGCGGCCGTGACAGGCGGGACCTATCTGGTGGCCGTCGGGCCCGGTGGGCAGACGGCGCTCTCGGTCCGTATCAAGCCGAAGCCATCTGCGAAGAGGGGCAACGTTCAACAAGCGCTCGTGGATGCGACCTCGGCCCACGACCCAGGGGAGTCGGACGCGGTGAAGGCCACGGTCAAGGTCATCAACTAACTGATCCTTGCAGCCGACGTTGCGTCGGGCCTACGCCAACCTTGCGCGCTTGGCGGGTGGAGAATAGGCTCTTCGTACCTTTACATGGGAGGCGGACTATGGGCGAAGGCACCAAGGACCGTGCCGAAGGCAAGGTCGACGAAGCGAAGGGCAAGGTGAAGGAAACGGTCGGCGAGGTTGTCGATGATCGTTCCCTGGAGGACGAGGGGCGTGTCGATCAGGCCAAGGGAAAGCTGAAGGAGGCCAAGGCCACGTTAAGGATGCGGCGGAGCACGTCAAAGACGCAGCCAAGAAGGCGATCGACAGCGCGAAGGACGCGCTTGAATGAAGCACGACGGCCGGCCGAGGTCCGGATGAGTCGCGTCGTTCTATCGATGCGCGATCGGCGGATGAACAGGGGGGCAGCATGATCGGACTTCTGGCAGTTTCCGGCGGGGCCGCAACCCTGTTGTGGGTCCTTGCAGTGGTTCTGGTGATCGCGGGCGTCGTGGCCCTCTTCCGCGGCCAGGTCCTAGCCGGGATCGCACTGATCATCGTGGGCTTGCTCGTCGGTCCCGGGGGCGTGACCCTCTTCAAGTGACCCGGCGGGATCGTACCGCTCGAATCAGCAGGAAACGAAGTGGTTGTTCCCCGAGCCGCCCATGCACGTGTCGTCGCCTCCGCCGCCGTTGAGGTAGTCGCCCCCTGCGTTGCCGATGAGGGTGTCCTTCTCCTCGTCGCCGAAGATCCGGTCTCCCTTCGATCCGCCGATGAGCAGGTCCCGCCCATCGCTCCCGCGGAGGACGACCCGGCCGTTGAACGCCGATGCATCGATCTCGTCGTCGAACTGGGCTCCCCGGAGACGCGCGCGCTCGATCTGACTCAGCGTAGCGATGTCGGCGGGGCCGGTCTGGAGCTGCGTATCACTGAGGGTCCCGGTGCCGTTGATACTGCCCTTCACGACGTCCGAGCCGCCGTTGCCGTCATAGCTGGGCGTGTCGCCGAGGCTGCGGAAAGTGTCGGGGCCGCTGCCGCCGAGCAGCATGGTCGTGGGACCGAACGCGAGCAGGTTCGTTCGCTGCGTACGTGCGGTCGCGTCGCCCAGAACGGATACCGCGACCTGAACGTTCTCGACGCTGGTGAGCGTGTCGGTTTCGGTCCCGTTCTCGACGATGGTCGTATCGGTCGCGACGACGTTCGCCACGAACTGCGACGACGTTCGGTCCGTCCCGGGCCCGCCGTCGAGCGTGTCGTTCCCGGTCCCCGGCTCGAACTGGTCGTTGCCGCCGCCGCCGCTTACGATGTCGTCTCCGGAGCCGGTATTGAGGATGTTCAGGCCGGCGCCTCCCATCACGGTGTCGCCGCCTCCCTTGGCAGCCATGTTGAAGAAGCCGGAGAAGCCGCTCCCGTCGAGGGTGTCGGGTCCGCTCGTCCCCTGCATGTTCGCGTAGTCGAATCCGCTGAGGGTGCTCAGCTCGCCTATCAGGTTCAGCGAGGTGTCGGTCAGGATCGTCGAGGTCGAATCCGGCACGTTCAGGAGATCGTTCCCCCCGTTGCCCGCGAGGGTGCCGCCGATGTAGCCGATCCCCAGGATGTCGTCACCGGGCCCCATCATGACGTCGACGCCGGTCAATGCGGAGAAATCCGTCGTCGTGACCGAGGTCATGAGCACCAGGTCGCCGCCCGCGCCCATGTTCACCGTGATCGTGGTGATGGAGCTGCATGGCGTCGGTCCCGGGAACGGCGCCAGGCCGTTGATCAGCAGGTTGCCGCCGGAGCACGTGACGGTTGCACTGTCGTTGCCACCATCACCGGTGATGGTTAGGTCGCCACCACTCAGTCCGAAGGTCACGGCCGCGGACGCCGCCGAAGGGATCAGGGCGAGCGAGCTGACGATGAGTGCGATGGTGCCGACGCGGGCTACGGGCTTCATCGTTGCGATACCTCCTGCTCAAGGGTGGGCCCACGCTAGCGGATAGCGGGCGGTCCTGCACAGCTCGACAGGGGTCGATCTCAGCAGATCTGGGCTCAGGGGAAGGTGGACACGTTGGATCCCAGACGGCACGGAGATGGAGCTGGCCCCCGGAGATTTCGCGGTCATCGAACCCGGGCACGATGCATGGGTCGTCGGAGCGAACAGCCTCTGGCCGGCGTTCGTCTGACGTGCCGATCGGCTATCGGCGGACCTTGATCTCCGCGATCACGGCGTCCGGCGGTGAGAGGCCGCCCTTGCACACGACGGCCAGGGTCACGGATCGAACGTCCCCGTAGGGGCCCGTGGTGTAGGGACGCATCCAGATCACGAACCGATGCGTCACGCCGGCCGCGACGGCTGCGCTCTCATAGACCCCGGCTTGCGCGTTCGCCGTGGCGTCGGTCGAACCGTCCGAGATCATCACGGCGGTGCTCGGCGCATCGATGGCTGCATCCAAGACGAACGGAGCGGCGTCCGTTCCCACGTTGGTTGCATCCACGAGGAAGAGCCTGAGCTTTGCGCGACGGGCCCTGACGCGAACCCGCTGGCTCATGCCGGTCGGGTCGAACACGCCGGCGCCGATCTGCGTACCGCCCAACGGCGCGATCACGGCATCCACCGTGCAGTTCGGCGGCACGACCGCGGATGCCGGAGCGACATCCAGTCCCGCGAACGCGATCGAGATCGCGAGGAGTGAGGAGCTCCGTCGTGCTGTCGACGCTCGCATGCCCCGAGGTTACGCCATGTTCCCGCGGAGGCCTATGGCACTCAGGGTCGCCGTCGGGAGCAGGAGCTGCGCCGGGATCGACCTGGAGGGGGCCAGGTCTGCCGGTCCGAGGTGGTCAGGCCTCCTCCGACCAATCATGATCAGGGAGGTCTGGAGCATGTCGAGGCCGACGGACTTGCCCAGCGAAGCGGCGTCGGTCACCATCCGTTACCTCGCTCCGATCCCGAACGTCTGTCCCTAGAGGGGTTGCCAGGTGGGGCTTCCGTGGTTGTACGGGAAGTCGTCGAAGGTGAGCTGCTGCTTGTCGGTTCCATCGAGGCGGATCGTGTACAGGTCGAAGTTGCCGGGTTCGGACCCAACGTAGGCGATCCGGGCGCCATTCGGCGAGTAAGCCGGTGTGTACTGAGTGTAGGAGTCGTTCGTGATGCGGTCGGTGTGGGTCCCGTCGGCCCCGATCGTGAAGATGTCGTAGGAAACCCCGCGGTCCGAGTCGAACACGATCCGCGCGCTATCGGGTGACCAGTCGGGCTCCCAGTCGGTCGCGGCGTTAGTGGTCACCTGCCGCCGCCCCGTTCCGTCGGGCTTGATCGTGTAGATGTTCCAGTCGCCGTCTCGGTCCGTCACGTACGCGATCCGGTCGCCGTCCGCCGCCCACGAGGGGTCGAGGTCGTCGACGCCGTTGTCGGTGATCGGCCGGAGGCCGGTGCCGTCGGGCTTGATCGAGTACAGCTCCCAATCCGATCCGTCGTAGCGGCTGAATGCGATCCGCGCGCCGCTCGGCGAGAACGCGGGGCTCCGTTCGCTGACCGAGTTCGTCGTGACCGGCGTTTGCCCCGTTCCGTCGCTGTTCATCGTGTACAACTCGTCGTCGGACCCGTCGTAGTGCGCGAACGCGATGGTGCGCCCGTCCGCGGAATAGGCGGGTCCGGTGTCGGTCCCGGGGAGGTTCGACAGGTTCGTCATGTTGGTGCCGTCAGCCCGGATCCGGTCGACCTCGAAGTCTCCGGTCGAGGGGCTGCTCCAGGCGATCCTTCCGTTCCTGCCGGGGAACGCCGCGTGGGCCGAGTGGGCGCCGAAGAGGATGAGGACGATCGCGAGCGCGAGAGCAGGCACGAGGACACGACGCATGGGAATCATCGCAAGTATAGGTCGACCTGTTTTCCCCGTCGATGGGCCTCGCTTGGTGACCCTGAGACCTCGGGCTCGCGGAGTCCCTTGCGGCCTTCACGGATGCGGATTAGCCTCCTTGTGACGCCAGGAGGCAGGATCAGATGAGGTGGAAGGTTCGGAAGGGACGGGCGCGGCTGGCCGTCGTTGGAGCCGTCGCGATCGCGATCGGATTGGCATCCCAGCAGGCGATCGTGGCGGGGATGACCGCCATCGGCGGCGTGACGCTCGCGGGGGGCGGCGGGTCGCTGTGGGACCCCGAGGTCGGTTTCATCTCTTGTGGAGTGGGTCCGGGGTATGTGCCCGTGGCCGACGGAAGCATGGACAACAGCGACGCGTTCGACGGCGGCCTGAACCTCTCGGTCAACGGGACGTTCTTCAACGTCCCGGACGCGAGCGGGAACCTGAACGGGCAACAGCTCACGGTTGGACCGCGGTCCCTCGACGGACTCCGCGTGTCCAGGATCGATCGGGCGCTCGGGACCAGCCCTACGCTGCGGGACCTGGTCAAGTTCCGGAATCCGACCAGTGGCGGGATCGCCGCCACTATCGTCCTCGATACGAACCTCGGGGCGAATTCAGCGACCGTGGTGAGATCGAGCAGTGGTGACACGACCTTCACCAAAGCCGATCGGTGGGTGCTCACCGACGACGAGGCGACGGATCCGACGGTGACGCACGTCTACTACGGGAAGCAGGCCATGGAGAAGATCGTCGGCGTCCAGGAGGCGCCCGGAGGGGTTCCCGGAAACGACTGCATCAGGGTGAAGTTCAAGATCACGGTGCCGGCCGGGGGTACGCGATACCTTCTCTTCTTCCTCCAGATGCATGACTCGACGGACCAGGGCGCCGGGTACGTGGCTTCGAAGAACGACGCGCAGAAGTTCAACGATCCCCGACTGAACGAGAACCTGCTTGTAGGCATCTCCGGTCACACGAAGGCGAAGGTCATGAACTGGGACCTGTCGTGAGCCGGCGGTCCGGCCGCCAGTTCTGTTTCCCGTAGGCACGGCCAACCCTATCCACCGGACTACCCGGACACAGGGATGGCGGCTCTTCGATCGTCCGGGTAGTCTCGCACGCCAGGCGGGCCTGTCCACACCGCGCGGTGGCGATCAGCGACTTCGTGATCAAGTGCACCCTTTGCGGTACGTGGCTTGTCGAGAACCCGCCCGTTCCTTGCTCCTGAGGAGCGAGCTCGGGCCACGGAGCCTGAGCCTGAGGTCCAAACTGTCCCTCAGGGCGCGACCACGATCCCGGGGGGAGGGGACACGCTCCCTCCGATCATGATCATCCCCGAGGCTGAGCAGACCGCGTAGTTCAGTTTTGCCTTCTCGTTCCTATGTCCGGGGGGCGTTGCCATGCGATCCACCACTGTTTCCGGGCGAACCCCCACTGTGACCGGGCGAACTCCCACTGTTGCCGGGCGAGCCGCCACTGTGACCGGGCGAGCCGCCACTGTTGCCGGGCGAGCCGCCACTGTTGCCGGGCGAGCCGCCACTGTGACCGGGCGAACCCCCACTGTTGCCGGGCGAATCCGGACTCCTGGGCTCCGCGCTGACTCCGCCGCCGGTCCCGGCACCACTACCACCGTTCCCATTGGAGCTCCTCTCATCGGCTGCCCCACCCGTGGGACGACCATCGTCTGACGAGGGCCGTTGTCGCCCGAGGTGCTGAATGTCGTCCGGCGGCCGCGATGGCTGGTCCGCCGACTCCAGCGCGACGGACGCAACTGACGTGTCGCTGCGCGCGCTCGGCCCCGAGGCCATGATGGGATCGTCCTCGGGTCGAGAGGGGAACAGCGGATCACCGAACGCGGGAAGGGTAAAGACGGGATCGAAGGCGAACGGGATGGTGCGGATCGCCGGGAGCATGACAAGCGTCAGCACGAAGAGGAGGAGGAAGGACGCCCCTCCCAACAGCGGCTGATATCGCTGGGCAGGTCGGCGCCCGAGCGGAACCGTCTCGTCGGCGTGCGGGGACCAACTCACGTAGTTCGGGGGTGCCACCTCCGCGAACCCTGTCGACGGGGTCGCTCGAAGGGTGTGCTGGCGGTGGGCGGCGCGAACGGCTGTTCCCAATTCACTCGTTGCGTGAGCAGGGTCGACCTGTTCGTCCGCGTCGAACGCGGCGACGTCCGGGGGCCACACGACGACGATCCCTGCGCCGGGAGCCAGCCCCCGCGCTGCGACGACGGTCTCGACCGGGGCCTCCGTGCCGAACACGACGACGTCGGGATGCGTGAGGTGCACGACATCCTGAAGCTCGGTCGACGTGGACGCTTGGCCGCAGAGGTTGAATCCATCCGCCCGAAGGAGGGGGCGGAGGCTTCGTGTCGCGGGTGGGGTACCGTCGACGGCGACAACGCGGATCGCCTCGTCTCGGTCCATCGGCTCGGTTGGTCTACCCCCTTCGCCGTTCCCGCACCCAAAGCCATCCTTGTTCCCCGGGAACCAACTGGCAACCCGAGAGGGCAGAAATCACCCGAACGGACTGGTCCGTGCGCGTCCCCTCAGGCACGCCGGTCTCTGCCCGCGGTAAGGCGGTCGGGCCGTCAGGCCGCCAGAACCGCGGTGAACGATGTCGTCTTATTGAATCCGGGGCACGTCAGCGTCGTCGTCACCGTGGGGCTCGTCCGAACCTTTTTCTGGATCGGATCCCGGCTGATCCGGAGCGTGACGGCCACCTTCGTGGCCACGGTCTCGTCCCCGATCAGCTCCCCCGCGATGGGGTGGAAGGAGATATCCACCTTGAAGGGTGCCTGCACGTGAACCCCGCCTTTCGCGCAGGTGGCGCGGATGGTGGAGCGGCCGCGGTAGTTCCCGCCCGTTCCCGTGTACGGGATCTGGAACTGGGCTCCGCTCTGTGCGACGCCTCCGCACGACCCGGAGGAACAGCGAGACTTGAAGGTGATGTCGTACTTCGGGCCGTCGTAGAAGCCGTCGACCCTCGCCTGCGTGGTCGGAAGCGGCTTGGTCTGCGTCGCTGTCGGACTCTCGAAGAGTGGTGAGGAGGGTGGCGACGGCACCAGGGGAGAAACCGGCTGCGCCACCACCGGTGGCGGGGAGGGCACCTCCTCGCTGCCTCCGGTCGCGAGCAGGACGATCACGATGATCACGAGGAGGGCGGCGACCGCGCCGACGGCGACGATGACTGGGTTCTGGAGCAAGGAACCCTGCCGAGGAGCCCGGGGTGCCGGCGGCGGTGCTCCCGCGTCAGCGGTTGCGACCGGAACGGTAGCTGCGACCGGAACGGCCGCGACCGGGACCACCGGCGGTGCAGGAGCAGGAACGGCCAATGTGAACGCGGCTCCCCCGACGCGGACCTCATCGCCGGCCTTCAGAGCAGTGACCGCAGCGATCCTCGTCCCGTTGACGAAGGTGCCACCGTCGGACCCCATGTCCTGCACGATCGGCGCGCCGGACGCGTCCGTCTTGAAGAATGCGTGCCGCGCTGAGATGCCGGGGTCCTGGAGAACGAAGTCGCAATCCGGAGCGCTCCCGATGAGGAGGCCGCGCTCTCCTACCTCGAGCGTGCGTGCTTCCCCTGATGCGAGTACGACCGTGATCTGCACCGGCGTCCCTCCAGTCGATCCGACGCGCCCGCAGCGGGCCGCGCCCGTGATGATGGATTCTAGAGGTATCCCTCCGCATTTTTCAAAGCGGCCGAGCGGTGGGGTATGCCACCTGTGAAGCCGTCGGCATCCCTCGTCGGGACTTCCATGCGTTCGCTAGGCGCGGCCGGTGTACAGGGCGTTGATCCGCTGGCCCACCGCGGGGTTGCGCTTCGTCCGCTCGTTCCACCCGTCGAGGGCGGTCTGCCAATCTTCGCCCGACACTCCCTTGGACGCCGCGATCTCGGGAGCCTTCGTCTGGTCGTAGTTGAACGCCGCGAGCCCCTTCGAGACCTCGACGAACAGCTCCAGGGATACGCCGGCGATCGGTTCGAAGTCAGGGCCTTCCTGTGGGATCGTCCCTCCCGCCGTTGCCTCGTTCGCGGCAGCGATCGCATTGGCTTGATCCTTGACCGCCTTTGTCTGTGCCATGAGCTGCGCCATCGTTCCGTCGTCCTTGTCCTTCTTGAACAGGCCCATCTGTTCGCTCCTTCCGGAAGCCTGTGTGCGTGTGACCGGATCGCGGTCCATGGTAGGGCCGCCCGCGAAGGAAAGCGAATCGAGACGGGTCGGCGAGCCGCGTAGGATGGCGTGCACGGAGGAAAGGAGCCTGGGATGGCTGCAGAACGACGCGCGCGCGCAGTATGGGAGGGGACCCTCCTCGAGGGAGATGGTCGGGTTTCCACCCAAAGTTCGTCGGTCCTTTCGGACCAAGCGGTCACCTGGTCGGCCAGGACCGAGGATCCAGACGGGCTCACCAGTCCGGAGGAGCTGCTCGCTGCGGCTCACGCGTCGTGTTACGCGATGGCTCTTTCGGCCTCACTGGCGCGTGCGGGCACCCCGTCGGAGCGGCTCGAGGTCACCGCCACCTGTACGTTCGACAAGGTCGGCGACGGTTGGGCGGTCACGACGATGGACCTGCACGTCCTCGGGCGTGTTCCCGGTCTCGATCAAGGTGGCTTCGAGGAAGGCGCCCGGGCCGGCGAGGAAGGGTGCCCCATCTCGAACGCGATCCGCGGCAACGTCGTGATCAACGTCACCGCGGAGTTGGAGACCTAGGGCTGGCTGCCGACCTGTCTGCTGGCCCGCCGTTCGGGTCCCGGTCGCCCGCCCGCCCCCTCGTTCAGCCGCACCAGCGCCCTCGCTCTCTCATGGTTCTCTCATGCGTCGGGATCCATCGTGGGGCCGACGGCAGAGCGCTCGCGGTGCCGACCGATGCGGCCGCGGAGTCGGAGATGCCCGCGGACCTGGCGACGATCGAGGCCGGCGCGGGTGCTGTCTTCGACGCGGCAGGGTCGGGCGACTGGAGCGCGGCCTCGGCCGGGGTGCGCGATGTGGAAGGCGCCTGGGAAAGCTATCGGACCGACGACGCGGTGCTGGTGCTCATCGAGCCCAGGATGAGCGGCGCGCTCGACGTGCTGGCGGCGGCGGTCGCGTCGCGCGATGCGGCGAAGGCCCGTCAAGCGGCGATCGACGTCGCCCAGTCGACCCTCGATCTGCAGCTCCGTTACCGGCCCGTCACCGAGATCGACCTCGCGCGGTTCAACCTATGGCTGGCCCAGATGCTGGTCGACGCGTCGGCCGGCGATGCGTCGGCGGTCAACGGAGACTACTTCACGCTCGACTACATCCGGGATCGGATCCTCGGTGCGCTGAACGATGCCGACATGACCAGCATCAACGCACAGCTCGAGGAGCTCCAGGGCGCCGTCGCCGACCGCGACATGTCCGCCGTCTCCGAGGCGGCACGACAGATGCGGGAGACGATGCCTGGCTAGGGTCCGGTACGCCCTCCGGCTTCAATAGAGTGTGTAGCTGCAAGGGTTCGATGAGCCGGAGGGTCAGATGGAACGGTGGGTGCTGGCCGCAGCGCTGGTCGCGACGCTCGTGGGGGGCGGGATCCTGACGCCCGGCGCGGCGCTCGCGGACGACACGTCGGCGCGCGCGCCGGTCCCTGCCGGTCCCACCCAGCCGCCGTTCGAGTCGAGTATCGAACGCATCAGCGACTCGGTCCGCAACCTGATGACGGGGCGGTCGTGGCGTCGCGGCTGTCCGGTTGCGATCCACGATCTGCGGTACCTCACGCTCCGCTACCAGACGTTCTCCGGCGGGTCTCGGATGGGTGAGCTGGTCGTCCACGAGCGGTGGGCCGATGAGATCGTGACGGTGTTCTCGGACCTATATGCAGCCGCCTTCCCGATCCGCCGGATGCGGTTGGTCGACCACTACGGCGCGAACGACACCCGGTCGATGCGCCACGACAACACCTCGGCGTTCAACTGCCGCTGGCGTGCCGGCTCACCCGGTGTCTGGTCCCAGCACGCCTACGGCCGGGCGATCGATGTGAACCCGGTCGAGAACCCGTACTTCGTTCCACCCGACTACGTGTCGCCCCCCGAGGGCCGGCCGTACCTCGATCGGAGCCGCGACCGGCCGGGGATGATCCACGCGCACGATGACGTCGTGGACGCGTTCCGGCGGATCGACTGGCGTTGGGGTGGCAACTGGAACAACATCAAGGACTGGCAGCACTTCTCCGCAACAGGGAAGTAGCAGCCGTACGGCCCGCGGTAAGCTCGTGCGCGTGATCGAAGTCACCTGTATGTCCGGGTTCCAGGTTCGGGGAACCGAGGGCGGCGGTGACGCCTGACGATCACGAGGGTCCCGGGCAGCCCCCCGCGGTCGATGCCGAGCCCGCACTGACGAACGTTCCCGTTGCGCCCCAGGTGGTTGGGCAGGCGCTCGAATCGCTCATCCTGTACCTGGGCGACGACGGCATCCATCACCTGCACCCGATCCATTCGGCGACGCTGCGGCTCGGGTGGCAGGCGGACCTGCAGCCGGGCGAGGTCGTCGTCGATGCGGCGGCGCGCTACGGGCTTGCGCCGTTCCTCGTTCACTCCACGTCCTGGCGGATGGAGGAGGGCCGGGTGGTGCTGACGTACGTGGTCGGCGTCGAGCCGCCGGAGGAGCTCAACGAGTTCCTTGCCGACGACCTGGTCGGTCGTTCGGAGCTTGCCCGAGGGGACGCGATGGGCCCGCCGGTGGACATCGGCGTCGTCCAGGTGGTCGAACACGGCCTTCGCCATCTCGCCTGGCTCGTCAAGGACGATGCCGCGGTCCACGACGCGCTGCCGAACTGGGTCGATGCCCTGTCTGCCTACGAACCCGAACCGTTCCGGGCGTTCGGCGGCTCGGCGAACGGGTGATCGTGACCGAGGTGACCCGAATGGGGTCGCCGCCGAGCTTGCTAGAATCCGGCCCGTGCTGAAGCGGGGGTCCGTCGCGAGGGGCTTGGCGGTAGTCGGGGTCGTCCTGGCCGCCGTGCTGCTCATCCCGGCGATCGCGAACGCTCAGGTACCGATCGACCCCACCACCGAGGCCGAGCTCAACGACGGCGGCTGGATCTACTGGATCGACTGGCTCGTCCTCGGGCTCAGCGTGCTCCTGTGTTTGCTCCTGATCTTCGGGTACATGAGGCTTTCCCCGCGGTTCCGCCGTGCTGAGGCCGACGAACCCGCCGTCCTGCGGCCCGGCGTGAAGGCGCCGAAGGTGCAGCTCGGCGCCGTCGCTCCGCGTCCGCCAGCGTCTCCGCGCCAGGTCGAGGCGGTGGCCGCTCCGGCTCCGAGGCCCGCCGCTCCGGTCGCCGCGCCTGCCGCAGCCCCGCCTGCCGCAGCCTCGCCGGCCGTCGTGCCGGCAGCGGCCCCAGCGTCCGCGCCGGAGGCACCGGCCGCCGACCCTCCTGCGGAGAAGAAGGAAGCCGAACTGGATAAGGAGGCGTTCGATAAGGTCCTGCAGGAGCAGCTCGACAAGGGGGTCGACCGGCGCGTGGCCGAAGGCCGCGCCCGATCCGCCGCCTTGCAAGCCGGACGCAAGAAGGCAGGCGGCTGACCACGGCCGAGGCCTCGGCGGTCGACTGGGGCATGAAGTCCCGCAGCACCGCCCGGTTCATCGACTGGGGTTCCGCGTCGCGCAGCGCCCGCAGCGTCGGCGGTCCCGGCCCCAGGGTCACGCCCGACGAGCGCTCCGCGCTCACCAAGGACTTCCAGTTCGCGGTCGAACGTGCCGAAGATCTCGTCGCGGGGTTCACGCGGCTCCCGGCACCGGCAAGCCGGACGCGCGCATGGATCATGGGCCGGGGTGGATGGGCGGATGCGAACCTCCGCAGCCTCGAACGCGTCATCGGCCCGCTCATCGAGCGGCTGCTCTCCTCGCACCCGAGCCGCAGGGCTTGGCGTGCCAAAGCGTTGGGAACGCAGCTGGGTGGCTTGCTCGGATACGTCTCGCGCAAGGTCGTTGGCCAGTACGACGTGTTCCTGCCGGCCGACGACGAGGGACTCCTCTACTTCGTCGGACCGAACGTGGTGGCGATCGAGCGCAAGTTCGGGCTCGAGCGGATGGACTTCCGGATGTGGGTGGCGATACATGAGGTCACGCACCGGGTGCAGTTCGCCGCGGCGCCCTGGCTCCGCGGGTACCTTGCCGGCATGGTCGACGCGTACCTGGCTACCGTCGACATCGACTCGAAGAAGATGATCGAGAACCTGCAGCGCGCCGCCCGGGAGATGGCCGAGCGCGGCGAGTGGCGGAGCGTCTCGGTCGTCCTCGCGATGATGACGCCCGAGCAGCTCGCGATCTTCCACCGGATGCAGTCGATGATGTCGCTCCTGGAGGGTCACGCATCGTTCGTGATGAACCAGCTCGGCAAGGAGCATCTCGGGACGTTCGATAGGCTGCAGCGGGGGCTGAAGGAACGTCGCAACGTGGGTGGTATGGAGAAGACGTTCCAGCGGATCATCGGGTTCGACCAGAAGGTCAAGCAGTACGGGGCGGGCGAACACTTCGTCACCGGCGTCGTCCAGGAAGCCGGGATGGCCGGGCTCAACGCGGTCTGGAGCGCGCCGAGCACACTGCCCACGATGGAGGAGATCGCCGAGCCGAGCCGCTGGCTCGCGCGCGTCCGGCCCGGCTGATGGGTCGCCGCCCGCCCGCGGTCGCCCGGGTGCTCGAGCGGGTGACGGCAACGATCCGCGAACACGAGATGGTCGCGCCCGGCCAGACCGTGGTGGCGTCGGTCTCGGGCGGGCCCGATTCCCTCTGCATGCTCTCTGCGCTCGTCGAACTTCGTCGGCTCTTCAAGATCACCCTCGAGGTGTTCCATTTCGACCATCGACTCCGGGAGGGATCGGGGGCCGACGCCGACTACGTCCGGCGCGTGTCTGAGCGGCTGAAGCTCCCTTTCCATCTGCGGGTCGCCGGCTCCGAGCCCGCGAAGGGCGGGTCCGTGGAGGACTGGGCGCACCGCGCGCGGCTCGGTTCACTGGCGCTGGTCCTGCGCGATACGGGGGCAGACCGGGCGGCGATCGCACACACGCGGGACGACCAAGCCGAGACGGTCCTGCTGGCGGCCATCCGCGGAGGCGGCTTGGATGCGATGGCGGGGATCCGTCCCGTGCATGGTCCGCACATCCGCCCGCTCATCGACGTCACACGGGACGAGGTCGAGGCGTTCTGCCGGTCGCTCCGGTTGCGGCCCCGCGTCGATCCGACGAACCGCGACACTCGTTTGCTGCGCAACGCGGTTCGGCTCAAGGCGATCCCCGATATCGAGCGCGCGACGGGACGCGAGATCCGTGAGGCGTTGGCAAGGACCGCGGGACTCCTGCGTGAGGACGCCGACGAACTTCAGCGGCTCGCCGTTGCGGCGGAGGACGAACTGGTCGAGGAGCGGGAGGAGGGGTTCGGCCTGCCTGCCGCGCCGCTACTGGCGTTGCCCCGGGCCGTGTCGTCGCGGGTCGCCCGCGCGGTCCTGTATCGGGCCGGCTACCTCCCGACCGCCGAGATGATCGATGCGCTCCTCGATCTGGCCGCCGGCCGCCCCGGCCGCCGGCGCGACCTGCCGGGCCCCTCGACAGCGACCCGCGCGCAGGGGTATGTTCTGCTTCCTCGCACTTCCCCCGAGGTCGCCGAGTGAACGGGGGAGTCGCGCCATGGAGGTTCGCGTCGCGCCGACGGGGGTCGAGTCCGAGACGACCACGATGACTGGACACGAAGCCGACATCGACGAGGTCCTCATCACTGCCGACGACATCCAGGCGGCGGTTCGCCGGCTCGGCGAGGAGATCTCACGGGACTATGCCGAACGTGACCTGCTGGTGATCGGGGTACTCAAGGGCGCGTTCATGATGATGGCGGACCTGGCGAAGTCCCTGACGGTCGCGACCGACTTCGACTTCATGGCTGTGTCCTCCTACGGCGCGGCGACCAAGACCAGCGGCGTGGTCCGCATCCTCAAGGATCTGGATCTGGACATCCGGGACCGCGATGTGCTCCTGGTCGAGGACATCATCGATTCGGGCCTGACCTTGAACTACCTGCTGAAGAACCTGAAGAGTCGCGGCCCGGCGAGCCTGGAGGTATGCACGTTGCTGCAGAAACAAGGCGCGCAACGGGTCCCCTTGGACATCCGCTACACGGGGTTCGAGATCCCCGACCGGTTCGTCGTCGGGTACGGCTTGGACCTCGGTCAGCGGTACCGGAACCTCCCCTACATCGCGACGCTCAACCCCGGCATCGTCGAGTAGGCGGCCAAGCCTTCGACGATCGCCGCGGGTCGCGCGACCCGGCCCTGTCACACGCCTGTGCTAGCCTTGGTCGTTGAGGCGGGTTGCGGCCCGTCTCTTCCACCCTCTGACCACGATCCCACCCGCGGGAGGAGAGTCCGTCGCAGCAGCCGAAGCCACCTGAGTCACCTCAGAAGAAGCTCCTGAAGGGTCCGGTCCCGTACCTGATCGTGATGCTCGCGGTGCTGTGGCTGTTCGTGTCCTTCGCCATGCGCGGACCGCGGGTCGAGGAATTCAACGTCACCCAGTTCGAGGCACAGCTCGACCAGGGCAACGTCGGCACGGCGACCTTCGTCGAAGGCCAGCAGGCGGTCGAGGGCGAGCTCGACGACGGGACTTCTTACCGGCTCACCTACCCCATCGACTACCAGGAAGAGCTGATCACTCAGCTCCAGAACGCCGACGTCGAGGTCCAGGCCGAACCGCAGGGCATCAGCATCCTGATGCTCCTTCTCCAGTACGTGCTCCCGATCCTGGTGATCGGCGGCATCCTCTTCTACTTCATGAACCAGTCCCAGGGCGGCGGGAACCGCGTGATGTCCTTCGGCAAGTCCCGGCACAAGGTCGTCAGCAAGGACCAGCCCAAGACGTCGTTCGCCGACATCGCGGGCAACGACGAGGCCATCGAGGAACTGTTCGAGATCAAGGACTTCCTCGAGAACCCCGGCAAGTTCCAGGCGATGGGGGCCAAGATCCCCCGGGGGGTGCTGCTCGTCGGTCCCCCCGGAACGGGCAAGACGCTGCTCGCGCGCGCGGTCGCCGGTGAGGCCGGTGTGCCGTTCTTCTCGATCAGCGGATCGGATTTCGTCGAGATGTTCGTCGGCGTCGGCGCCGCCCGGGTCCGTGACCTGTTCGAGCAGGCGAAGCAGACCGCACCCGCCATCGTCTTCATCGACGAGATCGATGCCGTGGGCCGCCACCGGGGGGCCGGTCTCGGCGGCGGGCACGACGAACGCGAGCAGACGCTGAATCAGCTCTTGGTCGAGATGGACGGGTTCGATCAGCGGTCGACGGTCATCGTGATGGCGGCGACCAATCGTCCCGACATCTTGGATCCCGCGCTGCTGCGGCCGGGTCGCTTCGATCGCCAGGTCATCATCGACCGTCCGGATCTGCAGGGCCGCAAGGGCATCCTGCGTCTGCACGCCAAGGGCAAGCCGTTCTCCGAGGACGTCGACCTCGACACCGTCGCGAAGCGCACGCCCGGGTTCACCGGCGCGGACCTCGCGAACGTCATCAACGAAGGGGCGCTGCTGGCGGCGCGGCGCGACAAGAAAGTGGTGACGAACGACGAGCTGGGTGAGGCGATCGACCGCGTGATGGCCGGGCCCGAGCGCAAGACCCGCCCGATGTCCGAACGCGAGAAGAGCATGATCGCGTACCACGAGGCCGGTCACGCCTTGGTTGCCTACGTGCTGCCGAACGCCGACCCCGTCCACAAGATCACCGTGATCCCGCGCGGGAAGGCCCTCGGGTATACGTTGACGCTGCCGGAGCAGGACAAGTTCCTGATGACGCGCGAGGAGTTGACCGATGAGCTGGCGATGCTGCTCGGCGGTCGCGTCGCCGAGGAGATAGTGGTCGGGGACCTTACGACCGGCGCGCAGAACGACCTCGAGCGGGCTACCAAGATCGCGCGGGCGATGGTGATGGAGTACGGCATGTCCGACCGCATCGGCCCGCTCACGCTGGGGCAGAAGCAGCACGAAGTGTTCCTCGGGCGCGACTTCGGCACCAGCACCGACTACTCGCCGCAGGTCGCGTACGACATCGATTCCGAGATCATCCTGCTGATCGACCGCGCGCACGACGAGGCGCTCGAGATCCTCGAGCAGCATCGCGACCGGCTCGACTCGCTCGCCGAGGGGCTCCTGGAGAAGGAGACGCTCGACAAGGAAGAGGTCGAGCGGATCCTCGCCGACGTTCCCAAGCGCGAGCAGCGGGTGACGCAGGGTGGTGCGGGCGGGCTTGCGGTTGCCCGGCGAAGCGAGCGGAGCGACCGCCGCGGCAACACCGGCACGGGGAATCAGGGCGGCCCCGCCGCCCCGTCCGTCGACTGACCGTCGCCGGGGTAGAGTCCTTCCACCATGAGCGACTTCGATCAGGAGAAGGTCGAGCAGGGCGTCCGGATGATCCTCGAAGGCATCGGGGAGGATGCCGACCGGGGCGGCCTCGAGGACACGCCGGCGCGCGTCGCACGCATGTACCGCGAGGTGACGGGCGGGATCGGTATCGATGCGTCTGAGCTGGTCACCGTCGTCAAGGGTGCCGGCCATGACGAGATGATCATGGTGAAAGACATCCCCCTGTACTCCCTCTGCGAACATCACCTCTTGCCCTTCGTCGGGCGCGCACACGTCGCGTATATCCCCGATGCCGAGGGACGGATCACGGGCCTGTCGAAGATCGCACGCGTGGTCGACACCCTTGCGAAGAAACCGCAGGTGCAGGAGCGGCTCACGACCGAGATCGCCGATGCGCTCGATCAGGCGCTGAACCCGCGTGGGGTGTTCGTCGTCTTGGAGGCCGAGCACCTCTGCATGACGATGCGCGGCGTCGAGAAGCCGGGATCGCTCACCCTCACGTCGGCCGTCCGTGGCTTGTTCCGCAACGACGCGAGGACACGCGCGGAGGCGTTCGCCCACATCGGCGGCCATCGCCTCTAGCCCCCGTCGTCACGGGGCCGCCGTTCACGGCTCTTGAGCTGTCCGGATACCATGTGGCCATGAGTGGCCCACTCTGGCGCGTAGGCGCGCGTTCCCACGATTGTTCCGAGCGCACGCTCGTCATGGGCATCCTGAACGTCACGCCCGATTCCTTCTCGGACGGGGGCCAGTTCGATGATCCCGACACCGCGATCCAGCACGCGCTGGCCATGGTCGCCGACGGCGCGGACATCCTGGATGTGGGGGGCGAGTCCACGCGACCAGGGTCGGATCCGGTCCCGGCCGACGAGGAGGTCGCACGGACCGTGCCGGTCATTCAGGCGCTCGCCCGTGAGGACGTCGGCGTTCCCCTGTCGATCGACACGCGGAAGGCCGATGTCGCCCGCGCCGCGCTCGAAGCCGGTGCGACCATCGTGAACGACGTCACGGCCGGGGGCGATCCGGACATGTTCGCAGTCGCCGCGGACGCGGACGCGGCGATGGTGCTGATGCACATGCGGGGCGAGCCGAAGACCATGCAGGTCGAGCCGGCCTACGAGGACGTGGTCGCCGAGGTGGCCACGTTCCTGGAGTCGCGCCTGGCCGATGCGGTGAACGCCGGCATCGAGTTCGAGCGGCTGTGTATCGATCCCGGGATCGGGTTCGGGAAGGCGCTCGACCATAGTCTGTCGTTGATGAAGCATCTCGATGCGCTCGAGCGGCTCGAGCGACCGATCCTCGTCGGCCCCTCGCGCAAGGCCTTCATCGGCAAGCTCCTCGATCTGGACGTGGACGAGCGTCTGGAGGGAACGGCGGCTGCGGTCGCGTTCCTGGTCGCCTCCGGCGCTCACGTCGTGCGGGTGCATGATGTCCGGGAGATGGCTCGCGTATCGCGCATCGTCGATGCGATCGTGAGGGCGGAGTGACCCTGCCCCACAGGGACCTCGGCGCGGGTCCCGCGGTCGTCCTGTTGCACGGCGCGGGAGCTTCCGGCACGATGTGGGGCCGGTTCGCGGAGACGCTCGCGCCTCGGATGCGTGCCGTCATCCCGGAACTCCCTGCGGATGCCCCGGTCGGCGACCACGCGTCTGGGGTGCGCGCGTTGGCGGGCGAACTCGGCATCGACGAGTTCGCAGTCATCGGACACGGCGAAGGCGGCGCGGTCGCGCAACTGCTGGCGATCGGAGGCGGGGTCAGGGCGATGGTGCTCATCGATGCGCCGATCGCCGACGGTGCAGGCGAGCAGCTGGCCGCGCTCGAGGACGTGTTCACCTTCCTCATCTGGGGGGAAGACGACGACGTCGTTCCGTCCTCCGTGGGCGAGGACCTGTGCGACCTGATCGCCGGTTCGACGCTCGCCTTGGTGCCCGAGGCCGGTCACGACGTCATCGCGACCGACGGCGACACCGTCTTCCCGCTCATCTACGAGTGGCTGCGGTTCCGATACCTCGGTCGCCCGCACGGTCACCAGGAGGGCGCCGTTCCCGTTCAGGTCCTCACGCGTCCGCCGGAGGGTGGCTGGTGAGCGAGTTCATCCTGCGGCTGAGCGGTATCGCTGCCCAAGGGCGTCACGGCGCGGACCCCGGGGAGAAGCTCGAGGCGCAGCCGTTCGTCGTGGATCTGGCGGTGACCATCGATGTGCTTGGGGACGCGGTCGAGGACACCGCCGACTACGCGGCACTGATCGCGGCGGCGCGGGAGGTCGTGGAGCGCCAGTCCCACGACCTCCTGGAGACGCTCGCCGGGGCCGTCGCACGGGCGGTGTTCGAGTACCAGAACGTCACGGCGGTCGCGGCCGTCGTCCACAAGCCCCGCGTTGCCGAGTTGCTCGGCGTGGACGACGTCTCGGCCGAAGCGTTCGTGCAGTGAAGGCCTACCTCGGTCTCGGCGCGAACCTCGGAGACCGCCTGGACTCCCTGCAGCGCGCGGTGGATCTCCTGGACGCCGACCCGTCGGTGGCCGTCCTGCGCTCTTCGCGCGTCTACGAGACCCGGCCGGTCGGTGGGCCGGATGACCAGCCCGACTTCCTGAACGCCGTCGTCCAGGTGGAGGCAAGCCTGACGGCGCGTGAGCTCCTCGAGCGCTGCCTTTCGATCGAGAGCCAGCTCGGTCGCGTCCGGGGCGAACGCTGGGGCCCGCGGTCGATCGATGTCGATCTGCTGACCTTCGGAGACGAACGTATCGACGAGGAGGACCTCATCGTTCCGCATCCGCGGATGCACGAGCGGATGTTCGTGCTCGCACCGCTGCTCGAGCTCGACGCCGATCCTCCGTTGCCCGAAGGACGCCGGGCCGAGACGATGCGACTGCCCGCGGCCGATCCACTCGGCGTGCGACCCTTCGCCCCGCCCTTGCGCACGGGGGTCCACGAGTGAAGATCTCGGTGGTCGGTGCGGGCCGGACGGGAACGGCGCTGGCCATCCTGTGGCAGGCGGCAGGTCACGGGATCGTCGCGGTGGCCGGCCGGGAGGCAACCCGCGAACGCGCGGAGCGGTTCCTGCCGATCGTCCCGGTCATGCCGGCGCCGGAGGCTGCGCGCCGGGGAGAGGTCGTCGTCCTCGGGGTTCCCGACGATGCCATCGCGCCGGTGTGCGACGGGCTCGCGGAACGCGGTGCGATCACCGAGGGACAAACCGTGGTGCACCTGTCGGGCGCGATCGGACTCGATGTGCTCGACGCCGCCCGCGGGGCGGGCGCGAACGTCCTGTCGCTGCACCCGCTGCTGACGTTCCCCGATGTGGAGTCCGCGCTCCGCCGCCTCCCCCACTGCGCGATGGCGGTGACCGCGGAGGTGGGCGCCGACGCGACCTTCGCACTGGGTGAGCGGCTCGCCGTCGACGCCGGCGGCCGCCCGTTCCGGCTCCCGGACGAGGTCAAGTCCCTGTACCATGCGGCGGCCGTATTCGCCTCGAACTACCTGGTCGCGGTCACCGCGGAGGCAGAGAACCTGTTCAAGGCCGCCGGCCTGCCCGACCCGAAGGAGCTGTTCATGCCGCTGGCCCGTGCGTCGTTCGAGAACGCGATGGCGGTCGGGCCGGAAGCTGCGCTGACCGGACCTGCCGCCCGCGGCGACGCGGGAACGGTGGCGCGTAACCTGGAAGCCTTGGCGAACCGTGCGCCCGAGGCCATCCCCGCGTACGTCGCGCTCGCCCGGGTCGCGCTGGACCTGGCGCAGCACGCGGACCGCATCACCGACCAGCAGCGCGCGGTGGTCGAGGAGGTGCTCGCGCGGTGGACGTGATCCGGACCTTCGAGGCCTACCGGGAGGTCGTCGACGATGCGCGCGCGCAGATCCACCCTGTCGGTCTCGTTCCGACGATGGGCGCATTCCATGACGGCCACCTGTCGTTGATGCGCCGGGCGGTGGAGGAGCGCGACACGGTCATCGTCTATCTCTTCGTGAACCCGCTCCAGTTCGGCGAGGGCGAGGACTACGAGCGCTACCCCCGAGACGAGGAGCGGGACATCGCGACGGCCGAGGCGCGGGGGGTCGAGGTCATGTTCCTGCCGACGGTCGAGGAGATGTATCCGGAGTACCCACCGATGATCACGGTGGATCCCGGGCCGCTCGGCGATCGCTACGAGGGTGCCGCGCGCCCCGGACATTTCCGCGGGGTGCTCACCGTCATCGCCCGCCTGTTCGATCTCACGGGCGCGTGCCGTGCCTACTTCGGTGAGAAGGACGCCCAGCAGCTCTTCCTGGTCCGCAAGATGGCCATCGAACTCGCCCCGCAGGTAGAGGTCGTCGGGTGCCCTACCGTTCGCGAAGCCGATGGTCTGGCGATGTCCTCTCGGAACGTCTACCTGGATCTCGAGGAGCGCGTGGCGGCGACCTGTCTGCACCGGGGTCTCCAGGAAGCGCAGCATCGGCTGAAACAGGGCGAGGCGGATGCGGCAGCACTGGCGGCTGCCATCGGTGAGGCGGTCGAAGCCGAGCCGCTCGCCGAGCTCGACTATGCGACCGTTGTCGACGACACGACGTTCGAGGCGCTGGAGACGGTGGGTCGCGCTGGTCCTCCGGCTCGGGCCCTGGTCGCGGCCCGGATCGGGACGACGTGCCTCATCGACAACCTGCTCCTAGGGCACTGACCTCGACGTCGCCGCCCGCCCGAAGGCGCAGATGCGCCGGCCCGGTGGGTTGTGGGAGGATGACGACCCATCGGCAGGCGACCTCAAAGGAGGCGGTTGACCATGCTCCTCGCGATCGACGTCGGGAACACCGAGACCGTGCTCGGCGTGTTCAAGGGCGACGAGCTGACCTGGCACTGGCGGATGGCGACGGTCCACGACCGCACCGCCGACGAACTCGCCCTGATGTTCGGCGGTTTCCTCGAACAGCAGGGGCTGTCGTTCACCAAGCAGGTGACCGGGGTTGTGATCGCGTCGGGCGTGCCGTCCGTCAGCGTCGCGCTGCGTGACATGACCGAGCGCTATTTCCACTTCTCGCCGATCGTGGTCGAACCGGGGGTCAAGACCGGCATCCCGATCCTGATCGACAACCCTCGCGAGGTCGGTCCTGACCGCGTGGTGAACGCCCTGGCCGCGTTCACCAAGTACGGCGGGCCGAGCATCGTCGTGGACTTCGGCACCGCGACGAACTTCGACGTGGTCTCGGCCAAAGGGGAATACGTCGGCGGAGCCATCGCCCCCGGCATCCAGATCTCGGTCGAGAGTCTGACCTTCCGGGCCGCTCGCCTGCCGCGGATCGAGATCGTCGCCCCCAAGGCCGTCATCGGCAAGAACACCAACGATGCCATGCAATCCGGCTTGGTCTGGGGCACGGTCTCGGAGATCGAAGGCATGATCGAGCGGATCGAGGAGGAACTTGAGGCGGAACCGACGGTGGTCGCCACGGGCGGTCTGGCAGCGGTTATCGTGCCGTTGACCGACTTGGTCGATCATCACGAGCCCTGGCTCACCCTGGAAGGGTTGCGCCTGGTCTTCGAGAAGAACGTGGGGGACGATGAGTGACGACGGCGTAACCGATCCGGAGTCCGATCCGGAGGAGGCGCGCGGTCGCGAGGCCGAGGTGCTGCGCGCGCGTCGCGAGTCGCTGGAGCGCCTGCGGGCGGCCGGCGTCGAGCCGTACGCTCTGACTTACGACGCCGACCCCGAGCACGCCGCCGACCTGCGCGAGCGCTACCCGGCGCTCGAGCCCGGCACGGAGACGGTCGACGACGTAACGGTCGCCGGGCGAGTGGTCCAACGCCGAGATTTCGGAAAGCTCACGTTCTTCGTCCTGCGGGACCGGACCGGGGACATCCAGTTGATGTGCGTCAAAGGCGACCTGAGCGACGCCGCCGGGTTGGTGGACGAGGTGGACCTCGGCGACATCATCGGTGCGCGCGGCGTCGTCGGCACGTCGAAGAAGGGTGAGCTCCAGGTCAAGATACGCGAGCTCACGATGCTGACCAAGTCGCTGCGTCCGTTGCCCGAGAAGTGGCACGGGCTGAAGGACCCGGACCTTCAGCAGCGCCGCCGGTACGTTCATCTCATCGTGGACGACGCCCCGCGCCGGTACACGTTGGCGCGTGCCGCGGTGCTCAAGACCTTGCGCCGGGTGCTCGACGGGCAGGGCTACCTCGAGTTCGAGGGGCCGATGCTCCAGACCATCGCGGGTGGGGCGAACGCGCGTCCCTTCACGACCTATCACCACGTCCTCGACACCGAGATGAAGCTGCGTATCTCATTGGAGCTGTACCTCAAGCGGATGATGGTCGGCGGCATGGAGCGCGTCTACGAGCTCGGCCGAAACTTCCGCAACGAAGGGATCGATCGAGACCACAACCCCGAGTTCACGATGCTCGAGGCCTACCGCGCTTACGGCGACTACCACACGATGATGGACCTCAGCGAGACGCTGATCCGGGAGTCCGCGCGCGCCGTCGGGCCGATCATGGGGCGTGATCCCGACGATCTGGGCGTGCGGTACCGGGACCTGCGCGTGGATCTGGCCGCACCGTTCGCACGGATCACGATCCTCGGCGGCGTGTCGGAGGCGGTCGGTGAGCAGGTCACGCTCGACCGGGCGGATCTGGCGACGCTGGCCGAGAAGCACGGTGTGCCGCTGGACCCCGCCTGGGGTCCGGGCAAGATCGTCCAAGAGATGTTCGACAAGCTCGTCGAGGAGACCATCGAGCAGCCGACCTTCGTGTGCGATTTTCCTCGTGAGGTCTCCCCACTGGCTCGTCCGCATCGCGACGAGGCCGGCCTGACCGAGCACTTCGACCTCGTGATCGGAGGGCTCGAGCTGGTTACCGCGTTCTCCGAGCTCACCGACCCCGACGAGCAGCGGGCGAAGTTCGAGGACCAGCTCCGTGCGAAGGAGGCCGGCGACGAGGAAGCCCACCCGCTGGACGAGGACTTCCTCCGTGCCCTCGAGCACGGCATGCCGCCGGCGGGCGGCCTCGGGCTCGGCATCGATCGGCTCCTCATGCTGCTGACCGACGCCCCCAGCCTGCGCGACCTGATCATGTTCCCCAGCCACCGTCCCGAAGAGGCATGAGGTCGGCCTGTCGCGAACCCGACACATCCGTTGTCGTCTGGCTGACGAACCGCATGTCCCCCATGACCGAACCTATAGAGGAAGCACCGGAACCTCACGGGCGGCTACGTGGGCGCGGGCCGACCCGAGAGGCGTGAGGGGGCCGCCGAAACATCCCCAGGCGGTCCCCTCCTTTCCTCGGCGGGGCCGGAAGGGCGGGTCCTACGCCCGACCGACTTGCGAGAATCGGTGGAACCAAGCAGAGTCAGATGCTGGGGACGAGGAGCGAGATGCAGTACACAGGGAGCGCCGGAGCTCGGAGAGGTGTGCTGGCCCACATCATCGTCGTGCTGGCTGTGGCCGCGACAACCCTCGTCTTGGTACCTCAGTCTGTCCAAGCCGCCGGCTGCACGATCACATACGTGTGGACCGGGATCGCCGATACCAACTGGTTCAACCCTGCGAACTGGGGTCCGAACGGCGTGCCGGACAACTCCTCTGAGTGTGCCGTCATCCCGACCGGTCAGGTTGATCTTTCCACAGGAGTCACGATCGATGGGCTCGACATCAACTCCCCCGCGGCAACTCTGAACATCCTCGCAGGTCAAACGCTCACGGTGACAGATCTGAACCTGTCCGCTGGCTATCTCACCGGTGGCGGTCAGGTGGTCGTGCAGTCCACCTTCCAGCAGGCGCAGAGCAGCACGTTCAAGCTGTGCGGGAACGCCAGCATCGCCCTGACGACGTTCGTCAACGGGTCGATCGGCGACAACGCACAATTCATGATGCGTCGGGGATCCGCTTTGATCGTCGATAGCTGGCTCAGCGTAGGGGAGGACGCTGGCATCCGGACCTACGATGGTCCGGACGGGCCGATGTGCAACGACCAGGCGTTCGGGGTTGCCCGGGTCGCCGTTACTCCGAATGGACAGGTGTACAGCTTGGGTTCGGCGAGCTTCCCGAATCCGGAGATCATCGACGCTGCCGTCCGCAACGAGGGCGTGATCAACGGCGGACCCTGGGGGATGGACCTGTCTCCCTTCCGGCTCTTGGGTGGGGACTTCCCGAACGGGTCGCTGTACTCGAACGGTGAGTTCCGGAACCTGCAGTTCGGCGGCGGGCCGACGAGCGTGTACCGGCTCGAGGGTGGCGCCTCGGCAACACAGGTGGCCGTCGGGTTTCAGCGGTCGGACCTGACGACGGAGCAGGCGGAACTGCGAGTGCTCCCGGGCGGTAAGGCGACGTTCGATGGTCGTGTGTACGGTGGCACGATCAGCGGTGGAGGTACGTTGGAGGTGCCGAACGGCGCGATGCTTCACATGCGATCGCCGTCACCAGCGGAGATGGCGTCGATGCTGGGGTCGGGGACCACCTACCTCAACGGAGGCGATCTGATCGCCGACATGGGTGGTGTCCGGATCGGTGGCTGTCAGCCGCCGCCGCCGGCTGCGTGCGGAGCCTACCGCACCGTCGACAATGACGGGTACGTCGCCATCGACGCCGACGCCCACTTCGTGGCCGACGATGGGACGACCTTCATCAACCGCGGCACGTTCGACATCCAGAACGACTTCGGGTACTACAAGGGCTACGCAGAGGATGGGGTTCCCTCGACGGTCTTCGACAACAGGGCCTCGGGCGTGATCGCGAAGACCGACCAGATCACCCTGGGCGCACCGAGCATTATCGAGGCGAACTACATGGGGACCGGTGCCATCAACGCCATCGTGGGGAGGATCCTGATCTGGGACTACGATGTCGACGCCTCGATCTCCCCGGGGAACTGGATGGCGACGGGGACCACCACGACAGTGAATCCGCCGGGAGGCGTCTCGATCCCGGGCAAGGAGTTCGCGACCGGCGTGCAGAATCTCGATTCCGGCGCCCACGAGTTCTCGATCGATGAGAGCACGGACGACCCCGCGAACGTCGGCGGCTACGACTTCTTCCCGTACACCGCTCTGGTCAAAGCGCTGGACGCGACCGGCGGGCTCAACGCCGACATCGAGTTCGGCATCGACTCGGGGATGCTCTCGGGCGGCGAGGTGTACGCCTTCAACCACGGCGTGATGATCCCGGAGTGCCCGGATGCCGTCACGATCGATCCCGACCCGTGTGTCGTTCGCTCGTTCAACGCCGAAGGCGACGCGGTCCTGCTGATCCGGACCACCCAGCTGGGCGCGCCGGCCGCGTCACGCCCGTCGATCTCGTCTCCCGAGGGTTCGCGCGCGCCGTTCATCCGCGGACACGCGCGCCGCGTGCCGGTCGACGTCGATGCGACGGCCAGCGAGGTCGACGACGACACGCTCCTCTTCCAGGACGCCGGCATCACCCCGCCCTCCACGACGGTGGTCCTCGGAACCACCATGAACTTCGTGCTCGACCCCGCTCATTCGGCGCAGGACGCGGGCCTGCTCGGTGACGCGGGCGCACCGCTGTTCGCGTTCGTGGCCGACGACGACTACCGGTACCCGGCAGGCACTTACACCGTGGTCGATCCGAGCAACGCGGATACCGTGACGGTCAAGGTGAAGCCGCAAGCGGCGCAGATCCAGCCCGACAAGGGGCACGAGATCGGCGTGACGTGGTCCTCGTCCGCGACCGTCGAAAGCTGCACGACCTGCGCGTGGGACGTGCAGTACAAGGTCAAGAAGTCCGGCACGAAGAAATGGACCGGCTGGAAGAACTGGGAGAACGACCAGACGGACCCGAGCGGTACGTTCGATGCGCCGGACCACGGCAGCTACAAGTTCCGCGCGCGCCTCGTGAACACCGGGACGAGCACCGTATCCGGGTGGTCGCCGACCACCTCGACCGTCAAGGTCGTCAAGTAGCCTCGCGATGCCGAGATTTTCCCCAGGCTCCGTCGCCCTCTAGACTGCGCCCATGGATCTATCGCGCGTCGCCGCTCTGTTGATGGACACCGAGCTGTTCTCCGGCCTCGGTCCGGCCGAACTCAACAAGATCGCCGAGCTCGCCAACGATCGTCGGTACAAGAAGGGCGCGATCATCTTTTATCAGGGTGACCCGGGCGACGCGTTCTACGTCGTGGCCGAGGGGAGCGTGAAGGTGTTCGTCCAATCCGGCCAGGGCGAGGAGATGGTACTCGTCACCTTGCGGCCGCCGGATACCCTCGGGGAGGTCGCGCTGCTCGACGAGGGGCGGCGCTCGGCCTCGGCAGAGGCCCTGGAGCCGACCACCCTCCTCGCGTTCGCACGGAGCACGATGCTGCAGCTCCTGCTCGATGAGCCGGCCATCGCCGACGGCCTGCTCCGCTCGGTCGGTGCGATGCTGCGCCGCCTCACCGAGCAAGCCTCGGATTTCGTCTTCCTCGATCTGGAAGGCCGCATCGCGAAGGTGCTGGCGGGGTTCGCGGAGCAGCGTGGGGAGGCGAGGGGCGAGGAAATCTCACTCGACCTCGGTCTCACCCAGACCGATCTGGCGCACATGGTCGGCGGGAGCCGGCAGAGCGTGAACCATATCCTGCATTCGCTCGAGGGTCGCAACTACCTGGATGTCGGCGGACGCTCCATCGTCATCAAGGATCTGGACGCGCTGCGCAAGCGTGCCGGCCGGCGCTGACCCACGACTCGGGGAGACGTCCCCCTCAGCTCCCGTTGACCACCTGTCCGTCGCCGAGATCCTGACAGACCTCCATCAGGCTATCGACCAGCTCCTGCAGGCCGCCGCCCTTAGCGATGAACCCCGATGCGCCCGCGGTGCGAGCATCGGTCTCCAACGCCGAATCAGCGTGGGCCGTGAGGATGACGACCGGGATCTCGGGCTTGCGTCGATGGATCATCCGCATGGCGTCGACCCCCGACATCCCCGGCATCGAGAGATCCATCAGCACGACGTCGGGGTCGACATCGAGCGCGCGCGTGTAGGCGGCCTCTCCGTCGCCGGCTTCGCCGACGACCTCGAGCCCGTTGACCAGACCCAGCGTCGTCACCAGGGCCCGGCGGAACCCCACGTGGTCATCTACTACCAAGATACGCACGCGTATCAGCACTCCTCGCCCGCGGGAGGGGATGGAATCCTGAGCCACATCATGCCCCTTTCCGGGCCCGGTGCCAACTGACGGACGGCCCACCGAGGCGCGGAGGGACGGATCTTGAGGGAAACAGGAGGTGTGGATGAACTTCCTATCTCGCGGGCAAAGGTATAATTCCGTGCGTAGGCGCTCCAGGCGTGTCCATCGCGACGGGGAGCGCCTCGTGCACCTCAGGGGTAGGACGTGGTCCCGGGATCCCTGGGGCGGGCAAGGCGGGTCGTTCCGGCCCGAGGGGTGTTGTTGATGTTCGAGCGATTCACGGATCGGGCACGGCGGGTTGTGGTGCTCGCGCAGGAAGAGGCGCGCATGCTCAACCACAACTACATCGGCACCGAGCACATCCTGCTCGGGCTGATCCACGAAGGCGAGGGCGTCGCCGCCAAGGCGTTGGAATCGCTGAACATCCGACTCGAGGACGTTCGTCAGCAGGTCGAGGAGATCATCGGTCAGGGCCAGGCCGCGCCGACCGGCCACATCCCGTTCACCCCGCGCGCGAAGAAGGTGCTGGAACTTTCGTTGCGCGAAGCGCTGCAGCTCGGCCACAACTACATCGGCACCGAGCACATCCTGCTCGGGCTGATCCGCGAAGGTGAAGGGGTCGCCGCGCAGGTGCTGCAGAAGCTCGGCGCCGATCTGAACCGCGTTCGCCAGCAGGTCATCCAGCTGCTGTCCGGCTACACGGGCGGCCGCGAGACCACACCGGGGTCCGGGGAGCAGCAGCCGCAGGGCTCGACCGTCCTGGATCAGTTCGGCCGTAACCTGACGCAGCTCGCGAGGGACGGCAAGCTCGACCCCGTCATCGGTCGCCAGAAGGAGATCGAGCGGGTCATGCAGGTCCTGTCGCGCCGGACCAAGAACAACCCGGTGCTGATCGGCGAGCCGGGCGTCGGCAAGACGGCCGTCGTCGAGGGTCTGTCGCAGGACATCATGGCGGGCGAGGTGCCCGAGACCCTCAAGAACAAGCAGATCTACACCCTGGACCTCGGCGCGCTGGTGGCCGGGTCGCGCTACCGCGGCGACTTCGAGGAGCGCCTCAAGAAGGTCCTCAAGGAGATCAAGACGCGCGGCGATATCATCCTGTTCATCGACGAGTTGCACACGCTGGTCGGTGCCGGTGCCGCTGAGGGCGCCATCGATGCCGCCTCCATCCTCAAGCCGATGCTGGCACGCGGCGAGTTGCAGACGATCGGTGCCACCACGCGTGACGAATACCGCAAGTACCTCGAGAAGGATGCGGCGCTCGAGCGCCGGTTCCAGCCGATCGAAGTCAAGGAGCCGACCGTCGCCCACACGATCGACATCCTCAAGGGCCTGAAGGACCGTTACGAGGCGCACCATCGCGTCAGCTACACGGATGACGCACTGGTCGCCGCCGCGAACCTGGCCGACCGCTACATCTCGGACCGGTTCCTGCCCGACAAAGCCATCGACCTGATCGACGAGGCCGGCAGCCGGGTGCGCATCCGCCGGATGACGGCCCCGCCCGACGTGCGTGAGGTGGACGAGAAGATCGCCGAGGTGCGCCTCCGCAAGGAGAGCGCTATCGACGCGCAGGACTTCGAGGCGGCCGCGCGCATGCGCGACGAGGAGAAGACCCTCCTGGACGAGCGCTCGCGCAAGGAGACCGAGTGGAAGTCGGGCGAGATGGACGTGCTTTCCGAGATCGACGAGGAGGAGATCGCGGAGGTCTTGTCGAACTGGACGGGCATCCCCGTGTTCAAGCTCACCGAGGAGGAGACCGAGAAGCTCATCCGGATGGAGGACGAGCTGCACAAGCGGATCGTGGACCAGACCGACGCCGTCGTGGCCGTCTCGAAGGCGATCCGGCGAACGCGGGCCGGCCTGAAGGACCCGAAGCGCCCGAGCGGCTCGTTCATCTTCCTCGGTCCGAGCGGCGTCGGGAAGACCGAGTTGTCCAAGGCGCTGGCCGAGTTCCTGTTCGGCGACGAAGACTCGCTGATCCAGCTCGACATGTCCGAGTACATGGAGAAGCACACCGTGTCGCGGCTGATCGGCTCGCCGCCGGGCTACGTCGGTTACGAGGAGGGCGGGCAACTCACCGAGGCCGTGCGCCGCAAGCCGTTCAGCGTGATCCTGTTCGACGAGATCGAGAAGGCCCACCCGGACGTGTTCAACACGCTGCTGCAGATCCTCGAGGACGGGCGGCTGACGGACGCGCAGGGGCGCGCGGTCGACTTCAAGAACACGATCATCATCATGACCTCGAACCTCGGGGCCCGTGACATCCAGAAGGGCGTCGGCATCGGGTTCAGCGCGGCGCAGGACGACGACGTGACCCACGAGAAGATGAAGGAGAAGGTCATGGAGGAGCTCAAGCGCTCCTTCCGGCCGGAGTTCCTCAACCGGATCGATGAGGTCATCGTCTTCCACTCGCTCTCGCGCGAGGACGTGAAAGCGATCGTGGACCTGCTGATCAAGCGCGTGCGCGAGCAGCTCAAGACCAAGGATATCGACATCGAGCTGACCGACATGGCCAAGAACGTGCTGGCCGACAAGGGCTACGACCCCTCGCTGGGAGCGCGGCCGCTCCGCCGCACGATCCAACGGCTGGTCGAGGACCCGCTCTCGGAGAAGATCCTCTACAAGGAATTCCGTCCCGGAGCGACGATCATCGTCGACGGCGTGGACGGCGAGATCGTCT
The DNA here is from genome assembly GCA_964640385.1 of uncultured Actinomycetes bacterium. Classification (GTDB taxonomy): domain Bacteria; phylum Actinomycetota; class UBA4738; order UBA4738; family JBBDHU01; genus JBBDIK01. The sequence goes on from CAZXFL010000002.1 coordinate 94,577, forward strand.
TCGAGGTCCCCCAGCCGCCGGACATCCCTCCCGTCGAGCTGGCCGGCAGCCAGGAGAGCTAGGCCCCGGCTGATCGGCGTGCTGGCCGCGGCCGGGGTGAAGCCTGCGGTCGCAGAAGATGTCAGACCCCCTCGCTAGGGTGGTGCGCATGAAGGTTCGGGCCCTCCTTGCGTGCACCGAGTGTGGCCAGCAACTGGCTCAATGGGCCGGGCGCTGTCCGGGCTGCGGTGCGTGGGGGACCATCCAGGCGGACTCCACTGGCACGGCGCCGCCCGGTATGGCCATCTCCGATCTCGATGTTCCCGTCGAGGTGCAGGAGCGGGTTCCGACCGGCTTCCCCGGCATCGACCGTGTCCTCGGGGGCGGACTCGTTCCCGGTTCGGTCACGCTGCTCGCGGGCGAGCCCGGCATCGGCAAGTCCACCCTCCTCCTCCAACTCCTGGGGAACCTGTCGGCCGCCGGCTTCGACTGCCTGCTGGCGTCCGGGGAAGAGTCGCGCGGGCAGGTCGGCGTGCGCGCCCGTCGCCTGGGCATCCCGGGCGACGCGATCTCGTTCACCGCGGGGCGCGAGCTTCCTGCGGTGGTCGAGGTCGCCCACGGCGCGCGGCCGTTCCTGCTCGCCGTCGACTCCATCCAGTCGCTCCGCGATCCCGACTCCGCCGGGATCGTCGGCGGCACCGCCCAGGTACGTGGCTCGGCCGATGCGCTCGTGGGTCTCGCGAAGCAGCAGAACATCGCGGTGTTGATGACCGGTCACGTGACGAAGGACGGGGACGTGGCGGGTCCTCGGACGCTGGAACATGCGGTCGACGTCATCCTCTCGTTCGAAGGCGATGTCCGCACCGGGCAGCGGGTGCTGGCCGGGGGGAAGAACCGTTTCGGTTCCGAAGGCGAGGTCGCGTGGTTCGAGATGGCTGCCGACGGCCTCCACGAGAGCGACCCGGCCGACCGTCTCTCCTCAGGCGAGGGCCGCCCCGGCTCGGCGGTCGCCTTGCCGATGGCCGGCCGCCGGGCGTTGGCCGTCGAGGTGCAGTCGCTCGTCGTGCCGACCGAGGGTTCCGCGCGACGCCAGGTCGCCGGACTCGATGCGAAGCGGTTCCAACTGATCGCCGCCGTCGTCGATCGGCTGGCGGGTATCCCGCTCACCCGCGCCGACCTGTACGGCGCGGCTTCCGGAGGCGTGCGGATCGACGATCCCGGGTGCGATCTCGCCATCGCGGCAGCGCTGGCGTCGGCAGCGACGGGGGTCGCTCCCCCGCAGGGCGCCGCGTTCATCGGCGAGATCGGATTGACCGGCGAGATCCGGCCTGTTGCCGGCATGGGCCAGCGGGTGGGGGCGGCCAGGACGCAAGGTCTGGCCACCGTGTTCGGTCCCTCTTCGGACGAGGGCGGGGTCAGGACCGTGCGTACCATATCTCAGGCGTTGGGGTGGGCGGCCCTGCGATCCGACACCCGCGATCCGCTGCGCAGATAGCCGCAGAAGAGCCCGAATATAGGCTCTGACCTGCGACTTTGACTTGCGCCTCAGGGCGGCTCCGTGTTACCATCCCCTTGTCCGGCAACAGTCTCGAACACTCGTGACCTCTGGAGGTTTCTTGGCTTTCCGCAAGGGAGATACCGTCGTCCACCCCGAGCACGGGGCAGCAGTGATCGACGAAGTGAGCATCCGCGACTTCCAAGGCGTCAAGCGCAAGTACCTCAAGCTCCGCGTCGTGCATGGAGACTTGACGGTGAACGTGCCCGTCGAGAGTGCCGATGAGGTCGGTCTCCGTGATGTCGTCAGCAAGAACGAGGTCAAGAAGGTCCTGAAGGTCCTGAAGGAAGACGAGTCCAGTATGGCCTCGAACTGGAGCCGCCGCTTCAAGAACAACATCGAGAAGCTGCGCTCCGGCGACATCTACCAGGTCGCCGAGGTCGTGCGGAACCTGTCGATCCGGGACCGCGAGAAGGGGCTGTCCGCCGGCGAGAAGCGCATGGTCGTCAAGGCCCGCCAGATCCTCGTGTCCGAGCTGATGTTCGCGAGCGACTGCAGCGAGGAGAAGGCCACCGAGATGATCGACAAAGTCCTCGACGACTCGCACGCGGCCAGGGTCCTCGCGAACGCCTAGCAGCTTGCGCCCGGAACCGCCAGGGGGCAGGGTGGAGCCGTTGTGACCGACGAAGCCGACCGCCCGCAGACCCGTCCCGACGCCAAGGCGTCTTCGCGTTCCCGTCGCTATCCGCGGGGCCGCTTGGTCGAGGTCGTGCGTCTGATCTTCATCGCGCTCTTGGGGACGGCCGGCTTGTATATCGCGAGAGCCGCCCAGTCGGGGGAGGAGGAGGCCTGGAGAACCGGTCTCGGGGTGTTCCTGGGCGCGGCCGTGGGGTACGTGATCGGGGGCATGTTCGGGCGACTGACGGTCGCCAGCGTGCGGAGCACCGAGGAGTCGCTCCGGAAGCGCCCGATCGCCGAGATCGCCGTCGGTGTCGCGGGCCTGACGGTCGGCTTGTTCCTCGCGTTCCTCATCACGTTCCCCCTGTTCTTCGTGAAACTGCCGCCGCTGGTGACGTGGACGTCGGTCCTGTTCATCTACGCGGTGCTCGGCAGCGTCGGATACCGGGTCACCCGCGCGAAGGCCAACGAGATCTACGCGATCCTCGGTCTCAAGCCCAAGGCCGCGGGCCTGTCCAGCGGTGAGGTGAACGTGATCGACACGAGCGTGCTCATCGACGGCAGGGTGCTGGACCTCGTGAGCACCGGATTCCTGTCGGGGACCCTGCTGATCCACACCGGGGTGCTCGCCGAGCTCCAGCGGATCGCGGACTCCTCTGACGACAACCGTCGGAAACGGGGCCGGCGCGGGCTGGACGTGCTGAACAAGCTCCAGAAGGATCCGCATGCCGACGTGCAGCTCGTCGAGGAGGACGCGGTCGACGATGTGGACTCGGCGTTGGTCCGGCTGGCCAAGGACCGGGGCGGGACCCTCGTCACCGCCGACGTGAATCTTGCTAAGGTCGCCGAGGCCGTCCGGGTGCCCGTGAGGTCGATCAACGCGCTGGCGTCCGCGTTCCGGATCCCGCTCACGCCCGGGGAGGAGCTCGCGCTGCACCTGGTCAAGGAAGGCAAGGAGCACGGCCAGGGGATCGGGTACCTGGAGGACGGGACCATGGTCGTCGTCCAGGACGCGGTCGAGTTCATCGGCAACGACGTGAAGGTCCGCGTCACGAACACGCTGCAGACGCCGACCGGTCGGATGGTCTTCGCGAATCTGTCCGACGGGTCCTCGTGACGGAAGCCGTCGCCATCATCCTCGCGGCGGGAGCCGGAGATCGGATGGGTCGTGGCGCACCGAAAGCGTTCCTGCCGATCGGAGACGGAACCATGGTCGAGCTGGCGATGCGTACGGCGGCCGCCTGTCCACAGGTGACGTCGATCGTTGCCGCCGTGCCGGAGGGCTTCGAGGACGCGATCGCCGCGGTCGGCGGCCTCGACAAGAGCGTCACGGCGGTGTCGGGGGGGGCCTCCCGTCAGGCGTCGGTCATCGCTGCGTTGGCGGCCGTACCGGCATCGGCGCAGATCGTGGTCTGCCACGATGCCGCCCGCCCGTTCGCGTCGGCGCAGCTGTTCTCCCGGGTCATCGGGGCCGTCACCGACGGCGGGGACCCGCAGTCCGCCGACGGGGCGATCCCCGTCACGCCCGTCACCGACACCGTGAAGCGGGTCCGCGATGGCGTCGTGGTAGCCACCGAGCCCCGCGAGGAGCTGTTCCTCGCCCAGACGCCGCAGGCGTTCAGGGCAGAGTCCTTCCGTGCGGCTCACGAGCGGGCGGCGTCGGAGGGGCACACGGCGACGGACGATGCGGCGGTGCTCGAGTGGGCCGGGTACCGCGTCGTCAGCGTTCGCGGGGAGCCCGACAACCTCAAGGTGACGACGTCGACCGACCTCGCTCGCGCCGAGGCCATCATCAAGACGGGCGGGGCACTGCGATGACCGATCTTCGGTTCGGGCTCGGGTTCGATACGCATCCTCGTGAAGTCGGACGTCCGCTATTCCTCGGAGGGGTGCACGTCGAGGGGGAGCCTGGATTGGCCGGTCATTCGGATGGCGACGTGGTCTGCCACGCGATCGGGGACGCGCTCCTCGGCGCCGCGTGCCTCGGTGACGTGGGGGAGCATTTCTCCGATCGCGATCCGGCGGTCGAGGGGATGGCAGGACTCGATCTGCTGGCGCGCGTCGTGGGGATGTTGGAGGAGCGAGGGATGGTCCCGCGGTCGTGCGACGCGACGGTGATCGCGGAGAGTCCGCATCTCTCCGCGCATCGCGAGGAGATGCGCCGGAACCTGGCCGCAGCCCTCTCCGTGGACGTCGACCGGGTGTCGGTGAAGGCAACCCGGCCCGAGGGGCTCGGTCTCGCCGGGGACGGTGCGGGGTGCCTCGTACTCGCCGTCGTCGCCGAGGCCTGACGTGAGCGACCGGCGACGACGCCGGCGGCGTCCCGAGCCCGCGCGCCTCGCGTACATCGGTGGGAAGCGGGCGGTTATGGAGGCGATTCGTGCCGGGCGGGCGCGTGCCGTGACGATCGCGGAGGGCGGAAGCGCCACCGAGGGTCTCCGGGACCTGCTCGCCGCCGCCGAGGAGGCGGGCGTCGTCGTGGACCGCCGGCCGGCGGTCGAGCTGGACGCGTTGGCCGTCGACAACCGCGGCGTCGTGTCCAGGGTTGCCGTGCCCGCCGATCTCTCGGAGCGTGACATGGCGACGTTCCCCTTTCCCGAGAACGCGGTCGTCGCTGTGCTCGACGGGATCGAGGACCCGCAGAACCTCGGCGCTTCCGCGCGGGTCGCGGACGGCGCGGGAGCAGCGATGTTGGTGACGCGGACGAGACGGTCGGCTCCGGTGACGGCTGCCGCGATCCGTGCTTCCGCCGGTGCCCTCGTGACGCTCCCGCATGCCCGGGTCGCAAACATCGCCCGGGCGATCGGACGGCTCAAGGAGGGCGGGTTCACGATCGCCGGGCTCGATGAGGGCGCCCCGAGCGACATCTACGCCGAGCCCTGCCCGCCGGGAAGGATCGCGGTCGTGATCGGCTCGGAGGGGACCGGGCTGGCCAGGCTGGTCCGCGAGGCCTGCGACGTGCTCGTCGCCCTCCCGATGCGTGGGGAGGTGAGCTCCCTGAACGCAGCGACGGCCCTGGCGGCCGTGCTCTACGGGTCGGTTCTACCCTCCCGGGAGCCGGTGGCGAGTCACCTGAGCACGGACCCTGAGGCCCGCTCGGGCTAAATGCGGAGGCCTTCTCAGCCGACACCTCAGATGGGGCAGGGACTCCAAGCACGGGGTCCCCTGAGAGGTGTGCCATGGAAGTTGACGAGGTCTTGGATGCCGCCGTGATCGGCGCGCAACCACTCTTCGCCGGGCTCAGCGACGAGGTCAAGGAGCGGATCCTCGGCCTCGCCCGCCGGATCGAGCTGGACGAGGATCACCGGATCGTCACCGAAGATACGCTGGGGGACAGCGCCTACATCTTGGTGGAGGGGCGGGTCTGTGTCGTGCAGCGGGGCCGTCAGGTGCGCGAACTTGGTCCGGGATCCGTGTTCGGAGAGCTCTCGCTGATCGACGGAGCGCCGCGATCAGCAACGATCGTGACGATGACACCGGTCGTGTGTCTCGAACTTCAGCGTGAGCACCTGTGGCGGCTGTTCGAAGAGCAGCCGTCCGTGATGGCGCAGGTGATGCGCGGGCTCGTCATGCGGCTGCGCGAACTCGAGCGGCCGATCGATCGCCTCACCGGGTTGCCGAACCGGATGATGTTCGAGGAACTGCTCGCCATGGCGCTGAGCCGTGCCGAACGATCGGGGTCCGCGGTCGCGGTGTTGCACGTCGGCCTGGACGGCTTCCGGTTGGTCAATGAAGGGCTCGGGTCGGTGGAAGCAGATCGGATCCTCATGGAGGTGACAGCGCGCCTGGCGGTGTCCTCCCCCGGCACGGTGTCGCGGGCGGGCGACGATGAGTTCCTCATCCTGGTTGCGGACGTGGACGGCACGGGTGCCGACGATCGTGCCGACGAGGACGACCCCGGATTCATCGCGGCGGAGGCGGCGGCGCACGCCGTTGCCGACTTGCTGAGGAAACCGTTCGTCTCGGGCGAGCAGGAGATTGTCATCACGGCGAGCACCGGGGCCGCGATCTTCCCGCGCTACTCGGAGAACGCGACCACGTTGATGCGCGATGCGGCGACCGCGATGCGCGAGAGCAAGGAGGATGGCCCGGGCGGGCACCTCGTGTCCACGAAGGGCACGGGCGACCCGGAAGGGCGGCTCCAGCTGGTCAACGACCTCCGACGTGCGGTGGAGGCGAACTCGTGGAAGCTCCTCTATCAGCCGGTCGTCGGACTCCTTGACGGTAAGTTGGTCGGGGTCGAGGCGTTGGTCCGGTGGGAGCGGGACGGCGAGCTCGTGTCGCCGGCCGTGTTCATCCAACTGGCGGAGGATCTCGGTTTCATCGATGCGATAGGTGACTGGGTGATGGAGGAGAGCTGCCGGCAGTCGCAGGTCTGGCGCGACGAGGGCCTGGATCTCCGCATGTCGTTCAACCTGTCTCCGCGCGAGTTGCGGTGCGACGACCTGGTTGAGCGGCTGACCGCGCTCCTGGAGAAGTACGGCGTCCCGCCGACGCAGATGGTCGTCGAGGTGACCGAGACCAGCATGGAGACGCTCCCCGACCTGGTGCGAGGCGTCCTGGGGAGGCTCGCGATCGCCGGGATGGGGATATCGATCGACGACTTCGGCACCGGCTACTCGTCGCTGTCGCGCCTCAAGGACATGCCGATTTCGACCCTGAAGATCGATCGCTCGTTCGTGTCGGAACTCCCCGATCATGACGGTGCGGTCAACGTCGTGCGGGCCGTCATCCGGCTGGCGGAGAGCCTCAGGATGGTGTCGCTCGCCGAAGGGATCGAGACGCCCGAGCAGCGCTCGATGCTGACCACCTTGGGCTGCCAGCTGGGACAGGGGTACCTGTTCGCGAAACCCCTTCCGCCGGAACGGATCCTGGAGATCGCGCGAGAGGGCGGCCGGCCCATGGGTGAGGGCTAGGGCCCTACTCCAGCCGAGCGAGCGCGGCCTCGTTGCCCTTTCGTCGGTAGGCGTTACGAGCGTCGTCGAGGATCTGCGCTGCCCGGTCCTGATCGCCGCGAGACAGCAGCACGTCCGAGAGGTCATACAGGGCGTCGGCGTGCATGTTGATGTGGTCTGTCGTCGCCGCGAGGTCCGCGGCCTCCCGAGCCAGCCGCTCGGCTTCGTCGCCGTTCCCCAGGTGGGCCAGGGCCCGCGCCTTCCCGCCGCGCCAGACGACCTGGGACACGATGTCATCGCTGTCGGCCCAGTCCGCGCTCGTGTCGGCGAACCGCAGCGCTTCGTCCCATCGGGAACGCTCGCAGAGCGCCCGCGCACGCATCGCGGCGAGGGTGGACGCGTACCCGCGCTCTCCAAGCTCGACGAGGGTGTCGAATCCCTCGCGGAGATCCCGTAAAGCTCCATCGGCGTTGCCGGCTAGGAGTTCGACGTCGGCCAGGGTTTCGGCGGTGGTCATGGCTCCGACCACCTCGCGCCCGAGCTGACGGTCGATCAACGATGCCTGATTGATGAGTTCGCGGCCGGAGTCGAACCGCCCGCTCATCGCCTGGAGGACCCCGAGGGTGTACAGCGTCGTGGCCTCGGCGGACTGACCGAGGTCTGCGTGCGACCGCAGCTCTTCGATCCGTTCGATCGCTTCCGGAACCGGCGCCGGTCCGTAGAGCAGCGCCGACGCGTACGCGGACAGGTACCGGCCGCCGTAGGCGCCGGCGCGACGGGCATGCTCGGCGGCCGCGAGCGCCGCCTCTGCGGTATCGGCGCTCCGGCAGCGATAGATGTGGACGAAGGACAACATGCCGTAGGCCTGTGCGAGGCCTCGCTCGTCAGTGGCACGTCCGAACACGTCGATGGCATGACGGGCCGCCGCCTCCGCCCGTTCCGACCATCCTTCCGGGTCGACCAGTGAGTCGAGGTCGGCGCGAACGAGGGTGGTGCGCGCCTCCAAGCCCTCGTCACCGATGCCGCGCGCTCGCGCCGCCGCCTCGTCCAGGACGTCACGGGCGCGGTCGAAGTCGCCGGTGTCCAGGAGCGCTTCCGCGAGGCCGGGCAGGAGGTGGCGCCGGTCCGGGTCATCATCGGGCAGCAGCTCCACCGCGCGCCCGAGCAGGTTGGTCGCTGCGGGCATGTCCACGAGTTCGAGTGCGCGCCGGCCGGCGTGCCCGAGATGTGTCCCGGCGCGCCCTGCCAAGGCGAGCTCTACGTCGCGGATCGCGCCGAGTTCCGCGCGGAGGCGGAACGCCCGCTCCAGGTGGTACCCGATGATCTCCTCGTACTCGCGGCTCCGGTCCCGCGCGGCCCCTTCCAGCCAGTCCGCGAAGCGCTCGTGCAGTTCGGCGCGGAACTGCTTGAGCGCCGACTCGTACACCGCGTCGCGGATCAGGATGTGGCGGAACCGATAGGTCTCGTAGCCGAGCGCATCCTGGCGGTCCGGCCGGATCAGTTCCGTTTCGGCCAGCGTGTCGAGGTGCTCTCGCACCTGCGCCGCCATCGACTCGGGGCTCAGCGCGATCAACGCGTCGACGTAGAAGCTCTGTCCCTGCACGGATGCCCGTTGAGCTTCGTCCCGATCCTCCGGCCGGAGCCGTTCGATGCGTGACGCCAGGATCGCCGAGATCGTCGGAGGGATCACGATCGTCGATAGGTCACGGGTCACGATCCAGTGGTCGCCCTCCTGCTCCAATGTGCCGTCCTCGACCAGCATCGCGAGGAGCTCCTCGACGAACAGGGGGTTGCCGTCGGCCGCCTCGGAGATCCGCGCGCGGGCCGTTTCGGGCAGTCCAGTGCTCCCGAGGAGGCCGTCGATCAGAACGCGGCTGTCCTCCGGTCCCAGCGGCTCGACGGTGAACGTGTGCGCGTCGCGGATGTCCTGACCCCACCGTGGATGTGCGTGGGCGAACTCCGGTCGGGCGATGCACACGAGTAGGACGCGGGCATCGGTCGTCCAGCGCGCGAGGTGGTCGATCAGCTCCAGCAGCGTCGGCTGTGCCCAGTGCAGGTCGTCGAACACCAGGATCACCGGATCCCGGCGCCCGAGGGCCTCCAGGAAATGGCGAACGGCACCGAACAGCTCCGCCGCCGGAACGTCGGCCTCGCGGAGCCCGAGCACCTTCGATATCTGCGCCGAAGTCTGCTCGCCGGCGATCTCGGAAAGTTTCGCCTCGGCTTCCTCCACGGAACCGTCCTCGGCGAGTCCGGCTGCCTGGCGGATCGCCTGGGCTACGGGCCAGAACGTGATGCCCTCGCCGTACGGGAGGCAGCGTCCTCGGAGCTGTGCCCAGGCGTCGCCGGCACGGCGGATGAGTTCTTCGGCCAGCCGCGACTTGCCGATGCCGGCGTCGCCCAGCACCGTCACCATGCGGCACACGCGGGCTCGCTCGACGTCTCGGAGTGCGTCGACCAACGCGCCGAGTTGCGCCGCCCGCCCGATCATCGGCGCATCGAGACGTCGCGAGGTTCCGGCCGTGTTCCGTCGTACGCCCAAGAGTCGGAACGCTGGGACCGGCTCGGACTTGCCCTTGAGCGTGAGAGGCTCGACGGGTTCGGCGGTGATCGCGGCGCGGGTGAGCCGCTGGGTGATGTCGCCGATCACGACCTCGCCGTCGCCGGCCGCTTGCTCCAGCCGGGCGGCGACGTTCACCGCGTCCCCGGTGACGAGCGTCTGTCCTTCGGCCGCGTCCCCGGCCACGACGGGTCCGGTGTTGACGCCGGTGCGGGTGACCAGCTCCACGCCCCAGCGCTCGAGGAGATCATCGTTGAGGACGCCGACCGCGTCGCGCATCTCGGCGGCCGCTCTGACTGCGCGGAGCGCGTCGTCCTCGTGCACGGTCGGGATGCCGAACACCGCCATGACCGCGTCCCCGATGAACTTCTCCACGGTGCCCCCGTGCCGGTCGATGATGGCGCGCATCTGGTCGAAATAGGTGCTCATCAGGGCCCGGAGAGACTCGGGGTCCATGCGTTCGCCGAGCTTCGTGGAATCGACGAGGTCGCAGAATAGGACCGAGACGGTCTTGCGGCTCTCGTGGGTGAGCGGTGCGGCCAGGGCGGATCCGCACGCGAGGCAGAACTTCGCGCGGTCCGGGTTGTCCTCTCCGCAGCTCGGGCAGGCCGGCACGGCAGGAGTCTACGTCGCGGCTAGCGTACGCGTACCGTGATGCGCGCCATGTCGATCCCGATGTCGCCCTATCCCGGCACGCTGCCTACCACCTAGATGGTCGGGTCCGTGATCGGCTGGTCCAGAGTAGTCCCTCCAGGTCGTCGCGAAGCGCGTCCGGAGGCGGAGAGCTGGCTACTGACTGGCGGCTGAGGCTGAAGCCCTAGGGCGTTCGAACTAAATCCATCGGTCCTAGGCCTACATCGATAGCCGGAGCTTGCCATCTGTTCCTTGGGGCGAATAGGCTACCCCCAACGGTCCCACACAGGCACCCGACAACAACTACCTGGGGGTATGGCCATGACTCGTTCGTCCGTCCAGCTCCGACGCTTGAGGACGCTCATCGCCTCTCTCGGAGCCTTCCTGATCGCCCTCAGCGCCCTTCCCGTCCCGGCTGCGCAGGCCTATTCCGTGCCACCCGGCACTGAGTCCGTGCATGTGAACACGACGCTCGAGGGCTGTCGCAACGATGGGAGTATCCTGTTGCCCATCGGTGGCAAGTTCGTCTGCCCCGACGCTGCGTACACGCCCGGCAACCTAGGCAAGGGGTGGAACGAGCTCGACCTCGTTCCCCACCGGCTTACGACGTTGCTGGGGTCCCAGGCGGCCGCGACGACTGACTACAACCTCTCGATCGCGGCCGACGGCGTTACCAGCGGCGACGTCGGGTACGACGTCATCTCCGCTCCCGAGGTCAACGCCTCCAAGTCGGATGCATCCTGCACGGTCTCGGCCGGACCTCAGTCGCTGGAGGGAGACGCGGCGAACCCGGCAGGCGGCGGCACCGACACCGTTATCTTCCGCGACCTGACCATCCACCAGTCCAAGGGAACCACGTGTGTCTTCGATTACTACGAGCGTCTGGCCTTGGGGTCGCACCTCTACCCGGGTTCGTCACTGCAGTCGTACCTGGGCTCCGCCCCCGACCTCGGCGGCAGCAAGAAGACCGTCTCGATCCCGGTGAACGAGATCCTCCCGCAGAGCCTGAGCAAGGACATGACCGCCACACAGGGCTCGAAGCACATCTGGAACATCACGAAGGAAGCAACTCCGGTTTCGCTGAACATCCCCAACACGTGCGGCACGGGGCCGAACGCCCGGCAAGCGCAGGTGGGGATCACGGTGTCCTGGGAACGGCTGCCCGCCGCGCAGGGCGGTCCCATCACCATCCTGACCCACGTGTACGCGACCAACCCGTCGGCCCGGGTGATCACTACGACGGTCACCGACGACATCCGGTCGGGCACGACCGTCCTCGACTCCGCAGGCCCCGTGACCCAGGACGTACCGGCGAACACGGCCAACTTCCTGATGCTCACCCACACGACTGAGGTCCCGGACGGAACCGGGAACCTGAACGACGTCGCGACGGGGACCTACACCGACCTGGTCACGGGCGTCCCGATTCCCGGGAATACCACCGCGACGGCGTCGGCGAGCGTCCAGCAGAGTGGCGTCGTGAAGAACGCGACCGCAGTCATCTCCGACACCGAGTCCATCACCGGAGCGGGACTGACCTTCTCTGTGGACTCGACCTCAGGAGCGAGCGGAACCTTCGGTGGCGGATACACGCTCGGCACCCACACCACCGGGCCGGTCACGTGGACGTCCTCGACCCAGAGCGCCTCCGGCTCGATCACGTTCAGCAAAACCGTCTATGCGGCGAAAGGCACGATTACGCCCAACGGGAACCTGCACGATGCCGCCACCCTCACGGGATCTGACGGCTTCACCGCGAACGCGTCGTTGGATGTCGGCATCAGCGTCGACACCAAGGCGACCCTGACGATCGACAAGTCGATCCCGGACGTGCTCCAGGGCTTGGAAACCGCGTCCTTCACGTTCCGGGTCAAGGACGCATCGAACACCGAGGTCGCGACCCGCGTGATCACGTTCTCGGCCGGCGAGACGGCGGACTCCGCAGTCGTCGGTGACCTCGTGCCTGGCGTGTACACCGTGTCGGAGGATCCCGCCGCGGGGTGGACCCCGCAGTCCGACCAGGTCGTCGACCTCTCGGGTGATGCCTGCGAGGGAACCGCGGAGTTCGGGAACGACAGCCCCGCGGCATCCGCCAGCGTGAGGAAGGTCACCGACCCCGCAGGCTTCTCTGCGGATTGGACCTTCACCCTGACCGGCACGACGCCGGCGGGCCAGATCGCACCGGAGAGCGTCACCACCACGGGCGCCGGGGCTGTTGACTTCACGACGAACCTCGGCGAGGGCACCTACACCATCGCCGAGACTGCCCAGCCCGGATGGTCGAGCGACGGTGGAAATGCCGACTGCTCGTTCACGGTGAACCTGCCTGCGGATGCCGGGAAGGCTTTCGACTGCGTGTTCACGAACACCTACCAGCCCTCGATCGACGTGACGAAGAGCGGCAACCAGATCAGCAAGATCGGCGATCCGGTCAGGTACACCTTCGACCTTCAGAACACGGGTTCGTCGGGTGGTCCGGCCGGTGCCCCGAGCCTGACGTGCACCATCACCGACCAGGCGATCGGATTCACGCGGACTGTGACGTTGGCACCGGGTGCCTCGGATCAGTCGTCCGCGCCCTTCACGATTCCCGCGGGCGCCGACGATCCCTTCCCGAACACGGCCATCGCGACCTGCCACTACCCGGGGCTGACGCCGATCGTCGCCTCCGATCAGTCGAGCCACTCGGTGAACCTGTTCCAGCCCTCGGTCAAGCTGACGAAGACCGGACCGGCTTCGGCGAAGCCCGGTGACCAGGTCACCTACGACATCACCATCGAGAACACCGCGTCGGCCGACGCACCGAACCTGGTGCTGGACTCCTTCAGCGACTCGCTCGTCGCCGGGGCCACCCCGCCGGCGGCGTGCGACGACCTGGCCTCTGGCGCGAGCTGCTCGTTCAGCTACGACTACACGGTTC
>CAZXFL010000002.1:107836-130921 GCA_964640385.1 uncultured Actinomycetes bacterium
TGGTGCTGGACTCCTTCAGCGACTCGCTGGTGGCCGGGGTCACCCCGCCGGCGGCCTGCGACGACCTGGCGTCGGGGGAGAGCTGCTCATTCAGTTACACCTACACGCGACTGCAGTCCGACCCGAACCCGCTGGCGAACACCGCGACGGTGCACTACCACCCGAACGGGTTCCCTAACGACATCCACGATGCCGACACCTGGAACGTCCCGCTGCCTCAGATCCTCGAGGCGCTCAACACGTGGGAGATCCGGACAAACATGCCGAACAAGGTCAGGTCCGGTGGGTTCGATGCGCCGGTCACGTCGACGGTCACCGGCCGACTCAGGCGGCACTGCGGCTACATGATCGCGAAGTTCCGCGTGGATGGCGTCTTGGTCGACACGGCGAAGGTGACCACGAACTACCGAACCTTGGTCAAGCTGTACCTCAACGGAACGCTGATCCAATCGAAGATCGGGCAATCGCACGACTGCTCGAAGGCTCCGATCACCACGACCGAGAGCCCGGCACCGACCGAGAGCCCGGCACCGACCGAGAGCCCGGCACCGACCGAGAGTCCGGCACCTGTTGAGAGCCCGGCTCCCGCGGAAAGTCCAGCGCCGGAGGTGGGCGGTATCGCTTAGGACCGCCTCAGACGGAACAGGCTGTACTCCGAGCTCGCCGGGAGGTGCGAGGCGTCCCCGGCGTAGGACGCGTGGACGCGATAGCGTCCGCCACGCCGCAGGTCCCGGCGGTGGATGGTCAACTCTGCGGACCCGCGCTCGTCCATCGTGGTGGACCGGGTCGACAGGGACGCCCACGTGCCATCCTCGCGTTTCCGCTCGAGTTCGAAGGTCATCTGCTCGCCTTCCGCGAACGTGATCTGCTGGCCTTCCAAGACGGGTGCCAGCTCGGCTTGGTATCGAGCATCCTTGCGAGATCCGATCAGGAAGTACTCGCCCTGCTTGCCCCGATAGTGCGTCATCCTCCCCGACACCTGGACGTCGCCGGGATCCGGTGGCGGGGTGGGACTGGTGGATGGGTCGGGCAAGGGCGTCGGATCGGGTGACGGCGTCGGGTCGGGCGAGGGCGGCGGAGGCACCGAGGCGTTCGCCGCGACCTCCTGCGCCGCAGCCGCGACGTCGAGCCGGCGCTTCGAGACACCGTCCCTTGCGTCCGTGACCATCGGCCCGTTGTTCTCGATGGCGGACTGGATGACCGAAACCACCGCTCCAGGATCTGCGGACGCAACGACGGCCACCGCGCCGGCGACGTGCGGCGTGGCTTGCGAGGTTCCCGAGTAGGTCAGTCCGCCGGCGGCGATGTGCGCGCCCGGGGCCCAGACGGACAACAGCGGACCGCCCTGGGAGAAGCACGTCGGCTGATCGGCGGCCGTCGAGCGATCGACGCAGTCTCCCCAGTCGACCTTCCCCAGGTTCGAGTCATAGGTGGCGCCCACGCGAACGGCGCCGGGCGCACACGCCGGCCCGCTGAGCCCATCGCGGAACGGCCCCTGCTCGTACGCGTGGTTCCCGGCGGCGACGACCGGGAGGACCCCCACCGCGCGGAGGTTGGCGAACGGTGCCGCGTAGGGCGAGGTCGTGCACTCGGTCGTGTGGTACGTCGCGTCGCCAAAGCTCATGTTGGCGGAAACGATTCCGTACGCCGCCTTGTTCTCGATCGTCCAGTTGATCGCGGCGATGATGTCCGAGTCATGCCCGTAGGCACCGTCGATGACGTCGAGGGAGAGGATCTTCGCGGCGGGAGCGACGCCGACGGCGATCGCGGCCACGTTCGTCCCATGCCCTCCCTGCGCCCCCACGTCGCGCATCCCATCCTCCGGTGCGAAGTCTTGGGCGAACGCCACCTTGCACGACCCACCCGAAGCCGCGCAGGAGCCGAACGCGGACCGTGTGTAGTCGACGCCCGTATCCAGAACCGCGACCGATGTGCCCGTGCCGTCGTACCCCGCCGCGACGGCTTGCGGCTGACGGATGAGGGGCAGGCTCTGCGTCATGTCGACACGCACCTTCCCGTCGGCCTGGATGCCCACCACCGACGGATCCCGGGACGCAGCCAGGAGATCCGCTTCCGAGTCGAACCTGACCAGCGAGATCGGCAGCGCCGGATAGTCCTCGACGACCGTGCCGGTCTCGGGGAGATGGGACTTCAAGGCTTCGTAGGCCGGAACCGTCAGCGCCAGCACCGAGCGCGCGGCGCGGTTCGACGCGGCTGCTGCCTCCGCGGCGCGGGATCTCGCTTCGGAAAGCGCCGGCGCACCGTCCAGGCTTACCAGCGCGTCGACGTGTCCTCGATCGCGCATCGTCTCAACCACAGCGCGATCGACGATCCCCCGCTCCATCGCCACCCTGAGGGAGGCGGGGCTGGAATGGGCGGAAGCTAAGGCTGGGGCCGGACTCCACCCGACGGAGAGCCCGATAGAGAGGGACAGGAAGAGCGCCAGCGTCACGCGCCGGGCGCCACTCCCACACGTCCATTCGACTTCAGTCCGATGCCCCATACATCTTGTTTCGGCCTCAAACCGGGCCACCTTGAGGGGTAGTCTTCGCCCCACCCCAAGGGTCATGTGGACTAGTCCGAAATGACTATCCCCTGCCCCCGAGGCGGTCTTACCGCAGGCACAGCCTGCCTGGCCACAGTTGTAGAGTGCGGTAGCCGGTATGCCGGTATGCCGGTGGCCGGTCGGTGGTGCCGGTGTAGCTCAGTTGGTAGAGCAACGGTTTTGTAAACCGTAGGTCGTCGGTTCGAATCCGACCGCCGGCTCGAGGATCTTCCCCGTCAGCGAACGAGGCTGACGATCGTGTCGCCGTCCGTGTCCTCGTCGTTCTCGCCGATCTTCACGGATCCCGTCACCTGCTCCGCGAGGTCGCGGACGCGCGACTCGGCTTCCACCACCGTCGCCTCCATCTTGGTCCGCTCGGTGATATCCACCGCGATGCCGGCCGCTCCGACCACGTCCCCGTCCTCGCCGTAGAGCGGTTCGATGTGTACCTCGAACGTGCGGTCGCCGACGTGCCAACGCATCGGTCCCGGCGACTCGCCTTTCATCGCGCGAGCGTGGGCGGCGAACGGCGCGAACTCCATGTTGTCGGTACCGAAATGCTCCTTGAGGGTCCTGCCGAGGACCTGGGCCGGCTGCATGCCGATCGCGTCCACCGCCGCCCCGAACGCCGAGGTGAATCGGAACTCGCCGTCGACCGACCACACCGCGGCCGGGATCTGATCGGCCATCATCCCGAGGTGTTCCGTCTGCTGAACCTGCCGGGCCTGGCGCTGCCCGGCGACACCGCCGGTCTCGGCCGGCTTGAGCATGCGTCGGAGTTCCAGGTGGGCGACCACCTGACGGGCAAGGGTCTGCAGGGCGCCGAGCTGTTCCAGTTCGACGCTCCGGATGCGCGTGTCCATGACGCACAGCGTGCCGACGGTCGTCCGGCCTTTCAGGACCAGCGGCACTCCCGCGTAGAACCTGATCTTCGGGCCCTGGACCACCATCGGGAGCAGGCTCGAGCGCTCGTCCTGATGGGTGTCGGGGATGACGATGGGTTGCCCCGCACCAACGACCCATCCGCAGACGGACAGGGTCCGTTTGGTGTTGCGATCCGGGAAGCCCATACTTGACTTCGACCAGACGTGGTTGGTGGTCACGAGGTTGATCTGCGCGACCGGCGTGCCGCAGATGCGCGCGGCGAGTTGTGCGAGTTCGTCGAACTCCGGTTCCGCGGCGGTGTTGAGGATACGCAAGCCTTCGACCGCGGCGACGCGGGCCTGCTCGTTGGCTGGGATGGGCAGCTTCATCGCGATCCCCTTCATCCTCGCGCCGCACCCCAGCTGTACCTCCAAGGTATCGGCAGGAACCCCGGTACCGGTTGAGCCCTCGCGGGTCGTCTCCTTCGGGACTCGGTCGGGCCGACGATCATCGTGCCTGGTCGCCACCCCGCTCGCGGACCCGCAGGTCGGGGCTCAGATGGAGAGCGGCCTCGCTACGATGGGTGCTGGAGGTGCTGTCATCGACCGGCGTTCCGTCCCCCTGGCCGCACTGGCGGTGGCCCTGCTGTTGGAGGGGTGCAGTGTGGGCGGAGCCCCAAGTCCTTCGCCCCCCGCGCCCACACCCGCGCCGCCACCCTCATCGCCGGCCGCTTCCGCTCGCTGGACACCGCCGACGCCTGACCCACATCCGGACGACGCTGGCGACATCGGGGTGACGACGAACGCCCCGCGGCTCACCATCTTCCGTCGCCCCGGCGGACCGCGGAAGATGTCGCTGAAGATGCGGAACCCGCTTGAGCAGGAGCTCGTCCTGTTGGTTACCCAGCCGGCCACCGACGAGCGACCTTGGTTCCGCGTCCTCCTGCCGGAGCGGCCCAATGGGTCGCAGGGATGGGTGCGCCGTGCAGCGGTCCGCATCGTGAAGCTCCACGAACGCGTCGAGATCGACCTGTCCGAGTTCTCGCTCTCCTGGTTCCGGGACGGCAAGCTGGTCGGCCGCTTCCGGGTCGGGATCGGCCAGCAGCAGTGGCCGACACCGGTCGGGACTTTCTACGTCTGGGCGAAGGTCCCGCAGGCCGGTTCGTCGGGGCCCTACGGTGTGTACGCGCTGGGGCTCTCCGGGTTCTCACCGGTGCTCTCCGACTGGCCGGGTGGGGGCCGGGCGGCGATCCACGGCACGGCCGCCGCGTGGAACCGAGGTCGTCGCGTTTCCCACGGGTGCATCCGGGTGTTCAACCCGGACATGCAGCGCCTAGGACACCTCCCGATCGGGACACCCGTCATCATCGAGAAATGACCAGGCTGTAGGTTGGTCGCGCGCCGTCGCTGAAGCCGCGAGGCTCTAGTCGCCGGCGAAGAGCTGGAAGAAGATCGGGAAGGTCCCCAACAGGCCGAGCAGGACCAACACGGTCGTCCAGATCCAGATCTTCTTCGGCTCCGGGTCCTTCGTCTTCCAGGCCGCATTGAGCACGCCCCAGCTGATGAAGAACGCGGCGCTCGAAACCAGCGTCTTGCCCATCAACGGGCCGACCGCTTTCGACCACTCGAGCAGGCTCTTGATGCTCGCGCTCGCCTCGGCCGCGGTCGTCAGGATGCCGAGGACGACGGAGCCGATCCCCGCAGCGATGAAGACCGCCGCGACGGGACCGAACGGCTTCCCGGACCCTTCGGAGGCGTCGGCGATCGTGGGTGCGTCTGTGTCTGTCATGACCCCCTCCTCAGGTGACCGGTGCGACCTTGGTGATGAAGGCGCCCAGTGCGCCCGCGATACCAGCGATAACGAACGCCGCGCAGAACGCGATCATCAGGACCTTCTTAATCCCCTGCTCGCGGACGAGCGTCGCGCCGTAGTAGCCGACGGCGAGGGCCACAGCGGTGGCGAGGAATGGCGCGATCCAGGCGATGTGTTCCTTCCACTCCATGCCGAACCCGTGCCACTGCGCGGTTGCGCTGTCGGCGAGGAGCGCGTACTTCGCGCCACAGACCTCCGTGAAGCTCTCCTCACAAGAGCCGGTCACGTCCGCCCGGTACCACGGGTAGACGATGAACGAGCCGGTGAGGACGGTGAGCCACGCGGCGACGGCCATCGCCCAGGTGCCGATCTTGAGCCGTCGAGCGCGGTCAACGACCCCCGCGTCGGTGACGAGGCCGGGACGGAGGCTCCACAGTCCCGCCAGCCCGCCGGCGAAGGCGAGCAGGAAGGCCGCTCCGAGTCCCATCCCATGCACGATGGTCCAGAACTCTCGGTTGGTGAAGCTCATGCTTCCCCCTTCGGTCTGGTTGCCTCCATCCACCCTAGTCCTCGGCCTGCCGCCGCGCGAAGGCCCTACGGAACGTCTGAGCCGGGACCTTCGGCCCGCTCCAGGCACGAGCCCGGTGACGTTCCGGCGCAGTGATACCCGGCGTCGTCAGCCGCGATGGCCATACCGGAACCCCTGGAAGGGGTTGCTAGACTCGCCGGGTCCACCGGACGGTCCGAAAGAAGGCCCATGACCTCGCATACTTCCCCCTGGGACGCAGCCCTCTCGCAGCTCGACGAAGCCGCCCAGATCATGAACCTCGAGCCCGGGGTGCATCAGGTGCTGCGTTCCCCGAAGCGCACGCTCACCGTGTCGGTCCCGACCCGCCTGGACGACGGCTCGGTCAAGGTCTTCACCGGCTTCCGCGTGCACCACAGCACGTCGCGGGGCCCGTCGAAGGGCGGCATCCGGTATCACCCGGCCGTGGACATGGATGACGTCAAAGCGCTCGCCATGTGGATGACGTGGAAGTGCGCCATCGCCAACATCCCCTACGGCGGCGCGAAGGGCGGCGTCATCTGCGACCCGAACGAGTTGTCTCGCGGAGAACTGCAGCGGATGACCCGTCGCTACGCCTCCGAGATCTTGCCGCTGATCGGTCCCGAGAAGGACATCCCCGCGCCCGATGTCGGGACCGACGAGCAGGTCATGGCCTGGATCATGGATACCTACTCGATGAACGTGGGCTACTCGGTGCCCGGCGTCGTGACGGGCAAGCCGATCTCGGTCGGCGGGTCGCTCGGGCGGGCGGAGGCCACCTCTCGGGGGGTGTCCTACGTGACCGCTGCCACGCTCCAGCACGAGAACCGACCTGTGGGGGGCACGCGGGTCGCGATCCAGGGCTACGGCAAGGTCGGACGCCCGGCCGTCTCGTTCCTGGAGGATCTCGGATGCACGGTGGTTGCCGTCTCCGACGTGAGGGGGGGCATCTACAACGCGCGCGGCCTGAACCCGATGGAACTGGAGGCACACGCCGACGAGGCGGGCACCGTTGGCGGGTTCAAGGATGCCGACGCGATCACCAACGAAGAGCTGCTCACGATCGACTGCGACGTGCTGGTGCCGGCTGCCATGGAGGGACAGCTTACGGAGGACAACGCCGCCGGGGTCCGGGCCTCCATCATCGTCGAGGGTGCCAACGGTCCGACCACCCCCGAGGCGGATGCGATCTTCGGCGACCGCAACATCCTCGTCGTTCCGGACATCCTGGCGAACTCCGGCGGTGTGACGGTCTCCTACTTCGAGTGGGTGCAGGGGCTCCAGGCGTTCTTCTGGGACGAGGACGAGGTCAACAAGGAGCTGCAGATCGTCATGGAGCGGGCGTACGCGGACGTGCTCGGGGTCGCCAAGGAGCGGGACGTGTCCCTGCGGACGGCCGCGACCATCCTCGGCGTTGGGCGGGTGGCCGAGGCCCACAAGACCCGTGGCCTCTACCCGTAGCGGCTGCGGCCCTCGCTGGGAATGCTTGCGCCGGAGGTTTCCCCTGCTAGCCTGCCCGAGAGGGTGGCCGCGCCGGCGCCCCGGGGAAGGACCATGACCGAAGACGCATCGGACGAGCGCTCGCGCGCCATCCTGGACCTGGAACGGACCGCCTGGCAGTTCTCCGTTCCCAAGGAACGCGAGATCAGGGAGCGTCTGCGGATGTCGCCGGCGCGCTATCATCAGCTCTTGAACCGTCTCATCGACCGTCCTGAGGCGCTGGCGTACGATCCGATGCTCGTCCGCCGTCTGCGCAGGCTCCGGGACGCTCGGCGGCGCAAGCGCGTGGCCCGGCGGCTCGGGGTCGAGGGGTAGGTTGCGGAGCGAGGAGTGGGAGGCAAACATGAGCCCCCATCGAGTAGGAGTTTCTGGATCTCCTTGACGACGACCGTGGTGAAGTGGCTGGTGGTAGTCGGCGCGATCGTTGCCGGCGTCATCGTGCTGGCCAAGGCGTTCGAGAGCGCGGTGCAGCCCGAGGCCGTGCCGTCCGAGAGCGTGAGTCCCGAGGCGGGCAAGTCGCCCAAGCCCGACAAGTCGCCGAAGCCGGAAGAGACGGTCGGCGTCCGGCTGGGGATCTACAACGGCACCAAGGAAGACGGCTTGGCCACCGACGTCGAGAGGGAACTGAAGGGCGACGACGGCTACGTCATCGACCAGATCGGGAACACGGTCGACCCGCAGGACAAGACCACGATCTACTACGTGAAGGGCAAAGACGCGGACGCCGCGCAGGCTTTGGCCGATGCCCACTTCAAGGACGCCTTTGTCCTCGAACTGCCCGCCGATACCGAGGTCGACGTAGACGGCCAGAAGGGTCCGCCCGACAAGGGAGTCCAGGTCGCCATCTTCATCGGCGAGGACTACGCGCTCAGCAAGTAGTCCTCTCGCGGCCCTGTGCGCGGATCCGGCGCGCACCGGTATCCTGCTCGACTTCGACGGCACCCTCGCGCCCATCGTGCCGCATCCGGATGAAGCTCGAGCGGCGCTCGGCGTCACCGAAGTCCTGACCGAACTTGCCGCAACCTACGCCGAGGTCGCGATCATCTCGGGCCGTCCGGAGGACGAGGTACGGGAGCGCCTGCCGGTCGAGGGTGTCCGCGTGGTCGGTCTGTACGGGCTGCGCGAGCCGGCGCTTCCCGCAGCGTTCCTCGAACGGATCGCGAACGCCGCTGCGCTCGTCGAGGGGGCCTGGGCCGAGCCGAAGGGCGCGGCGGTCACGGTGCACTTCCGCGCGGCCCCGGATCGCGATCAAGCGCGCGCGGCACTCGGGATGGCCCTCGGCCACCTCGTCGACGAGACCGGTGGCCTGGAGGTCATCGACGGGAAGATGACGCTGGAGGTCGTTCCCGCCGGCGCGCCGCGCAAAGGCGGTGTCGTCGGGGACCTGGTGCGCGCCGGCGGCCTGCGCGCAGCGCTGTATGCGGGGGACGACGTCGCCGACCTCGAAGCGTTCGATGCGTTGGTCTCTTCGGACCTCGAGACCGCCGCTCGCGTCGCGGTCCGGGGACCCGAGACCCCAGGGGAACTCATCACCGTTGCGGATGTGATCGTGGACGGGCCGGAGGGACTCGTCGACCTGCTTCGATCGCTGGTGATCGCCGGCTAGCGTCGATCGCCCTCGCGGAACCAGGCTCGCCGGGTGCCCACCCGCTCGAGATCCCGCAGCTGATGACCGATCCACCGGGACGGCGGGTTCGACCGGACCAGCCTGGAGAGCCCTCTGGCGCGCTGGGTCTTCTCTTCCTCCGGCATCGTCAGCGCCCGGTGCAGGGCCTCGGCTTGCTCGTCGATGTCGTAGGGGTTCACCCCGATCGCGTACTTGCGCAGGCGCGAGTACGCCCCGGCGTTCCGGGAGAGCAGGAGGACGCCGTGGCGCCGGTTCACCACCGGCCCTTCCATCGACACGAGGTTGAGTCCGTCGATGACCGGGTTCACCATCAGGACGTCGTATGCCGTATAGGCCGCGACCGCACCGTCGTAGTCCTCCTGGTACACGATCTCGATGGGGGTCCAGGACGCCGTGCCGAGTTCTCGGTTGATCCGTTCGGCCTCGGCCAAGCAGTCCTCCGTGTAACTCCGGTACTCCGGCAACTCCGTGCGGGACGGGGACAGCAGCGACAGGAACCGCACCCTGCCCTTCCACTCCGGGTAGCGCTGCAGGAACGTCTCGAACGCCAGGAACCCCCGGAGGATGTTCTTGGTGAGCTCCATGCGGTCGACCCGCAGGATCAGTGCTCCGTCGCCGCCGGTCGCTTCGATCTCTTCACGTCGGCGCACCACGTGCGGAGCGTTGGCCAGCTCACGCATCGGAGCGACCTCGATCGACATCGGGTGCTCCTTGACCAGGATCTCGCGGCCGTCCATCAGGATCCGGGAGCGCCCGAAGTCCACCCGTGCCTCCGGGATCGCACGCGCCGACTCCAGGAAGTTCTGGGCCCACGCCTGGGAGTGGAACCCCAGGACATCAGCGCCCAGCAGTCCGCGCAGGAGCGCGCGCCGGATCTGGGTGGGGAGGATGCGGATGTAGGTGGGGCCGACCATCGGGGTGTGGGAGAAGTGCGAGATCAAGGCCTCCGGCACCAGGTCGCGCAGGAACGCCGGAACGAGCGACAGGTGGTAGTCCTGGATCAGGAACGCCGGCGTCCCCTCCGTCCGTTCGGCCTCCTCCGCGAGCGCGGCGGCGAACGTAGCGTTCACCGCGACGTAGTGTTCCCACGCCAGTTGGGTGTCTGCCCGCCAAACCGGTGCCCTCACCGCGTCCCACAGGTAGTGATGCAGGAACCACAGGACGCCGTTCGAGACGTAGTTGTAGTAGCCGTCGAACTCGTCGGGGGAGAACGTCAGCGAGCGTACGCGGAACTCGGTTCCGTCCGCCGAGGTCTCGACGTGGCCGTTCGGGTTCGCCGCCGCGAACTCTCGGTCGTCGTCGGTCATGGCTGCCGCCACCCACACCCCCCCATCGCTGATCGCGGTGGTCAAGGCCGTCACGAGGCCCCCGGTTCCCCGCGATGCCACGAACCCGCCCGCTTCGTCGCGGGAGAAGCTCACCGGTCCGCGGTTGGAGGCGACGATGACCTTCGAGAACATCGATCCGCTCATGGGGAGGGCGCTATGAGCCGGAGGTAGTCCTCCAGCTCACGCAAGGTGAGGAAGTGGTCGCGGACGCGGTCGTGCGCCGCCTCGCCCAGACGGTCGCGCTCGTCCGGGTGCTGGATGAGATGCGTGATCCGGTCGGCGCATTCCCGGACCGAGTCGACGAGGTACCCGGACTCGCCGTCGTCGATCTGGAGCTTGATCCCCCCGACGTTCCCGCCCACGACCGGTTTGCGTTTCCACATCCCTTCGGCGACGACGAGCCCGAAGCCCTCCCGGAGCGACTTCTGCACGATGACGGTCGAGAGCCGTTGGATCGCGTTCACCTCGTCGTTCCCCACGCCGTCGAGGTTGGTGAGCAGGTGGATGTCGGGGTCGTCGTCCGCGTGCCGGCGCGTCCTCGCAAGGAACTCCGCACCCTCGGGGTCGTCGTCGGCCATCGAACCGATCATGACGAGCTGCGCGTTCGGAACCGACTCCTGCACGAGCCGGAAGGCGTCGATCACGCCGAGGGGATCCTTCCAGGGATCGAACCGGGAGACCTGCACGATGATCGGCCGTTCCCGGTCGATGCCGAAACGGCGCGCGATGTCGTCCTGCGCGGAGGCGTCGATCGGGCCGTTCTTGGCGGACAACGGATCGATCGTCGGGGCGATGAAGGCGAGCGAGGGACCCTCGATACCCGCGTGCACGTACTCCTTCGCGGTGAAAACCGCGGCATCGTAGCGGTCGATGTACGGGACGAAGAAGTCCCAGACGTCCTCCCTAGGGGCCGACGTGTCGATGTGGCAGCGCCAGATCCACGTGCCTTGCCGCCGGCCTTCGTCCTCGAGGAGCGCCAGGATCGCGCACGGCTGCGGGTCGTGGATGAAGACGAAGTCGTGGTCGTCCGGGAACGCGGGGACGTTGGCGCGCAGGCCATCCAGGTAGGTCGTCTCCATCTCGCGCGTCCAGGCGACGTCCATCCCTTGGAGGCCGTTGTGCACCGCCTTCGTCACCGCGAAGAAGGGATCGGATCCATCGATCAGCCGCCACTCGGCGTCGATCCCCAGATCGCGGAGCAGCCCCATCTGGGTGAGCAGCAGTTCGGAGACGCCGCCGCCGAACGCCGTGCTGTTGACCTGCAGCAGCCGGGCGCCTTTGAACGGGCGGGCCGCTTCGCGGAGGCTCTCCACGGCCTCGTCTCCGGCAGGTCCGCGGTAGTCGTCGAGGGATATGGGCGGGAAGGGAACCGTCGGCAGCACGCCGATGAGTCTACGCGAGGGTTCCTACTGGGCGAACCCGGCGAGTTGCTCGAGTGCCTCCTCGCGATGCCGGGAACGCTCGTTCGGACTCATCTTCACGACCGACTCGATGGTGTCGGTGAGCTGGGTCGGGGAGAACGGCTTGGTCACGTACTCGTCGGCGCCCGCGCGGTAACCGCGGAGCTGGTCGACGCCGGCGATCCGGGCCGTCAGCAGCACGATGGGGATGTCCTCGGTCGCGGGATCGGAGTGGAGTTCAGACAGGACCGTCAGCCCGTCCTTGTGGGGGAGCATCAAGTCCAGCACGATGACATCGGGTTGGGCTTCGCGTGCGGCAGCGAGTCCTCCCTCGCCGTCGCTGGCTTCCAGCACCTCATGCCCGGCGAACTCGAAGTTCACCCGACACAAGAGCAGGACATCCGGCTCGTCGTCGATCACGAGGATGCGCACGGGGCCATCCGCCTCCTTCGTGGTGCTTAGCCACCATCGTACGGCGGAACGCGTGCCGGGGCTAGGGCGACATGGCCCACTCCGGCCAGGCTGGCCGAGTTAGGCCTTTGGTCGGTGCGAGACGGCGTTCGCCACCGACGGCGTCGTGCGTGAGGCACCGCGGCGACCCGGCCCGTGCCCGTGGATATGATGGCCGTCAGTGGAGCCTCAGCGAGCGCCGTTCCTCTCGGATCCGTCCGTGGCCCGGACCGCTCGCTGGGGTATCACGGTCTGGACCCTGATCGGGGTCATCATCCTCGGGTATTTCGCGTTCCGGTACGTGCTCTACCCGGTGCGCATCCTTTTCCCGATCCTGATCGTGGCAACCGTCGTCGTGTACCTGCTGGACCCGCTGGTGTCGCGACTCGAGCGCCGCGGAATCAGGCGTGGATGGGGCGCGGCGCTGCTGTACCTCGTGTTCTTCGGGGTGTTGGGTGTAGCGATCACGTTCCTCGTCCCGATCATGTCGGA
The DNA here is from genome assembly GCA_964640385.1 of uncultured Actinomycetes bacterium. Taxonomy (GTDB): domain Bacteria; phylum Actinomycetota; class UBA4738; order UBA4738; family JBBDHU01; genus JBBDIK01. The sequence goes on from CAZXFL010000002.1 coordinate 120,402, forward strand.
ACAGATCCAGTCGTTCGTTCGGACGGTCCCCGACCTGGCGACCCGCGCCGTGGAGTGGTTCCGGAGCATCCTCGACCGTGCGGGATCGGACGTGCAGCTCTCGGACGTGGTCACCGGGTTCCAGGAAGGCGGATCCGTCGCGGGTTCGTTCGTCGAGCGGGTGACGTCGCTCGCCGGTGGGGTCGTTCACGTCGCGTTGATCTTCATCCTGGGGCCGATCGTCGCCTTCTACCTCGTCGTCGATCTGCCGAAGATCAGGACCGGGCTCCGAGCGGCGGTCCCTGCGGGGAAGCGGGAGGAGTGGCGGCCCGTCTACGAGCAGATCGGCGATGCCGTCGGCGGGTTCTTCCGTGGGCAGCTGCTGGTGGCGGCGTTCGTAGCACTGGCGTCGATGCTGGTCCTGTGGGCGATCGGGCTGCCGTACTGGGCCGTGGTCGGCATCGTCGCCGGCATCTTCAACCTCGTGCCGATGATCGGCCCGTACATCGGCGGGGTGGTCGCGGTCTTCATCGCGCTGACCGTCGGACGGACGGACCACGACCTCCTGCCGTGGATCAGTCCGGGCATGGGCCTTGCCATCGCATCGGTCATCGCGCTGGTCATCGTCCAACAGGTGGACAACCACATCGTCAGTCCGAACGTGGTGGCGCGCACGGTCAAGCTACACCCGGTCACGGTGATGCTGTCGCTGCTCGCGTTCGGCACGCTGTTCGGCCTGTGGGGACTGCTGCTCGCCGTGCCGGTCGTGGCCACCGTGAAGATCCTCCTCGTGCACTACTGGGATACGCGCGTGACGTGGCCGCCGGAGGAACCGCAGCCCGAAGGGTCGCCCGAGCCGCCGCCGGCCGAGCCGGCTCCCGAGTCGCCGAAGGGGCGTTTGCATCGTGTGCGCCAGCGGGTCGCGGGGCGCGGGCGGAAGGCGAAGGACTAGCCGAGGAGTTCGTCGACTGCCTCGGCGAATCCCTCGCCGTGCGAGGCTTCGGTGTAGACCGCGTTGGAGAAACGCTCGATCGCGTCACCGACCCCCGCTCGTCCGTTCGCGACGATGAACATCCGGCCGACATCGTTGGCGAGTTCCAGGTCCGAGAGTGAGTCCCCGATCGCGGCGGTGTCGGCAGGGTCGACGGCGGCACGCTCGCGATGGATGTGCAGGCCGGCCGACTTGCTCACTCCCTCGGGGACCAGGTGGTAGGCGTGCACCTCACCCACGTCCAGACCCGGGAACGCCCGGGGGATCACGCCGTTATCCAGAAGATCGAGCCATCCGTAGCCGCCCTCCTCCAGCGCCGCGTTGCCGTCGGGGACGTAGCCCCGGAAGAGCATGGTGGCTTCGCGATGATGCTCCGACCACGGGGTATGCGGTTCCAGGGCGCCCCCGTAGCGATCCAGGAGGTAGGCGGCAGCGCCGGAGCGTGCCATCGCATCCACCGGTGTCCCATCTCCTTCGAAGGTCCCGAATGCGCGGGTCGTCGATTCCGGACCGTATCCGTCGCGTTCGATGATGAGCGCGCCGAGTTCGGCGATATACGCCGAGGCACCGGTCATCCTCGCCGCCTCCTGCATCTGGAGCTGGGTCCGTCCCGAGACGAGGACGAGCTGTACCCCTGCGTCGTGAAGACGCTTGATCGCCTCGACCGCGCGCAGGCTCGTCCCACCACCGCTCGTGGAGAAGAGCGATCCCCCGGGCCCGAGCAGCGTCCCGTCCAAGTCGGTGTAGACGATCATGGGGTCGGTCATGGGTCGTCAGCTTATCGGGACGTCGTCCGGGCTCAGGCATGACTTCCGCTGCACGCAGATGCGTGCCGTTGACAGCATCACACCTTCCACCTACCGTGGAAACGCGGAGGGATGTGATCCCGTGCTCAAGATCTCCCAGAAACTCGAATACTCGATGCGCGCGATGATCGAACTCGCGCTGCACGAGAAGAGCGGCGAGCTGGTTCCCGCGCGGGAGATCGCCGAGGCGCAGCAGATCCCACTCCGTTTCCTCGAGCAGCAGCTCGGAACCTTGCACAAGGCCGGTTTGGTCGATTCGCAGCGAGGCGCAGGTGGCGGGTGCAAGCTGGCGAGGCCGGCGTCCGAGATCCGAGCCGCCGATGTCGCGGATGCGATCGAAGGACCCGCCTACCCGATGTCGTGCCTGGATCCGTCTGATCACGAGTGCTTCTTCGACGATCACTGCGGACTCCAAGGCCTCTGGGGCGACATCCAGCACGCGATCCGCCGGGTCTTCGAGGAGACGACGCTCGACATCATGGCCAAGCGTCACGAGAAGCTGGGCGGCCCCGTGCTCATCCCGGCCACAGAGCTGATCCGCTCGACCTAGCGGGAAAGAGAACGGACCGGGCCTTGCGGCCCGGCCCTCACGCTGCTCCTCCGGTGCGTCGGGGTTGCCTAGCCGGCCTTCCCGAGGATCCGCATCACCTTCGTGCCGCAGACCGGACATGTGCCCTGCGCCGCTCGGCGCCCGTTCTTGAGCGTGACTTCTTCGCCCTCGAACTTCCGCTTCTCGCGGCACTTCACGCAGTAGGCCTCGTACTCGGCCATCTCGTGTTCCCCCTTCCCTGAGCCCCGATGGGGCCCGCTCATGGCCCTTCGTAGTCGTCGAGGCCGTCCCTAAGGGGCGGCCTCACGCACGACTCTGACGGGGGACCGTGCCTGAATCAAGCACCATCACGCACGAAGGCTGAGTAGCGACTCAGGATGAGGGTGGCTCGGTGAGCGGTTCGTGCGGTGTTTCCGCAGGTCAGGAGGCAGATTTCTCGGTCATCCAGTTGCCCACGAATAGAGCGTCGATCCCCGTGTTCTTGAAGTCGTTGATGGCCTCTTCGGGGCTATTCACGATGGGTTCGCCCATCACGTTGAAACTGGTGTTGAGCACGACGGGCACGCCGGTGAGGGCCTTGAACTCCGAGATCAGGCGGTGGAAGGCTCCGAATCCGTCCTCGGTGACGCTCTGCAGGCGCCCCGTGCCGTCGACGTGCGTAACCGCCGGGATCATGTCCCGCTTGTCTTTCTTCACGGGCAGGACCAGGAGCATGAACGGGTTCAGGTGGTAGTCCTCGAAGTAGTCATGACCGTCCTCGTGCAGCACGGCCGGCGCGAAGGGCCGGAACGGCTCCCGGTGTTTGACCCGCGCATTCACGATGTCCTTCATCTCGGCCCTACGCGGGTCGGCCAGGATCGACCGAGCGCCCAGCGCCCTGGGCCCGACCTCTGCGCGCCCCTCGAACCACCCGACGATCCGTGCGTCCGCGAGCATCTTCGCCGCGTCGGCTGCCGGATCCTTCACCTCATGCCACTGCAAGCCGCTGGCCTCGACCGCCCGCCGGTAGTCGGCGTCGCTCGGCTCCGGACCGAGGAACGGGTGCGTCATAGCCCACTCACGGGGGCGGCCCATCAGGTGGTGCCAGACGTAGAGTGCGGCGCCGAGGGCGTTGCCTGCGTCGCCCGCCGCGGCCTGGATGAAGATGTCCTCGAACGGCGTCTCGTTCAGCAGCCGGGCGTTCATGACCGAGTTCAGCGCGACGCCGCCGGAGAGAACCAGGTTCTTCGAGCCCGTAGCCGCCTGGAGCGCGCGGGTGATGTGCAGCCCGGCCTCCTCCGTCACGTCTTGGACGGCGTATGCGATGTCCTCGTGGTGGTCGGAGAGCTCCGCCTTTGGCTTGCGCGGTGGCCCCCAGCGTTCCATGAAGCGATCTGAGACGAACCCCTTCTCGCGCTGGTAGGCGAACCACTCGAGGTTCACGCGGAACGCCCCCTCGTCGGTGAACTCGACGAGGTCCCGGAACTGCGTGGCGAGACGGTCACGCCCGTACGGCGCCAGCCCCATCACCTTGCCCTCGTCACAGTTAGGGAGGAAACCCAGGAACCACGTCACCGCTGTGTAAATCTCGCCGAGCGAGTCCGGGTTACGGACCTCCTTGTCGACGAACAGCTTCGGACCCTGCCCGCGTCCCATCGTGGTCGACAGGAAGTCCCCGCCGCGATCCAGGGTTAGGACCGCCGCCTCGTCCATCCCACTCGCGTAGAAGGTGCTTGCGGCGTGCGAGACGTGATGCCCGATGTTCGCAACCTTGCCCGTGTAGTTCCAGCGGCGGATGAACGCGTTCTGCTTGCGGACCAGGTTCAGGTCCACGTAGGTCTGCGCGGCGAACCGCCTCGGTGCGAGCCGCCTGATCGCGTCCATCGCGCCGATCCGGTAGTCGACACCCGCCTTGTGGGAGAACGCCACCACGTCGACGTCATGGATCGTGATGCCGGCCCGGTCGAGACAGAACTGGATCGACAGATCCGGGAACTCCTTCGTGTGCTTCTCGCGGTTGAGGCGTTCCTCCTCGACGAACGCGACCGGGACGCCGTCTTGCAGCAGGCAGGCGGCGGTGTCGTGGGCGAAGGAATTGATCCCGAGGATGTTCACGGAGGCTCATGGTCCCACACGGCCGCTGGGACCGACGAGGGACCGGGACGGCTCCGATTCGCGCCTTCCGGTCCTGGTACCGGATAATCTCGGCTACGAACCAGGACCGAGGGGGTGGATCGGTGAGCGACGTCGAAGCCAACATCGAAGGGTTGCTGTCGGAGGGGCGCGTGTTCGCGCCGCCGCCGGCCTTCACGGAGCGGGCCGTGGTGAACGACCCGGGGGTGTACGAGCGAGCCGACGCCGACCCCGAGGGCTTCTGGGCCGAGCAGGCGGCGCGGCTGACCTGGTTCAAGGGCTGGGACGCGGTCATGGAATGGACCCCGCCCTGGGTGAAGTGGTTCACGAGCGGGAAGCTCAACGCCTCCTACAACTGCCTTGACCGGCACGTCGAGAGCGGCGGCGGCGACAAGGTCGCCTACTACTGGGAGGGCGAACCCGGCGACACCCGGACCGTCACCTACAAGGACCTCTACGTCGAGGTGTGCCGCTTCGCCAACGTGCTGAAGTCGCTCGGCGTGCAGAGGGGGGATCGCGTCGCCATCTACCTCGGCATGATCCCGGAACTCCCCGTCGCGATGCTTGCGTGCGCGCGGATCGGTGCGCCGCACTCGGTGGTGTTCGGGGGGTTCTCTGCCGAGTCGCTCAAGGACCGGATCAACGACGCGGAAGCCAAGGTCCTCATCACCGCCGACGGCGGCTATCGGCGTGCGTCGGTCGTCCCGCTCAAGCAGAGCGCGGACGAGGCGCTGGCGGAGTGCCCGACGATCGAGCATGTCGTGACCGTTCGGCGGACCGGCGGCGAGCACTCGTTCACGGAGGGTCGCGACCACTGGTACCACGACCTCATGGCGGAGGCATCGGAGGACTGCGCGCCCGAGGAGATGGACGCCGAGGACTTCCTGTACCTCCTCTACACGAGTGGGACCACCGGCAAGCCGAAGGGGATCGCGCACACCACCGGCGGGTACCTGACGGGCGCGGCCGCGACGCACCGCATGATCTTCGACATCCATGACGACGACGTGTACTGGTGCGCCGCGGACATCGGCTGGGTGACCGGCCATTCCTACATCGTCTATGGGCCGCTCGCGAACCACACGACGTCGATCATCTACGAGGGCGCCCCCGACACGCCCGCCAAGGATCGGCTCTGGGATATCGTGGAGCGCTACCGGGCGACGATCCTGTACACGGCGCCGACGGCGATCCGAGCCTTCATGAAGTGGGGGACGGAGTTCCCGGAGGCCCACGATCTGTCCTCGCTGCGGCTACTCGGCTCGGTCGGCGAGCCGATCAACCCGGAAGCGTGGGTCTGGTACTGGACGGTGATCGGCACGGAGCGTTGCCCCATCGTGGACACGTGGTGGCAGACCGAGACCGGCCACATCCTGATCACGCCGCTCCCGGGGCTCACCGACCTCAAGCCGGGTTCGGCGACGCGACCGTTCCCGGGGATCACCGCGGACGTCCTGGACGATCAGGGGAACTCGGTCCCGCTCGGCAGCGGCGGTAACCTCGTGGTGACGCGTCCGTGGCCGGGGATCGCCCGGACGATCTGGGGCGATCCGGACCGCTACGTCGAAACGTACTTCTCCAAGTACGGACCGGAGGTCTACCTCGCAGGCGACGGTGCGCGGCGGGACGCGGAGGGCTACTACTGGCTCTTGGGGCGCGTGGACGATGTGATGAACGTCGCCGGCCACCGGCTCTCGACCTACGAGATCGAGAGCGCGCTGGTGGACGATCCGCGGGTCGCGGAGGCCGCCGTGGTCTCCAGGCCCGACGACCTGGTCGGAGAGGCGATCGTGGCCTTCGTGACGCTGAAGTCGGGGGTCGTCGGCGACGACGAGGTCGCGGCGGAACTGCGCGAGCATGTCTTGACGATGATCGGCAAGATCGCACGGCCGCACGGCATCATCTTCACCGACGACCTGCCGAAGACCCGAAGCGGCAAGATCATGCGGCGCTTGCTCCGCGACGTTGCGCGCGGGCGGCAGCTGGGGGACGTCACGACGCTCGCCAATGCGGAGGTCGTCGATCAGATCAAGGGGATGGCGGCGGCGGGCGCCGGCGAGGAATAGCCGTGGCGGCCAAGTCCCGGCCCGGCGGGCGCGGGCCTCGGGAGCTTCCAGCCGCGAGCGTCGACCTGCTGGCCGCTGTTCCCCTGCTCGCCGGCCTCTCTAGGCGGCAGCTCAAGCATCTCGCGTCCCTCGCGAAGGTCCGGCGGGTGGGCGAGGGCGCGATGCTCGCGGTGGCAGGAGCCCCCGGGAGCGCCTCGTTCGCGGTGCTCGTCGAAGGGACGGCCGACGTGGTGCGAGGTGGGAACGTGGTCGCTCGTTCGGGCCGGGGGACTTCTTCGGCGAGATCGGGGTGATCGACGGCGGTCGCCGGACGGCCTCCGTGGTCGCGACACTCCGGCGTGCTGCTACCGAGGCGGGATGGCCGTCGGACTGAGTGCGGGCGTGCCGGGCGTACGGTAGCGTCAGGGCATGGCCGAACTCACTGAGGCGCAACGGGACTTCGTCGATCTGGCTCGGGTCGCCAGGCTGGCGACCGTCGGCTCCGATGGCGTGCCGCACAACGTGCCGATCTGCCCGCTCTTCGACGATGGGCGGGTCTACATCGCGTCGGGGATCAACCGCAAGGTCCACAATCTCCGCGGCGAACCGCGCGTCGCTCTCGTATTCGATGAGTACGGGGAGGTGTGGGACGACCTCAAGTTCGTGCTCGTGCAGGGGACGGCGACGGAGGTCGAAGCTGGGCCGCGGTACGCTGCGTTGAGGGAGCGGTTCTACACGAAGTACCCGCAGTATCCGACCATGGGCGGGGGGATCGATCAGGACGACACGGCGATCCTCGAGATCGCCATCGAGCGGGTCGTGAGCGACGGGGTCTAGCCCCGCGGAGGAGGAGGTTCTCGTGCCGAAGGCGTTCAGCAAGGGTGACCGGTTCCGGCTCACGCGTGACTGGCGCGGGCAGGGAGCGACCCAGTGGAAGAGCCGTTCCCACGGCGAGTTCCGGTGCGTCGTCCCGAAGGGGACGGTCGTCGTCTCCCGGCAGGATGTGGATCGGATGGCGGTCGGGTTCGTATGCGCGCCCGAGTCCTACGAGGCGTTGGAGCACGCGCTGGTTCCGGAGGACGACCGGACCGACCCCGACTACGACGGCTACACGTTCATCTTCTTCGTGGGCGACGTCGGGGCCCTCCTGGAGAAACTCGAGGAGGACGAGCCCTCCTAGGCCGGTGGCTGAACGCCGGGCAGGTGCCGGTGCAGGAAGGCCAGTTCCAGTTCCGCGAATCGCATCCGGTCGTCCGCGGTGTTGGCTGCGTGACCGGCCGGGTAGATCGACGTTTCGATCTCGCCTCCGTGGGACCGGACGGCCTCGGCGAAGTTGTGGACCTGGCGGATCGGACATGCGCTGTCGTTCTCGCCCGCGATGATCAGGATCGGCGCACGGATGCGGTCGACGTAGGTGATCGGCGAGCGCTCCGCGTAGAACTCGGGGAACTCAGCCGGATGGCCGCCGATCATCGCGACGTCCCAGTCTTGCTGCGCCGGATTCGCGTCCTCGTGGCACGCCACGTAGTCGGCCGTTGGGATCCCCCCGATCACGGCGGCGAACCGGTCCGGATAGAGCCCGGCGGCCAGCAAGGCGATGTACCCGCCCCACGACCATCCCTCCACAACCGCACGGGCCGGATCGGCAAGTCCCTCCGCGATCAAGGCGTCGAGGCACGCGACGACGTCCTCGCTCTCGGGGAAGCCGATGTCGCCCTTCAGCGCCTCGCGGAACGCGACGCCGTAGCCGGTCGATCCGCGGTAGTTCACCATCGCGACCGCGTATCCATGGTCCACGCATGCCTGGACCCAGGGGTCGAACGCGTCCGGGTAGGCCCACTCCGGTCCACCGTGCACCATGACGATCGTCGGGAACGGCGCCTCCCCCTCCGGCGTTGCGACGAACGCGTGGATCCGCTGCCCGACCGGGCTCTGGAACCAGGATGACCTGAACGGTCGGCCCGACGGGGCGCGCTCATCGGCGGGGAAGATCTTGCGGCCGTCGATCGAGCGGATCGTCGGCGCCGTGGCGCCGTCCTCGACCCGGAGCCAGACGTCCCCGTCGGGGCGTACCCCCGCGCCGGAGATCCACCCACCGTCGTCCAGCAAGAGGTCGCTCCGCTGGTGGCATCGATACGGTAGAGCTGCGCGTGTCCCTCCGCCATGTGCACGGCGAGCAGCGCCGAACCCTCGGGCCACCACCCGAGCACATCGACGGCCCCGGGGAGCTCGAGCGCGATGTCCCGGCGTTCCCCGGTCGCCAGGTCCCATACGCCGGGGCGCTCCATGCCGTCGAGTTCATGGATGAATGAGACACGCTGGTCGCCGGGAACGGGCGACCAGGAGCAGAGGCGTAGGTGCAGTCCCTCGTCGTGTTGCCCGCCCACCGCATCCCCGGAGCGCGTATCCAGGACCCGGAGCGCGGACCGGGTGATGTCGCCGTACTCGGCAGTGCGGATGCACAAGAGGGTGCCGTCGGCGGAGAGTCCGTTCCACCCGTTCTCCCATTCCCGTCCGATGCCGATCGGGTAGGCGGTCTCGGCTAGCAGGTGCAACGGCTGCCCGTCGCGCGAGACGAACACGCGGTACGCCTCCTCGTCTGAGAAGCCGGCCGCGGCCGTCCCCGCGGCGAGTCCGAGGCCTTCGGCCCACGCGTCGGGGAGATCGGGCAACAACGGGTGCGGGTCGGATCCGTCGAACGGCGTGACCATCCATCGCCCGCGTTCGTCCCCGACCGAGTCGCGCCACCAGATGGCGGCGGTCCCGTCGCCGGCGACGGCCACTCGCGTGACCCCGAGGGGCTCGTCCGTGAGCTGTCGCCGCTCGTCGGTCCGTACGTTCCCGAACCACGCCTGGTTGGTCCCGCTGGCATCGGCGACCCAGACCAGGCGATCCGGCGCGATGGGTGACCACCTCGGGAACGTCATCGTCGGCGCGGCGTATCGGCGCCTCCACTTCACGTCGGGCATGGGGTTCACTCCTAGGCGGCGGCTTGCTTCAGCGTAGCGGGCTGCCGACGACCCGGGGTCAGCTATCCGGACTCGCCTGATCTGCGACCGAGGGGTAGCATCCCATCATGAAGAAGATGACGCTGCTCCTCATGACCGTCGCCTTGGCGGCCGCGGCTTGCAACAAGACGCCGTCACCATCACCACAGGCAGCGGCGGGCGGTGGTACCGCCGCATCTGCCGAGGCGATCTCGACCGTCCGATCGGCGACGCAGCGTGCCGCTGACGAGGGCACCGTCAAGATGGACTTCACTATCCGCATGGAAGGGATGGAGGGTTTCCCGGGAACCGACACGGGTGGAGGTGCCGGCATGAGCTTCGCGGGTCACGCCGAGGTCGATACGGCGAACGACCTGCAGAAGGTCTCGATGGAGATCCCATTCGCCGGTCAGATGGAGATGATCCAGGACGGCGCGGTCATGTACATGAAGAGCTCGATGTTCAGCGGGTTCCTCGGTGGCGACAGCTCGAAGCCCTGGGTCAAGATCGATATGACCGAGATGGGGGAGCAGTACGGCGACGTGGGGTCGTTCGGGGGCGGTTCGAACAACCCGGAGGACATGCTCGCGAGCCTGCAGGGCGTCACCGACGACCTGCAGGAGGTGGGGACCGAAACGATCGACGGGGTCGAGACCACGCACTACTCCGGAACGCTCGACTTGCAGAAGGCGATGGAGCAGGTTCCCGAATCCGAGCGAGCGGAACTCGAGCAGTCCTACGGATCCCTGGAGGCCCAACTCGGCGGATTCACGATGCCGTTCGACGTCTGGGTGGACGGCGACGGACTCGTCCGCCGTGTCCAGTTCACCTTTGACTTCTCCAACCTCGGCGGAGGTCTCGCGCCAAGCCCGGTCCCCGGCATGCAGGACTTCGCGATGGTGATGACGATGGACCTGTATGACTACGGAGCGCCGGTCGACATCCAGATCCCGCCGGCGAGCGAGGTCTCGGACATCGGCGACATGGGCGGCGCGTTCGGTGAGATGCCGGGCGAGATGCCGGGCGAGATGCCGGGCGAGATGCCGGGCG
>CAZXFL010000002.1:131021-185568 GCA_964640385.1 uncultured Actinomycetes bacterium
GAGATGCCGGGCGAGATGCCGGGCGAGATGCCGGGCGAGATGCCGGGCGGTGGCCTGCCCTCCGGTGCCCCGGACATCGGCGACTACCCGGCCGCTCCGGACACCGGAGGATACGTCCCCGGAGCGTGATCATCGAGCCCCGCCCAGGCACGGCCTTGCCACCGAACGCCCTTCCGGCCTAGAATCCTTTAGCACTCCCTGCCCGGGAGTGCTAGCAGTCGACAAGCCAGGCTGAGAAGTCGTAACCCAAGGAGGAGCACGATGGCAGGCAAGATCATCACGTTCGACGAAGAGGCGCGGCGGGCGCTGGAGCGGGGCATGGACCAGCTCGCGAACGCCGTCAAGATCACCCTCGGTCCCAAGGGCCGCAACGTCGTCCTCGAGAAGAAGTGGGGCGCCCCGACGATCACCAACGACGGCGTATCGATCGCCAAGGAGATCGAGTTGGAGGACCCGCAGGAGAGGATCGGCGCCGAGCTAGTCAAGGAGGTCGCCAAGAAGACCGACGACGTAGCCGGTGACGGCACCACGACCGCCACGGTCCTCGCACAGGCGATCGTGAAGGAAGGCCTGCGCAACGTCGCGGCCGGCGCCAATCCGATGTCGCTCAAGCGCGGTATCGAGCGGGCCACCGAGCTGGTCGTCGAGGCCATCCGCAACCAGTCCAAGGACGTCGACACCAAGGAAGAGATCGCCAACGTCGGCGCCATCTCCGCCGCGGACCCCGAGATCGGTCGTGAGATCGCCGAAGCGGTAGACAAGGTCGGCAAGGACGGCGTCATCACCGTCGAGGAGAGCAACACGTTCGGCATGGAGTTGGATCTCGTCGAGGGCATGCGCTTCGACAAAGGGTTCATCTCGCCGTACTTCGTGACCGACCCCGAGCGGATGGAAGCGGTCCTGGAGGATCCCTACATCCTGATCGCGAACTCGAAGATCTCCGCGGTCAAGGACCTGCTCGCGGTCCTGGAGAAGGTCATGCAGGCCGGCAAGGCCGTCGTGATCCTCGCCGAGGACGTCGAGGGCGAGGCGCTGGCCACCCTGGTCGTCAACAAGATCCGCGGCACGTTCAAGTCGGTGGCGGTCAAGGCCCCCGGGTTCGGCGACCGCCGCAAGGCCATGCTGCAGGACATCGCGATCCTCACAGGCGCCACGGTCATCTCCGAGGAGGTCGGCCTCAAGCTCGAGAACGCAACCCTGGACCTGCTGGGCCAGGCGCGCAAGGTCGTCGTCACCAAGGACGAGACGACGGTCGTCGAGGGCGCCGGTTCGGAGAAGGAGATCAAGGGCCGCATCAAGCAGATCAAGGCCGAGATCGAGAAAACCGACTCCGACTACGACAGCGAGAAGCTCCAGGAGCGCCTCGCCAAGCTGACGGGTGGCGTCGCCGTCATCAAGGTCGGCGCGGCCACCGAGGTCGAGCTGAAGGAGAAGAAGCACCGGATCGAGGATGCCGTGCAGTCCACCAAGGCGGCGGTCGAGGAGGGCATCGTTCCCGGCGGTGGCGTGGCGCTGCTCGCCGCGCAGAGCGCGCTCGACAAGGTCGATCTCGAGGGCGACGAGCTGACCGGGGCGAACATCGTGCGCCGCGCGCTCGAGGAGCCGCTCAAGCAGATCGCCGTGAACGCCGGTCTCGAAGGCGGCGTCGTGATCGAGAAGGTCCGTGCACTGATCGAGAAGCCGGGGGGCAAGGACGGCCTGGATGCATCGAACGGCGAGTACGTCGACATGATCAAGGCCGGGATCGTCGATCCGACCAAGGTTACTCGTTCGGCGCTGCAGAACGCCGCTTCGATCGGTGCGCTGTTCCTGACCACCGAGGCCATCATCGCCGAGAAGCCCGAGAAGGCGCCGGCGATGCCGGGCGGCGGCGGGATGCCCGACGGCGGCATGGACTTCTAGCGGGTCAGGTTCGGACGTACCGGAAAGGGCCCTCGGGGCCCTTTCCCTATTCCGGGGACACTCGGCGGACCGGTCCCTGCATGAACCACCGCCCGCCCCCTTTCCCATGGGAGAATCCCGGCCATGGCGCTGGCCGATGTCTCGAGCAAACTGGACGATCTGCACGACCTGATGGGGAGCCTGGTAGGTGTGGTCGTGGCCTTCTCGGGGGGCGCGGACTCGGCCCTGGTAGCGGCCGTCGCCGCGAGGACACTCCCGGATCGATCCCTGGCGGTCACCGCGGTGTCGCCATCCCTTCCCCCCGGGGAGGTCGACGATGCTCGCCGGTTCGCCCGCGAGATCGGGATCCGCCACCGCACGATCAGGACGCATGAGACCGAGAGGCCCGAGTACCTCGCGAACGGGCTCGACCGCTGCTACCACTGCAAGTCGGAGCTGTACGACACGCTCCTGGGCGTCGCCCGGCAGGAGCAACTCCCGGTCGTGGCGTCCGGCGCGAACGCCGACGACCTCGGTGATTTCCGGCCGGGGCTCCGCGCCGCCGCCGAGCGCTCGATCCGTCATCCGCTCGTGGAGGCCGGGTTCTCGAAGTTCGATGTCCGCGCCGCGTCGGCTACGCTCGGCTTGCGAACCGCGGACAAGCCCGCATCGGCGTGCCTGTCATCGCGGTTCGCGTTCGGGGTCAGGATCAGCGTGGACGAGCTGTCGAAGGTGGGACGGGCCGAGAAGGTCCTGAAGGAACTCGGGTTCCGTCAGTGTCGCGTTCGGGTGCACGGCGACCTCGTTCGGGTCGAGGTCGAACCGGCGGACGTACACCGGCTCGCCGAACCGGAGACCCGCAAGCACGTCATCGACGAGCTGCGCGGTCTCGGCTACCGGTACGTGACCGTGGATCTGGAAGGGTTCCGCTCGGGCAGCATGAACCCATGAGCCGCGCGCACCTGCATCTGACGTTCCCGCAGCATCTGATCGACGAGCCGGTGCTGCACCTGCTGGGCACGGACTTCGACGTGGTTCCCAACATCCGCCGGGCGAACGTCGACGGCGTCTCGGCGTGGGTGATCCTCAGCCTCGACGGAAGCGACGACGCGATCGCCGCGGCGGTCGCGCGGCTCGAAGCGGATGGCGTCGACGTCAAGCGTCTCGAGGACGAAGGATGAGTCGGCGCATCTTGTTCCTCGGCGATCGGCCGGAGATCGCCCAGCAACCCGTTCTGCGCCTGCAGCTCGAGGGCTATGAGGTGGATCAGGTCGACAGCCAGGATGCGGGGGCGGACGCACTCGCCGAAGCGGCCTACGACCTACTAGTGCTCGACGCCGAGCTTCCGGAGGCCGACGGCTGGCGCGTGCTGCAGGAGCTCCGAGAGCATCCCGACTTCGGGGGCACCAAGGTCATCGTGCTGATGGCCGGCAAGGGAGAGACGGGCCGTCTGGCGCTGGTCCCGGTTGACGCCGAACTGCGCCGGCCCTTCACGATGGCTGATCTGCTGGAGGCCGTGAAGCGGGTCCTGGGCGGGGAGTAGGCCAAGGACGCACCCGGCGCCGCGCGAGCTACATGATCCGGCGGCCCCACTTGAAGTGATCGCGGTACCAGGTTCCCTGGTCGACCTGCAGCAGGCTCGTCCCGCCGACGCTGCTTCCCGTGTCGAAGGCCCATCCGTTCCCGGCGTACATGTTCACGTGATCGACGACGGCGTCGCCGCTGCCGTCGTAGAACATCAGGTCGCCGGGTTTGAGGTTCGAGTAGCCGATCCGTCCGCCGCTGCCGGCCATCGTGGCGCTCGTGCGTTGCGGCAGGCTCCACCCGTTGTAGGGCCGGCCGGCCTTGGTCGGGTCGTACCACGAGATGGGGCGCTTCAGGCTCCACCACAGGAATCCCGAGCAGTCCCATCCGCCGGTCGGCTGCGAGCCGTTCTTCTTGAACCACTCGCCTCCCCAGATGTACGGGTACCCGACGTAGCGCAGGTCCCACTCGATAACCTTCTTCATCGGTCCGCCGACGTTCGGCAGCTCGATGGTCCGGAACGGCCGCATGTCGTCGAGCTTGTACTGCGGCAGCGTCTTCGCCTTCCAGAGCGCGTAGGCGACCTCGGCGCGCGGCAGTGGAGCATCCGGTTCGACGTCCTTGCCTTCCTGCGGGTGGTTGTAGCGGAACCCGAGTCGCATCCCGAGCTCGGTCGTCGGGAAGTACGACGGGTGGTCGAAGCGGATGCCGTCCGGCGAGTGGATGTCGTCGAGGCCGTCGACCTCGGCGTCGAGCGGGAGGGCACTCACGAGCGCGCGGTAGAGGATGTAGATCGTCACCGGCGCGTCGGGGCGGAACCGGTTCCCGTCGGTGCGCATCCAGCCGTTCTGCACGGCGATGTTCGCGAACTCATAGAAGGGATCGTCCGCGGGGAGGTCGTTGAACACGATGCTCGGGTCGACGGTCTCGCCGGTGCCGAACGCCCGGACCATGGCGCGAGCGAGGAACGCGCGTGACTCGACCAGTCCGGGCCGGAACTTGTTGCCGTAGTCGCGCATCCATTGGTGATCGCCGGCGACGTGGTTGATCGCCTGACGTGCCCAGGTGTAGCCGGATCCCACGTCGGAGAACGCGGACACTACCGGAGCGAAGATGGCTGTCGTCGCGTCCTCGGTGCTGACGCCGGGATCGCCCTCCCATGGCGTGAGGGGGTCGGCCGCGCGAGCGGTGGCCGGCAGCAGGAGCGCGATGGCCAGCGCGAGCGGGAAACAGCGTCTGAGGTGAGGGAAGCGGCCCATGTTGTCCGTCTCGGCGTCGTTGGAGGGGCACTTGAGGGGTGCGAGCCAGGACAACACTAGTCCGGATGGGCCGTTCCGGCAGCGATCTCTCCCGGATGGAGGATGCGGAAAGCCTGATATCTCGTGCCTGAGCGGCTACCATCAAGGGGTCCCAATGGGAAGATCATGTTCGGCTGGACTTACATCGATGGCAACGGAGACGATGTCGGCGCCTCGGCGCGGTTCGACGACCGCCAAGCCGCGGAGGAGTGGATGGGCCAGTGCGCCCAGGGTTTGGCCGAGTACGGGGTGACCGAGGTGGTGCTCATGGACCACGTCCGGGGCAGCCGCCTCTACCGGATGGGCCTACTGGAGTAGGTCTCAGGTCGCGTTGTTCCCGCTCCCGCAACCGGGCATAATCTCCCTACCTGGTTCGGGAGGGTCATCGGCGTGAAGAAGTGTCCGCACTGCGGCGGGAACCTGATGGATTCGGTTATCAAGTGCGTCCACTGCGGCAAGCTCATGACCGATCCGGTCACGACCAAGCCCGGCGCCTCGGATGCCGCGGACGGGGCAACCGAGGTCGCCGCCGGTGCGGAGGCGGGCGCCTCGACCGCAGGATCCGTACCCGCGGGCGGTGGTGCCGTGCCCAACGTGGCTGCGGGCGCAGCTCCCGGCGCAGCGCCCGCAGTGACCACGGGTACCGCACCCGATCCCACGAGCGGTGCGACCCCGATCGGCGTTCAGGCTTCCCAGGCCGCGGTCACATCCCACAACCAGATCCCGCAGGCACAACCGCAGAATCAATCGAAGCAAGAGCCGTACTTCGTGATGAAGACCCAGCCCGTGACCGTGGCTCCCGGCATGCCGGCGCCGTCGGGCGGCTACGTCGGGTCGGATTCAGGCCTGTCGGGGATGCTGGCTGCGCTCTTCGCCGTCGGCGGCGGCTTGCTCGCCGCTGGAGGGGCCTTCATGGCGTGGGGGGTCCTGACTATCGACGCCGGGAAGGTCAAGTTCCCGGACCCCATCGGCACGGTGCCCGTCGAGGCTGCCGAGTACGCCGCCAAGGGGATCGATGGGTGGGAAGGCTGGCTCGCGGTGATCGGTGGGGTTAGTTTGGTCTTCCTCGGGCTCGGCTATCTATTCGGTGACAAGGAAACGGCCATCGGGAAACTGCGTGTCGCGCTCCTCGAAGCCGCTATCCTCGGTGGCGTCGCCGCTTACACGTACTACACCCTTGACTCCGCGCTCACTTCAGGGATCACCCAGGAGCTGGCGAACCTCGGAGCGGACCCCGCCTTGGCCTCGCAGGTCACGTCGAAGGACCTTGACAGTGGGCTCTTACACTTCAGCTGGAGCGTGGGGTTCTGGATGCTCGTTGCGGGAGCGATGATGGCGCTCATCTCCGGTATCTTCGCGTTCCTCGCAGGGGGGCCAAAGGTCACCGCGATCGCGCCGGGCGGCGCGAACTGGGCTGGTGCCGCGCCGCCGCCTCCACCGAGCCCGACCGGTCGTTGAGTCCGTCGATCGCTGAGGGGGCGAGCTCATGTCGGTGACGGTCTGTCCCCACTGCGGCGGTGAGAACCAGGGCGCGAAGATCAAGTGCCACCACTGCGGGCGGGTTATCGGCGAGACTGGCCCTGCGGCCGAGGAGAAGTCCGGGCGCTCGATCCGGCGGCTGCCCGGAAGGATGCCCGGGGCAGAGCTGGCGCTGAACACGACCGGGGAGCGCCTCACCGACATCACGGACAATGTGGCGGCGTTCGCCGACGGGATCGAAGCGAGCGGCCTGGTTCACGTGTTCCTTCCGCACGCGACGGCGGGTCTGGGCATCATGGAGATGGGCTCCGGCTCCGAGTCCGATCTGGCTGCGACGATCGATCGGCTCTTCCCGGCCGATCCCGCGTACGAGCACGCGCACGGCACCGCGGGTCACGGACGAGATCACCTGTTGCCGATGTTCATCTCGCCCTCGCTGACGATCCCGTGCGACGAAGGCCGGCTCTTGCTCGGCACGTGGCAGCGCGTGGTCGTCATCGACACGAATCAGGACAACAACGAGCGCCGGGTCCGGCTCACGTTCATCTCCGGGACGCCGGAGCGCGGGTAGGACGGCCGCTCGGGGGGCCTACAGGTACTGACCGGGGACCGTCTCCTGGCCGTCACCCGCGGCGACCGCCTGGATGTCCCGCTCACGGAGCAGTAGGAAGTCGTCGTTGTCGATCTCGACCTCGAGACCGGCTTGCGGGAGGAACAGGACGCGGTCGCCCTCCTTGACCAGGCGAACGTCGGGGCCGGTCAGCAGCACGTCCGACCAGACGCAGCGCTTCGGAGCGTGGGCGGCGGTCGCCGGGATCAGCAGCCCGGCCCGGGACTTGCGCTCACCGGCCTCGGGATGCGTCACCACGATGCGGTCGCCGGTGAGCTTGATCCCCTTGGGCCTACCCCCGGGAACGGGTTGCAGATGCGCGGTGCGTGCCATGAGGTGATTCTACCGGGCGGTGGCGCTCCAGTCTCGCGCGGGTATCATGCGTCGACCTATGGATGCAGAGGGACTCATCGACTGGGCCGAGCGCGTGCTGCTCGAGTCCGATGCGATCGATCACTGGCAGAAGGAGCGCGAGCGGATCGAAGCTGAGGAACTCCTCGCCCACGTCCTCGGCCATGACTTCGATCTGGAGGATGACGTTCCACTCGCCGCCCAGTCGACGTTCGAGAAGGCGATCGCACGACGCGAGAAGGGTGAGCCGACGCAACTGATCATGGGCTACGCGGAGTTCCGGGGACTCAAGCTGCTCGCCAAGCCGGGGACGTTCATCCCCCGGGATTCCTCCGAATTCCTTGCGACGGAAGCCATCCGGAGACTCAAGCGGAAGAAGCATGCAGTGGCCGTGGACATGGCGTGCGGCACGGGGCCGGTCGCGCTCTCGATCGCGAACGAGGTAAGGGGGGCGACCGTCTACGGGGCGGATCTCGATCCCGGGTCGGTCAGGACCGCGCGTGCGAACGCCCGGAAGCTCGGGCTCACCGCGACGTTCGTCCGGGGCGATCTCTTCTCGAGCCTGCCGCGGAAGCTGCGAGGGACCGTCGACGTCATCACGTTGCATCCGCCGTACGTCGCCCGTAAGGAGATGGAGGACCTGCCCGATGAGATCCGGCTCTACGAACCGGTGATCGTGCTGACCGACGGCAGCGATGATGGACTCGGTCTGGTTCGCGGCAGCGCGGAACAGGCGAGGGACTGGCTCAAGCCGGGCGGCGTGTTGCTGGTCGAGGTCAGTCCCGATCGCGCGCGGCCGGTGATGAGCGTGCTGCGGAAGGCTGGACTCGGGGACGTCATGAGCCGGAAGGACAAAGGGTTCGAGGTCACCCGGGTGATCAGCGGCCGGGTGTAGGCGCTGCCCCATCCGCTGGCCGGCCGAGACCTCGCTAGCCGCCGATCTGGGCCATGCTCTTGTCCGGGCGAACGAAGTCCGGATGGTTGATGCGGTGCCCGCTCCACTTCGCCCAGACGCCGGCACGGATCAGCCGGGCGAGTTCCTCGTCTCCCGCTCCGTCCCGCAGTGGTCCCCGCAGGTCGATCTCCTCCAGCGAGAACAGGCAGGACCGGAACTGGCCCTCTGCGGTCAGCCGGAGGCGGTTGCACGTGTCGCAGAAGGGCTCGGTGACCGAGCCGATGACCCCAACGCCGCCCGGTGAGCCGTCGGCGAACCGGTAACTCGTGGCGGGCTCGGGTCCGTGGGACACGGGCTCCAGCGGGAATGCGGCAGCGATCCGGTCGAGGACCGTGTGGGCCGGCACGACCTTGTTCCGTTCCCATCGCTGGTCGGCGTCCAGAGGCATGTACTCGATGAACCGCACCTCGTGTCCGGTCCGGCGAGACCACCGGGCGAAGTCGACGACCTCATCGTCGTTGGTACCGCCGATCACGACGCAGTTGATCTTGATGGGTACGAGTCCGGCGGCCTCCGCCGCGCGGATCCCTGTGAACACACCTTCCAGCGCGTCCCGACGCGTCATCTCCTCGAACCGGTGCCGCAGGAGGGAGTCGCACGAGACCGTCACGCGGTCCAGGCCGGCCTCGGCGAGCGGGACGGCCAGCCGGTCAAGGAGGACGCCGTTCGTCGTCATCGACATCTCCAGACCCGGATGCGCGCTCCGGAGCATCGCCACCAGGACCGGCAGGTCGGTGCGCACGGTGGGCTCGCCGCCGGTGATCTTGATCGAGCGGACGCCGAGACCGACGAACGCCCCTACCAGCGCGGTGATCTCCTCGAAGGAGAGGATCTCGGATTTCGGGAGCCAATCCAGGCCTTCGGCCGGCATGCAATAGGTACAACGGAAGTTACACCGGTCGGTCACCGAGACGCGCAGGTCGTCGGCGATCCGTCCGAACGTATCGACGAGCGGTCCACTCGCCGGGGGGGCCAGGGGGGTCACGGTGATGGAAAGCTCCTCCTCGATGCGAGCTTACGACTCATCCGGCGCAGCCGACTCCGGCAGGAGTCCATGGAGCTGGGTCATCGCCTCCGTGAGCGCGTCCGTCCGGGAGGCTCCCTCGGTCATCCGGCGGCCCACGAACTCGCCGACGAGGAAGGCCGCCAGTGGGGTCTGCTTGCGCTCGACGCGGTGCGCGACATCCTTGGCGGCCAGGAGCAGGCGGCTCGTGTCCCGGGGGGCTAGTGGTTCCCGGCTGAGCGCCTCCGCGAGCGTGTCGGTCCAGTCGGCCATCGGCTCCTCCTTCGGTGTGGGCTTCCTGAGCGTAGCGGAGCGCTCTGCGGTCGACTTGGGACAATGGGGCCCATGACCAGGCGGCGAGCAGCGATCGTCACCGTCTCCGACGGTGTGTCCGGAGGCACCCGCGAGGATGCCTCTGGGCAGCTGGCCCAGGATCTCCTGGGGGTAGCGGGGCTCGACGTGGACGAGCGCCGCGTCGTCCCCGACGAGCGCGAGTTGATCGAGGCGGCCCTCGTCGCGCTCGCCGAGGCCGGTGAGTCCCTCGTGGTGACGACCGGTGGCACGGGGTTCGGGCCGCGTGACGTCACGCCGGAGGCAACCCGTGCGGTCCTCGACCGTGAGGCTCCAGGGCTGGTACAGCTCATGTTGCAGACCGGGCTCGCGCACACGCCGAACGCTGCCTTGTCACGTCCGGCGGCAGGTTCGCGCGGATCGACGCTGATCGTCAACCTGCCGGGATCGCCGACCGGGGTCCGCGAAGGGCTCGAGGCGATACTTCCGGTGGTTCCGCACGCCCTGGATCTGCTGGCGGGGCAGACCGGCGTTCACCCGACCGGACACGTGCAGCACGTCGGTCCCGCGCCAGCCGAGCCCGAGGTCACGGCACCATCCGTGTCGGCCGTCGCCGTCAGGGTTCACGGGGAGCCACCGTGCCGTGTGGGCAACCGTCTGATGATCGGTCCGGACGGCTCGGTCGGCGGAACCCTCGGGTGTGCCGAGTTCGACACCGCGGCGGTGGAGGCTGCCCCCGACATCCTCGACGCGGGTGTCCCGGCGACCAGGACATTCCACCACGAACTTGGTGACGTCGAGGTGTACCTGGAGCCGCGACTGGCGCCGGCGAGGCTTCTGGTGTTCTCGGCGTCGCCGGTGGCGGCGGAGCTGCTTCCGATCGCGCGGTCCCTCGGGTACGAGACCCTCCTGGTGGAATCCCGGCAGGACCGCGTGACGGGCGAGTGTCGTCGTCTGGCGGACATCGTGACCGCCGAGCTGCCGGACGTCACGGTCCCGGACCCGCCGACGGACGCGGTCTTCACCGACCATGACGCACCGGGGATCCCCGAGGCCCTCGCCGCCATCCTGCGGGGACCAACGCGGTTCGTCGGCGTGATGGGGTCGCGGCGGCACGTCGCCCCTCACCGCGCGGCGCTCGAAGCGCTCGGCTTCGGTCCTGAAGACCTGGCGCGGATCCAGTCGCCGGTGGGCCTCGACATCGGGAGCAGGACGCCGGCAGAGATCGCCGTGGCGATCGCGGCCGGGCTCGTGGCGGCTCGGACCGGCCGTGGCGGCGGCTGGCTGGGTGGCGCGTGAGCGAAGGTCGTCCCCCGGAACCGGATGAGGGATCTTCAGACCGCGCGCAGGCGCCGCAGACGCAGGCGCAGGTAGCGGGGGCGCCGGCCGGACCCCGATGGTGGGAGCGCACCTATGGGCCGGCGCCCGTGCTCCATCGGCTGATCGCCGCCGGCCTGATCGGGTTCCTGTTCCTCGCCGGGATCGTGCTGGGGGATCGGGGCCGGCCCGTATCCGAGGGTCCGAACATCGTGATGATCGTGTCGGACGACCAGTCGTGGGAGTCGATCCCGCGGCGCCCGGCCGTGATGCCGTACCTGCAGGGCCGCCTGAAGGACCCGGACGACCACTGGATCGGGTTCCCGAACGCGTTCGTGAACACCGCCCTGTGCTGCCCGTCCCGGGCGACGATCCTCTCGGGCCAGTACGCCTTCCGGACCGGGGTGCTGACGAACCCCGACGGAGGTCGGTTCCGAGACGGCTCGACGATCGCGACATGGCTGGGGGACGTCGGCTACTACACGGGCCTGTTCGGCAAGTACCTCAATCGGTATCCGTTCGAACGGCAGCCGTTCGTTCCGCCGGGATGGGACGAGTGGGTGGCCAAGCTCCACGGCGACGTGACCACGGTGTACTTCGACTACACCCTCTACGGGGACGGTGAGCAAACCCACTACGGCGTCGAGCCGCAGGACTACATGACCGATGTGCTGGCCGAGCAAGCGGTCGGCTTCATCGAGGATGCGCCGGGGGGCCGTCCGTTCTTCCTCTATTACGCGCCGACAGGACCGCATGCGCCGTTCGTCCCGCCCCCGCGGCATGAGGGCACGTTCTGGGATGCGGAGCTCGATCATCCGCCGAGCGTCGCGGAGCCCGATCTGGAGGACAAGCCGCAGTGGGTGCAGGACCTTCCGAAGGTGACGAGCCGTCGACAGGAGGAGCTCGATTACCAGCATCGGAACGCCTACGAGACCCTCCTCGGTGTCGACGACGGCGTACGGCGGATCATGGAGGCGTTGGAGACTCAAGGCGTCCTGGACGACACCGTGGTGATCTACCTCTCGGACAACGGCTACTCGTTCGGGGAGCACAGCGTTCTGGCGAAGCGTTGTCCGTACGACGAGTGTGCCCGCGTTCCGCTGTTCGTCCGGATGCCAGGCCAGGCGGCCCGGGAGGAGGAGTTCGTCGTGTCGAACGCCGATCTCGCTCCGACCATCACCTCTCTGGCAGGAACGAACCCCGGGATACGAAGCGACGGGTTGGATGTCTCCCCGCTGCTGCGGGGCACGTCGCCGGCGTCGAGCCGGCCGGGCGTCGTTATCGAATGGGCCGGCGACGAGGAGATCCCGCCGTTCTGGGCCTTCCGGACCGCGCGCTATCTGTACGTGTCCTACCCGGTCAGTGGGGAGGAAGAGCTGTACGACCTCAAGCGCGACCCGTGGGCTCTGGACAACGTGGTCCAGGAGTCTGCGTACCGGGAAACGCGGGTGCGGCTGTCCGAGCTGCTGGGTGCTGCGGTGCCTGAGTGGGCGGTCAGCCGGTCGGTGGCAGCCGCGGCGGCTGAGAGAAGTCGAACTCCGAACTGAGGTCCCCGAGCTTGTCCTGGTTCTCGCGGACGTTCGGGCGTGAGTCCGGCCGGGACATCGCGTTCGGGTTCGTCGGGTCGAGCCGCTGCCCGCCGAGGAAGACGTCCTCGATGAACTTGAGGTACGCGTCGAACGAGAGCGTCTGGTGGTCGACGCAACCCTCGTCAGGCCCGGGTCCACAGGTCTTGGCATACGGGCTGATCATCAGGCCCGGCACGCGCAGGCCGTAGCCCCAGGGGTCGACCTTCGGCGGCTTCATGTGGTCGTAGAAGCCGCCCCAGTCGTCCCAGGTGAGGAAGATGGCGCTGTTGGCCCACATCGCCGGGTTGTTGCCGATGGCGTTCACGACCTTCGTCACGTAGGCATGCCCGGGCTTGAGCGACCCGTGGTTCGGGTGTTCGCTCTCGCTCTCGCCGGGGAGGAGCCACACGACCTCGGGCAGCGTTCCGTTCTGGGCGTCGTCGAAGAACTCGCTGACGTGGACGATCTGATCGACCTGTCCGTTCTCCTTGATGGTCTGGAAGTTGGGCTGCGGGTTCCAGATCCACGGCGTTGCCGTCTTCTTGTTATCCGGGGCGCACGGCCAGTTGCCACACGACAGGTCCGTGCCGTTCCCGACGTAGGTCTTCCAGGTCACGCCCTGCTCTTCGAGCAGGTAGGTGATGTCGGTCCACTTGTACGGGCCGGAGCTGTGCGTCTCTACGTTCGTCTTGCAGCTCATCGGACCCGCCTTACACTCGGCCGACCACGCCGAGAAGATGTACAGGTGCGCCGGCAGGCTCCATGAGTCCGTGGCGCCGAACAGGTGGTCCTGGAGGTAGAACTCGTCGGCGTAGGCCCAGTAGTTCGGGATCACGCCGCGCTGCATCGTGCCCATCAGGTCGGGCTGGCGGGCCGGTCCGTTGTTGTCGCGACAACTCGGGGCGAAGGGATCGGCGACGCAGTGGTAGGCGCCCGACTGCTGGGTGCGATAGGCGGCGTTGATGAAGCCGTTCATCTTTCCGTTCGCGACGTCGATGTGCGCGTGTTGATGCGCGTGCGGCCCGCCGTAGTTGACCGGGTTGGTCATCTTGAACGGTCTGACGCACTTGCCGAGCACCGGGTGGGGGATGCAGGGTTTGAACCCTCCGCCCGGCTTGCGGGGGATGCCCGCGACGGTCGCGCCATTCGGGTTCTCGTAGGTCCCGAAGTAGTGATCGAAGGACCGGTTCTCCTGGATGATGAAGATCAGCCGGTCCAGGTTGCACAGCTCCGGGGTAACGCAACCCGTCGTCCGGTGTGCCGCGGGACGAGGCTCCTGGGCCGGTCCCTGGGATCCGCCTTCGGCTCCGCCCTGGGTGGCCACGGCGAAGGTCATCGCCAGTGCGGCCAGGGCGACGATGGACAGGCGGCGAGCTCTGGGGGCCATTGGTTCTCGAGGGTACCGTGCCGGGCCGGAGTCTGCCCAGCCAGCCTGCCTACGGGCTCGGGCTCGTTAGGGGGGCGGGCTCGGCAGTGCCGGGGACAGGATCAAGGGAGCCGGGTCCCGCGGGGGCTGCGAGAAGTCGAAGGCGGCCGTGAGGTCGCCCAGAGCCGGCTCTTCCTCCCTCACGGTGCGCCGCGAATCCGGACGGCTCATCGTGTCCGGATCCAGCCGGGATCCCCCGAGGAACACATCCTCGATGAACCGGAGGTACGAATCGAAGGAGAGGACGTCGTGCTGCACGACCCCCTGCTTCGCGTACGGTCCGAGGACGATCGCCGGGACGCGGATGCCGAGCCCGAGCGGATCGACGCGCGGGGGTCTCACGTGGTCGTAGAGGCCGCCCCAGTCGTCCCAGGTGAGCAAGATGACGGTATCGTCCCACGCCGGGCTCTGCGCGATCGCGTTGATCGTCTTGGTGACGTAGGCGTAACCGGGCCGCATCGTGCCCTTGCCCGGGTGCTCGCTGACCCGCGCGCTGGGGATGACCCACGACACCGCCGGGAAGTCGCCGGTGGGCAGGCCGGCCATGAAGTCCTCGTACGGCGCGATGTGATCGAGTTGGTCGGCCTTGCGGACCGTGGCGAACCCGGGCAGCGGGTTCCAGTTGACCGGCGTCGCGTCACCCTGATCACCCGATGCACAGTCGGGCCACTTCGGACAGATGTCGGTGTCGTTGCCGACGTAGTAGGCCCAACTCACGCCGGCCTCGTTCAGCAGGTACGTGATGTCGGTCCACGGGTAGCGGAAGCCCTCCGGGGTGACATCCCCTTTACAGCTCATCGGACCGCTGCGGCATGTCGCCGACCATGCAGAGACCAGGAACATGTGCGCGGGCATGCTGTAGGAGTCAACCGAAGCGAAGAAGCGGTCCTGCAGCACGCCCCAGTCTGCGTAGGCCCAGTAGTTCGGGATGTCGCTTCGGTTGCGGAACGACATGACGTCGGGCTGCCCCTTCGGTCCGACATACGGATCGCAAGAAGCGAGCCTCGGTTCTCTGATGCACCGAAATGTGTGCCGCGCGCCGAGGGCTGCCTCGATGAAGCCATCCATCTTTCCACCGTTCACGTCGATGACGGATGCAGCGTGCCCGTGTGGTCCGGCGTTGTTCCGGTCGCTCTTCGTGTGGTACGGCCGGACGCAGCGGCCCGTGATCGGGTTCGGGATGCAGGAGGCGAACGTGCCGTTGGGCTTTCGTGGAAGGCCCTTGACGGTCTGGCCCGCGTCAGGCGGTACGTACGTTCCGAAGTAGTGATCGAAGGAACGGTTCTCCTGCACGATGATGACCACGTGCTCGATCCGGCAGAGCGGGTCCGGCGTGCAGGCAGTGACGCCGCGCGGTGTCGGGGCGGCGACCGGCGTTTCGGCCGAACTCCGCGGAACGGCAGCGACCACCGCGACGACGACCACGATCAGCGCGACCGTCGCCAGGAACGCGACGATACGTACTTGGTTCCGGCGGGGCTTCCTGCTTCCCATCAGGAGGCCAGTGTATCGAGGGGCTCGCCGTTCCGGGTCGGTGGGGGTGACGCTCTACGGCGGAAGGAAGATGATCGGCGCCGGGTCCCGCGGCGGCTGGGTGAAGTCGAAGCTCGCGGAGACGTCCCCGAGGTCGGGCTCGTCCTCGCGGACGTTGGGACGGGAGTCCCGGTTGAGCATCGTCGTCGGGTCCAGGCGCTCGCTGCTGAGCCAGCGGTCCTCGATGAACTTCAGGTAGGCATCGAAGGACAGGACCTGGTGATCCACGCACCCGATGGTCGGGTCCCCGCCGCCGCACGACTTCGCGTACGGACTCAGGACGATACCGGGGACGCGGAGGCCGTAGCCCATCGCGTCGACGCGGATCGGTTTCATGTGGTCGTAGAACCCGCCCCAGTCGTCCCAGGTGAGGAAGATGGCGACGTCGTCCCAGACCGCGCTCTGCGCGACCTCGTTGATCAGGTTCGTGACGTAGGCGTGGCCCGGGTTGAGAGAACCATGTCCCGGGTGTTCACTGTCCCTGCCCGATGGGATCACCCAGGAGACCTGCGGGAGGGTGTCGTTCTGGACCTGTGAGACGAAGGAGGACACGTGCTGGACGTTCCCCTGCTGTCCGTTGAGGTACGGGCGGCGGAACCAGAGCAGTGGGTTCCATCCCGGTGGGGTCGCGCCCTCGCCCCGCTGGCAGTCCTGCGGGGTCTGAGGGTATCCGCAGTTCAGCGACGTCTCCTCGCCCACGTAGTAGCCCCAGGAGACGTCGTTCTGGAAGAGCAGGTCGGTGACGTCGGTCCAGGGGTAGCTGCCGGTGTTGTTCGGACGCGGGTCCGAGGAGCAGCTCATGGGGTTGGTCTTGCTCGTGCAGGTGGCGGACCAGGCCGAGACCAGGTACAGGTGCGCGGGCAGGCTCCAGGAGTCCACCGGCTGGAACATCTTGTCCTGCAACACGCCCCAGTCCGCGTACGCCCAGTAGTTCGGGATCTCGGCGTCGGTATGGAAGCCCATGAGGTCGGGCTGGTTGCCGGGCCCGTTGTGCTTCCTGCAGGACCGCTTCGTCGGATCCTGGATGCACGGGCCGCTCTGCGGCGAACCCTTGGCCGCCCTGATGAACCCGTCCATCTTCCCGTCGTTCACGGAGATGATGGAGGCCGTATGGCTGTGGGGTCCGCCGAGGTTGCTCAGGTTCGTGCTGTGGAACGGCTTGGAGCACCGGTCCATGAACGGATGCGGCATGCAGGTCTTGAACGCTCCGCCGGGTTTGCGCGGAAGTCCCAGGACGGTTTGACCGCTCGGGTGCTGATACGTACCGAAGTAGTGGTCGAACGAGCGGTTCTCCTGGACGATGAAGATCACGCGGTTGATGTTGCAGATCGGCCATGGGGTGCACGGCGTGGGGCCGCGCGTCTCCGGGGTTCCGGCGTCCGGTCGCTCGGGAGGGGTGTCGTCCTTGAAGGCGGCCAGGGAAAGGATCAAGAGGACGGCGACCCCGGCGGACAGGACGCGAGTGGCCCGGCTGGTCATGAGGCGCCCAGTCTACGGGTCGGCCGCCGCCCGGTCATGGCGTCGGGTCCAGGATCGGGGGGTCCCTGGGCTCCTGGCTGAAGTCGAAGGCCCTGGTGATGTCCCCCAGGGCCTTGACGTTCTCGCGGACCGTCGGGCGGGGGTCGGGGCGCGACATCGTCTTGGGGTTCAACCGCTCACCGTCGAGGAACCGGTCCTCGATCAGGACGAGGTAGGCGTCGTGAGAGAGGGTCTGGTGATCGATATACCCCCTCTTCGCGTACGGGCTGATCATCAGCCCCGGGACCCGCAGGCCGTAGCCGTTCATGTCGACCTTCGGGGGCTCCTTGTGGTCGTAGAACCCTCCCCAGTCGTCCCACGTCAGGAAGATGGCGGTGGACTCCCAGTCCGGTCCCTCGCCGATCGCGTTCACGACCTCGGTTACGAACTCCTGTGCGGCGGTGATCGGCGCCCCGCTGCCCGGGTGGTCGCTGAACCCCCTGCCCGGGACCACCCAGGTGACCGCCGGGAGGTTCCCGGTCTCAGCCGCCTTGAAGAGCGCTTGGTGGGTCTGGATGTTCCCCAGCTGGTCGTTCTCGTGGACCGTCACGAACCCCGGCAGTGGGTTCATCGCTTTCGGCGTACCGATGTTGTGCTTCTCGCTGTCCCCGCAGGGGGCGATGTTGCACGTGCCCGGCGCGTTGTACCAGGCCCAGCTCACGTCACGCTCGTTCAACAGGTAGGTGATGTCCGTCCAGGCGTACGGCGGCTTCTTGCGCGGGTGCCATTTCTGTCCGCCGGCCGCCTGGACCGAGTCGTTCGTGCAGCTCATCGGGTTTTCGCTCCGGCAGCGAGCCGCCCACCCGGACACGATGAACATGTGCGCGGGGAGCGTCCAGGAGTCGACGGAGGCGTACAGGTTGTCCTGAAGGACCCCCCAATCGGCGTACGCCCAGTAGTTCGGGATCTCGTTGCGGGTGTGGTAACTCATGACATCCGGTTGCCCCTTCGGGCCGAACGAGTTCGCGCACTCGGGGCTGTCGCGATGCAGGAGGCACCAGCTGTCGCCCCCGAGGATCGCCGCCTCGATGAAGCCGTCCATCTTCCCGCCGTTGATGGAGGCGATCGAGTGCGGCTTCCCGTGCGGACCACCGTTGTTGATGAGGTCGGTGGAGTGGTACGGCGTCGAGCAGCGGCCGCCGTACTCGGGATCCGGGACGCAGACATTCTTCGGGAGGCCGTCGGCACCCGGATAGGTTCCGAAGTAGTGATCGAAGGACCGATTCTCCATCACGATGAAGACCAGGTGATCGAGCTTGAAGATGCCCTTGCGCTCGGCATCGGCGATCGGGCTCGGCGAGGGCGTCGCTGGGAGCGACGCCGTTCCCTTGCCGGCAGGAGCCGAAGGTGACGGGGGTGAGGTGGGACCTAGGCCGGCCTGCGTGCAGGCGGCGGCGAGCACTCCGACTACGAGGATGAGGGCGGTGCGACGCACGACGGGGGAGTCTACCGAGTCGGTCCGGAAACCGCCCTGGACCCCCCCCACGCTCAGGTCGGCAGGATCGGGGCCGGACGCGGTGGCATGGTGAAATCGAAGGCGGCTGCGAGGTCGCCGAGGATGGGCTTGGTCTCTCGCACGCTTGGGCGGGAGTCCGGGCGGGTGAGCGTGGACGGGTCGAGCCGTTCCCCGCTCAGGAAGCGGTCTTCGATCAGCTTGAGGTACGCATCGAAGCTCAGGACCTGGTGGTCGACGTACGCCTGCTTGGCGTACGGGCTGATGACCAGGCCGGGCACCCGGATCCCGTAACCCATCGCGTCCACCTTCGGTGGTCTCACGTGGTCGTAGAACCCACCCCAGTCGTCCCACGTGATGAAGATCGCCGTGTCGTTCCAGATGGGGCTCTGGCCGATGGCGTTGACCAGTTCGGTGACGTAACGCTCTCCCGGCCGGAGCGAGCCGTGATTGGGATGCTCGCTCTCGAGTTCACCCGGGATGACCCAGGCGACCGGCGGGAGCGTTCCGTCCTGGACCTGCTCGAGGAAGTCGGAGGTGTGCTGCACGTTGTCCTGCTGCCCGTCGTCCTTGACCGTCCGGAACCACAGGAGCGGGTTCCAGCTGATCTCGGACATGTTGTCCCGACGGGCGCAGTCCCGACGGGTGAGTGGGAGGCCGCACGAGAGGTCGGTCTGGTCGCTCACGTAGTATCCCCACGGCACGCCCTGTTCGTGGAGCAGGTACGTGATATCCGTCCACGGGTAGACGGGCGCGATGGGCGTCTCGGGTTCCGAGCGGCACGACATCGGTCCTGCCTTGCACGTGGCCGCCCACCCCGAGACCAGGTACAGGTGGGCAGGCAGACTCCACGAGTCCACCGGTGCGAACATACGGTCCTGTAGGACCCCCCAGTCCGCGTAGGCCCAGTAGTTCGGGATCTCCTGGTCGGTGTGGTAGCCGATGACGTCGGGCTGCCCTTTCGGTCCCGTCTTATCCCGGCACGCCGCCTTGGAAGGATGCTCGATGCAGTATCGAGCACGGTCATCGTCCATCGCGGCGTGGATGAAACCATTCATCTTCCCGCGGTTCACGTCGATGACCGACGCGTCGTGGCCGTGCGGTCCTCCGTTATCAGCGAGCGTCGTGCTGTGGTACGGCTTCTGGCACTTCCCCTGGACCGGGTTGGGGACGCAGACCGCGAAGCTCCCGTCGGGGTTCCGGGGGATCCCGTTCACGGGCTCGCTCGAGGGTGACTCGTAGGTCCCGAAGTAATGATCGAACGAGCGGTTCTCCTGGACGATGAAGATCAGGTAGTTCAGGTTCTCGATCCCGACGGGCGCGCGTGTCGTCGGAGCGCCCCCGCTCGCGGCACCGGGTCGTGACCCGGCGTCGGTGAACGCCGCCAGCACCACCACGGTGACCATCGCTGGGGCGAGGAAGAGCGCGCGAGCTCGGCGGTGGCCCTGCATCGGGCAAGTTTACGGGCGCGTCCCCCTAGGGGGTTGGATCCAGGACCATCGGCTTGCGCGGTTCCTGGCTGAAGTCGAACTCCTTGCGCAGGTCGCCGAGGATCTTCACGTTCTCGCGGACCGTGGGCCTGGGGTCGGGGCGGCCGTCGTTCTTCGGGTTCAGCCGCTGACCGTCCAAGAAGATGTCCTCGATGAACTTGAGGTAGGCATCGAACGAGAGCGTCTGCGAGTCGATGTACCCCTTCTTGGCGTACGGGCTCACCATGAACGCCGGAACGCGAAGTCCGTACCCGTTCTCGTCGACCCGCGGGGGCTTCACGTGGTCGTAGAACCCGCCCCAATCGTCCCAGGCGACGAAGATCGCGGTCGAGTCCCAATCCGGGCCCTCCATGGCGGCGTTGATCACTTTCGTGACCCACTCCTGTCCCTTGGAGATCGGCGCGCCGTTGCCGGGATGATCGCTGAACCCGTTCCCCGGCAGCACCCAGGAGACCGAGGGAAGGGTGCCGTTCTCCGCGGCGGCGAGGTACGACGGATGGAACTTGATGTTGTCCATCTGGTCGTTTTCGTGGACCGTCTGGAACCCCGGCATGACGTTGATCGCGCTCGAGGTGCCCTCGGGGCCCTTCTTGCAGTCCTTGCTCCAGCAGGTGCCAGGGCTCACGTACCAGGCCCAGCTCACGTTGTTCTCGTGGAGCAGGTAGGTGATATCCGTCCAGGCGTAGGGCACAGCGTCTCGCTTAGCCTTCTCGAGCCCCGCGTAGATCTCCGACCTGCAGCTCATCGCGCGCTCGTGGTCCTTGCAGAATGCCGACCAGCCGGAGACCATGAACAGGTGCGACGGCAGGGTCCAGGAGTCGACCGGCGCGAACATGCGGTCCTGCAGCACGAAGTTGTCCGCGTACTTCCAGTAGTTCGGGATCTCGGCGCGGGTGTGATAGCCCATCACGTCCGGCTGAAGCTGGGGCCCGGTGAAGTCCTTGCACTTCTTGAGCGTCGGATGGAAGGAGCAGATCTTGTCCGGCTGCAGCAGGGTCGCCTGGATGAAGCCGTCCATCTTCCCGCCGTTGATGTCCATGTCCGACTGCGGCTTGGAGTGCGGGCCACCGTAGTCCACGAGGGACGTGTCGTGGTACATCCCGAGGCAGCGGTCGTCCAGGATCGGATGGATCGCGCAGTCTTTGCCGCCGCCCTTGAGGCCGTTGGCACCGGGGTAGGTCCCGAAGTAGTGGTCGAACGACCGGTTCTCCTGCATCACGAAGATCAGGTGTTCGAGCTTGAAGATGCCCTTCTTCTCCGCGGCGGGGGATGTTGAGGAGGGTGATCCGGATGCAGTGCTCGAGGAGGCGCTCGGCGTCGATGTGCCGCGAGCCGTACAGGCGGCGAGGACGAGCGCGATCGTGAGAGCGAGGGCGATGGAGGAGGGTTTCCGCACGAGGCGTGAGTCTATCGTCCGGCAGTGATCCCGGCCCCCAACCGGGGTCAGGGTGCCTTGACGATGAGCGGCGGTCGGGGCGGCTGAGTGAAGTCGAATTCCTTGGACAGGTCGCCGAGGATCTTCACGTTCTCGCGGACCGTCGGCCGCGGATCGGGCCGGCCGTCGTTCTTCGGGTCGAGTCGCTGTCCATCCATGAACCGGTCCTCGATCAGCTTCAGGTACGCGTCGAAGGTCAGTGTCTGATGGTCGATGAACCCTTCCTTGGCGTACGGGCTGATCATCAGCCCGGGAACCCTGATCCCGTAGCCGTTCACGTCGACCCTCGGCGGCTTCACGTGGTCGTAGAACCCGCCCCAGTCGTCCCAGGTGATGAAGATGGCCGTCGACTCCCAGTCGGGCCCCTGCATCGCGGCATTGACCATCTGGGTGACGAACCGCTGTCCGGCCTTGAGGTCGCTGTGCCCCGGGTGCTCGCTTTCGCCGATCGACGGGATCACCCATGAAACCTGCGGCAGCTTGCCGCTCTCGGCTTCCTTGACGTACTCAGTGTACGGGCGGATGAACTTCTCCTGGTTGGTCTCCTTGATCGTCGTGAACCCTGGCAGGACGTTCTGGAACCCCGTCGACAGATCGCTGTTCTTCGCCTTGTCGCATGCCTTGCCGTAGCAGGTGCCGCCGGGGGCAACGAAGTAGCTCCAGCTCACGCCATGTTTCTTCATGAGCCAGGTGATATCGGTCCATGCATAGGGCGTGTCCTTCGGATTCTTCGGCGTCTGGACCTCCCCGCCGTAGCCGCCGATCTCGGAGCGACAGCTCATCGGCTTGTTGTTGCTCGCGCAGATCGCCGACCAGGCGGATACCAAGTACAAGTGTGCGGGGAGAGTCCACGAGTCGGTGGGCGCGAACATCCGGTCTTGGAGCACGAAGTTGTCCGCGTATTTCCAGTACACGGGGATCTCGGCGCGTGTGTGGTACCCCATGACCTCCGGTTGCTGTTGCGGGCCCAGGCGGTCCTTGCAACTCGCGAGCCCCCGGTTGTTCGCGCAGACGTTGTCGGCCTGGCTCATGGCCGCCTCGATGAAGCCATCCATCTTCCCGCCGTTCACCGCGGTGTCCGATGCGGGTTTCGTGTGCGGACCGCCGATGTCCTTGGTGTCGGTGTCGTGATAGGGCCTCGCGCAGCGCCCGCCGAACGCCGGGTCCGGAACGCAGGCGTTCTTGGGGATCCCGTTCGCTCCCGGATACGTCCCGAAGTAGTGATCGAACGACCGGTTCTCCATCACGATGAAGATGAGGTGGTCGAGCTTGTCGATCCCCTTCGCTTCGGACGAAGGAGAAGCCGAGGGCGTGCCGGCCGGCGAAGAGGCAGATGCCGGTGTGGTCGGGGGGCGTGCAGCCGGGCTGCTCGAGGGCGTTCCCTTGGGGCACGCCGTGGCGACGAGAGCGACGGCGGCGAGGGAGAGCACGATCCGACGGCCGGTCATAATGGTCGATGGAGTCTACGCGCTGTCCGTGGGTTCCGCAGGCTACGCCGGGGTCAGTTCGAGTTCACCGAGACGGCCTTGGCTCACGATCTCGCGCCAGTACGTCTGGCCGTCCTCGGGCAGGGTGTAGATCGGATCGTAGTAGGGGTACCTGCGGGTCAACGCCTCGGGATCGTCATCCTCGATCCCGGTCCGGTAGTTCTTCGTCCAGTAGGAGATGCCCTTGGTGTAGTCGTACTCCGAGAGCATGTGGGCCCAGCGCTTGCCGACGAACGGCACGTCCACGACCATGCGCGGCGTCGCGAAGCCCGGGAGGTACCCCATGATCGCGTACTGCAGGTCCTGGACCTCCTTGACGCTGGTGCGCCAGTGCTCGGCGTTGGGGATCATGTCGCAGATGTAGAAGTAGTAGGGCATCACCTTCGCGTGATCCAGGAGCATGAAGCAGAGCTCCAGCAGCTCGTTCGGGGTCGTGTTCACGCCGCGGAGGAGCACGCCTTGGTTGCGGACGTCGCGGAAGCCGGCGTCCAGGACCATCTGCACGGCGTCGCCCACCAGCGGTGTGACCTGCTGGGCCGCGTTCACATGGGTGTGGACGGCGATCTGTGCGCCGCGCTCGTTGGCCTTGGCCCCCATCCGTTCGAAGCCGCCCTTGACGTCGTCCTGGAGGAAATGCTGTGGGATCCCCATGAGCCCCTTCGTCGCCAGCCGGATGTCGCGGATGTTCTCGATGTCCAGCAGGGACATGACGAACTCTTCGAGCCGCTTGATCGGAAGGTTCGCGACGTCGCCGCCTGAGACCACCACGTCACGGACCTGTGGGGTCGTGCGCAGGTACTCGAGCATCGCGTCCCAGCGTTCGCTCTGCTTCATCTCGAACTTGTACTTGAGGACCTGCTCGGTGTCGGTGCCGACGAGGTCCATCCGCGTGCAGTGACCGCAGTACTGCGGGCAGGTGGGGAGGAGTTCGGCGAGCACTTTGGTGGGGTAGCGGTGCGTGAGTCCCTCGACCGCCCACATATCGGCCTCGTGGAGCGAGTCGCGGGACGCCATCGGGTGCGACGTCCATTCGGTTTCGCGCTCGGAGAACATCGGGATCATGTAGCGGCGAACCGGGTCGGCCTTGAATCCTTCGCCGAAGTCCATGGTGTTGAGCATCTGCGGGGGCACGAGCATCGCCATCGTCGAGCGCTCGTGCTGGTCCTTTTCGATGTCGTTCAGGTCGGTGTCGTTGATGAGGTCGCCGAGCGTGTCCTTGAGCTGCTTCAGGTTCTTGACCGTGTGTGCGCGTTGCCACTGGGCCGTGTGCCACTCCACTTTCGTCACGTCCTGGTAGGCGGGGATCCGTGTCCAGTCCGGCTCGACGTACTCCCGTTTCAGCGGGTACGCGAACGGCTGGTGCGCGGCGTGTGCGTGACCGACCTCATGGTGCGGTCGCTCCTGGTTGGGACGGGGCTGCGGGGCGATCTCGCTCATCGGACGCGACCTTTCACGTCGAACGGATGGGGTTCTAGAGCGATTATACGCGTAGTCTATCCGGACGCAATCCCGGTTCTCCGAATGACATTCGGCCCTCATGACTGGGGGTCAGCCTGCGCGGCGACGGAACGAGGACGTCCGTGACAAGCTCGCAGGCATGGCGACCGGCCCTGCTTCGAACGATCCCCCGCGTCTGTACGGCGATCTGGCGTCGTGGTTCCATCTGCTGACCGCTCCTGAGGACTACGTGGACGAGGCTACGGTGTCCCTGGCCGCGATGCGCGATGCTGCCGAGGGACCGATCGAGACGATGCTGGAGCTCGGGTCCGGCGGCGGGAACAGTGCGTCCCATCTCAAGCGGCACGTCCGGATGACGCTGACCGATCCCTCGGAGACCATGCTGGCGCAGAGCCGGACCATCAACCCCGAGTGCGAACACATCGCCGGGGACATGCGAACGCTCCGCCTCAGGCGGACGTTCGACGCGGTCTTCGTCCACGATGCTGTTTCGTATCTGACGTCTGAGGAGGATCTCGCTGCCGCGATCCACACGGCGTTCGTGCACCTGCGGCCGGGCGGCGTGGCGCTGTTCATCCCCGACTTCGTCCGGGAACGGTTCGACGCGCGGACGGGCTACGGCGGACACGACGATGCCGCCGATGACCGGGGCCTCCGGTACGTCGAGTGGATGTGGGATCCGGATCCATCGGACGACATGTATGTCGTCGACTTCGCCTATCTGCTCCGCGAAGGCGACCGGGTCGACGCCGTTCACGACCGGCACATCTGCGGAGCGTTCGCACGGGCGACCTGGCGCCGGATCCTGGCGAAGGCGGGTTTCCAGGCCAACGCGTTCGTCCCCTATCCCGACGAGGAAGTGGGGACCGAGCAGTTCGTGGCGACGCGGCCGCTCGAAGGCGCCCGAGAGAACGGCTAGAGCAGGTCGCGGGCGACCTGGGCCACGTGCTCGGCGGTGAAGCCGTACTCGGTCATCACCGTCGCACCGGGCGCCGATGCGCCGAAGCGATCCACCCCGACGATGGCACCGCCGTCGCCCGTCCACCGTTCCCACCCGAGGGAGGCCGCGGCTTCGACGGACACGCGGGCGCGCACCTCCGGGGGCAGGACCCGGTCGTGATAGTCGGGATCTTGCGCCTCGAAGAATTCCCAGCACGGCATGGATACGACGCGCGCTCTAACGCCATCGGCCGCGAGCATGTCGGCGGCTCCGAGGGCGACCGATACCTCCGAGCCCGTGCCGATCAACACGATGTCGGGCTGCGGCTTGTCCGGCCCTCGTTCTGCCAGGACGTATGCGCCCCGCTCGAGTTCGGCGGCCGGCGGGAACGGCGGCCGGGGAAGGATCGGCAGGTCCTGGCGCGTGACGATGATCGCGGTGGGTCCATCCGTCCGTTCGAGTGCCACCCGCCACGCGGCGACGGTCTCGTTCGCGTCGCCGGGTCGGATCACCGCCAGGCCTGGGATGGCGCGTAGCGACGCCAGGTGCTCGATCGGCTGATGCGTCGGTCCGTCTTCGCCGAGTCCGATCGAGTCGTGGGAGTACACGAAGATCGTCGGGATCCCCATCAGCGCCGACAGACGTACCGAGTTGCGCATGTAGTCCGAGAAGATCAGGAACGTCCCGCCGTAGGGACGCAGCCCTCCGTGCAGGACGATGCCGTTCATGGCAGCGGCCATCGCGTGTTCCCGGATCCCGTAGTGGATGTAGCGTCCGGGCTTGTGCCGGGCGAAGGCCTCGACGGTTCCCAACGTTGTGCCGTTGGAGGGCGTCAGGTCCGCAGAACCGCCGATCAGTTCCGGAACGACGTCGGCGAGGACGGCCAGCGTCTGCTGTTGTGCCTTACGGGTCGCCATCTTCTCACCCTCGATCGTCGGGAGCCGGTCCTCCAAGCCGTCGGGGAGTCGGCGGGCCAGACGCCGGTGCCACTCGGCGGTGAGCGCGGGTTCCGCGGCTGCCCACGCTCCGAAGCGCACCTGCCACTCCTCCTGGAACGCGGCACCCCGCGAGACCGCGAGCAGCATGTGCTCGAGTGTGTCGGCGGGAACGTGGAACGGATCGGAGGGCCAGTCGATCGACGCTTTCCACGCGGCGGTTTCCTCGGGTCCGAGCGGTTCACCGTGCGCCGACGCGGTGTCCTGCTTGGTCGGCGCGCCGTAGCCGATGTGGGTTCGGCAGATGATGATCGAGGGCTGGGTGGTCTCGGCCTTCGCCTCGTGGAACGCGCGGTCGATCGCCTCGAGGTCGTTCCCATCCGCGACGCGCAGCACGTGCCAGCCGTACGAGGCGAAGCGTTCCGCCACCTGGTCCGTGTATGCGAGCTCGGTGGGGCCGTCGATCGTGATGTGGTTGTCGTCGTAGAGGAAGATCAGCTTGCTGATGCCGAGGTGGCCCGCCAGCGACGCGGCCTCGTGCGAGAGGCCTTCCATGAGGTCCCCGTCCGAGCAGAACCCGAACGTGTGGTGGTCGACGATCTTGTGGCCGGGCGTGTTGAAGTCCGTGGCCATCAACTCCTCTGCGATCGCCATGCCGACGGCGTTCGCGAATCCTTGGCCGAGCGGACCGGTGGTGGTCTCCACGCCGGGCGCGTGACCGAGCTCCGGGTGGCCGGGCGTGCGCGATCCCCACTGGCGGAACCCTTCGAGATCCTCCAGCGTCAGGTCGTAGCCGGTCAGGTGGAGCATCGCGTACAGGAGCGCTGAGGCATGACCGCATGAGAGGACGAACCGGTCGCGATCCGGCCAGTGCGGGTCTCGCGGGTTGAAGCGAAGGTGCCGTGTCCAAAGGACGTAGGCGGCAGGTGCGAGGCCCATCGGTGTGCCGGGGTGTCCGGACTTCGCCTTCTCGACCGCATCGACGGCGAGCGTCCGGATCGTGTTGATGCAGAGGTGGTCCAATTCGGGAGACGCGGAAGCCGGCCCCGTCTCAGGCCGCCTTCCGACGTTCTCCAACGTTCCGCTCCTACGCGACCGTGAGGCCTGCGTGCATCCCCGCTTCGTAGTGGCCCGGGATGTTGCAGATGACGACGTACTTCCCGGCATCGAGGGTCACGGTGAGGTCCTTCGAGCTGCCGGTCGTGATCTCCTCGATCTCGCCGAGGTTGGCGGTGATGCTCGGTGCACTCTCGTCCACCGCGCCGTTCGCAACTGGCAGGGCGTCGGGCGCGTCGTCGGTCTGGAGGACGACGAACTCGTGCGTGGACGGGCCGTCGTTCGTGACCGCGAACGTGGTCTCGCCGGCTGCGAGATCGCTGTTGTCCAGCGTGATGGAGAAGTCGGCTTCCGTCGCGGCGACCGGCGTGCCGGGGGTTTCGGCCTCGCTCGGCGCGGGCGCGGTGCTGGTCTCGACCGGCGCCGGTGCCGGCGCGGGGGTCGATCCGCTGTTGCACGCGGCCAGGGTCACCGTCGCGACGGCCGCGAGGGCGATCGCTGCACTCCTCAGCATGGTCCCTCCCCTTCCCGGGTCCGGATGTGGACACCTTTCGCCCGCATCCTACAGAACCCCCTCGGGCCGGAGACGTGGGCAGAGACCAACCCGGCCGAGGCGGCGACGGCGCTCGCGAAGTACGGCGGTTAGGTCGGGTCGTCCTCGCCGCGGAGCTGCGCCTGGCGGCGGTTGACCAGATGATCGCCGGTCCGAGCGGGACGAAGAACAGGATGTATCCGAGGATGCCGACCCACGCGCCGACCGTGACCTGGATCACGAACCGACGCTCTTCGGGTGTGTGGGTGTTGCGGATCGAGCGGGCGCTCCCGTAGATACTGCCCGCGAGGCCGATCATCTAACCATCCATGCCAGCTACGCTATCCGCTATGGCCCCCGGAGGGAACCCCGTCGCCCGAGCCGAACTGGCCACCCGGCTCGGCTCGGTCGGCTGCTGGACCTTCCAGCTCGATGGCCTTCCGGCCGCGCGCTCGCAGGAGCTGGTCACCGAGGTCGAGGAGCTGGGGTTCGGCGCCGTCTGGATCCCCGAGGGCTTCGGCAGCAAGGAGGCCTTCGCGCACGCGGGACTGCTGCTCGCCGGGTCGCGGTCGATCGTCGTGGCGACCGGCATCGCGAGCATCTGGGCGCGCGACCCGATGGCGATGTCCAACGGGTCCCGCGCCCTGGCTGAGGCCTATCCCGGGCGGTTCCTGCTGGGGATCGGGGCATCGCATCAGGTCCGGGCGGAGGGACGTGG
This sequence comes from uncultured Actinomycetes bacterium, assembly GCA_964640385.1. Lineage (GTDB taxonomy): Bacteria > Actinomycetota > UBA4738 > UBA4738 > JBBDHU01 > JBBDIK01. Next base: position 159,280 of record CAZXFL010000002.1, read on the forward strand.
GCACGTTTGGGGCAAGCCCTACTCGAAGAAGAAGGCGTACCTGGACGCGATGGACCGGGCACCGCATCCCGACGTCACGCCCGAGTGTCCGCGGGTGCTGGCCGCGCTGGGACCGAAGATGCTCGAACTGGCGCGTGACCGCGCGTGGGGCGCCCACCCGTACTTCGTTCCCGTCGAACACACCGCGCTGGCGAGGGACATCCTCGGTCCGGACCGGTTCTTGGCTCCCGAACAGCTGGTGGTGCTCGAGACCGATGCCGCAAAGGCCCGCGACATAGGGCGAGAGTTCATGAGCCACTACCTCTCGCTCCCGAACTACGCGAACAACCTGAAGCGGTTCGGGTGGAGCGAGGGGGACATGACGCCGCCCTACCCGGACGTATTCGTTGACGCGTTGGTGGCCTGGGGGGATGTCGACGCCATCCGGCAGCGTGTCCACGAGCACCACGACGCCGGTGCCGATCACGTTGCGCTGCAGATCCTCCGCGAGGACGCGTCGGAGTTCCCGATCGAGGAGTTCCGCGAGCTTGCGCCCGCGCTGACGTAGCTACCGGTCGCCGCGGGCCGCCTGCACCCGGTCGCGCAGGCCGCTGATCATGACCGCGATCCCGAACTCGAAGTCCGCGTCGGTGCTCGGCGTGCAGATCTCGGGTACGAGTTGCTTGAGGTTCGGCAGCTCGTCGGGGATCACCGCGGCGACCGCATCGACGTCGACGTCGTCGCCCAGCGACATGATGCCCCGGGTCTCCATCAGGACGTAGCCGATGATGAAGCCGCCGAACATCCGGTACGCGTTGATGACCTCCGCATCGGACAGGCCGATCGCGCGCAGGGTGGCGAGCGCGGTCTCCAGCGGCCCGAGTGATTCGATGCGGGTCGACGGCTGCGTGTTCTCGGCGAACAGTTGGATCACGTCGGGATGCGCGAGGAGGACCGAACGGTGGGAACGGGCGAGGAGGCGGACCTGCTGTTCCCAGCCGCCGACGTCGTCGGCGGGGAGCGCGAAGTCGCGGAAGACGGCGTCGATCATCGCGGTGACGAGGTCGTCCTTATCGGCGACGTGGTTGTACAGCGACATCGCCTCGACGCCGAGCTCCCGTCCGATGCGGCGCATCGTGACCGCAGCGAACCCCTCCGCGTCCATGATCCGGACGGCGGTGTCCGCGACCCGGTCGCGGGTCAAGGGTTCGCGAGCTGCGGGCTTGACTCGTTGGCTCATCGGCTGCGTGCGCCCCTCCGGGGGACGTCCTCGGCGTACTTACATCGTAAGGCACGCCGGCCTCGTCCGGGCGGTCAGGCCTTGGCGACAGCCTGCACCCACGTTCCGGCGAAGAGGCCCTGCGGGTGCTCGGCCCACGCACGGATCCCAGCCGCCGCCTCACGCAACTCCCGAGGGCTGGCGACACCGGTTTCGGCCATCTCGGCCATCGACTCCAGTCGTCGGGCGATGTACCCGGCCACGTAGGTCCGGTCATTGGTCTCGTAGCGCGCGGACATCTCGATGTCGGAGAAGCCGGCCGCCGCAAGGAGTTCCCCGAGCTTGCGGCCAACGTGACCGTCGCCGCCGTTCGCCCGCTGGACTGCCTGGTACAGCTCGCCGGCGCGCTCGGCGCCCGCGTCCGGCGGGGCGTAGACGAATCCTCCCCAGTCGGGGACGGAGAACCCGGCGATGCCGCCAGGAACCAGGACCCGACGGAGTTCGCGGAGCGCCTCGACCGGGCGGGCGAGGTGTTCGAGCAACGCGTTGGAGAACACCCGATCGAAGCTCCCGTCTCCGAACGGAAGCGCATACGCGTCTGCTTCACGGAACTCCACGTTCGTCAGACCGCGTTCTTCCGCCAGCCGCCGGCCGTTCTCGAACTGCTCCGGGTGCAGGTCGACGCCCGTCACCGGCCCGGGCGCCACGGCGGCGGCGAGACCCGCGGTGATCGATCCGGGTCCACACGCGCAGTCCAGGAGCCGTTGCCCGGGCTCGAGGAAGAGGAGGAAGAAGGCCGCGTGGCTCTGGGCGGTCCGGCGCGCCATGTAGGCGATCGTCTGTTCGTCATGCCCGGGCGTGTAGGTCTCGTTCCGCATCGACGGAAGTCTACGGTGCGCCTGCTGCACACCTCAGTGTGCCTCGCCGATTCCGCTACCATGGGCCTCCCGAAACGTGCCCCTGAGGAGGAACGATGCACAGCGACCGCTTGCTGCTCGGCCCCGGACCGAGCAACCCCTATCCGGAGGTCTACGAGGCCCTCATGCGCCCGTTGCTGGGGCACCTGGACCCCGAGTTCCTCGGGCTCCTGGACGAGACCTGCGACATGCTCCGCACGGCGTTCAAGACCGACAACGCGGTGACGTTCCCCGTGTCGGCGACCGGCTCCGCCGGGATGGAGGCCTGTTTCGTGAACCTCGTGGAGCCCGGCGACACCGTCATCATCGGTGTCAACGGGGTGTTCGGCGGCCGGATGTGCGAAGTGGCCGAGCGTTGCGGCGCCGAGGTCATCCGTATCGACTTCGACTGGGGAACCCCGGTCGACCCGCAGGCGCTGCTGGACGCGCAGAAGGCCAACCCGGAAGCGAAGCTGGTCGGGGTCGTGCACGCGGAGACATCCGTTGGTGTGCGGAGCGACATCGAGCCGCTGAAGGTGTTGCAGGATACGGACACATTCCTGCTGGTCGACTGCGTGACCTCGCTGGGCGGGTTGCCGCTCGAGATCGACGCGTGGGGCGTGGACGCGGCCTACTCCGGAACGCAGAAGTGCCTCGGTGTGCCGCCCGGCCTCTCGCCGGTGACGTTCAGTGCCCGTGCGGTGGAGTTCGCGACCAAGAAGCGGAAGAAGCCGGTGCAATCTTGGTACCTGGACGTCGGCATGCTCGGCGCCTACATCGGCAGCGATCGCAAGTACCACCACACCGCGCCGGTCTCGATGGTTTACGCGTTGCACGCAGGCCTGAAGGTCGTGCTGGACGAAGGCCTGGAGAACGTGCAGCAGCGACATGCGCGTGTGTCGGCGATGCTCGGGGAGAACCTGGACCGGTTCGGCCTGAAGCCCTTCGCGCAGGAGGGCTACCGATTGCCGCAGCTCACGAGCGTGTGGATCCCCGAGGGGCTCGACGACGCCGGCACCCGCAAGAAGCTGCTGATGGACTACAACATCGAGGTCGGCGGCGGACTCGGTGACGTCGCCGGCAAGATCTGGCGGATCGGGCTCATGGGCCACAACGCCCGTGAGGGTTCGGTTGCCGCGCTCCTCGGCGCGCTCGAGCAGATCCTCGGGTAGGACGCCGCCTCACGTCAACGGGATCTCCGGCTCCAGCGGCACGATGTCGTAGCCGTGCCGCCGGATCTCCAGGATCAGCTCCGGGAGGGCGGCGATGGTCGCCCGCGGGTCGCCGCCGCCGTCGTGCAGGAGCACGATCCCGCCGGGCCGCAGGCGGTTGATCGCCGCGTTCACGATGTGGTGCGGTGACACGTCCTCGATGAAGTCGCCCGTCCCGATGGACCACATCACCGTCCGCATCCCCGCCCGCCCCGCGACCTCGACGACCTGATCGTCGTAGCTGCCGCCCGGGGGCCGAAACAGGTACGGCGTGATGCCCATGTCTTCGAGGACCTTGATCGGCGCGGTGACCTGGTGTTCGAGTTCGGATGCCGGTAGGTCCTCGAACGTCGGCGTGATCGGATGGTGCCAGGAGTGGGTCCCGACGGTGTGACCCTGATCGATGATGTCGCGGATCAGATCCGGGTGGCGCTCGGCGTAGATCCCGACGACGAAGAACGTGGCCGTCACCTTCTCCCGCTTGAGGATCCGGAGGATCTGCGGGGTGGCGGCCGGGTCCGGCCCGTCGTCGAATGTGAGGGCGACGGCCTTCGGGTGCGAGCGACCCTTGCCCCTGAGGAACTTCGTCGAGACAACCTTCCCGGAGACCTTGCCGACCTCGCTGACCAAGACCCCATCCTCTCCGCCGAGGATGAACTGCGGGTTGTTGGGACGGGTCATCTTCGTCCGCTCCCTGACGATGTCCTCGCGGCGATCGCGTGCGCTTTCGGCCACCACGACGTCGCCTTCCGAGAGTGTCGCATCCGGCTCAGCGGGGGCGCCGTCGATGCGCAGGGTCGGGGGAACCGCGTGCCGCTCGAGGAGTTCTCCATCGACATCGAGCAGGCGCCCGCGTCGCAGCGTCACCTGGGCGGTGGCGAGCGCGTCGGCAAGCGAGGCCCCGCGGACGAGCCGGACCTCGATCCCGTTCACGGTCACGGTGATCTGGGCGCCGGCGGCGGCGCCGGTCGGTGTCGGGAGGACCGGCCGCACCGTCCTCGTGCACGCGGTCAGGCCGAGCGCGGCAGCCGCCACCAGCAGTTCGCGTCGGCTGAGCATCAGGGGGTGAGCGCTACCAAGTCGTAGCCGCGCTTGCGGATCCCCTTGATGATGTCGGGCAGCGCCTTGACCGTCGCGCTCCGGTCGCCGCCGCCGTCGTGCATCAGGATGATGTCTCCGGGCCGAACCTGCGACAGGACGCGCCTGACGAGATCCTTCGGACTCACACCGGCTTCGTAGTCCAGCGTGTCGAGGGTCCAGATCACGGTGCGCATCTTGAGTTCCCGCGCTTCCTCGACGACCTTCGCGTCGAAACTCCCTCCGGGAGGCCGGAACACGAACGGCTCCGGTGCTCCGATCCCGGTGAGTGCGGCGTTCGTGTGGTTCAGTTGGTTCGCCAGCGCGTTGTCCTCGAGCGCCGCGAAGCCGGGGCTCAGCGGGTGGCTCCACGAGTGGTTCCCGACCGTGTGACCTTGCGCCACTTCCTTCCTGATCAGGTTGGGGAACTTCTCCGCCTCATACCCGACGACGAAGAACGTGGCGGAGACGTTGAACCGATGTAGGATGCCGAGGATCTTCGTCGTGTAGTTGCGGTTCGGGCCGTCGTCGAAGGTGAGCGCCACCGCACGCGGGATATCCCCCCGTCCGGCGGGATCGAAGACGACCGACTCGGTGAGGCCGGACACCGCGCCGATGGCCGTGACCGTCTCCCCCGGTGCGGATCCGAGGAAGTACTGCGGGTTGTGCGGCTGCGTCCCGGCGATCCGCTCACGGATGAGCCTCGTGTCCTCCGCATGATCGTTCCCGTTCTCCGCCTTCACGACATCCCCGGAGTGCAGGATCGCCGCGCGTCCGGTGCGCTTGCCATTCACGAAGTAGCGCGCGGGGAACCCTCCCGTCTCCAGGACACCTCCCTCGACGTCCAGGAGCCGGCCGTCGCGAACGGGGATGCCGAGCTGCTTGAGGGCCGCTCCGAGCGAGATGTTCGGCGGGACGGTCTCCGATCGCCCGTTGATGGTCACGGTCATAGATGCCGGCGAGGGTGAGAAGGAGGGCGTCGGTGGGGCCGTGCCGGTGCACGCCGTCGTGGCAAGCAGGAACAGTGCCGGCAGGACGCCGGCGCGACGGAACCACGACGTCGGTGCTCGCTTCCCCGTGTCGGCCATGGGGGACCTGATGCTACGCCGACGGGGCGCGTCTGGCTACGGGAAAACCGGGAGTGTCACTCGCTCCGGGCGCTCTCGTCGATCCGGCGCCGGGCCGCTTGCAGCAGCGCCCGTTCGAACGACTGGCGCACCAGGGCGGAGGCCGCCGGGAGCAGCCGGTCGAAGGCTTCGATCACGTGTTCGCGGGCCAGTTCGGGGTCGTCCTCGTCGCGCGCCGGCCGCCGGATGAACTCGTCGAAGATCGCCACGGCCGCCTCGGCGACCTCATCCATGGCGGTGTTGTGCTTGCGTCCGAGTTCGAGCAGCTGTGACAGGGGAACGCCCGCCTCCAGAAGGGTCAGGCCCGCACGAACGGCCTGGACGTCGTTCTCCCCGTACGGTCGCTCGGCTTCGGGATCCTCGGGGACGAGGAGCCCCTCGCCGACCAGGGACTCGAGAAGCGGCATCGCAACCCCGGTCTCGGCCGCGACCTCTTCCAGCGTCATCCGGCCGCGGTCCCCGGTCTCAGCGACCGCCGTCACCAGCGCCGCGTCCGCCGGGTGGATCGAGCCGGACAGCAGCCTGCCGATCGTCGCCAGCGACAGGCCCTGGTCCTTCAGCTGCCGGATCCGTTGCAGCCGCGACAGATGGGCGTCCGAGTAGTAGGCGACCCGGCCCTCGCGGGCGGGTGCGTCGAGCAGGCCGCGGTGCTGGTAATAGCGGATCGTATCGACGCTGGTGTCGGCCGCAGCCGCGAGTTCTTCGACGCGGTAGCGTTCGGCCGCCATCAGATCCCCTCCTCATCCGCGGCGGCCAGTCTCCGGAGCGATATGCGGTCGATCTTCGCTGGGCCGGTCCGCGGGAGTTCATCGAGGAAGACGATGATCCGGCGGGGGACCTTGTGCGGCTCCAGGCGTTCCTTGAGGTAGGTACGCAGCGCCTCCTCGTCCGGGTGCGCGCCTTCGACGGGGCTGACGATGCCGACCACCTTCTCGCCCCATTCCGGGTCGGGGACCCCGACGACCGCCGCCTCACGGACCTCGACGTGATCGGCGAGCGCCGCCTCGATCTCCGATGGAACGACCTTCTCGCCGCCGGTCAGGATCACATCGTCCGCTCGTCCGATCACGGTCAGGTACTTCTCGTCATCGAGGGAGCCGACGTCGCCGGTCGGGAGCCAGCCGCGCTCGTCGGTGATCGGTCCTTCGAGGGAGGCGCGGGCGACCGAGAGGCCGGCGACCCAGATCGGCCCAGGCGTGCCGGGGGGTTCGAGGGACTCCGGCGTCTCCCCGATCCGCACCAGCGTGCCGGGCAGCGAGCGGCCGTAGGTGCCGCGGTGGGCTTCGACCTCCCACGGGGGCAGGGTCGTCACCTGCGAAGCGGCCTCGGTCAGTCCGTAGGTGGGGGCGACCGGGATCCCGCGCGTCAGTGCTTCGTCCAGGAGCGACTCAGGACACGGCGCTCCGCCGAGCAGCACGGCGCGGAGGGAGGGCGCGCCCTTCCATCCGTCGTCGAGCATCCGGTGGAGCATGGTCGGCACGAGTGAGATCACGGTTGCCGTGTGGCGTTCGATCGCGGCTGCGACGGCGGACGCCTCGAAGTTAGGCACCGTGATGACCGGGAACCCGATGAGCCCCGAACGGATGAAGACGGAGAGCCCCCCCACGTGATGGAACGGCAGGCACGACAACCAGCGATCCTCCGAGGTGAGGCGCAGGACATCGGCGGAGGCATGTGCGCCGGCCTCGAGGTTCGCGCGGGTCAGGATCGTGCCCCTCGGTTTCCCGGTGCTTCCCGATGTGAAGACGATGGCCTGCGCTTCGTGGCCGGCGACGGGGCGCGCCGCGAAGGAGGCCGCCGGTTCGACCTTGCCGAGCCGGCCGATCGTCAGGACGTGGTCGGCGTGCGCCCGGCCGACGAGGGCGTCGTGTTCGGCTCCCGGTGCCTGTGGCGCCAGCGGGATCAGGATCGCTCCCACCCGCGAGAGCGCGAAGAGGACCGCGACGGGATCGGGGTTCGTGCCGAGCGGGATCGCGACCCGCTGGCCCGGGCGCACGCCGGACGCGGCGAGTCGGCGGGCGGTGTCCGCCGTGCGTGCGTCCAGGTCGGCCCAGGTCAGCGTGAGTGAACCGGCCATCAGCGCCGGAGCACCGGGCCGTTGGGACGACTGGAGTGCGACCAGATCAGGCTGGGTCACCGGACCCCCAGGTAGGCCATAATGTTATGAGTAGTCACTCATACGATTCTAGTGAGCTTTCGGGAGGTTACCGAGCATGGTCGAGGCCCTCTCCGTCGCCGACCTGACGGGAGACCGCGGGATCCGATCGGCCCTGGACTGGCGAGCCGCGGGCGAGTACGGTGACATCCGGTGCGAGACCGCCGAGGGGATCGCCAAGATCACGATCGCCCGGCCCGACGTCCGGAACGCGTTCCGCCCGCAGACGCTCTTCGAGTTGAGCGATGCCTTCGATCGCGCGCGCAACGATGCCGAGGTCGGGGTGGTGATCCTGTGTGGGGAAGGCCCGCTCGCGTTCTGTTCGGGCGGCGATCAGCGCGTGCGCGAGGCGGCCGGGTACGCGGACGACGAGGGTGTGCCCCGTCTGAACGTCCTGGATCTGCAGGTCCAGATCAGGCGCTTGCCCAAGCCGGTGGTCGCGATGGTCGCCGGCTATGCGATCGGCGGCGGCCACGTGCTGCACGTCGTCTGTGATCTGTCGATCGCCGCCGACAACGCGCGGTTCGGCCAGACGGGCCCGCGGGTGGGATCCTTCGACGGCGGGTTCGGCGCGGGGCTGCTCGCGCGGCAGGTCGGGCTCAAGCGCGCCAAGGAGATCTGGTTCCTTTGCCGGCAGTACGACGCCGCGCAAGCGCTCGAGTGGGGACTGGTGAATGCGGTGGTCCCGCTCGAGGAGCTGGAAGAGGAAACCGTCCGGTGGTGCCGCGAGATGCTGGCGATGTCGCCGCTGGCGTTGCGCCTGCTCAAGGCGTCGTTCAACGCCGACATCGACGGGCTGACCGGCGTGCAGCAGCTCGCCGGCGACGCGACGCTCCTGTACTACATGAGCGAGGAAGCCCAGGAGGGCCGCAACGCCTACCTCGAGAAGCGCGATCCGGACTTCGGGAAGTTCCCGAGACTCCCCTGAGATGACTGACTGACATGACCGCCGCGGCGCCGGCCCTCGCCAAGTCCCTTCCCCGTCCCGGCTCGCTCGGCGCGTGGATGCTGGCGGCGCGGCCGAAGACACTGGTAGCCGGGTGGGCGCCGGTACTTGTCGGTTCATCGATCGCGTTCGCGGCGCATTCCTTCCGACCGCTGCGCGCGCTCGGCGCGCTGGTGATCGCGGTCTCGATCCAGATCGGTACGAACCTGGTGAACGACGCAGCGGATCATGCGCGCGGGGCCGACACGCCGGAGCGCCTCGGCCCGCCGCGTGCCGTCGCCTCCGGGTTGCTGCCGTCGCGCGCGGTGTGGTCGGCGGCTCTCGACTGTTTCGTGCTGGCAGGCGGGGTGGGCGTGTGGCTGGCGTCGGTGTCGAGCTGGTGGCTCTTGATCCCCGGCGGCATCGCCATCCTCGCGGGTATCGCGTACACGGCCGGGCCGAGGCCGCTGGCCTACATGGGTCTCGGCGAGATCTTCGTGTTCCTGTTCTTCGGGCTATTCGCCACCGTGGGAACGGTCTTCGTGCAAGTGGCGGGAGCGAGGATCGACCCGCTCTTCTCAATCTTGTCGGTCTCGACCGGCTCGTCTATGGGGCTCTTGGCCGTCGCGATCCTGGAGGTCAACAACATCCGGGACGCGCCGACCGATCGCGAAGTAGGGAAGGTGACGCTAGCCGTCCGCCTCGGCGATCGGCGGGCGGCGAGCCTGTTCGCCATCTGCCTCATCGGTGCCTACACGTTCGCGGCCCTGCCCTTGCTTCCCGTCCTCGTCATCTCGATCCCGTGGTTCCTCGCGCCGATGCTCACCATCCCACTGGCGCTCTCGGCGCTTCGTGTCGTTGCTCGCGGGGCCTCCGGGAGAGCGTTGAACCCGGTCCTCGCTAAGGTCGCGCTCCTCCAGGCCACCTTCGCGTTGCTCACCGTCACGGCGTTCGTGGTTCTGGGGGCGATCATCGGATGAGCGTGGCCGACATCCAGTACCGGGCGACGCGGGGGTTCGCCGCCGCGCTCGCCGAGGCCGGGGTCGAGATCGTCGCGATCGGGGCCGGCTCCCGCTCGACGTCACTGACGCTGGCCTTCGCCGATGACGGCCGGTTCCGGGTCTTCTCTCACGTCGACGAGCGGTCGGCGGGATTCTTCGCGCTCGGCGCTGCGCGGGCTTCGGGGAAGCCAGCGGTCGTGGTGACGACCTCGGGTACCGCGGTTGCGAACCTCGCTCCGGCCTGTGTCGAGGCGCAGGTCGCCGGTGTTCCCTTGCTGTGTGTGACCGCCGACCGTCCGCACGAACTCCACGGCGTCGGTGCGACCCAGACGGTCGAGCAGGTCGGGCTCCTCCCGTCCTTGTGGACGACCGATCTGCCCGCGTGGGATGAGGAAGCCGAACGCGCGGTGACCCACGCCGGTTCCCAGGCGGTTGCGGTCGCCATCGGGCAGCCGGCCGGTGCGGTCCACGTGAACCTGCGGTTCCGCGAGCCGCTCACCCCTTCGCCGGATGCGCGGAGCGAGCCGGCCGCCGATCAGGCGGGCATCCGGCGCAGTCCGGGCCGCCTCGCCCCGGCCGATGACGCCGTCGCCCGCGTCGCCGGGCATCTGGACGGCCACGCGCGCGGCCTGATCCACGTCGGACATCTCGAAGGTCCTCAGCCCGGACTCGCGCAGGCCATCTCGGCGTTGGCCCGGGCCACGGGGTATCCGGTGATCGCAGAGGCGACGTCCCGGCTGCGCGGTGCGCTCGAGGCCGGCCTCGTCGTTGACGCGTACGAGGCGCTGATCCGGGACGAGGCGTTCACGACAACCCACCGGCCCGAGGTGATCATGCGGCTCGGCCGCGCGCCCCTCACCCGGTCGATGAGCGAGTGGTTCGCGGCGCTCGACGCCGAGAAGGTGGTCATCTCGGCAGACATCGCATGGCCCGATCCGGCACGCGACACCGCCGCGGTCCTCGCCGGCGACCCGGTCCTGGTCTGCGAGGCGTTGGTTTCGGCCGTCTCTGGCAAAGGTGGCAACCCCGAGTGGCAGGCGGGGTGGCGTGCCGCGTCGGACGCGGCCCGGGATGCGATCGACGCCTTCCTCGACGGCTCCGACGTGCTGTTCGAAGGCACCGCCGCTCGCGCGGTGGCACGCGGGCTTCCGCCGGGCGGCATCTGCTACGTCGCGACCAGCCTGCCGATCCGAGCGCTCGACGCATTCACCACCTCCTCCGCACGCTTGGAGGCGTTCGCGAGCCGCGGCGCGAGCGGCATCGACGGGACGGTCTCGGCGGCGCTCGGCGCAGCGGCGGCGACGGGGCGGCCGACCGTCTGCCTGACGGGCGACCTGGCGTTCCTGCACGACGTGGGTGCGATGCTCACGATCGCTCGGCACCGTATCCCGCTGGTGATCGTCGTCATCGACAACGGCGGCGGAGGCATCTTCGAGTTCCTGCCCCAGGCCGCCGCGGTCGATCGCGATCGGTTCGACGACCTGTTCATCACCTCGCATCGCGTCGACCTCATGCGTGCCGCCGAGATGTTCGACACGGGGTTCGCCGCTGCGCGCGATGCCGCGGCGCTACAGAAGTCCCTCGAGTGGGCGTTCACGTCACGGACGCCGCAGGTCATCCGCGTTCAGGTGAACCGCGATGCGAGCGTCCGCGCGCACCGACAGGCGCTCGAAGCCGCCTGGGACGCGGTCAGCCGAGCGCTGCCGCAGCCGCCCGGAGCTTGAGGGCGACCTCCCCGCGTTCCCCGTCGGGATCCGAACCTTCGACGATGCCGGCCCCGGCGTACAGGTCCGTTCCGCCTTCATGGAAGAGGGCGCCGCGAAGCGCGAGTGCGAACTCGCCGTCGCCGTCGGGCGTCACGATCCCGACCGGACCGGCGTACCACCCGCGATCGAAGCCTTCCGCCTCCCGGAGGAACGAGAGCGCCGCTGGCCGGGGGAGCCCGGCGACGGCTGGGGTCGGGTGTACCGCTGCCACCAACTCAAGTATGTGACGTGGCTGGGTCAATCGTCCCGTGACGTCGCTGGACAGATGTTGCACCGGACCGGCCGGTGTGATGTGCGGCGTCTCTGCGCGAACGTCGTCGCACAGCGGGGTGAGCGCGTCGACCACGGCCTCGACGACCAGTCCTTGCTCGACGCGCGTCTTGTCCGAGTAGAGGCCGGTTCTCGCCTCCCGGGCGATGGTCCCGGCCGCGGGTGTGGATCGGACCGAGGGACCGCGCCGTTCGATGAGCAGTTCCGGGCTCGCGCCGACGAGCGTGGCGCCGCCGAAGGAGATGCCATAGCCGAAGCACTCGGGATAGCGAAGGGCGAGGTGGACCGCGGTGTCCCACGGGTCGTCGCCGGACGGCAGCCGGAGCCGCCGGGCCAACACGACCTTCGTCAGTTCCCCCGCGCCGATGCGTTCCAGCGCAAGGGCGACCGCCTCGGTCCACGCGTCGTCGTCCGGTGTGAGATCGCCGGTGGGTTCGATCCCGGCCGCCTCCGGGGCGATCGTCGCGGAGGGGAGCGTGTGCGCGGCGTAGGTCAGCGACGACACCAGGTAGTCCGTCGCGGCTGCCGCCTCCCCGGCGAGGACCGGCGTCGAGGCGACGAGCCACGATCCGGCGTCATCGTGGATGGCGCATACCTCAGGGACCCATGCCGTCGCCGCGGGGAAGCCCTCCCAGGTCCCCGTCGGCTCGGAATCGGCGAACGCAGCGCCCGCGAACGCGATCGGCTCTCGGCCGGTGATCACCGCGTCGGCGAACCAGCACGACAGTCGGTCCGCGAGTTCGACGGCCCGGGCGGGGCCATCGGCGTGGAGGCTGAACGCGACATCGGTCCCCGCGGCCACGAGACCGGGACGCGACCACCACCCGGCCATCGCGGGGGAGGCCCCGCGGATCAGGGACAGGGGGTCGGCCGCTTCGAAGGGGATGCCGACGGACGCCAGTACCGGACGCCCGGACGCCTGAGCGCGCTCGGCTGCCCTTTCGGCCGCCGGCGCCACGATCTCTTCGATGGGGACCTGGGGAGCGGTGCTCGTCATGCTGCTCATACGACCATTCTAGCGTTTACTCACATGGTTCGAGCGCCCGCTCGTGACGTGTGGCGCCCTCAGGTTGGGTCGTCGTTGGAGGGCGGGAGTTCGTTGGGGTCGCGCCGGACCCAGCCCTCGACGTCGTAGGTGGGGCCGGCTTGCGAGACGTCCGGCCGGGATGATGCCTGCTGCTGCGCCTCGCGGACCCAGGCCTTGAAGGAGAACCAGCCGATCGCGACGACGACCGCGATGGCCAGCAGGATCGCGAGGACGAGTACCAGCGTCAGCTTGATGACGAGTCCGAGGATCCCGAGCCCCGCCAGCAGGAGCACCACGATGAGGAGGAACCAACCCACGGAACCATCCTACGAGGACGTCCGGTTACTGCAGTTCGCGGGGGAACGTGCGGTCCCACGACCGCGTGAACTTCACACCGTCGTTCTCGCGGACCTCGAGCTCCAGATGCAGGGTGTAGGTATCGGCGTCGCTGACCATGCTCAGCTTCGAGGCGTTGGTGACCTTCACCTCGGGCCAGGAGATGGTCATGGAGTACGTCGCATCGAGCCGTGACTTCCCTGGGTCGGAAGTGGAGACACGGAGCGTGCCGTGGCTGTGGTCGACCATCTGCAGCGGGTCGCCCGGCGACGGCTCAACGTAGCCGTAGTCGACCGTGGCGCGTTGCTCGCGGGCCAAGACGTCGTGTTCGAGCTGCCACACGACCGGGCTCGACGAACCGTGCGAGTCCATCTCGCCGCCCTTCGAGTCATGGTCTCTCGCGGGATGGAACGCCGGGGGGTCGCCCAGCCGGCCGCCCTCGAGAACCGGCAGCGAGAGGGAGGACTCGTCGCGCTCGATCGTGAGCGTGCCGGGGAGTGGCGGCGCCCAGCTCGACGGCCAGTCGCACGTAGCGATCGAGAGCCGGATCGTGTGGCCGGGCTCGAAGATCCACGACGTCGCGTCCAACTCGATCGGAACCGTGTAGGCCTCGCCGGGCTCCAGGGGTTTCGGGTCCGCATGCGAGTCGCGGTGCGTGAGGTTCAGCAGTCCGCGCGAGATGAGCATCGACGTCCCGTCCGACGCCACGTCACAGAGCTTGGCGGACAGGTACGTCACCGGAACCGACGAGCGTACCGTCGCCCGCAGCTTCGGATGCCCGAGGATGCCCAACTCCTCCTCGACCGGCCACTCGTAGGTCAGCGACAGTGCATCGTCGAGGCGCTGGTCCATCGGCGTTCCCCACGGCATCGTCGCCGCGCACCAGATGGACCCGTAGAACCCGATATCGCCGCGGATCGGGTACTCGTCCGAGCCTTCGCCGAGAGCAAGTACCCGTTCTGTCGCGCGGATGGGAGGCCAGACGGGCTCGCTCCACCACTCGCCCTCGTGTTCCGCGAGATCAGGCTCCGGGGTGGTGGCCCGGCGCATGAAGGCCCGGACCTGGGGCCAGGATGCGGCGGGCGACGTCTCGTCTTCCTTCAGCCATCGGTCCCACCACGCGATCATCTCCGGCACGTGGTCGATGTGCGGGCCTGGGATCGAGGTGTTCGGGTCCATGTGGCTCCACGGGCCGGCGAGCACGTGCGACGGGACATCGAGGTTCTCGATCGTGCGGAACGCCATGTTGTGGTAGCCGTCGGCCCAGCCGGCGATCACCATGACGGGGCAGGCGATCGACGAGTAGTCGGTCTTGAGCGAGCCCTGGAGCCAGTAATCGGACTCGTTCTGCTCTTCGCGCCACTTGACGACCCACGGCACCATCTCGTCCAGGCGCCGTTGCCATTCTTCGCGCCAGCCCTCGCCGTAGACGTGGGGAGCGGGCGGCAGAGCGTTCAGCGCCACCATGTAATGGGGGTAGTCGACGAGGTCGATGCCCCGGTTCACGCCGCCGCCGTAGTGCACGTCGTCGGTGTAGCGCGAGTCGGTCGCGAAGATCGAGATGATCGCCTTCAGTGCCGGCGGCCGGTGCATCGCGACCTGGAGCGAGTTGAACCCCGAATAGCTTGTGCCGTACATCCCGACGGCGCCGCTGGCCCAGTCCTGCGTCGCGAGCCACTCGATGACCTCGCACAGATCCTGCTGCTCGCGCGGGAGGTACTCGTCTTCGGCGATGCCCTCGGACGAGCCGGTCCCGCGGACGTCGACGCGGCAGACGCCATAGCCGCCCTCGTCGCGGAGGCGCCGGTACTCGGCCTCGTAGTAATTGGTGATGTCGTCCTTGCGGTACGGCAGCGCCTCGAGGAGCGCGGGGAACGGGCCGTCTCCGTCGGGGAGGTACAGCTTCGCGGAGAGTCGGATGCCGTCGGAGGCGGGGATGAAGACCAACTGTTCAGTAGGCACGGCGCAGGAATCCTAATCGTCCGAGCGTGGCTGCTGCCATCGGCGAACTGACCGATGGTCAGGGCGCGGGCGGGGGAGGTCCGATGGACGGGCCTACGGGACGGCGTTCGTGCCTAGGAGCGCTTGCGGGGCAGGTCCAGGAACGGCAGGGGGACCACCTCGGCGTTCACCTTGCCGCGCTGTCCCTCGACCGTCCACTCGATCTGCATGGTGGACCCGATCCGTTCGTGCTCCTTGTCCACGGTCGCCAGTGCGACCATCTTCTTGGCGGTTGGCGACCACGTCGTGGACGTGGCGTACCCGATCTGGCGGCCGCCCTTGTACAGCGGGATCTGGTCGCGGACCACCATGGGCGACACCTCGGGCGCAAGTCCGTGATCGGCGAACGCCGACTCGATGCCGAGCCAGTCGATCTGGATGCCGACCAGCCGCCGCGCCGGTCCACCCGCCGCCTGCTCGGCTTCGAGTGCGGCCTTGCCGACGAAGTCATCCTTGGTGAAGTCGACGAGTGAGCCCAGCCCGATCTCGAACGGGGAGTACTCCTGCTCGGCGTTGTGGGCATGGGCGGCGCTGGTGTATTCGACCTCGATCAGGATCAGGCCGGCCTCGACTCGGGAGACGTCCAGCGCGCGGATCCCGACGGGCCGGATCGCATGGTCGATGCCCTTATCGAAGAGGGCGTCCCACACGGCCAGCGCGCCGTCGACGGGGATCCAGAGCTCGTAGCCGAGGTCGCCGGTGTAACCGGTTCGGGTGACGTCGAGGTCCACGCCTGCGATCGTGGCGGTCCGCTGCCCGAAGTACTTCACGTCGTTCCAGTCCTGGCCGGTGACGACCTCAAGCAGGTCGCGGGACTTCGGGCCCTGGAGTGCAAGCGCCCCAACGGTCTCGGAGATGTCCTCGATCGTGAAGTCCAGACCTGCGCTACAGAGTGTGATCCAGCGGAAGCACGGGTCGGCGGAGGTGATCCGGAACGTGTTCTCGCCGATGCGGGCGATCGTGCCGTCGTCCATCACCTTGCCGCGCTCGTTGCACCACGGGGAGTAGTAGACGCGCCCGACCGCGAGGCGGCTCACGTCACGGGTCAGGACCCGGTTCAGGAGGGCTTCGGCGTCGGGGCCCGAGACGATGTACTTGAACAATGGGCTGGCGTCGATCACCCCGACGGCTTCCCGCAGCGCGTTGTACTCGATGTCGTGGAAGTCGGCGTAAACGGCGGCGGAGAAGTAGCCGGCCCACTCGCCCCAGGCCATCTTCGAGTTCAGCTCGCTCTCTCGCGGAAAGAACGCGGTTCCGACGCTCATCTTCGCCTCCTTCATCCGGTTTCCGGTGGGGTAGAGTATGCGATATTCGGTGGAAGGGTGCCATTCCCGAAGAAAGCGGAGTTTGACTTTGGGTCAGTAGGGGGATGGTCACGCAGCGCTCGGCCCGTCTACCATGGCCGACGTCCCGGACTCGGGTCATGGTGCGATAGCGGAACTGACCGGCGGTCACGGCCAGCGAGCGAAAGGGGAGCCACGGTGGCGCAGCGATACGACGCGGTGATCATCGGCGGGGGCCACAACGGCCTCATCTCGGCGGCTTATCTGGCCCGGGCCGGACGCAAGGTTCTGGTCCTCGAGAAGCGCCACGTCCTCGGCGGTGCGGCCGTTACCGAGGAGATCGTTCCCGGCTACCGGTTCAGCGTCTTCTCATACGTGGTCTCGTTGCTTCGGCCCGAGATCATCCGCGACTTGGAACTGCCGAAGCACGGCCTTGAGATCCTTCCGCTCGACGGCACGATCACCCCGCTCGAGAACGACTACGTCTGGCGGGTGAACGATCACGGCAAGACGGTGCGCGAACTGCGCCGGTGGTCGCTGAATGACGCCGAAGCCTATGAGGAGTACGGCCAGCTCATGGCCGAGATGGCCCGGTTCATCAAGCCGATCCTGTCCGCCGTGCCGATCGACCAGGGCAAGGTCGGCCCGCTCGAGCTCGCGAGCCATTGGAAGGATTTCCTCGCCCTCGGGGGTCTGCTCAAGGACTTCCAGGCCTTGCCTCGCAAGCTGCAGTCCACGTTCGTGCAGCTGATGACGATGAGCGCGGTCGACTTCCTCGACCAGTGGTTCGAGACCGACCCGCTGAAGGCGACGATGTCGGCGTCCGGCATCATCGGTACCTTCCAGGGTCCGCGGTCCCCGGGGACCGCCTACGTGCTGCTTCATCACTACATGGGCGAGATCGACGGGGCGTTCCGCGCGTGGGGCATCCCGAAGGGCGGCACCGGCGGCATCTCGAACGCGATCGGGAGCGCGGCCCGGGCGCTCGGCGTCGAGATCCGCACGGAGGCGCCGGTCGCGCGCATCGACGTCAAGAGTGGCCGGGCAACCGGCGTGACCCTGGTGTCCGGAGAGGAGATCCAAGCCGATGTCGTGATGTCGAGCGTCGACTCGAACCTGACCTACCTGAAGCTCATCGAGTCGGGGAACCTGGACGACTCGTTCATCGACGAGGTCAAGCGCTACAAGTACCGCGGCTCCTCGGGCAAGGTGAATCTCGCGCTCAACGGACTGCCCGAGCTGGCGTGCAAGCCGGGCCGTGGAGAGTGGCTCCGCGGCGCGATCAGCTTCAGCCCGTCGGTGGACTATATGGAACGTGCGTACGACGACGCCAAGTACGGCCGCTACAGCCGGAGGCCCTACATCGACACCATCTTCCCGACGATGGTGGACCCGGCGATGGCGCCACCCGGGTGTCACACGATGAGCTGTTTCGTGCAGTACGCGCCGTACCACCTGGCCGACGGCCAGGAGTGGACCGACGAGAACCGCGAACACTTCGGCGAGAACGTCATCGACACGCTGGAGGAGCGGTTCCCGAGCATCCGGTCCAAGATCGTCGGCAAGATGTTCATCACGCCGAAGGACATCGAGGCGACGACCGGCCTGACGGAGGGCAACATCTTCCAAGGCGAGCTCTCCCTGGAGCAGCTCTTCTTCAACCGGCCGGTCCCCGGATACGCCCGGTACCAGACGCCGATCAAGGATCTGTGGATCTGCGGGTCCGCGACGCACCCCGGCGGCGGCATCATGGGCGCCAACGGACGACTCGCGGCATTGCAGGTCCTGAAGTCGCAACGTGGCGGGAAGAAGGTGGCGTAGATGGCGAGCTACGACGCAGTCATCATCGGCGGCGGCCACAACGGGCTGGTCACGGCGGCCTACCTCGCGAAAGCTGGGCGCAAGGTCCTGGTCCTCGAGAAGCGCGACGAGACCGGGGGCATCCTCTCGAACGTGCAGCTCGCGAACGGCGTGCAAGCACCCGGCATCGTGCACACCGTCGGGCGGCTCCGCGACTCGGTCATCGACGACCTCGGTCTCGCCTCGCACGGTCTGCAGCTGATCCGTCCGAAGGTGCGCGTCTACGCCCCGCAGCCGGACGGCAGTTCGCGTACGTTCTGGGGCGACGCCGGCAAGACCGCCGAGGAACTGAAGCAGCACTCGCCCGAGGACGCGAAGGCCTACCCCGCCTACGACCAGAAGGTGAAGACCCTGGCCAGCTTCCTGGCCTACCTGAACGCGACGACGCCGCCCGACATCGACAACAAGAACGCGAAGGACGCGATGCAGCTCCTGAAGGTGGGCAAGGCGTACAAGGCGCTCGGACCTGACGCAGCCCGGCAGCTCACCCGCGTGATCCCGATGGCCGTGGCCGACTTCGTCAAGGACGAGTTCGAGTCCGAGGCACTCCGGGGCGCGATGTCGACCCGTGGCGTGCTCTACACGGGGATGGGCGTTTGGTCGGCGGGGACTGCGTTCGTCCTGCTGAACGACTCTGCCGGGAACGACGGCGGAGCCGCGGGGCAGACCGTGTTCGCCAAGGGCGGTCCGAAGGCCGTGGCCGATGCACTGACGTCCGCAGTCACGGCGTTCGGCGCCGAGATCCGGACCGGCGCCGAGGTCACGCAGATAACTACGCGGGAGGGGAAGGCGACCGGTGTCGTGCTGGCCTCCGGCGAACAGATCGGCGCGCGCGCGGTCGTCACCGCGGCCAGCCCGAAGCACACGCTGCTCGACCTGGTCGATCCGATGGTGATCGGCCCGCGCCTGCGCTGGGAGGCCGGCAACATCCGCACGCCGGGCAACACGGCCAAGGTCAACCTGGCGCTGTCGGGGCTGCCGACGTTCACGGGGAACCCCGACCAGGAACGCCTGTCCGGCCGGATCGTGATCGCTCCCGGTATCGACTACGTCGAGAAGGCGTTCGACTCGTGGAAGTACGGAGCGATCGCCGAGGAACCGCTGATCGAAGCAACGATCCCGACGTTGACCGATCCCTCACTGGCCCCGGAGGGCACGCACGTGATGTCGATGGTGGTTCAGTCGGCGCCGCGGAACCTGAGGGACGGGGATTGGGACGCTGAACGCGACCGCCTGGCCGATGTCGCCGTCAAAACCATGGAGCAGTACGCGCCGGGGCTGGGTGACCTGATCACCGCCCGGCAGGTCATGACGCCGGTCGACCTGGAGCGGGACTACTCGCTGCCCGGCGGGCACATCTACCACGCCGAGCACGGACTGGATTCGTTCTTCCTGTGGCGGCCGCTCTTCGGCCACGGCCGGTATCGCTTCGGACTGCCGCGTCTGTACCTGGCAGGGTCGGGCGCACACCCGGGTGGCGGCATCACCGGCGCCCCCGGCGCGAACGCCGCCCGCGAGATCCTCCGCGACCTGAAATAGCGGGCACATCCTGACCCGGCCTTCAGGGCGAGGGCGATGAGCCTCCCTGGGTGAGAATATATGGAGCCTTCCCCGGGCCGGCCCGTTCCGCAGGAGTGCGATGACCGAGAGCAGCTACCAGCGATACGAGATCGAGGCCGAGTCGGCGCCCGACATCGTCAAGGTTCCGCCGCGGTTCCGCGTCAAGACGCGCAAGCACAAGCTCATCGCGCTCGCCCTGAAAGAACTGATCAAGTTCAAGGGCAACGCGAAGGTCGCCATGTCCCGGCCGTGCATGTACGGGGTCTTCGGCAGGGTGGTCGGCGGCCTGGCGCCGATCGAGGAGAAGTGCGTCGGGTGCCTGCGGTGCACCGTCGAGTACCCCGACGTCGTGCAGATCTACCGGAACCCCGACCGCGCGCAACTCGGCGACTCCTACCTGCGCCCGGAGTTCGTCGACACCATCTTGTACGAGGCCGAGAGCGGGCGGGTGCCGGTGAAGGGCCAGGGGTACCGGGGAGCGTTCGGCGGCGAGGGCTTCGACGGGATGTGGCTGGACATGTCCGAGATCGTCCGCCCGACCCGCGACGGCATCCACGGCCGCGAGTACATCTCGACTGCCGTCGATATCGGTGAGAAGCCGATGTTCCTGCGCTTCGACGACGGAGGCGAGGTCGTCGGCGACGTCCCGAAGACGATGAAGCTGCAGGTGCCGTTCTTGTTCGGCGCGCCACCCGTCGGGCCGGCTCTCGATCGCCTGGCCGACGTACTCGTCGGCGCGGCCGGGGAGGTTCAGACGCTCGCGCTCGTCCCCGTCGAGATCGCCGCTCGCCATCCCGACTCGCACGCGGTCCCGGTCGCCGCGTTGGAGGAGTGGGATGCGCTGATGGACCTTCCCTGGGCGCCGAAGGCGGTCGAGCTGCGCGGCTGGAGTCCCGAACGCTTCGCGAAGGCGTCCGAACGGTTCCCGAACAGTCAGATCTGGATCCGCATCCCTGCCGACTACGACGTGGTGCCCATCGCGCAGGAGGGTGCGCGGGTCATCCACCTCGCGGCCGATCTGCACGGACGCTCCGGCGGCGAGTTCATCCTGGACCTGATCATGCGCGCGCATCGGTCGCTGGTCGATGCGGGCCTGCGTGAGCAGGTCACCCTGATCGGCAGCGGCGGGATCGTCGCCGCCGAGCACGTTCCCAAGGCGATCGTCGCAGGGCTCGATGCGGTGGTCGTCGGGTCCGCGACGTGGGTCGCGCTGCACGGCCGATTCGAGGGCGAGGCGCACGATCCGCGGACGGCGCCGGTCACGTTCCCCGCGTTCGACACCGCCTGGGGCGTGCAGCGCCTGACGAACCTGACGGTTGCCTGGCGCGACCAGCTCCTGGAGGTCATGGGGGCGATGGGGATCCGCGAGGTGCGGCGCCTCCGCGGTGAGATCGGGCGCTGCATGTTCCAGACGGACCTGGAGGCAGAAGCCTTCGGCGACATCGAAGGCTTCTCGGCGCGATGACCAAGACCTATCTCGAGCTCAACGTCAAGAAGCACGAACACGCGCTGCACGACGGTTACCACCGATGGCCCGAGATGGGCTTCGAGCCGCCGGCGATGGGCGACAAGCGCTGGCCGGCGGACCTGATCCTGTCGGTGTGGACGCAGGCTGAGACCGGCGCACCACCGACCGACGGCAGCGAGTACCGCGTCGGCGAGTCCGGAGGCGGGTTCGACCTGCTGGAGTTCAAGACGCTGCCGGGTGGCTCGCAGCTCGCGCCGGACGCGCCGGTCGACCTGTCGATCCCGCTCAACCGTCGCGGCGTGGGCCGCGAGATCGAGATCCCGATCCCCTGGTACGGCGCCGGCATGTCGTTCGGCTCGATCAGTGAACGCCTGATGGTGGCGCGCGCGGCGGTGGCCAAGAAGTGGAACACGTTCACGTCCTCCGGCGAGGGCGGCTATCCGATGGGGCTCTATCCGCTGCGCGATTCGGTCATCACCCAGATCGCGACGGGGATGTTCGGCGTCCGCGAGGAGACGATCCAGTGGGCGCCGATGGTGGAGTTCAAGTATGCGCAGGGCGCGAAACCGGGGCTCGGCGGGCACCTGCTGGGCGACAAGGCGACGGTTGCGGTCGCGGAGATGCGCGAAGCCGTCCCGTGGGTGTCGCTGTTCTCGCCGTTCCCGTTCCATTCGGTGTACTCGGTGGAGGACCACAAGAAGCACATCGACTGGGCCAAGCAGGTCAACCCGGAGGCGCTCGTCAGCGTGAAGGTCTCGACGCCGACCGACGTCGACATGGTGGCCGTCGGCAGCTACTACGCCGGCGCGAACGTGATCCACATCGACGGGTCCTACGGTGGGACCGGTGCCGCGCCCGAGATCGCGAAGAAGAACATCGCGATGCCGGTCGAGTTGGCGCTGCCGAAGGTGCACAAGTTCCTCACGGAGGAGGGGATCCGCGACGAGATCGTCGTGATGGCCTCCGGCGGCGTGCGGACGGCCGACGACGTGGCGAAGTCGATCGCGCTGGGCGCGGACGGGTGCGTCCTCGGTACCACGGAGCTGATCGCGCTCGGGTGCACGCGGTGCTCCAACTGCGAACGCGGGCGCGGATGTCCGTTCGGCCTGACCACGACCGACCCGGAGCTGTCGCTGCTCGTCGACCACGACTGGGCCGTCGAGCGGCTGGACAACCTCTACACCTCCTACAAGGTGCAGCTCGAGCAGATCCTGCGCGGGCTCGGGCTTGCCTCGATCCGCGACCTGCGCGGCCGCACCGACCTGCTGCGCTACACGAGGGAGGCCTGATGGACCGTGGCCGCCTGAGCGAGCTGCTGGTCGAAGCCGAACGACGCGCGGCGGCCGGACGGGGTCCGCTGCCGGAGGCCGGCCGGACCGAGGCGGCCGAGGGCGGGTGCGGCGTCGTCGGCGCGGCGTCGAGCGTTCGCGTCTCCGGGAGCGTGTTCCTGCGGTCGCTGGAGCAGATGGCGAACCGGGGCAACGGCAAGGGCGGTGGCGTGGCCGTCAGCGGACTGGATCCTGCGTTCCTCGGCGTGACGCCGAAGGTGCTCTCCTCGCACCACCTGCTCGCGGTCGCGTACCTGGACACGGCCGTCCAGGCGACCGTCGAGCGCGAGTACGTCGAGCCGATCTTCGAGGTCGCACATACCTTCGATGTGAAGGCGATGGCCGGAGATATCCAGGGCGTCCGTCCTCCGGATGTCCGCTGCTACTTCGTTCGGGTGCGTCCCGACGCCCGAGACGCGTTCGCGCGTACGCACGGTCTCGAGGGTGCGGATGCCGCCGCGGTCGAGGACGAGATGGTGTACCTCAACTCCTACGAGTTGAACACCGCGTACTACGCGTCCACCGGCGCGAAGAGGGCATTCGTGCTCTCGCACGGCAAGGACCTTCTGGTGCTCAAGCTCGTCGGCTACGGCGATGACGTGATCCGTCACTACCAGTTGCAGGACCTGCGCGCGAACGTGTGGATCGGCCATCACCGCTACCCGACGAAGGGCACGGTCTGGCACCCGGGCGGCGCGCACCCGTTCAGCGGGATGCACGAGGCGCTGGTGCACAACGGCGACTTCGCGAATTACGCGTCGGTCTGCAGCTACCTCGAGCAGTCGAACCGGCATCCCCTGTTCCTTACCGACACCGAAGTGGCGGTGCTGGTCTTCGATCTGCTGCACCGGGTGTACGACTACCCGATCGAGTACGTCATCGAGGCGCTGGCACCGACGACCGAGCGCGACTTCGCGCTGCTGCCGGCGGACAAGCAGCGGATCTACCGTCTGCTGCAGGAGACGCACATCCACGGCTCGCCCGACGGGCCGTGGTTCTTCCTGATCGCCCAGTCGCTTGCAGACGAACGCCGGCTCATCGGCATCACCGACACGTCGATGCTCCGACCGCAGGTCTTCGCGATGCAGCAAGGTCAGGTCGGCATCGGGGTCGCGGCGTCCGAGAAGCAGGCGATCGACGCGATGCTGGACTCGCTCTCGGCAGAGGACCCCCGCTTCTGGACCCGCGCCGACCGGTACTGGAACGCGCGCGGGGGCTCGCACACCGACGGCGGCGCGTTCATCTTCTCCGTGCACGGCGTCGAGAACGGGGCCGCGCCGACCCTCGTCTGCACCGACAAGTTCCGTCGGGTGCTCGACGTCGATCGTTCGAAGCTCCCGCCCGGGGACGAGCCGGACGATGCGCATCGCAGTGAGGCGGAAGGCTTGGCGGCCCGTGACTGCGGCGTCGGCGAGCTGTTCGCGGACGTCCGCGGGCGGATACCCGATTGGGGTTTCGGAGACGTGCGGGCCTTCCTCGACGCGCTGGTGGCGGGGGCGACGACCGACGGCGCTCGCGACCGGGCGTTCGAGGTGCTCGCCTTGCTGCTCGACCGGCGCATCCGGACCGGGCCCAAGAAGCCAAGCGTGATCTGGTCGATGACCGAGGATGCCGTCAAGGCGTTGGCGGCGAGGGTGAGGACGACGCCGTCGGATCGGTACGTCTGGGCGTCCGCGGCCGCGCCGGCCACGGGGCAGATCGATGCGCAGACCGTCGTCGTGTTCGATGCCACGGGATCGGATCCGGAGGGGCCGCGTTCGCTCGCGCGGCACCTGGTCGAGCTGGTGGAACGCGGCGCCCGGCGGCTCGTGGTGACCGGACTCCGCGGGCAGCGGTTCATCGGGAGCGGGTTCGGGATCGATACCGATGAGGTTCGCCTGGACCTATTCGGTTCGTCGGGCGACTACCTGGCGTCGGGGATCGACGGCATCCAGATCCATGTGCACGGGAACGCGCAGGACCAGCTCGCGCAGATCATGAAGGCGGGCACGCTCGTCGTGCACGGGGACGTCGGGCAGACGTTCGGATACGCGATGAAGGGCGGCGACGTCTACATCCTCGGGAGCGCCGCGGGCCGTCCGCTGATCAACGCGGTCGGACGGCCGCACGTCGTCATCAACGGGACGGCGCTCGACTACCTCGCGGAGTCGTTCATGGCGGGCGATCCGCTCACCGACGGCGGGTTCGCGATCGTGAACGGCGTGACGTTCAACGAGGACGGCACGCTCATCGAGATGGACACGCCGTATCCGGGCGGGAACCTGTTCTCGCTCGCGTCGGGCGGTGCGCTCTACGTGCGCGATCCGCGCGGCCTGCTCGGCGTGGATCAACTGAACGCCGGGGAGTTCGCGCCGCTCGCGGCGGCGGACTGGGACCTGATCCGTCCGTATCTTGAGGAGAACGAGCGCCACTTCGATATCACGGTGCAGCGGCTGCTGACCGTGGACGGCGCGGTTCGCGAACCGGGCGAGGTGTACCGCAAGATCCGGCCGGCTGCGCACCACGCGCTCACGCCGGAAGAGGCGTGGGTCCACAACGCGGACCAGAACGCCGGCCAGTAGGAGCCGGTTCCCAGAACGCCAAATGTCAGTGGGGGTCGCTAGCGTGCGGCGCTTGGTGCCCCCGCCGCCGGATGCGGCCTTGGAACTCAGAATCCTAGGGTGGGGGTTCAACTCCCCTCGGGGGCACCCTTTCCCGTGTCAGCGGACTATGCGATAATCTGGTTCTGAGTTCCAGGGCCGATGCATCTGACGGACCCTAGGAGATCTTGAAGGCGGGGCGAGAGCCCCGCCTTCGGTCTTTCTCCGGAAGGTGAGTGACGGGTGGACGTGAAGGCGCTGCTGTTCGATTTCGACGGGCTCATCGTCGATACCGAGACCCCGGAGTACACGGTCTGGCGTGAGGCGTACGAAGCGCACGGACACGAACTGACCGTCGACGTGTGGGCGGCGGGCATCGGAACCCTTGACGGGTTCGATCCGGTCGCCGAGCTGCAGCGCCTGACCGACGGCCACATCCACGACGAGATCCTCGAGCGCATGATCGCGCGTTCGGGTGCGCTGCTCGACATCGAGGGGCTGCGGCCGGGGATCGCCGAGCTGTGCGCGGAGGCGGACGCGACCGGCATCCCGCGAGCGATCGTCTCCAGCAGCGATCAGGAGTGGATCGGCGAGAACCTCGGCCGCCTCGGCGCAGCGGACGGCTGGGCGGCGATCATCTGCGCCGAGGGCAACGCCGATCGCGCCAAGCCCCGGCCGACGATGTACCTGGAGGTGCTCGAGGTCCTTGGCGTCCCGGCCGATGATGCATTGGCCTTAGAGGACTCGCCGAACGGCATCGCGGCCGCCCAGGCGGCCGGCATCCGCTGCATCGCCGTCCCGAACCCGGTGACGCGAGCTCTCGACCTCAGCGCCGCCAACGTCGTCCTTGGTTCGCTCTCCGGCGTTGCGCTCGGGACGCTGAAGGGCCTCGCGGCCACCCTTGATAGGACACAGGCCTCGGCGGCGGTAACGCTTCGGGATTGACCTGGGCCCGGGCAGGACGCCAAGACCGTGGCGCTTCAGGATCCTGGTCCGCCTTTCTTGAGTGACCTGCTCTCCATCCCCGCGTTGACACCGATGTATTCGGTGATCGGTGGCTACATCGGTCGCTGCCAAGACCGGCCTCATTCAGGGCTCGCGTACCGCACCCCCCGCGAGGGTTGCGCGGACCTGGCAGGAGGGGCGGAGTGTCCAAAGTCAGGCGGTCTGAGGTGACAACGTTGGAGGGGAGCAGGTCAGTCACGTTTTCGGGGTCGCACC
>CAZXFL010000003.1:0-63203 GCA_964640385.1 uncultured Actinomycetes bacterium
TCGTGCCGCTCTTCCTCGCGCGACAGATGTTCTTCCGCTCCCGCGCACTCGAGGAGGCCCACAAGGAGCTGCAGGACCGCGAGAAGGTGCTGCGTCGGCTCTCGAACCGCATGGCCGAGGAACGCCAGGACGAGCGCATGCAGATCGCCGCGTACCTGCACGACGACCTGGCCCAGCTCCTGTTCCAGCTCTCCCTGCAGGTCGACATGGCCGAACGGCTGCTCCGGGAGGACGACCTGGACGGCGCCCGCAAGCACCTGGCCGAGGTCCGCGCCACCAAGGAGATCGCCTCCGAGCGGATGCGCGCCCTGGTCCAGGACCTGCACCGCTCGCCGCTGGGCCGTAAGGGCCTGTCCGAGGCCATCGCGAGCTTCACCGCCGAAGTCGGCAAGGGAACCCCGCTCTCATTCGACGTTGCCGTCACCGACCTGCCCCTGCCGCCGCCGATCCAGCTCCTCGTCTACCAGATCGCCCACGAGGCCGTGATGAATGCCCTCAAGTACGCCGAGGCCTCTACGATCCAGATCACCTTCGAGGAGCGCGCCGGCGCCGCGGAACTGGTCGTCCGCGACGACGGCAAGGGCTTCGACGCCGAGGCGGGCGAGCCCGAGGGCCACTTCGGCCTCACCATGATGCGCGAGCGCGCTCAGGTGGCGGGCGGCACCTTCGACGTGGTCTCGGCCCGCGAGCTGGGCACGGCCATCACGGTCAGGATCCCGGCGAGCTGGCTCCAGCGGAACGGTTCTGTCCTTCAGGAGGAGGACCCTGAGCCTCCGGTACTCCTGCCTGAGTCTCCTCCGCCGAATCCCGCTCAGGCTCCGGGCGGGACGCCCCCGGAGACCCCCCCGCAGCCCGCCGTCGAGGCCCGGACGGACTCCGCATAGCCCCGACCACGAACCACGCGATCCCCGCGTAGAACACGATGTCTCCTGCGCTCACGACCAGGTGGAACGGCGTCCCCACGGGGATCACGTCGGAAAGGAAGGGCAACAGCACGCCGCCCTCCTCCGCCAGCTTGTGCTTGAAACCGCTCAGGTCGCCGGCCTTCAGTTCCTCAGCGACCTCGGGCTGGCCGGAGGCGAAGACCGCCTCGTAGCTGACCGGCATCCCGCCGTTCAGTCCGATCACCAGCGCGTTGAGCAGCAGCCCGGCCAGTATCAGCGGGAACCCGGCCCGGCGGATGTTGCACACGGCCACCGAGACCAGCAGCGCGTAGGAAGCGAGCAGCGCTCCGAGCGCTACCCAACGCCCGGACGAACCATCCGGGACCGGCACGAACTGGAGCGCCAGGGCGACCGGCAGCAGCGGCCACCACGAGAGCTTCACTTCGAACAGGCGTCCGAGACGCCCGCCGGCGATCAGGCCGATGAGGACGGAAACGACGAGGACGGACAGCAGGAGCAGCATGGGCGCTTCCGGGATTCTCCGCCGTGACCGGGGCGGCGTCCAGCATCCTTCGCCCCCGGTCGGTCCGGACGCGAAAGAACCCCGGTCCGGGGAGGGATCCGGGGTTCGTCCGCTGTTGCCCCTTGGGAGGGGGGGGTCCTCATCGGAGTGCCGTTCTCGGCCGTATCCGGCCAGCATTCTCACCATCGGGAACGAACCTCAAGTGACACGCCCACGCTGGTCAGGGTTCGGTCAAGCGGCGGCAGGCGACAGCTCCCGGGCGCACTCACCGCTCACGTTCTCAGCATGGTGTCGCATGGTGTCGGTCGAACGGCCGACTTCTCAGGATGGTGATGGGGGATTTCGGTCGGGGAACCTGCCCGCGTAGGCCGATGACCGGCGGGGCGCTCAGCTGCAGGTATGGCGCTACAGGGCGTTCTGTGTTCCACTTCATGCCTGCAGCAGGCGACCCTGAGGGTGCGTATCCCACATGTCTGACAACGATAACGATCCGACGGGCCAGGAAGGCTCCGGCAACGACGAAGCCTTCTATGATCCTGCTGCAGCGCGACAGCAGGCTGATGCGGACGCGGCCCGGGACCTGCCGCCGCCCCCGGAGAAGACCTCCCAGTACGACGATCCCTTCTTCGCCGAGGACGAGCCTGAACCGGCGCCCGCGCCTGCGCCGCGGCCGATCCCGCCCGACAACCCCTTCGCGGAGATGCCGGGAGAGACGCCGTCGCTCCCGAGCACCCCTCCGGCCGCTCCCACGGCTCCGCCGCCTGCGCAGCCCCCGGCTCCGCTGCCGCCTCCTACCCCTGCGCCTCCGGGCGTCCCGGGCTTCGGCGGTGCCCCGCCCATGCCTCCGGTCGCGCCGTCGGGGATGCCCCCGCCCCCGCCTCCCGCTGCGCCTCCATCGACACCTGCTCCGCCTGCGGCGCCCCCGCCGCGACCCGCGGGGATACCGGCGACTCCACCTCCGCCTATCCCGCCGCAACCGGTGCCTCCCATCCCGGTTCCGCCGACCAGCGGGGGGATGCCGCTCGGCGGCGACGCCCCCCCGATGCCTGTGGCGGGTGCCGTCGCCCCCCCGGCCCCGATGACGCAAGCACCGATGCCGCCAGCCCCCGTCCAGTCCGGCGGCGGAACCGCGCCGGGCGAGGAGGCGGGGGGCCTCCAAGGACCGGAGTTCGCCACGGGACGAGGGGTCCCTATCATCCAGGCGCCGGAAGCGGGCCAAGGTGCGGTCGCGACCGAAGAGCACCACGCGCCCGTCTCCGAGGCGTTCGCGGCCAAACCCACGAGCGCTGCCGCCCGCAGTCCCATCACGATGTCGAACAAGCGAACGCGCCTGATCGTGATCCTGGCGGCCGTCGCGGCGCTGATCGTCACCGCGGTCGTCATCTTGCCGGGCGGCGGGGCGGAGGGCACCCCGCTTTCGTTGCAGATGGCGAAGGGCGATTCGCTCACCTACCACGTGAAAGCGTCGATCGACGGGTCGGTCTCGGGGGATGCGACCGGCAAGAAGGACTTCACCATGGACCTGGAGGGTGACACCGGGATGAGTGTCACGGGGATCGACGCCGATGGCGTGGCCACCATCGCGGCCACCACCAACATCATCTACGTGGCGGTCGAACCGCAGAACGTGAACAGTACGGGCGTCCCCGAAACGGTCGAGGGCGAGCTCCAGGTCGCGTCGGACGGCAGCGTCGTGAGTGGGAGTCCTGGTCTCGCGGCGGCAACCATCGGGATCGCCCCGCCCGGCTGGGACAGCCTGTTCCCCGTCCTCCCTTCAACCGCATCCGAAGCTGGTGATACGTGGAGCGAAGAGGTGAACATCCCGTTCGTCGGTCGCCAGACGCTGACCGCGAAGGCGGAGTACACGCTGCTGGAGGTCAAGAAGAAAGACGGCAAGGAGATCGCGGTCATCTCGGCCGTGGTCGAGGTTCCCATCGACGTCTCCGCGACCTACAAGGAGGTCCTGGCCTCGACCGGTGGGGCGCTGCCTGCCGACCTCACCGAGGATTTCGATCCGACCTACGCGATCAAGGGCGATATGGACTTGGAGGCGACGTACTGGATCGACAGCACCGGTGTGATGCAGAGCAACTACACCGTGGGGAAGGTCGACATGACGACCACGTGGACAGATGCTCCGGGCGTCGAGGGCCAGGAGATCAACATCACGGGGGACATGACCGTCTCGATCCGGCGGACCTTGCCGAGGGAGGCGCCCGCTGAGCAGTCGCCCGCCGACGAGCAGGGGGCCGTCGACACGAGCCCGTCGGTCGAGACCGGCTAGCGGCGGCTCGGGCGGAACGTCATCCGCTCGATACAGTGGCGGTGATGCAGCCTGCGGTCGGGTTCTTCGGTCCGTCGAGCGTCTCGTGGCAGGTCCACCGGGAGGTCTCGGTCTTGCTCGGCGGGGCCCGCGCGCTGCTGATGCAGGCGGCCCATCCGCTGGTGATCGCGGGCGCCGCCCAGACCGGGTTCTACGAGCGCAACCCGTGGCGGCGCCTCGAACGCACCTTGCGTCTGACCTACGCCATCACGTTCGGCACGCGCGAGGAGGCGACCGCGGCGGCCGAGCGCATCAACGACGTCCACCGCCGGGTCAAGGGCACCGACCCGGTCACGAGGCTCGCCTACAACGCCCTGGATCCGGACCTGCTCCTGTGGGTGCACGCATGCCTGGTCGAGAGCGCACTCCTGTACGAGCACCTGACGGTCGGCAAGCTCGACGCCGCCGGGCGCCAGCGGTTCCACGAGGAACAGATGCTGTCGGCCGAGATGCTGCTGCTGCCGCGGAACCGCATCCCGCCGACGGTGCCCGAGCTGCGGCGCTACATCGCCGACACGCTCGCGTCGGGCGCGTTGCAGGTTACGCCGGCCGCGATGCGCGTCGCCGGGATCTTCCGCGAGCCGCCTCCGGAGGCCGAGTGGCGCCCGGTGCTGCGCTCGGTCGCGCGATGGGCGTTCTGGACGCTGCCCCCCGCCCTGCGCGAGGACTACGGCGTCCGGTGGAGCGACGGACGCGCGAGGCTGCTGCGTTTCGACATGGAGATGTTGCGGCTGGTTCGCCCGTTGCTGCCCGCGCGGTACCGGTTCATCGAGCCGTACAACCAGTGGAAGTCGGGCTCGCCGACACCGGTCACCGACGCGGCTCGGATCGCGCAGGCGCGGGCCGAGCGCAGGATCGCGCGCGTAGAAGCGCGCACGCGATGACCCTCCTGGCATGCACACGATGACTCCCGTGGAAGGGGTGTTGCTCGATGTCGACGGCGTGCTCGTCTCGTCATGGAAGCCGCTGCCCGGAGCGGTTGAGACGCTGGTGTGGCTCCGCGAGCGGGGTCTGCCCTTCCGGTGTCTCACCAACACGACACAGTTCCCTTCGGCGACGTTGCGCGAGATGCTGCGCGACGGCGGCCTGGACGTGCGCCCTGAGGAATTGCTCACCGCGGTCGTCGCCACCGATGTCTATCTGCGTGAGCACTTCGCGGGCCGGCGCGCGTTCCTGCTGGCGTCGGACTCGGTGCGCGAGGAGATCGACGGTGTTGAGTTCGTCGCGGACCTTCCGGAGCTGCTGTCGTGAGCGCGCCGCGCCGGCAGGCACCGGAGCCCGAGCGCGTCGCCCGGATGTTCGATGACGTCGCCCGGCGCTACGACCTGGTCAACGCCTTGCTGTCGATGGGTCAGGACGCGTGGTGGCGCCGGCGGACCGCACGCCAGGTCCCGGTCCCCACCCCTGGCGCGCGCATCCTGGACCTGGGGTGCGGCACCGGTAAGCTGACCGCGCTGTTCGCCGATCGGGCGCACGCGGTCGGGCTCGACGTGTCGGTGCGGATGCTCGAAGGTGCCCGCGCTCGGTACGGCCGCCACGTGTCGCTCGTCCTCGGGAGCGCGTTCTCACTCCCGTTCGGCGACGCGACCGTCGACGGCGTCGTCAGCGCGTTCGTTCTGCGGAACCTGAACGACTTGCCGGCGGCGTTCGCCGAGATCCATCGCGTGACGAAGCCCGGTGGTACGGTCGCGATGGTCGACATCACCGGCCCCCGTTCACCGCTGTTCCGGCGGCTCTTCGACGCCTACTTCGGAATAGTCGCGCCCGCGCTCGGCGCGCTGGTCGGCGAACGCGAGGCCTACCGGTATCTGTCGCGCTCGCTCGCGCAGCTTCCTGCGCCGAAGGAGCTCGCCGTACTCCTCACGGAAGCCGGTTTCGGGGGGGTCCGGATCATCCCCATGAGCAGCGGGATGGTGACCCTGTGGGTTGCCCGCAAGCCGGCCGGGGACCCGTAAGAACCAGTCCCTTGCGCCGACGGCCCCGTCTGGACGACAATCGGCGGAAGATCGTATCCAAGGAGGGGAGATATGGGCCGCAAGTGGGGAGAGCCGTACGCGCGTGTGCAGATCCCGGGACGCCGTCCGGAACCGACGGGGGATCCCGGGATGGACCGGCTGATGGAGGGGTTCCGCCGGACGGCGCTGTCGCGCAGGGGGTTCCTGAAGGTCGCTGTCGCCACACCCGCGGTCGCGGCGTTGGCCGCCTGCACCAAGAAGATCTCTCCGACCGGTGGCGGCTCGACGGCAACGTCGTCTCCTGCCGGCCAACTCGAGGACACACTTGCGATCTACAACTGGGCCGCCTACCTCAACCCGGCCACGCGCAAGGCGTTCGAGGGGCAGTACGGCGTCGACACGACCCTGGACTTCTACGCCTCGAACGAGGAACTGATCGCCAAGCTCCAAGGTGGTGCCAAGGGCTACGACCTCATCGCGCCGACCGGCTACGCGGTGAAGATCATGGTCGACGAGGATCTGCTGCATGAGATCGACCACGCTCGGGTTCCCAACATGAAGAACGTCGAGCCGCGGTTCCTCGGGCTCTCGTTCGATCCGGGGAATACGTACTCCATGCCGAAGGACTGGGGAACGACGGGCTTCATGTACCTCTCGGACAAGGTCGACGAGGAGATGACCACATGGCGCGACTTCTTCGATCTGGCGCCGAAGTACTCCGGCAAGTACACCGTGCTGGACTCTTCACCCGAGGTGATCGGGGCCGCACTCAAGATGCTTGGGCACGGCTACAACACGACCGACGCCGAAGCGGTGAACGCCGCCACGGAAGAGCTGATCAAGATCAAGCCGGACCTTGCGGCGATCACGTCGTCGGAGTACCGCCAGATGATGCAGCGAGGCGATACGTATGTGGCGCTGGGATGGAACGGCGACTACTTCTACGTCTCGGCGAAGCAGCCGTCGGCGAAGTACGTCATCCCGACCGAGGGGACCGAGTATTGGGTGGACACGTGGGCGATCCCCGCGACCGCTCCGCACCCGAACATCGCGATGGAGTTCATCAACTGGGTGCTCACGCCTGAGAACCAAGGGCGCGAGACGAACTACACCTATTACGCCAGCGCGGTGAGCGGTGCCCGGGACCACACGGACCCCGCGATCGCGGACAACCCGGCGATCTATCCGTCCGAGGAGATCGTCGCTCGGTGCGAGGCGAACGACGGGAACCCCGTCGCGCTCGACCTGCGAACGGAGGCCTGGACCCGCTTCAAGTCCGCGTAGGTGCTCACGCGCGGGGAGGCGGTTCGTGAGCCGCGCTGGCTGATCCTGCCGGCATGGGCCTACTACCTCGCATTCCTCCTCGCCCCGCTCGTGTTCATCCTGCCGTTCGCGTTCGCGGACCGGCAGGGTTTCTTCGATATCACGTTCGGGTTCTACCCGCAGAACTTCCAGCGTCTGTGGGACCCGGTCTACGTGCGCATCTACCGCGACACGATCCTGGCGGCCTTGCTGGGCACGGCTCTCTGCCTGGCGATCGGCTATCCGTTCGCCTACTGGCTCGGAACGCGGGTCCGCAAGCACCGGACCCTGCTGATGCTGCTGGTGATCGTGCCGTTCTGGACGAGCATCCTGATCCGCACCTACGCCTGGGAACTGATCCTGCGCTCGGAAGGTCCGCTGTACCGGCTGCTGCACGCGATCGGGCTCGCCGATAGCCCGCTGACGGTCCTGGGGACGCCGACCGCGGTCGGGATCGGGCTGGTGTACAACTACCTGCCGCTCATGATCTTCCCGCTGTTCGTCTCGATCGAACGCACGGACCGTAGCATCGTGGAGGCCGCCAAGGACCTGGGCGCGACGCGATGGGCCGCGTTCCGGCGGGTGACCATCCCGATGACGTTGCCGGGCATCGCGACCGGATGCCTGCTCGTGTTCGTGCCGATGACCGGTGAGTATGTGGTGCCGACGTTCCTCGGCGCGGGCAAAGGGCGCTGGTTCGGACCGATCGTCGCCGACCAGTTCCTCGAAGCCCTGAACTATCCGTTCGGTGCCGCGATGTCGTTGGTGCTGATGGTGTTCTTGCTCGTGGTGGTGTTCGTCTACTTGCGTGCGGTCGGCGACCGAGCGGAGCAGAACCTGGGGACGGCGCTGTGAGCGCGACGGCGGAGACCACGGCGGGACAGGCGGCGGCGGGGCTCGAGCCGACGCCTCGCGTCCGGGAGAGGCGGCGCCATTCGGATACCGCGATCAACGCGGCGCTGCGCGCGTTCGGGGCGCTGACGTACGCGTTCCTGTACTTGCCGATCCTGATCGTGGTGATCTACGCCTTCAACAGAGGGCGGTTGGTCGCCGTGTGGGAGGGGTTCGGGCTGCGCTGGTGGGGTGAGGCGTGGGGGGACGAGGCGATCCGGCACGCGCTCGTGCTCTCGCTGTGGACGGCGGCCTTGAACGCCGTCGTCGCAACGCTGCTCGGGACCGCCGCGGCGATGGGGCTGCGCAATGTCGGGCGCCGGACGCGGCTGGCCTTCGACGGGTTCATGTTCTCGGCGCTGATCGTGCCCGAGATCGTGATCGCGATCGCCTCGCTCCTGTTCTTCGCGACGGTCGCACCGGATCTGCTGGGGCCGCCGGCCATCGTCATCACCCACGCGGTCTTCAACACGTCGGTCGTTACCCTGATCTGCCGGGCGCGCTTGGCAGGGATGGACCGCTCCCTGGAGGAAGCGGCGGCGGATCTCGGCGCCACGCGGGCGGCCACGTTCCGGCTGGTCACGTTGCCGCAGCTGTTGCCGGCGGTGGTGGCCGGCGCGCTGCTCGCGTTCACCTTCTCGTTCGACGACGTGGTGCTCTCGACGTTCGTGAGTTCGGCGGGCTCTTCCACGCTGCCGCTGGCGGTGTTCTCGGAACTGCGGTTCGGACTTTCGCCCAAGGCGAACGTCATCGCGACCACGATGTTGGCGATCACGCTGACCGCGATCGTGACCGCGCAGGTGCTGCTGCGGCGGTCCGAGGCTCGGCTGGCGAGGGGGGCCGGCGGAGCTGACTCCTGAATCAGTCCGGGGGGTGACTCGGGTCCCCGCCCGGGGTATCCTGAGCCGCTTTTCCCGACAGCTGCCCGGCTCAGGGCCCGATATGGACGACCCCTCTTACCCCACAGACGATCTTGACTGGCCCGGCGAACACTCCCGCGCCTGGTTCGAAGGTCACACCCTCACCTCGCGGCACATCCCGCCGCTCGGGGACCTGGTCACGCGCAAGCGCGCCGAGGGGCTGCGGGTTTCGGTCGGGCTGCCGGCGCTGAACGAGGGGACGACCATCGGCCCGATCCTGAAGATCATCCGGGAGGAGCTGATGGGCCCCGACGGACTGGTCGATGACCTGGCGGTCCTGGACGGCGGCTCCTCCGACGACACCGGCGAGGTCGCGCGGGCCGCGGGCGCGCGGTTCCTGCCGACCCGCGACATCCTCCCGGAGCTGCCGGCGTGGCCCGGCAAGGGCGAGGCGCTCTGGCGGAGCCTGCATGAGCTGCGCGGCGACATCATCGTGTGGGTCGACTCGGACATCCGATACTTCACGCCGGCGTTCGTCGTGAACCTGGTGGCGCCGTTCCTGCTGAACCCGGATCTCGCGTTCGTGAAGGGCTTCTACGAGCGGCCGCTGGAGCGCAACGGCGAGATGATGCCGCGCGAGGGGGGGCGGGTGACCGAACTGCTTGCGCGGCCGCTGCTCTCGGCGCTGTTCCCCGAGCTGTCCGGGTTCATCCAGCCGCTGTCGGGGGAGTACGCGGGCCGGCGCGAGGCGCTGATGGGAGTCCCATTCTTCACCGGATACGCCGTCGAGGTTGGCCTCCTGATCGATCTGGCGAACTCGGTCGGACTGGATGCGATGGCACAGGTGGACCTGGCCGAGCGCGTGCACCGGAACCGTCCACTTGGCGAGCTGAGTCCGATGGCGACGGCGATCGCGCGGGCGATCTTCAAGCGGGCCGAGCAGCGGGGTCGCATCACCTCCGAGATCGAGATCGAGGGGACGCCGTTCCTGTACCCGGGGCCGGACGCCACGCTGCAGGCGCGCGAGATCGACGACCCCGAACGCCCGCCGATGCGGCTGCTTTCGAGCTACCTCACCGCCCTGCGGGCGGGCCTGGACACCGACGCCGCCGACATCCCCTAGCCCCCGTAGGATGAGGGGCCATGCCTGAGGTACACAAGTACATCGGTGAAGTCGTCGTCGGGCTGTTCACGCTGTTCTGGGTGTGGGCGGCCATCGCGCGGATGCTGCGCAAGCCCGACCCCGGCACCTGGTACTGGCGGCTGATGGCGGCGTGTCAGGTGGTAGCCGGCGTGCAGGCGCTGGGCGGCATAGTGCTGCTGATCATGGGGCTGCGTCCGACGAGCTGGCTGCACTACGTCTACGGGTTCGGTCCCATCGTGGCCCTGGTTCTGGCGCAGCTCTACGCCCGCCGAGATCCCGACGCCAACTACCCGTACATGCCGTTCTTGTTCGCCGGGTTCGTCGCCTTCGGCCTGTCGCTCCGGGCCCTGATGACGGGCCTCGGCCTCTGACGATGGTGCGGACTGGAGGGCGTTCGCTGCGCGCCGCTGCGGTCGCGCTCGCCGCTGCGGTGGTGCTGGCTGGATGTTCGGTCAAGTTCACGGGTGCGAACACCGTCGAGGAGTTCAGCGAGGAAGAGGAATATCTGGCCGTGTACCAGAAGGGATTCAGCAGGTTGCTGGTCGACCAACAGGGCTACGCGCCGATTGCCCAGTCACCTGGGGTCTGCAACAAGGGCGGATCCGCTCAAGATTGCTATGACCTGGATCAGGTGGTCATCGAGGATCTTCGCTCGATCAAGACCGCCTTCTCGCAGATCGCCATCCCACCTCGCCTCCGGGAGGCGCACGCGCCGCTGATGCAAGCCGTCGACCGGCACATCGAGGCCTTGAAGGTGCGGAGCGCAGCCGTCGCCTCCGGCGACGCGTACGCGTCCTTCGCTCCGTCGAACGAGAAACTTCAGGGGGCGCTCGATCTCTACGTCGAGGCCTATGCGGCCTTCCCGGCCGACAACAAGCCGCAGCCCGCTTTGACGGCTTAGAGTCATGATCAGTCTCGAGGAGGCGGCGAGAGCCGAGCCTTCGATGAGCCTTCCGACAGGCGGATGGGGTTGGCAACGAGCTTGAGGACGCCGCGCGCCGGATCGTCGATCTCCTGGATCAACTTCGCACCCTCGGGTGACTCGAAGACCTCATCTAGCGTCCGCACCGGCGCGCAGGGGACATGAGCCGCCTCCAAGTCCTCCAGCCACTCCGACGCCGGCCGCCCGGAGAAGATCTCCTGCAACATCGGAACCAGCACCTCCCGGTTCTGCACCCGCGCGGCGTTCGTGGCGAAGTGATCGTCTGAAGCAAGTTCCGGGCGCCCGACGACCTTGCACGTCCGCTGATACAGCCGATCGTTGCCCGCCGCCAGAACGAACGGCCGGTCGGCCGACCCGAACACCTGGTACGGAACGATGTTCGGGTGCTCGGTCCCCATCGCCCCTGGGACCACGCCGCCCATCAGGTAGTTGGCGGCCTGGTTCACGAGTGCCGCGACGCTCGCGTCGAACAGCGAAACCGTCACGCGCTGGCCAACCCCCGTCCGGTCGCGCTCGCGCAGCGCCGCCTGGATGCCGATCGCCGCGTACAGTCCCGTGATGACGTCCAGCAGCGCTACGCCGACCTTCACCGGTCCGCCACCCTTCTCGCCTGTGATGCTCATCAGCCCCGACATCGCCTGCACGATGATGTCGTAGCCGGGCCGCGAGGCATCCTCGCCCTCCCCGAACGCCAGCAGCGAGCAGTACACCAGCCCGGGGTTCGCGGAACGGAGCTGCTCGTAGGAGAGCCCGAAGTCCTCCATCAGCCCTGGGCGGAAGTTCTCGACGAGCACGTCGGCGCCGAGCGCCAGCTCGGTCGCGGCGTCGCGCCCGTCCTCGGTCTGCAGATCCAGGAACATCGAGCGCTTGTTCCGGTTGAGCGCCAGGAAGTAGGCGGCGTCGTCGCCGACGAACGGCGGTCCCCATGCCCGCGTGTCGTCGCCGGTCCCCGGCCGCTCGATCTTGACGACGTCCGCGCCCAGGTCGCCCAGGATCATCGTGCACAGCGGTCCGGCCAGGATGCGGCTGAAGTCGGTGATCCGAACGCCGGCCAGTGGGGTCGTGGGGCCGGGCTCGAGGTCCTCTCGGGGCGGGGGTGAAGGCGAAGGTGGGGTCTCGGGAGGGGTCATCGCAAGGGTGGGAGAACAGGAAAGGAGCCAGGATAAGTGGAACCGCCGAAACCCGAGGGTTCCAGCGGCTCCATCGCCCCTTATACGCCCAGTGCCTGGTTCCGGTCAAGGCGAGCTGCCGTTCTTGTCACTTTTTCCTGCGGGCGCATCGAACCGGCAAGCACGGGATTGCCGCACGGCCGAGCCGGCCCCATTGGCCCGACTGGCGCTTGACTGCCGCATCTGCCTAGTATCGCCGGGTGAATGAGGAAAGCCTCCAGCGTGCGAACGCCTTCCTCGAGGCTGTGAGCCGGCGGGTTCAGCCCGGCGAGATCTTGGAAGCCACTCCCGCCGACATCGGACACGAGGTCGGATTCGCGCAACCCTTGGCCTCGGCCCGGGCCGTCCGGGCTTTGATGGCGCGCAAGCGGCTGGAGGCCGTCGACGGCAAGTACCGGCTGATCGACGCCCGGCCGATCGCCCCCGGCGAGCCGGAGGCCATCCCCCGCACGCCCCGCAAGCGCAAGACTGCCGGTGCGCGCTCCGACGGCAAGCTCACCTACTCCGCGGTCGGGCAGGCGGCGATCGACCGGCTGATCGACCTGGGTAAGGAGGTCGCCAGCCTTCGGGCGAGCGCCCGAGCGGCCAAGGAGGAGGCGCGCGAGTCCCGGCGCTCCCAGGACGACGCC
The DNA here is from genome assembly GCA_964640385.1 of uncultured Actinomycetes bacterium. Taxonomy (GTDB): domain Bacteria; phylum Actinomycetota; class UBA4738; order UBA4738; family JBBDHU01; genus JBBDIK01. The sequence goes on from CAZXFL010000003.1 coordinate 12,624, forward strand.
GAACGCCGCGCCCGGGATCTGTCGGCGCGTGTCCACGATCTGGAGGCCAAGCTCGACATGGCCGAGCAGAACCTTCGGACGCTGCTGGTGGCCGCCAAGGGTGGGAGCGGCGCTGAAGGCCGGCCGGTCGGCGACACCGAGATGGAGGCGATCCTCGGCGTCCTCAAGTCGAACGGCGGCGAGGGCGAGGGCCTTGCACCGTCTGTGGTTCCCCCGCACCAAAGCCATCCGGCCGCCGGCGAGGCCTGAGCTTCCGGAGCCGACCGCCGACCCCGTGCTACCCTTGGGTTTCGCGGGTGCTCACGCATCCGCATGGCGATTCCCCCCAGTGAGGTGTGAGTGGATCCGGTACCCGTACCGTCTCGTTCCGTGTGGGAAGGAAGGATCGGCGACGTGCTCCTGCGCGTCGGCGTCCTGAACTCCGGGCGGATCGAGGCGCAGTGGCGCGCCAAGAGCGGCAACGACCGCCGCGTGGTCGTGAATACCATCGACGAACTCGAGCGCTCGGTGCTGTTCCAGCTCATGCTGACGGCCCCCGCCGATCAGTCCGGTACCCCCGGCGACATCGCTCAGGCGGTGGCCCAGGCTAAGGTCGGCCTTCCCGACCCTGCGGATGCACCTCGGCCGCCGCGCAAGAAGAAGAAGCGCCGGGGCGGACCGCCGCGGCGGCGTCGGGGACGTTAGAGAAGTTCCGCAGGGGTCGGCCGATGGCCGGCCGCGCTCCCGAGGCGAACTACGGCTTCGCGAGGTAGCAGGCCGCGAAGTGTCCCGGACGGATCTCTTCGAGCCCGAGGTCCTGGGTCTCGCAGCGCCGCAACATGCCTGCCGTTTCAGCCGTTCCGTTGGCGACCAGCGGACAGCGCACGTGGAAGCGGCACCCCTCCGGGATGTTGGTCGGGTCCGGCGCCTCGCCCTTGAGGATGATCTGCTCCATCCCCTTCGTCTCGGGGACGACCGAGAGTAGGGCTTGCGTGTAGGGATGCAGCGGCTTGGCTAGGACGTCCTCGGCGGGCCCGACCTCGACGATGCGCCCCAGGTACATCACGGCCACGCGGTCCGCGATCATCCATGCAAGCCCGAGATCGTGCGTCACGACGAGGATCGCCAGGCCCAGCTCGTCGCGGAGCTTGAGCAGAAGCTTCAGGATCTCGCCGCGGACCGACGCGTCGAGCGCCGAGACGGGCTCGTCGGCGACCAACAGATCGGGCTTCAGGGCCAGCGCCCCGGCGATAACGACACGCTGGCGCTGACCGCCGCTGATCTCGTGTGGGTAGCGTAGGAAGAAGCGTTCAGGCGGCCGGATCCCGGCCTTCGAGAGAGCGTCGGCGACCAGCTCCTCCTCGTTGCCGGGTACCTTGTGGATCCGAAGGCCCTCGGCGACGGACTCGTAGATCGTCTGACGCGGGTTCAGCGCGCCCGCCGGATCCTGGAAGACGAGCTGGACGCGCTTGCGATACTTGCGGAGCTTCTTGGTCTTCGTGGAGATCGGCTTGCCCTCGAGAAGGATCTGCCCCTTTTCGGGCGGCTGCAGTCCCATGATCGTGCGGGCGAGCGTGGTCTTCCCGCAGCCTGATTCGCCGGCCAGTGCGACGATCTCGCCGTGGGCGATCGCCAGGTCCACCCCGTCGACCGCCCGGGCGGTCGGAGCCTTCTTGCCCATGAGGCCGGAGATGAACCCTTGACGGCCGGCGAAGTTGACGTGGATGTCCCGGACCTCCAGCAGCGGCACCGCACCCGACTGCGAAGTGATGGACTCCGTACCGGCCGTCTGCGCGGTGGGCTCGATACCCTCCTGCCGCATCATGTGGCGGCCTCTTCATGCGGAGTCATCGGCATACCGTCGCGAACGAGCAGGCACGCCGCCTGCCGTCCGGCTCCGCCGGGGTACAACTCCGGCTCGGTTGCCGAGCACTCGTCGAACACGAGCGGGCACCGCGGGTGGAAGGAACAACCGCTGGGGATCTCAGCGGGGTCCGGTGGGTCTCCGCCGAGCCCCGTCGGGTTCATCCGGAACGCCCGATCGCCGATCTCTGGGAACGCCGAGCCGAGCGCCTTGGTGTACGGGTGCAGCGGGGATTCGAAGACCGCCTCGGCCGGCCCCTGCTCGACGATCTTGCCTGCGTACATGATCGCGATACTGTCGCAGACGTCAACTAGGACGGACAGGTCGTGGGTGATGAAGACCATCGCGAGGCCCAGGTCGCGCTGCAGATCCTTCAGCAGGTTCAGTACCTGCGCCTGGACCATGACGTCCAAGGCTGTGGTGGGCTCGTCCGCGATCACTAGCGCTGGGTCGCACGCCAGTGCCATCGCGATCATGATGCGTTGCTTCTGACCGCCCGAGAGTTCGTGGGGGTAGTCGCGGGCCCGGCGGGCGGGCAGTCGGACCTGCTCGATCAACTCACCGACCTTCGCGGCGGTCTGCTTGTCCGAGAGCTTCGGGTCGTGCAGGGTGATCGCCTCGGCGATCTGGTCGCCCACGCGTCTCACGGGGTTCAGCCCGTGGAGTGCCCCTTGGAAGATGATTGAGGCCTCTGTCCAGCGCACGGCACGGAGCCGGCCCCACGTCATCGTCAACACATCTTCTCCCTCGAGGAGGATCTTGCCCTCGACCTGCGTCTCCTTGGGGAGCAGGCGCAGGATCGCCGCGGCGACCGTCGACTTCCCGCATCCGGACTCGCCGGCGAGTCCGACGACTTGCCCCTTCTCGACGGTCAGGCTCGCTCCACGCACGGCGGGCACCGGGCCTTCGTTCGTGGCGTAGGTGATGCGCAGGTCTTGCAGTTCCAGGATGCTCATCGGCGCCTCAGTCTCGGGTTGATGACTTCTTCGATGGCGTAGCCGCACATGGTGAAGGCGAGGGCGAGGACGGTGATGCACACTCCCGGCGAGAGGACGTACCACCACGCTCCGAGCAGCGTCGCGCCGGAGCTGTTGGCGCCGTCCAGGATCGTTCCCCACGACACGCTGTTGGGATCGCCCAGCCCCAGGAACGAGAGGAAGCTCTCGAAGAGGACGCTGACCGAGACCGTCAGCACGGTGCTCGCGAAGATGATCGGGAACAGGTTGGGGAGTATGTGCCGGGTCATGATGTGCCAGTTGCTCGCGCCGAGGGCCCGGGCGCGCTCGACGTACGGCCGGGTCTTGACGGAGAGCGCCTGGGCGCGGACGAGCTGTGCGGTCGCGGCCCAGGAAACCACGGCGATGATGAACATGATGAGGAACAGACTCCGCCCGAACATCGATGCGAGGACGATGGCCAGGATGGTCGTCGGGAGTATCAGGAATGCTTCGATGAACCGTGACAGGATCGTATCGGTCTTGCCCCCGAAGTACCCCGCGGCGATGCCGATGCTCGCGCCGATGAACATGGTCATGACGGTGGCCAGGAGCCCGATCAGCAGCGAGACCCTGGCGCCGAAGATGATCTCCGCCCAGAGGGAGCGTCCCTGCTCATCGGTGCCGAGTGGGTACTCGAAGATTCCGATCGCCTCGTAGTCGACCTGGTTCTCCTCGGAGATGTTGGCCTGTTCGACGTCCAACTGCTCGCGGTCCTCCGGCGTGAGCAGCCAGGAGGGCTTCATCATCTGTGGCTGGTTCTCGTCGGCGGCGTAGCTCTCGCTGAGCTGATCCTTGTTGGCGATGAGGGGAGCGAACACGGCCATCAGGATGAAGAAGCCGACGATGGCCAGTCCACCCATGCCCATCCGGCTCTTCCGGTACTGGGCCCAGGATCGGCGGAACGAGCGACGCCGCCGGGTCCACGAGACCGAGCGGGTCCTGCGCATCTGTGTCTTGTCTGGGGCGGTCGTCGCCACCTACGCCTCCTTGACCCGCGGATCGAGGTATCCGTAGAGGATGTTCGTCAGGAGCGTCATGACGATGACGAACGAAGCCAGGATCAGCAGCAGTCCTTGCTGCAAGGGGATGTCCTGCGATGCAACCGCCTGCTCGGTGAGTTCGCCGAGCCCCGGGTACGAGAACACGATCTCCACGCCGATCGCGCCTCCGATGACGTAGCCGAAGTACAGCATCACGATGGTGACGGTGGGAAGCAGCGCGTTCCGTACGGCGTGCCGGCGTCGGACCTGCTTGTCCGTCAGTCCCTTCGCTCGGGCGATCTGCACGAAGTCCTCCCCCATCACGTCGATGAGCGACGAGCGCATGATCAGTTGGAACTCGGCGAGGTACCCGAGCGTCAGCGTGAGGCACGGCAGGAAAAGGTGCCAGCCGATATCCAGGAACTTGTCGATGCCCGTGTATCCGGAGTTCGGTGTTTCGAAACCCGCGACCGGGAACCATCTGAGCATCGAGGCGAACACGATGAGCAGCATCATGCCGAGCCAGAAGTCCGGCATGGAGTAGAAGACCATGCCGGTGCTCGTCAGGGCGACGTCCTTCCTCGTTCCCCGTCGCCAGGCGCTCACGATGCCTAACCAGACGCCGATGATCGTCATGAACACGGTCGAGAGCCCGACCAGCAGGACCGTCGGCCAGATCCGGCCGGCGATCACCTCCCAGACCGGCCGGCCGGAGATGAAGGACGTCCCGAGGTCGCCCTGGGCCGTCTGATACAGGTAGGAAACGAACTGCTCAGGGGTGGACTTATCGAGTCCGAACTCCTCGATCAGGCGTTGCTGTTCCGCCTGATCGAGCTTCTCGGCCCGCGCCCGGATCGCGACGGGGTCGCCCGGTGCCGCGATGATCAAGAGGAAGTTGAGGAGCAGCACGAACACCAACTGGAACACGGCCATACCAACCTTGCGTAGGTAGTACCGCCGGCTCCCCAACGTGCCGCTCCCCGTCCTTCCTCGTGCCGCGACGTGCGGGACGCACGTTACTCGACGTCGTCGGCGCTCTTGCCCCGCCGGGCCACCATGACGCCGCCGACGATCACGATGATCGCGACGACCGCGATGATGATCCAGACCATGGGCGAAGAGCCTCCGCCGCCGGTGCCGCCCCCGCCGTCCTGGCCCTGCGCCTCAGCGACGCCGACGGGCCGGAGGGTCAGGTACGACTCGTTTCCGAACGCGAACAGGATGGATCCGACCGGTTCCGGCTGCGTGACGAAGCCGGTCCAGCGGTCCGAACGGTACGCCTGGAGGTCCTGCTCATAGAACAGCACGAGCTCCGGGTTCTTGTCGTAGAGGTACTTCTGGATCTCGACGAGCAGATCATGGCGCTTGGCCTCGTCGGTCTCCAGGTGCTGTGCCTCCCACATCTTGTCGTACTCGGGATCCTTGTAGCAGCCGTCGGACCACACCAAGCACTGCTTGGTCGTGAAGATCGAGGTGATGAAGTCCGGGTCGGGACCGCCGCCCCACCCCCAGACGTAGGCGTCGAACGTCTGGTCCGCCCAGATGTCGTAGGCCTTCGCCTCGCTTACGACCTTGACGCTGGCGTCGAATCCGACGTCGTCGAGCCAGCCATCCATGAGCTTGGCCGATGGGTTGGACGACGGCGAGTCGGAAAGCGCCAGCAACTCGATCGTGAGCGGGCCATCGGGGCCCTCACGGACACCGTCGCCGTCCTTGTCCGTGTAGCCGCCCTCGTCGAGGATCTGCTTGGCCTTCTCGGGGTCGAAGGGCTGAACCTCACTACCGGTCGGCTCCCAGTGCCACTTGCTGTACGTCGGCAGAACCATCGAGTTGCCGATCTGGCCGTACCCCTTGAGGACACGGTCGACCAGCGCTTGCCGGTCGACGGCGAGCGCGATCGCATCCCGGACCGCCTCGTCGTGAAACGCAGGGTTCGCGGTGCCCTCGAAATTGAACGCGAGGTTGGTCAGGGCGCTGGCGTTCGACGCGTTGGTGCCGATGCCGGGCTGGGTCTTGAGCCGGTCGAACAGTTCCGGCGGCAGGGCTTCGGCGAAATCGATCTCGCCAGTCTCGAGCGCGAGCGCGAGCGCCTCGTCGTTCCCGAACTTACGGAAGATGACTTCGTCGATGGCCGGGTCGCCGTTCCAGTAGTCGTGATTCGCTTCGAACCGGGCGAAGCGTCCCTCCTGCCACTCGACCAGCTGGAAGGGGCCCGAGCCGATCGCGGGGATGTTGCGGAACTCCTTGATCGTCTTCGCCGATTCGCCGTCGTACTTCTCCCATGCGTGCTTCGGGATGATCGGGATCCACGGCGGCGTGAAGGGAGAGGTCGTGGCTTCCTCCATCTTCCAGACGAACGTGGTCGGGTCGGGTGCCGTGAAGGGGTCGACCTTCGCGGGCTTGCCGAGGTCGTCGCTGAAGACCGCCAGGTGGTTGGCGTTGATGAAGTTGAACGTGAACGCGATGTCCTCCGCGGTGAGCGGTGTGCCGTCTTGCCACGTGACGTCGTCACGGATCTTGAACGTCCAGGTCTTCCCGTCTTCGCTGCCGGACGGCGGGAACTCGGCGAGGGCGGACTCCGCCTCCAACGTCGCCCGGCTGAAGTTGTACAGCATGTCGTAGTTCATGAAGAGCATCTCGTAGTCGAGGAGGCAACATGCCTTGAATGGGTTCGCCGAAATGAGATCGCCGGTGCTTCCGACCGTGAAGATGACCTTGTTCGGGTCGGTCGATGTGGGCGCCGGTTCCTCCTGGGCGGAAGCCGGCCCTCCGAACATCGTCAGCAGGCCGACCGCCAGTGCGAGTGCGAACCCCTTCGTGAGTCTCGACATCTGCTACTCCCTCCCTTTCACGGGCCCCGGGCTCGTTAGCCCGTGGTTCCTATCTGATATCCGTCCCCGGGGCCGGTGGTGGTTCGCCGGTCCGGGCGTTGCGATGATCCTGTAAGGGTTGACGCGGAAGACGCCCATAGGAAGCCACTTGACGGTCACGGTGTCAAGCCAAGCCCTGCCTGGAGGTATCCGATCGGTCGACGGTGCGTGCCCGGGCTCATGCGGCATGAGGCAGTTCCACTTCCTCGTAGGCGGTCGTCTTGGGATCACCCAGCGCACACCACATGCGTCCGGACTCCAGTTCGCAGACCATCGAATAGACGATGGCTTCCTCGTCGTCGGGGGCATCCTCGCTGGTCAGTTCGTAGACCGAGTCAACGTCGCGAAGGATCTCCATGGCGTCCTCGGGCTTCGATGGGCTGCGCCGCGTGAGCGCGTCGGTCACGGCCTCATAGCGGCGAACGCTCCCCGGTGACGGCGCCGGTGCCATCTCGGCGAGCTCCGGGGTCAGGTAGTGGTTGGTGTGCACGCCCGGTCCATCGATCGTCGCTTCCCGGGTCGCCGTCGTTTCGATGCGGATCATGCCGCCGCTCCGCCCGCCGGCGACGTAGCCGTAGCCACCGGCACGCCCGGGCAGCGATGCACGTGCGGCCGCGTCCTCAGGATCGAGGGCGTCGAGGGTGTGGCGGGAGACCAGGACCCGAGGCACGCCGACGGTGTCGTCGGAGGCGGTCACTGACTGGATGCCCATCGCGACGCCGTGGGCGTTCATCCCGCTTGCGGGCAAACAGCACACGTTCACAGGGGCGGCCACCCACGGCTGGTCGCCGTCCGGGATCTCGATCACCAGCGCGACGTTGGCGTCGCCGGCGAGCCAGTGCTCGTTGTGGGCCAGGATCGTTCCCTCGTCGGTGGCGACCACGAAGGTCGTACACCGCTCCACGGTTCCCCCCTTGTGCTCGAGGAACAGTGGGGCGCCATCGACACGCTGCAGCAGCGGCTCCAGCTCCTCGAACGCGTTCACGGCGAACAGTTCGAAGACGGGGACCGTCGCGCCTTCGGACATGCCCTTGATCTGGTCCATGAACTCGGGCGTGCGGGTCTCGGCGGCCACCATGAACGGGGTGAGCAGTTCCTGGAGCTGGGGGGAGGAGACGCCGCGGCGATCGAAGTACGAGTGGTAGAAGTCGATGGATCGGCCGATCAGGTCCGAGAGTTCGCGCCCGACGGTGCGCCCGCGATCGAACGCGGATCCCTCGGCGACGACCATCCTCACGCGGCCGTCACCAACGCAGAGGCGTTCCCGAAGGAACGGGTGCTGGCGAGCGCTCCGTGGCGCGGTTCGTCCGGGCAAGGGGCCATGACGCTGTGAATCATACGGTTCTGTGCTCAAATCGCAAGTTTTCGTTCTGAGCCACGACTCAGGCCAGGAGGCAGGCGGCGCGATGGGTATCGGAAGTGCCGTCGATGTGGCGCAAGAGCGGGTCCTCGGAGCTGCAGCGCTCTTCCGCGATCGGGCAGCGCGGGTGGAACCGGCAGCCGGTCGGGATCCGCACGGCATCCGGGGTCTCGCCCTGCAGGATCTCGGCCGGCGTTCGGTCGCGAGGGTCGCGCTTCGGCACGACCGACAGGAGGGCCTTCGTGTACGGGTGCCTCGGGTCGCGGACCACCTCTTTGGCCGGTCCCTCTTCGACGATGCGTCCCAGGTACATGACCGCGATGCGGTCGGCGTAGTGGGCAGCGGTAGAAAGATCGTGGGTGATCATCAGGATGCCGAGCCCGCTCCGGCGCAGACCGTCGAGCAGCGACAGGATCCCCGCGCGGACCGAGACGTCGAGCATGGATACCGGTTCGTCGGCGACCAGCAGCTTCGGATCGAGGACGAGGCTGGCGGCGATCGCCACGCGCTGGCGCTGGCCGCCGGAGAGTTCGTGCGGGTAGCGCTCGCGGTACAGCTCGGGCGGGGTGAGGCCCGCGCGCGTGAGGGCGTCGTCGATCCGTTCGGTGCGTTCCTGCTTGGAGCCGCCGACGCCGTGGACGATCATCGGTTCCTCGATCGTCTGACGGACACGGAAGCGCGGGTCGAGGGACTCGTACGGGTCCTGATAGATGATCTGCATGCGTTGTCGGATCGGCCGCACCTCGCGCGCCTTGAGGCCGGTGATGTCGTGGCCTTCGAAGGTGATGGAGCCGGAGACCGGGTCGACCATCCGCATGATGGTCTGTGCGGTCGTGGTCTTGCCGCAGCCGGACTCGCCGACCAAGGCGACCAGCTCGCCGGGGGAGAGGCTCAGGTTCACGCCGTCGACCGCCCGGACCTCTTGTTTGGGGTCGCGGCGGACCGTGCCCACCAACCCGCGCGTGATCGGGAACGAGACGTGCAGGTCCTTGACGTCGAGGAGGGTGCCGCTGTCGGTCACAGCCTCACCGCCGGCTGGTCGTTCAGGTGGCAGGCCGCGAGGTGGCTCGGGAGGACTTCCTTGAGCACCGGACGCTCCACCAAGCAGCGGTCGAAGGTGCTGTCGCAGCGCGGAGCGAACGGGCACCCCGTGAGTTCCTGGTCGAGCCGAGGCGGTACGCCAGCGATCGAGACGACCTCCTCATCCCCGTAGAGGTCGGGCGTCGCGGCGAACAGTAGCCGGGTGTAGGGGTGCCTCGGTTCGTGGAACAGGGCGTCCATGGAACCGGTCTCGATGATCTCGCCGGCGTACATCACGGCGGCGTCGGGACAGACGTGGGCTACGGCGGGCAGGTCGTGGGTGACGAGCACCAGACCGAGTCCGAGGTCGTCGGTGAGTCGCACCAAGAGCTCCAGGATCTGCGCCTGCACCATGACGTCGAGCGCCGTCGTCGGCTCGTCCGCGAGCAGGATCTTCGGATCGCAGGCGAGCGACATCGCGATGGCCGCGCGCTGGCGCATCCCGCCGGACAGCTCGTGGGGGTAGCGGTCCCCACGGTCGCCCGGGATCCCGACCAACTCCAGCAGGTCACGCGTCCGGGTCTTCGCCTCGGCGCCGGTCGCGACCCCGTGCAAGATCATCGGCTCGGCGATCTGCTCACCGACCCGTTTGACCGGGTTGAGCGCGTTCATCGCCCCTTGGAAGACCATGGCGATGTCGTCCCAGCGGTAGTCGCGGACGGAGCGCTCGCCCCTCTCGATGATGTCGGTGCCGTTCAGCAGTACCTGGCCGGAAACCTCGGCCGACGGCGGGAGCAAGCCCATCAGCGCGAGGATCGTCGTGGTCTTGCCGCAGCCCGACTCGCCGACCAGGCCCATGCGCTCCCCGGGTTCCAGCGCGAAGCTCACGTCCTGGACGGCGTGCAGGGTCCCGCCTCCCTCCAGATCGAACCAGACGTTCAGGTTCCGGACATCCATCAGCGGGCCGGTCATGCGGCCCCATCCTCCGTTGCGTTCGCACGGCGGATGCGCCACGAACGCGGCGACAGGTACGACACCTTCAGCCTCGGGTTCAACGCGTCCTCGAGCGCCTGGCCGAAGAGCGTGAAGCCGAGGATGAGGAGCGTCACGGCAACGCCCGGGGGGACGACCATCCACCACTCTCCGCGTGAGGCGGCGCCGGCCATGTCCGCATTCTGGATCAGCTTGCCCAACGAGATGGTCGACGGATCTCCGAGTCCGAGGAACGCCAGGAACGTTTCATCGAAGATCGAGATCGCGACCGCGAGGACCGCGTTCGCGACCAGCAGGGGAACGACCTGCGGCAGGACGTGCCGGAAGATGATGCGGCTGTTTCCGGCACCGACGGCCTTCGCGCGCTTGACGTACACGCGCTCGCGCACGCTCTTGACCTGCGCCCGGACGATCCGCGACGTCCCGGCCCATTGCAGGAGACCGATCACGAGGATGATCGTGCCGAGTCCTTGGCCGATCAACTTGGCGAAGATCGCCATGAGGATCAGTTCGGGGACGACGAGGAAGAAGTCGGCGACGCGCATGATCGCCGCGTCGGTCTTGCGGCCGAAGTACCCGGCGAGGATCCCGGCCGTTCCGCCGACCAACATCGCGACGGCTCCCGCGGCGACCCCGACGATCAGCGACACCCGCAGTCCGTACATGATCAGACTGAGCATGTCGTAGCCACCGTCATCGGTTCCTAGCCAGTGGGCCGCCGAGGGAGGCTGGCGGATCTCGAACGCTTCCGTCGGGCTGTAGGGCGCCAGGAGTGGCGCGAAGATCGCCACGAGGGCGAGGACCACCACGATGGCCAAGCCGACCGTTGCTTGCGGCCGCTCGCGCAGGAGCGTGCGGATGAAGCCGGTCGTGCGCCGAGACGCGGGCGTGGTGGTCTCGAGCTCCTCGATGGCCTGGCTCATGCGGTCACCCTCGGATCGAGTTTGAACAGGAACAGGTCGGCCACCAGGTTCCCCAGCACCACGGCAACGACCAAGACGAGCGTGATGCCGTTGAGCATCGCCCAGTCGTTCGCGAAGAGCGCGTCGTAGAACTCGAGCCCGATGCCGGGCCACGAGAACACGGCCTCGGTCAGCACGGACCCTGCGACGACGTACGCGAGGGACAGGGCGACCAAGGCGACGATCGGTGGTGAGGCGTTCCGGAACGCGTGCCGCCAGATGATGCGCTTGCGCGCCATCCCCTTGGCGCGGGCGGTGAGGATGTAGTCCTCGCCGAGTGTCTCGAGCATCGTTGAGCGAACGATCAGCGTGTATTCACCGTAGAGCACCAGCCCGAGGGTGAGCGCGGGGAGCACCATGTGGTAGCCGACGTCGAGGATGTAGGTCCACCCCTCGTAGCCCGCGAAGACATCCACCCGACCGCCGCTCGGGAACCATCCGAGGGCACCTGCGAAGATCAGCAGCATCATCATCGCGAACCACTGGGTCGGGAACGAGTAGAAGGTGAGCGCGGTTATGGTCGAACCGCGGTCGAACCAAGTGCGGCGGCGAGCTGCCGCGACCACGCCCGTGAGGATGCCGAGAACGATGGCGAAGATCTCGGCGGCGAGCACCATCGGGACAGAGATCTTGAGCTTCTGCCAGACGACCTCGGAGACGGGCTGGTGGCTACGGTCGATCCCCAGATTGCCGTGGAGGACCAACTCTCCGAGGTAGCAGCGTGCGTACTGCTCCAAGATGGACTTGTCCAGGCAGAAGTCCTTGCGGATCTCCGCCCGGTCGGCCACGGTCGCGCGCGGGCCCGCCAGGCGGTCGGCGGGGTCGCCGGGCACAAGTCGGAACAGGAAGAACAAAGCCGACGTGATGACGAAGATCGTGACGAAGGAGAACAGGACGCGCTTGACGATGTAGCGCGCCCTGCTCCGCCTCATCGCCCTCCCGTCCGGCCTTCCGTCACCGCGGTATTAGCCGACCTGATGGACGTGAAGCAGCGTGTCGCGGTTCAGATCGTTGATCGGGCCCTGCGGGCTGGCGACGAAGCCCTCCCAGTCGGGGCTGTGCGCGAAGAGCGAGTCCAGGTAGTACATAGCGATGTAGGGCCGATCGTTGTAGATCTGCTCCTGCATCTTCCAGACGATGTCCTTGCGCTGCTTGTCGTCGACCGCGACGCCTTGGTCGTCGTACATCTGGTCGTACTCCTTGCTGCAATACGCCGTGTCGCTCCAGACCGAGAGCTGGTTACAGGCGAGTACCGACAGGATGAAGTCCGGGTCCTGGAGCGGCACCCAGTCCCACAGGATCATGTCGAACTCGGTGTACTCACCGATGCCGGTGGTGTCGTTGATCGGCGCCTGGTTGGCCTCCCAGAGGGCGTTGTAGGCCAGTGGCTTCTGGGTCACCTCGATCCCGATCTTGGCCCAGTCCTCCTTGAGGATCTCGAACACGCGGTTGATGCCCGGCAGGCCGTTCTGGCTCATCACCACGAAATCGATGGGCTTGCCGCTCACCTCACGAACGCCGTCACCGTCGGTGTCGGTGTAGCCGGCTTCGTCCAGGATCTGCTTCGCCTTCTCGAGGTCGTACGGGACAACGTCGATCGAGCTGTTGTGCCACTTGCCGGTGACCGGCGGCACGATGGTCGACCCGGGCGATGCGAGACCGAGCTGTGCCGTGTCGATCAGCCGCTGGCGGTTGACCCCGTACTCCATCGCCAGGCGGATCTGTGGGTCCTTGACCAGCTCGTTGTTGATGGGCTTCGGGTTCGAGTTGAAGATGATGTCGTGGAACTCCACTCCGGGCGACTGGTTGACGACGAATCCCCTCGACGTGAGCGGGTCGACGCCGCTCGGCGGCAGGAACATGATCATGTCGACCTCACCGGATTCGAGTGCCGCCACCTTCGGCTCATCCTCGGTGAAGAACTGAACGCCCCAGCTGTCGATGATCGGCTGGTCGCCGTACCAGTTGGGGTTGCGTTCGAAGAGCGCGGACTCATCCGGTGCGTACTTGTCGAGGACCCACGGTCCGCCGCCGACGATCGGTGCCTTGTCGGGCGCTTCCTTCAGTGCCTTCGTGCCTTCCTTCGCGATGGGTCCCCACACATGCTCGGGCAGGATCATGACCTGCTCGAGTTGCGAGAGGACGTTGCCGACGGGCTGGTCGTACGTGATGGCCAGCGTCGTGTCGTCGGAGGCCACGACCTTCTTCATGTGCTTCACGGTGCCGGTCCAGCCACTGCCGGGCTGCATCGCGGTTTGGAGGGTGAACGCGATGTCCTGAGCCGTGAGCGGCTCGCCGTCAGACCACTTCGCACCCGCCTTGGTATGGAAGGTCCAGGTTTTGCCGTCTTCGGAGACTTCCCAGTCGGTGGCGAAGTCACCCTCGAAGTCGTCGAAGGTGTCGTTGTAGATGACGAGGTAGGGGTAGATCTCGCGGAAGAACGCGTAGGAGGTCTGCGATGTCGCGACGTATGGGTTCATGCTGTCGGGTCCGCCGTCGCCGGCGATCCGCAACGTGCCGCCCTCGATCACGCCACCGCCACCGGGCGGAGCGCCAGCGGGCGCGTTGGTTGACTTCTTGGTGCACGCGGCGGCGATCAGCGTGATGGCGAAGACGGCGGCGAGCAGCCGGACGGTCGAACGGCGCATAGGTGGTTCCCCTCCCTGGTCGGCCCAGTACCCGGCTCAGGGTAGTCCTGTCGGTCTCTAGGCGCCAGACGCCGGTTCGGCCGAAGGATCGGAGGTTGGAGTGGCCGCTCGGGCGAACGCTATCCGGCTACTCGGAGGCCGCCTCGTGGACAAGGGCGTCGAAGAGCGCCTGCTGCTTCGGGTCGTTCTCGGCGGCGACCTCCGGGTGCCACTGGACGCAGATGAGCCAGCCCTCGCCCTCGGTCTCCAGGGCCTCGACGAGGCCGTCCTCGCTCCAGCCGACCGCTCGCAGTCCTTCGCCGATGTTGTCGACCGCCTGGTGGTGGCTGCACCAGGTCTTGAGCTGCGTCGCCCCCACGATGCCGGCGAGCGCGCTCCCTTCCTGCAGCTCCACCTCCTGGGTTACGTAGCCGTCGCCCTGCGGGTCGCCGTGGTCGTTGATCCCGAGGTCCGGAAGGTGCTGATGGAGCGTTCCACCGAAGGCCACGTTCGCGACCTGGATACCGCGGCACACCGCCAGCACCGGCATCCGCCGCACCTCCGCCGCCGTCCGGACGAGGTCGATCTCGAAGATGTCCCGGGCGCGGTTCATCCGGTAGAGCGAATCGTGCGGTTCGGTGTCGTAGAGGAACGGATCGATGTCCCCGCCGCCGATCAGCAGCAACGCGTCGAAGGGCGCCAACACTTCTTCGGTCGAAGCTTCATCCGGAGATGTGAGCAGCATCGGACGGCCACCGGCGCGCTTGACCGCCTCGATGTACTCCTCAGGTACCGCGTGCGCCGCTTGCGTCCAGTGCGAAACCCGGCCGCGGGAGAGGCGGTTCGCCGGGATCGCGATCAGGGGCGTGGCCGTCGCTAGTCCTTCCAGACCTGTGGGTTCAGCAGCGTCGGACCCGGCTGGTCCTTCAGCAGTACGGCCTCGAGGTTGTCGGTCGCCAGGTTCCCCATCGCGATGCGGGTCTCGTAGGACGCGCTCCCCAGGTGCGGGATGATGACGGCGTTCTCGGCCTTCAGCAGGTCGGGGTGCACCTCTGGCTCCTTCTCGAACACGTCGATGCCGGCGGCGAAGATCTCGCCGTCCTGCAGTGCCCGCCCGAGCGCCTCCTCGTCCATGACCGGTCCGCGTGAGGTGTTCACGATGACGGCTGTATCCTTCATCCGCTTGAACTGCTCGGTGGAGAACAGGTGGCGCGTCTCGGGCGTCAGCGCGACGTGGACCGAGATGAAGTCCGCCTCCTCGAGCAGTTGCTCGAACTCACGGTACTCGGCACCCAGCTCCTTCTCGACCTCTTCGGGAGCGCGGCGCACGTCGTAGTAGATGATCCTCTGGTTGAATCCCTTGGCGCCGCGGCGGGCGACGGCTTGGCCGATGCGGCCGAACCCTACGATGCCGAGCGTTGCGCCCCAGAGGTCTTGGCCCTGCATCATCAGCGGGCCCCAGATCCACGGTGTCTTCGCGCGCAGGAACCGGTCGCCCTCGGCGATGCGCCGGCCGGCGGCGATCAGCAGTGCGAACGCGCAGTCGGCCGTCGTTTCGGACAGGACCTCAGGCGTGTTGGACGCCAGGATGCCGCGTTCGGTGCAGGCCTCGACGTCGATGTTGTCGAATCCGACCGCGAAGTTGGCGACGATCTTGCACCGCTCGCCGGCGGCGTCCAGCAGTTCGCCATCGACCTTCTCGGTAAGCAGGGTCATCAGGCCGTCCTTGCCCTTGACGCGCGCCAGCAGCTCGTCGCGGCCGATGTTCCAGTCGTCCTCCCACTGGTCGACGTCGAACAGCTCCTTGCAGCGCTCCAGGACGACGTCGGGGATGTTGCGGGTGATGAAGATGCTCGGCTTGCTCACTTGCTCACCTCTCCGATGGTCGATGAGATCGCGTCAAGCGCGGCCTTGATGTTCTCCTGCGAGTTGGCGTAGCTGAAGCGAAGGTAGCCCTCACCCTGCGCGCCGAACGCGCTGCCCCACAGGCACGCGACGCCGGCCTTCTCCATGATGTGGTTCATCAGCGTCTTGGAATCCACGCCGGTCTCCTTGATGTTGGGGAAGACGTAGAAGGCGCCGCCCGGATCGACGCAGCTGAATCCGTCGATCGCGTTCAGGCCGTCGACGATGAGTTGTCGCCGCGTGTCGAACTCCTTCTTCATCATCTCGACGTCGTCCCACGGGCCGGTCAGCGCCGCCGCCGCGGCGTGCTGGCTGAACGCGCTGGTGCAGCTGACGGTGTTGATGACGAGGCGGGTGGCCGGCTCGACCAGCCACTCGGGGAACACGCCGTAGCCCAGGCGCCAGCCGGTCATCGCGAAGGTCTTGGACCAGCCGTCCAGCAGGATCGTGCGCTCGTGCATGCCGGGAACGTCGAGCACCGAGTTGTGCTTGCGATCACCGTAGGTAAGCGCCCAGTAGACCTCGTCGGACAGAACGATGATGTCGTTCTCGATCGCGATCTGCGCGATGGCCTCGGTATCTTCCTTGGTCAGCGCCGAACCGCACGGGTTGTGCGGCGTGTTGAGGATCAGCAGCTTGGTCTTCGACGTGATGAGGGACCTCAGCTCTTCGGGGTCGACGCGGAACTCGTTCTCCTCACGCAGCGGGTAGGGGACCGGCGTCGCGCCGAAGAACTTGGTCAGCGACTCGTACATCGGGAAGCCGGGGTCCGGGTAGACGACCTCGTCGCCGGGGCCGGCCAGGATCCCGATCGCCAGGAACATGATCGGCTTGGCGCCCGGTGTGACGATGACCCGGTCGGCGGTGGTCTGGAGGCGGTCGAACCGGTCCAGGAACTCGACTACGGCCTCGCGCAGGAGCGGGATGCCCGGGGCGGGGACGTAGTGGGTGTGCCCCGCTTCGATGGCGTCGATCGCGGTCTGGCGCACGTGCGCCGGGGTGTCGAAGTCGGGCTCACCGATCTCCAGGTGGATGATGGAGCGGCCCTCGGCTTCCAGGGCGCGGGCCTTGGCCAGGACCTCGAAGGCCGACTCGGTTCCGAGGACGTTCATCCGATCTGCGAGTTGCTGTGCCATGGCTTCCCTCCGTGCGTTGGGGAACGGCGGAGGAGCCCTCCGGCCCCGGCCGTCCTGATGTGAGGCTCAGAATCCTACCGAACCCCAGGCCCGGCGTGCGAGTCCGAGGCGTGCGTCGGAGGACTGGGGGCTCCGCTGGTAGATTCCCTGTTCCCATGGTTGACCTTCCCGAAGAACTCGCGAAACGGCCGCCGCGCCGCCCCGGTCACGAGCCGACCGCCGTCCTCACGCTTGAGGCCTATGGGCGTTTGAAGGCGGAGCTGGACGATCTGCGCGGGCGTGGCCGCGAGGACATGGGCAAGCGGCTGCTCGTTGCGCGAGAGCACGGCGACATCCGTGAGAACGCCGAGTACGACGAGGCGAAGAACGCGCAAGGGCTCATGGAGGCGCGGATCCGGTCGCTCGAGGCCAAGCTCCAGGACCCCGAGATCGTCGAGACTCCGATCGCCTCCGACGCGGCAGGGGCGGGCATGCTCGTCACCGTCAAACCGCTCGACGATGACGACGACGAGGAGGAGACCTACCTCCTGGCCGTCGAGGCCGAGGAGCGGGCGAAGGGCGCGCGGACGGTGACGGTGACGTCACCGCTCGGCCAGGCGCTCATGGGCGCGAAGGTCGCCGACGAGGTCGTCTACGAGGCGCCCGGCGGCAAGTTCCGCTACCAGGTCGTCTCGTTCGAGCCCCACTCGGGCTAGCCGAGCCCCAAGCGCGGGGTCGGCCCCTGGCCCCCCGGCGCCTGCGGCGATAGCCTGCTACTGATGACCGACGATCCCCATCCCAAGCTGCGCCGGGACGAGCTCGAACCCAGGGCGGTTCGGGAGATGCCCGGTCCGAGGCAGAACCCCGGGATGGTCGCTCCCTACATGCAGAAGGCGGGCAAGTGGCCTTTCCGCGCCGTCCTCGCTGGGCTGTACAAGGCCGGTGTCCACCCACTGCACCTCACGATCGCCTCGCTCATCTTGAACCTGGCCGCCGGGTGGCTCATCGCCACCGGACATTTCCTCGCCGGCGGCCTCGTCCTGGTCCCCGCAGGACTGGCCGACGTCTTCGACGGCTCGATCGCTCGGCTGCGCGGTGAGGAGAGCGAACGCGGCGCGTTCCTGGATTCGGTGCTGGACCGCGTTTCAGACCTGATCGTGTTCGGGTCGCTGTACTGGGCGCTCGCCGGTCAGGGCCACGATCTTGAGGCCGCGCTCGCGCTGGTCACGCTGGTCGTGTCGCTCGGCGTGAGCTTCGTCCGAGCCGAAGCCGAGGCGAACGGTCTGACGATGACCGAAGGGCTTTTCCAGCGAACCGAACGCTACGTGGTCACGGTGGCCGGTCTCGTGATCCCGGGGCTGCTCCTGCCGGCGCTCGCGCTGCTCGCCACCCTCGGTGCGTTCACATTCCTGCAGCGCGTGTGGATCACCGCCCGTCGGCTCGCGAAGGGCGATTAGGGTAGCGTGGCCTGCAGCGATCTCGGAGGGGGTGGGTAGCGTGGCCGATGAGTTCCAGCGGGTCGGCGCGTTGGCGGAGGTGCCGGAAGGCGAGTTGCGCCCGTTCGATCTGCACGGCGAGCGAGCGTGCATCGCGCACGTCGGAGAAGGCGTGTTCGCGCTCGGTGACGAATGTACGCACTCGGGCTGCTCGCTGTCGGAAGAGGGCGAGGTCTCCAAGGACGGCGAGGGGATCGAGTGCGTGTGTCATGGCAGCATCTTCGATCTGCACACGGGTGAGCCGCTCCACGGCCCGGCAACGGATCCGGTGCCCGTCTATCACGTGCAGGTCGTCGACGGCTGGATCGAACTCGGGCCGAAGGTCGAGGACTAGGCCGGGACCGCGAACGACCTGAGGAAGGGAACGAACGGCATGAAGCTCGGGATGGTTGGACTCGGCCGCATGGGCGGCAACATGACCACGCGACTGATCCGCGGCGGCCACGACGTCGTCGCGTTCGACCCGAGCGCCGATGCGGTCGCGGCCGCCGAGAAGGACGGCGCCGTCGGTGCGGCGTCACTTGAAGAGATGGTCGGCAAGCTGGACGCGCCTCGGGTGGTCTGGATCATGGTGCCGGCCGGCGACATCACCGAGCAGACCGTGCAGTCGCTCGGCGGGCTGTTCTCGTCCGGCGACGTTCTGATCGACGGCGGCAACTCGAAGTACACCGACTCCCAGCGCCGCGCCGACCAGCTCGGCAAGGGCGGCATCCGGTTCCTGGACGCCGGGACCAGCGGCGGGGTGTGGGGCCTGGAGAACGGGTACTGCCTGATGGTCGGCGGCGAGAAGGCTGCGTTCGACCTGACCGAGCCGATCTTCGCGACGCTCGCGCCGACCGACGGCTACGCGTACATGGGCAAGAGCGGCGCGGGCCACTTCACCAAGATGGTCCACAACGGCATCGAGTACGGGCTTCTCGCCGCCTACGGCGAGGGCTTCGAGATCTTGCAGGCCAGCGAGTTCGACCTGGACCTGACCGAGATCGCCGGGATCTGGCGCTACGGCAGCGTGGTGCGGTCGTGGTTGCTGGAACTTCTCTACGACGCTTTGCAGAAGGACCCGAACCTGGAGCAGGTGCGCGGATACGTGGACGATTCGGGTGAAGGCCGCTGGACGGTGGAGGCGGCGATCAACGAGAACGTGCCGGCGCCGATCACCGCGATGGCGCTGTTCCTGCGGTTCGCCTCGCGCCAGGACGAGTCCTTCGCGGCGAAGGCCATCGCTGCGCTGCGCAACGAGTTCGGTGGCCACGCCGTCAAGGCGGAAGACGGGACGTGAGCTCGGGCGCCGATCTCCCGCCGCAGGCGGTCGTCATCTTCGGCGCGTCCGGAGATCTGACGCGCCGCAAGCTGCTGCCCGCCTTCTACCACTTGTTCCTGGAGGGGCTGCTCCCGAGGGGGTTCGCGATCACCGGCTACGCGCTGGACGACTGGAGCGACGCCGAGTTCCGCGAGCATGCCCACGAAAGCGTCAACCAGTTCGGGGGCCACGTTCCCGAAGGCGAGGTCTGGGAGGACTTCTCGGAGCACCTCACGTACCTGTCGGGCAACTTCGACGATGCGGATGCGTTCACGCGGCTCCGTGACCACCTAGAGGAGGTCGACAGCCAACACGCGACCGGCGGCAACCGGTACTTCCACACCGCGACTCCCTCGTCGGTCTTCCCGGCGGTGGTCAAGTTGCTGGGTGAGTCGGGCCTCGCCGAGGGCGCGCGGATCGTGTTCGAGAAGCCGTTCGGCCACGACCTGGAGAGCGCCCGCGAGCTGAACCGCACCATCCACGAGGTCTTCGACGAGTCGCAGGTCTTCCGCATCGATCACTACCTCGGCAAGGAGACCGTGCAGAACATCTTGGCGTTCCGCTTCTCCAACGGGATGTTCGAACCGGTGTGGAACCGCCGGTACATCGACAGCGTGCAGATCACGGTGGCCGAGGACATCGACATCCAGGGACGCGGCGCGTTCTACGAGCAGACCGGCGCGATCCGGGACATGGTCCAGACGCACCTGTTCCAGGTGATGACGTTCCTGGCGATGGAGCCGCCGGTGTCGTTCGATCCTGACCGGTTGCGCGACGAGACGGTCAAGGTGCTGCGCAGCATCCAGCCCGTCGACCCGGCCAAGGTGGTCCGTGGCCAGTACGACGGGTATCGCGAGGGCACAGGCGTCGCGCCGGACTCGCAGGTCGAGACCTTCGCCGCGCTGGAGTTGGAGATCGACACCTGGCGGTGGGCCGACGTGCCGTTCTACCTGCGGACGGGCAAGGCGCTCGCGCAGAAGTCCAGCGAGATCACGCTGGTGTTCAAGCGCGTGCCGTACAATGTGTTCCGTGGGACGGACGTCCCGCTCGCCAAGCGTGACCACTTGACGATCCGCATCCAGCCCGACGAAGGCATCTCGCTCGCGATCAACGCGAAGAAGCCCGGACCCGACATGGAACTCGGGCGCGTGCGGATGGATTTCGACTACGACCAGGCGTTCAAGTCCGAGATCCTGGACGCGTACGAACTGCTGGTGCTCGAGGCGATGGAGGGTGACCACACGCTGTTCCTGAGGGAGGACGGCGTGGAGCGGGCCTGGGAGGTCCTGCAGCCCGTGCTCGATGCCCCGCCGCCGGTCGTTGAGTACGCACGGGGGAGCTGGGGGCCGGAGGCCTCCGAGGAGCTGATCGCCCCCCGCGACTGGCACGTCTCCCACGTGCCCCTCGAGGACGATCACCCGGCCTGACCTGCGGTGCTGGACCTGGCGGGAAGGCCGGACTACGATTCGCCCGTTCGAACCTTGGGGGGGAAGACCATGATGGACCGGGCCGTCCCACGGGCGATCGTGCCTCTGATCGGGGCCGCGATGGTGCTCTTCGTCGTCACCGTCGCCATCGGGATCCTGAACGGAACGGATCTCGTGAAGTTCTCGCACAACCAACTGCTCGCGCATGTTCACGCGGGCACGCTGGGCTGGATCACGCTGTCGGTGTTCGCCGCGGCCGCGTGGATCTTGGGGACCGAACGGGTGCCGCCTGCGCTCGTATGGCTCTCGGTCATCGCCGTCGCGCTCTACGTGCTGGCGTTCTGGCTTGGGATGCTTTCCCTGCGCCCGCTCGCCGGCACCCTGATGCTCCTCGACATCTTCTGGTTCACGGGCTGGGCGTTCTCCGTCCGCAAGGTCCGGCCCCCTTCCGTTACGAGTCTGTCGATCCTGTTGTCCCTGATCACGCTGTGCATCGGCGGGGTCCTCGGGGTGCTGCTCGGGCTGAAACTGGCCGGTATGGCGGATTGGGTCCCCGACGCGGCGGCGGAGGGCCACCCCGCGACGATGGTGGCCGGCTACCTGATCCTGGCCGGGACGGCGTTGGCCGAGCAGCTCCTCGGCGGCTCGGGCTCGGACAAGATGACCAAGCCCGGCGTCGCGCAGGCCATACTGTTGTTCGGCGGCGGCCTCGCGCTCGCGATCGGCCTGCTCGCCGACCTCATGCCGCTGTTGTTGCTGAACCTTGTCGGTGAAGTCGTGGGAACCGCTTTCGTCGTCGTTCGGCTGTGGAAACCCATGATGGGTGCGGGCTGGGGTACTGCCGGACCGAAACGCCATGCAGCGGCCGCCGTGCTGTTCCTGATCCCGGCGATCCTTCTACTCGCCTATGTCATCGGGACCGGCGCGCCGAAGAACTTCGCCAACATCCCGTTGGGATATTTCCTGGCGCTCGATCACATGATCTTCATCGGGGTGCTGACGAACTCGATCTTCGGCATCATCCTCATGATGACCGCGGCCCGGCGGAACGTAGCCGCGGCCGCCGACCATGTGGTGTTCTGGGGTATCAACCTCGGGTTGGTCGCGTTCGTGTTGGGGTTGCTGCTGGACCAGGCGATGCTCAAGCGGATCGGGACGCCGATCATGGGGCTGTCTATCCTCCTGGGACTCGCCGTCGGGGCGATGCGGCTCAGCGGTGGGGCGAAGACCGCGGCGGCGGCACCGGCAGCCTAGCTGGCCTCGCGCCGCGCGAGATGCGCGACCCACCCGATCAGGGGTAGGCTCGACTTCCGGCGACCCGAGGAGGATCCCCATGACCGACCGCACGAGCTTCGACCTCGCACCCGAGGAGATGCCGACGGCGTGGTTCAACATCATGCCGAGCATCGTGCAAGCCGGCATGCAGCCCCTTCCGCCGCTGCATCCGGGGACAAAGGAGCCGATCGGGCCGGACGATCTGGCGCCGCTGTTCCCGATGTCGCTGATCGGCCAGGAGGTCTCGACCGACGAGTGGATCGACATCCCCGGGCCGGTCCTGGACGTCTACCGGCTGTGGCGGCCCTCGCCGCTGTACCGCGCGACGCGCCTGGAGCAGGAACTCGACACTCCGGCGCACATCTACTTCAAGTATGAAGGCGTCTCGCCGGCGGGTTCGCACAAGCCCAACACAGCCGTCGCGCAGGCGTACTACAACAAGGAAGCGGGCATCAAACGGATCTCGACCGAAACGGGCGCCGGCCAGTGGGGCTCGGCGATCGCGATGGCATGCAAGTTCTTCGAGATGGAGTGCCTGGTGTTCATGGTGCGGGCGTCCTACGACCAGAAGCCGTATCGGCGGATGTTCATGGAGGCGTTCGGAGCCGAGTGCCGTCCGTCGCCTTCACCGACGACCGGTGCCGGAAAGGGCGTGCTTGAGGCGAACCCGGACTCGACCGGGTCGCTCGGGATCGCGATCAGCGAGGCGGTCGAGGTTGCCGCGACCAACGAGGACACGAACTACTCGCTGGGTAGCGTGCTCGGTCACGTGCTGCTGCACCAGACGATCATCGGGCTGGAAGCGCAGAAGCAGATGGAACTCGCCGGCGAGGATCCGGACGTGATCATCGGCTGCGTCGGCGGCGGTTCGAACTACGCGGGCATCGCGTACCCGTTCATGGCCGACAAGCTCGCGGGCAAGAAGGACTACAGATTCGTCGCGGCCGAGCCCGCGGCGTGTCCGACGCTGACGAAGGGGAAGTACGCGTACGACTTCGGCGATACGGCGATGCTGACGCCACTGGTTCCGATGTACACGCTGGGTCACGACTTCGTCCCGGCGCCGGTGCACGCGGGCGGGCTCCGCTACCACGGCGACGCGCCGTCGCTGTCGCTGTTGGTGAAGGAAGGCCACATGGACGCGAAGGCCTACACGCAGAACGCGGTGTTCGAGGCGGCGACGACCTTCGCGAACGCGCAGGGGATCATCCCGGGGCCCGAGCCGGCGCACGCGATCAAGGCAGTGATCGACGAAGCGATCGAGGCGAAGGAGGCGGGGGAGGAGCGGGTCATCTTGTTCAACCTCTCCGGGCACGGATTGTTCGATCTGGCGGCCTACGACGACTACCGGAACGGGCGGCTGCCGGAGTTCGAGTTCGACCCAGCGGCGGAGGAAGCTGCACTCGCAAACCTGCCGGACGTCCCGCTCCCGGGATAAGGACTTGGGCTCCTCTTGAGCCAGTTCGGCGTCGCCTGGCTGGTACCCGTGGCCACAGCGGCGGCCCGGCTCCGCCGGGCTCCGCGGTAGGGTGCTGGGCATGGCGGCACCCGATCCGCTCGACTTCCTGGACCTGGACGCGCTGCTCTCGGACGAGGAGCGCCAGATCCGCGACATGGTGCGCGACTTCGTCACCGCCGAGGTCCTGCCCGGCATCGAAGGCTGGTTCGACGCCGGCGAGTTCCCCCGCGACATGGTGCGCGAGTTCGGCAAGCTCGGGCTCCTGGGGATGCACCTGGAGGGCTACGGCTGCGCCGGGACCAACGCCGTCTCATACGGTCTCGCGTGCCTCGAACTGGAGGCCGGCGACAGCGGGTTCCGCTCGTTCGTCTCGGTGCAAGGCTCCCTCTGCATGTTCCCCATCCACGCCTACGGCAGCGAGGAGCAGAAGCAGGAGTGGCTGCCGAAGATGGCGGCGGGGGAGGCGATCGGCTGCTTCGGGCTGACCGAGGCGGACGCCGGCAGCGATCCGAGCGGCATGCGTACCAACGCTCGGCGCGACGGCGACGACTGGATCCTGAACGGTTCCAAGATGTGGATCACGAACGGCGGCATCGCCGACATCGCGATCGTGTGGGCGAACACCGACGATGGCATCCGCGGGTTCCTGGTTCCGAAGAGGGCGCCTGGGTTCACGACAAGCGACGTCGAACGCAAGCTCTCGCTCCGCGCATCCGTGACCTCCGAGCTGGTCTTCGACGACGTTCGGCTTCCCGCCGACGCCATGCTCCCCGGCGCCGACGGACTGCCCGGCGCCTTGTCGTGCCTCAACGAGGCGCGCTTCGGGATCATCTGGGGCGCGATGGGCGCCGCGCGCGCGTGTTTCGAGAGTGCGCTGGAGTACGCGAAGGCCCGCGTGCAGTTCGACAAGCCGATCGCGGCGTTCCAGATCACGCAGGAGAAGCTCGCGAACATGCTGGTCGAACTCGAGACGGGAACGCTGCTCGCGCTACACCTCGGCCGGATGAAGGACGAGGGGCGGATCCGTCACGAACACATCAGCCTCGGCAAACTCAACAACGTGCGCGAGGCGCTGGAGATCGCGCGGACCGCGCGGACGATCCTGGGCGCCAGCGGCATCACGCTCGAGTACCCCGTCATCCGGCACATGAACAACCTTGAGTCGGTGCTGACCTACGAGGGCACGTCCGAGATCCACACTCTGGTCCTCGGCCGCGCGATCACCGGGCTCAGTGCCTTCTCGTAGCCAGCCTGTAGCCTTACCGGTCGCAGACCTCAGGAGGAGCCATGAACCGAGAGCAGGAATGGATGTTGTTCGACAAATCGTGTGACATCACCGCGTCCGCGGTCCGTGGCGCGATGGGCGGCGAGAACAGCCAGCCGGCGTCCTACGTCGGTGACGTCTTCCGTGAGATCCACAAGGCGCTCAAGGAAACCGCGGCGGAACTGCCGGAGACGAAGCAGGCCGGTTTCTAGCCGGCGGGGTTCAGTCCTCCGCGTGGTGCGAGACGTCGCGGATGGAGATGATCCCTTTCAGGTCGCCGTCATCGACCACCGGAAGGTGACGGAACCCGCTGGCGAGCATCATGTCCAGCGCGTCGTTCTCGGTCTGTGCGGTCGTGACCGTCTGAGGTTTCGAGGTCATCCACTGCTCCACCGGGTGACCGGCCGCGTCGAAGTGCGCGGCAAGGGCCTTGACGATGTCGCGTTCCGTGAAGATCCCCGCGAGCTTGCCCTCCGAGGTGACTAGTGCCGCCCCCACCTTGCGGGCACCCATCATCGTCGCCGCCTCGGCGACCGTGGTCCCCGGCTCGATCGTGAGCAGGTCGGTCGTCATGACCTCGCCAACCGTCTTCATGTCCAGAACAGTAACCTGCCCGGCGATGCCAGCGCGAGCCGCCCTGCTCAGGTGGTACGAACCGCGCCGCCGCGCCTACCCCTGGAGGGCCCGGTCGACGCCGTACCGGGTCCTGGTCAGCGAGATCATGCTCCAGCAGACCCAGGCCGCCCGCGTCGAACCGGTCTTCCGGGCGTTCGTGCGGCGCTGGCCGTCGGTGCGGGCCCTGGCCGGGGCGTCGCGCGCCGAGGTGGTCAAGGCCTGGTCCGGTCTCGGGTACAACCGGCGGGCGGTGGCGCTGCACCAGGCGGCACAGGCGATCGTCGCCGATCACGGTGGCCGGGTGCCCCATCCGGTGTCGTCGCTCCGTGGGCTTCCGGGAGTCGGTCCGTACACCGCTGCCGCGGTGACGTCGATCGCTTTCGGCGAGCCGGTCCCGCTGGTGGATACGAACGTGCGCCGGGTGCTCGCCCGCGCCGAGCTGGGTGTGGATGCGGCCGATGTGTCGCTCGCCGATATCAACGAAGTCGCCGAACGCTGGCTCGACCGGGGTGATCCGGGCGCCTGGAACCAAGCGCTGATGGACCTGGGGCGTGAGGTCTGCAAGCCGCGCCCGCGATGTCCGGAGTGTCCCTTGGTGCGCGGGTGCCGGTTCTTCCGGGAGGGCGGGGTTCCGAAGCCGTCGCCGGACCGGCAGTCGGCGTTCGAAGGGTCGTTCCGGCAGGTTCGGGGAGCTGTCGTGCGCGCGTTGACCGCCGGACCCTCGACTCTCGGACGACTCGCGGACGACACTGGCTACCCGGCAGGCCGCGTCGCGGGGGCCGTGGCGGTCCTCGCCGAGGAGGGCCTCGTCCTCGCGGGGCCGGTTGCCCTCTCCGGCGGCCCCCGCGGCCGCGTCACACTGAAGCCGTAGTCGACCGCCCCCTCTGACCGTCCCGCGGGAACCTCCTGCCCTGCTGGCCCGTCGAACAGGTCAGTCGGCGAGAAGGAGGACGTCATGAAGAAGGTTGCGCTGGGCGTAGTAGCCCTGCTCATCGTGTCAGGTGCCGTGGGGGCGCTCGTGATCGCGGGGCGCAGGGGCGTGCAGACGTCCTCGGGTGCGGCCGTGGCGGATGGTCCGTACGCGAGTCCGATGCCGGCCGCCTATCCGTCCGACGACATCGCGGCGCGTGACGCCCCGGCGTCGTTCGAACCCGAGTACGTCCAGAAAACGGTTTCCGAGCAGGCCGCTGCGGGCACAACGTCCGGAGGCGGTGGTGTGTCCGGCGAGGTCGCAGCCCCGCCGTCCGTCCCGACGATCGGGCCTCGCGTCATCAAGACCGCCAACCTGACAGTTTCGGTCGACAAGGGCTCGTTCGGCGACCAGTTCGATCGCGCGTCCCTGATCGCGTCCAAGTACCACGGGTTCGTCGTGGACTCGCAGACCGAGGGGACCCAGGCGAAGGCCGGGAGCCTCGTCATCCGCGTTCCGTCGGCCAGCTTCGACCAGGCGATGTCCGAACTGCGTGGGCTCGGTGAGATCGAGCAGCAGTCCGTGAACGGCACCGACGTGACGGACCAGTTCGTCGACCTGGGTGCCCGGCTGCGCAGCTGGGAGGCCCAGCACCGCGTGCTGCTGCGTCTGATGGACCGCGCCAACTCGATCGAAGAGACGATGCGCGTGCAGAACGAGATCCAACGCGTGCAGTTCGAGATCGAGGCGATCAAGGGGCAGCTGCGGCTACTGCGCGACCAGACGTCGCTGGCGACGATCTCGCTGTCGATGCACGAGGCGGGCGTCGCGGCGCCACAAGGTGATCCGTCGAAGCCAAGTCTCGCGCAGGCATGGAACATGGCCGTTGCCGGGTTCCTCGGTGTCGTCTACGCGGTCATCGTCGGACTCGGCTACCTGATCCCGCTGGGCGCGATCGGGTTGGTCGTGTGGTTCGCGTACCGGCGGGTGAAGCCGAAGCTCGCCGGGTAGCCCTCCCGCCACGTTCGCGCCGAGCGCGCCCGTCGACCGTGGCCGCCGCCGTCACCTTGAAATGATAATCATTATCAACTAGGGTGAGACGTGTGGCTGCCCGTCTGGCGTTCGTGCTCGCGCTCCTCCTCGCCGTGCTTGCGCCTGCCTGTTCGAGCGGTTCCGGTGGAGGCAGCCGGGTCCGGGTCGTCGGCTCGATCTATCCGCTGGCCTGGTTGTCCGAGCAGGTCGGAGGCGATCAGGTGGAGGTGACGGACCTGACTCCGCCCGGCGTCGAGGCGCACGACGTCGCCCTCACCGCAGGCCAACGCGCTGATCTACAGACCGCCGACATCGTCGTGCTGCTGGACGAACCTGGGTTCCAGCCGGACGTTGACGCGTCGGTCGAAGAGGCCCAGGGCGAAGTTCTCCGGTTGCCGCCCACCTCGTCGGTCTCGCTCGAGGACCCGCACGTGTGGCTCGACCCGGCACTCCTGTCCGCCTCGGTGACGCCGCTCGCCGATGCCCTGGTTGCCGTCGACCCCGGCGCCGAGCGGGACCTGCGACGCCGCGCCGACACAACCGGCTCGGCCTTGGACGAGTTGTGGCTGGCCTTCGAAGACGGACTGAACGACTGTCGTTATCGTTCGTTCGTTACCACCCATGAAGCGTTCGGGTACCTCGCCGCCGCGTTCCGGTTGCGTCAGGTCGGTCTGGAGGGGCTTTCCCCGGAGAGCGAGCCGACGGCCGAACGCATCCAGAACGCCGCCGATGCCATCGAGTCGGGTGAGGCCGCCCCCGCGATCTTCTACGAGGACACGGATGCCGGGCGGCGGATCGGCGAGAGCGTCGCGGCAGACGTCGGTGTGCCGGCAACGCCACTGTCGACGCTCGAATCGGCGCCGGCGACGGGCGACTACCTCAGCGTGATGCGCGAGAACCTCGCCGCGCTGCGAGAGGGGTTGCAATGCCGATGACGCCGACGGTTGAGCTGCGCGACGTCCGGTTCTCTTTCGGCGCGACGCCGATCCTGGACGACATCGACCTCGAACTGGAGGCCGGGTCGTTCTCGGTGCTTGCGGGTGCCAACGGCAGCGGCAAGTCGACCTTCCTGAAGTTGTGTGTCGGACTGCTGGAGCCGGACGCGGGGACCGTGAACGTCTTGGGGGGACCGCCGTCCGACGCGACCGTCCGGCGCCGGATCGGCTACGCGCCGCAGGGCCTGCGGATGGCGACGTCGCTGCCGGTCTCGGTCACCGAGGTGGTGGCGGCGGGACTCGCACCGGCCAAGACGGCGTTCCGGCGGATGACCCGCAAGGACTGGAGCGAGGTCAACGAGGCGATCGACTCGGTCGGGCTCGGCGGCCTATCTCAGGAGTGTCTGTTCGAACTCTCGGGCGGCCAGCAGCAGCGCGCGATCCTGGCGCGGGCGTTGGTCGGTGAGCCGGAGCTACTGCTCCTGGACGAACCGACCACCGGCATCGACCAACGGTTCCGTCCGGCGCTGGCTGAGGAGTTGCGCCGCCGCGCGGATGGAGGGTCGACCGTCATCACCGTGTCGCACGACCCCGACGACTTCCATCGCGTGTGCGACCGGATCCTGGTCCTGATCGACGGGAAGATGCGTCAGGTGACCCACGAGGAGTTCCATACGCACCTGGACCTCGCGGGAGGGACGGGTAGATGAGCCGGCTGTTCGTCGAGTTCGCGATCCGCGCGTACATCGCCGCGGCGGTGGTCGGGATCACAGCGCCGGTCCTCGGCTGCTTCCTCGTGCAGCGCGGGCTCTCGCTCGTGGGCGACGGGATGGGGCACCTCGCGTTCGCGGGCGTCGCGCTCGGGGTGCTGATCGGGTTCGGAACGTCGGTGCTCAGTGTCCAAGCGATCCTGGGCGCGTTGATCCTGATGCTGATCGGCGGCGTGGCCTTGGTCGCGCTGCGAGCTCGTGGCCGGCTGGCGGGCGACGTCTCGCTCGCGCTGGTCTTCTACTTCGGTATCGCCTTCGGCTCGGTGGCGCTGTCGGCTGCCGGGAAGTTCAACGCGTCGGCGATCGGCATCCTGTTCGGATCGATCTTCACGACGACGTGGGCCGAGGTGTGGCTGATCGCCGGACTCTGCGCGGTCGTGATCGCGGTCGTGGGCGTCTTCTACGAGCAGTTCCTGGCGGTGGCGCTGGACGAGGAGATGGCGCGGGCTTCGGGCCTTCCCGTCGACCGGCTGAACATCCTGCAGATCGTGCTGGTGGCGCTGCTGGTGGCGGCCGGGATGCGGGTCGTCGGGTTGCTGCTGATCGCCGCGCTGTTCGTGATCCCGGTGGCGGCGGGGTCGCGGCTGGCCCACTCGTTCCGTGGGGCGATGGTGTGGGCGGTCGCCTCCGGGATCGTCTCCACGCTCGCGGGTTTGGTCATCGCGCTCGGGCAGGGGACCCTGGCTCCCGGCGGAACGATCGTGCTGACGGCGCTCGCGGTGTTCGTCGTGGCTGCGCTGGTGGGTCGCCGCGTCGCCCGGCATCACGTGAGGTCTGGATGAGCGCCGCCACCGACGTCGGGCCCATGCTGCAGCAAGCGGAGCTGCGTCCCACGCGCCAGCGCATGGCGATCTTGGAAGCGCTGGGACGGAGCGCGCGGCCGGTCACCGCGCAGGCGCTGCACGCGCAACTCAACCGCGGCGGGCGGAGCGACGCCGGACCCGGACTCGCGACCATCTACCGGACACTGCAGGCGCTTGCGGACGCGGGATTGGCCCGAACGTTCCCCGCAGGGGAAGGTGAGCTCTCCTACAAACTGTGCGCGCCCGAGCACCACCACCACCTGATCTGCGAGCGGTGCGGCCGCGTCGAGGAGATCCCGTCGTGCGAGATGGAGGGATGGGCGTCCAAGATAGCGCGTAAGCGCGGGTTCCGCGTCACCTCGCACCAGGCCGATATCTACGGCCGCTGCGGACGGTGTGGGTAGGGATGGGAATGCCCTTCGCCGACGACCGCCGAGGCGCCGGATCGCGCCCGGCTGGTATCTTGCCTTGCCGAACCGCCCTGCCTGCTGTTGGCTGGGTGACGGTTAGCCGACCCTCCCCGAGGTAGTCCATGAGGATGCGTGTATCGATGCGCCGTGCCGCGATCGCGGCCGGACTCCTCGTCGCCGTGATGGGGCTACCATCGACCTCTTCGGCGGCCGAGAAGGAGATCGCGAAAGCCGCCTGCGGCAACGTTCCGAAGATCCAGCTGATCCGGACCCTCCGTGGGTTCCGGATGGATCACAGCGGCGACATCCAGCTCTTCACGCGCGAGCCCGACTATGTCGGCTCGGGCCTGCCCCACATCGCGCCGTTCGACTACATCCAGGAAGTCCCGATGCTCTGGTACGGCCCTGGGTACATCAAGGCACAGGGGGCGGTGAAGCGTCCGGTCTTGACGCCCGACATCGCGCCGACCGAGGCGGCGCTCCTGAACTTCGCCGGATTCCGGTCACCCGACGGCAAGGTGATGGGCGAGGCGCTCGAGCCTGCCGCCCAGCGCAAGGAGCCGCCGCGCCTGATCGTGACCTACGTGTGGGACGCGAGCGGCGACGTCGTCCTGGACCGGTGGAAGAAGAACCACCCGTACCTCGACAGCTTGATCCCGGAGGGCACCTGGTACGAGAACGCGACAATCGCTTCCTCACCAGCGAGCACCGCGCAGATCCACGCGGAGATGGGCACCGGTGCCTTCCCGAGGAACCACGCGGTGATCGGCCACCACTACCGGATGGGCTCGACGCACGCTGCCCCGTGGAAGGGCGTGCCGACCATGCCGATCCTGCCGACGCTGGCCGACCTGTACGACCTTGCGAACGACAACGAGCCCAAGATCGCGCTCTCGGGCACCGTCGCGATCCATATGGGGATGGAGAGCCACGGCGGTTTGTGGGGTGGCGGCGACAAGGACATCGCGGTGCTGCGCGAAGCCGACGCGGCTGTCTTCGAGGCGGGCCAGAAGGAGACCCTCGGTGCTGAGGGCGTCGAGTGGAAGCTCACCCCGGCTCTGGAGCCGTACTTCACGTTCCCGTCGTATGCGAACGAGCTGGGTGGAATCGACGATTACTTCAAGGAAACGGACATGCTCGACGGCAAGCAGGACGGGACGTGGCGCGGCCACGAGCTGTCCCTGGATGACAAGGAGACCCTCGGCGGGTTCGAGACGCCCGCGCGCGTCGGCTACCAGTTCCGGCTGGTCGAGGAGATGATCAAGCGCGAGGACCTCGGCCAGGACGACGTCCCCGACATGCTGATGATCAACAACAAGCTGATCGACTCGATGGCGCACCTGTGGCGCGGGCTGGACGGCATCGAGATGGGCGACTCGGTCAAGATGCAGGACCGCTACCTCGAGAAGTTCGTGAACCTGCTCAACCAGGAGGTCGGGGAGGGCAAGTGGGCGATGGTCCTGACGGCCGACCACGGCGCGACGCCGTTCCCGAAGGCCTCCGGCGCATTCGTGATCTCGCCGGGGAAGGTGGGAAACCTCATCACCGCGGAGTTCGACACCGACGGCGACGACCAGCCGATCATCGGCGGGGCGGGTGCGGACATCGGCGGGGTCGGCGGTTTCGTGCAGCCCACCCAGATCTTCCTGGACCACCAGGAGCTGGCCGACAACAAGGTTTCGATCGAGCAGGTGGCTAAGTTCGTGATGGACATCCCCAAGTCCCAGGTCAACGAGAACGCCCCGCCGACCGGAGCGGAGGCCGATGAGCCCGCGTTCGCGGCTGCCGTTCCGGCCGATATGCTTGCCGGGCTTCCCTGCGTGAAGGGCGACGGGTAGCCAGGGCATGACGCGGACCGAACTGGACCCGGGGGGAGAGCAGGTGGAGGAAGCCGAGGGGCGACCGCGCTCGCGCTTCGATACCCCGGTCGTCTTCATCGGCGCCGCGTTAGTCGTTCTGCTCATCTTCTCCTGGGGATTCCTCCAGGACCCCACACGCACGGCCGCCACGCGTGACCCCGCGTGGTACACCTGGCGCGCCGGGATGATCGTGGAGGGAGACCCGGGCTCGGTCGCCGGTGAGTGGGGCCCGTTCGCGATGTTCGGCGGCGGCTACCGCGTGTCGGTGCCGGTCGTCGGCGCGTACCTGCAGGACCTCGGCGGAACCGGTGCGTCGACGTTCGCGGGATTCATGATGGTGCTGGTCCCGGTCCTGGCCGGACTGGCGCTGGCCTCCGCTGCGTATCGAAGTACCAAGGACTGGGTCCTGTCGGTCCTGACGATGTTCGTCGTCGGAGCCTTCTTCCTGACGACGCCGTACGTCGGCTATCTCGACAACCTGTTCGTCCTCTACGTGTTAGCGGCCCTCATCGCGTTCCTGGAACCTGCGCGAAGATCGTGGGGGGCGCGGTCGGCGGTGTTCATACTGGCGCTGCTCGCGATGTTCACGCACCCGACCACGTGCATCGTGTTCATCGGGACCCTTTTCGCGGTCTTCGGGTTCCACCTGCTGTCGATGGGGTTCAAGGTCCGGAAGGTGCTCGACCGCGACCTTCCGGCGCTGCTTTCCGTCCTGTCGGGATTCGTGCTCGGCGTCATCCTGTGGCTGGGGGGAAAGCTCCTCTTGTGGGGCGTCACCGGAAACCTGATGGACGCGGCCCTGCCCCCGCCCTACACGAAGGACTTCTTCCTCAACCGGCTCAACGAGTGGGTCGGGTCGCAATTCCCGCTCGTCACGATCCCGCTCATCATCATCGCGGTGGCGTGGATCGCGCTGCGGGCCTGGCGCGATGCGAAACCGGCCGACGCGTACCGGACGATGTCCGCGTGGTGGCTTCTGCCCTATCTCGCCTCGCTCCTGTTCATCCTGATGGGCAGCGTCGTGCCCTATTACCGCTTCTTCAACTCCACCGCGGCGATCATGCCGCTCACGGCGATGGGCCTCTGGGTCGTCGTGCGTTGGATCGTGGGCAAGTTCGACGCGAGCAAGGGGCTCAAGATCGGTGCGGGGCTCGTGATCACCGTGCTGTTGGGGGCCGGGTTCTATCAGGCGATCAACACCGGGCTTGAGAACACGCAGTGGAACGATCCCGAGAACCAATGGATCGATCAACCGACGCGTGAGGCGCTCGCGTCGGTTGCGGTCATCGCCGAACGCCAGCCCGACCAGCCGATCGTGTTCGTCAACAACTACGCGAAGATCTTCCAGGCCTACGGGTGGTCGAAGACGTTCGCGAATGCCGGACGCTCCGGCTTGCCGCCGGGCACTGCCGAGCGAACGTTCCAGTACTTCGGCGATCTCGAGCCCTTCCTCGCGAACGAGCGCACCGTCTCGAACGAGACCTGCAGCGAGATCCTGGATGCGGAAGAGGTCGAGCTGAAGCTCGTGACCGGCGGGAAGGTCGAGGGGCCGGACGGCGAGACGGTCAAGAAGCCGGCGCGCACAGAATGCACATATGACCTCGTGTCGCGCGGGTTCTTCGATGAGATGAAGGCCGGTGTCGAGGAGCACGGCGGAACGCCGCTCGTGTTCCTGGTGAAGGGTTTCAGCGACAAGAGCGACAACCTCGACTACTTCGCCGAAGGCGGGGCGACCGACGCGCTGACACCGCTCGGGTCTGAGGTCTTCCTCGTGCAGGGGGACGGGCTCGCGACGGTGTCGCAGGCCGACATCGACGCTGCTACGGCGGCAGGGGCCGCAGAGAAGGCGCGCCTCGCGAACCACGAAGGGCTCTTCGCCGACCCGCTGCACTTGCTGCAGGTCCTGATGGCGCTGCTCATCCTTTTCGTCATCCCCGGACTCATCTCGGCGCGCTGGTTCGGACTCACCGACTGGCACCAGAAGCTCGGGCTCGTTCCCGCCGTCTCGATCACGATGAACGTGCTTGCCGCGATCTTCGTGATCGCGGTCACACGGTCGCCGTTCGGGGTCGTGAACGCGTGGATCGCAGCCGCGCTCGCCATCATCGTGGCGGTCATCCTCAACCGCCTCGCAGCACGCCGCGACTCGAAGGGCGCAGGGAATGCCGCGCACCTCCTCTCCAAGGTCGCCATGTCCGGCGGGGACATGATCGACGAGATGTCCAAGCCGTTCTCCAAGAAGAGCTTCCGTGGCTTGATGCTGACGCAATATGTCTCGATGGCCGGTGACGGGGTGGTCGCGGGGACGATCCTCGCAACGGTCCTGAATCCCACGAACGCGAAGACGGGCAAGGACGTGCTGGCGTTGGTGTTCCTGACCTACCTTCCCTTCGCCTTGATCGCACCCTTCGTCGGCGTCCTGGCGGACCGCTACGACCGCCGGAAGCTCTTGGTGTTCGCGAACAATGCCCGCGCGGTGCTGATGGTGTTCGGGGCGGTCATGCTCCTCTTCGGCGTCGATGCCGTTGCCATCCTCTCGGCCCTGGCCCTGCTGGTGCTCGGGGGGTTCCGGCTGACGCTGCTCATCAAGGGCGCGGGCCTTCCCGACTCGGTCGGTGGGGAGGACCTGCTGCTTGCGAACTCCCTGTCTCAGGCGGGCGGCACCATCTTCCAGGCGGGCGGCGCGGTCGGCGCGACCGTCCTCGGCCTGATCATCGGGAACAGTGGCGTGGTCGCGATCTTGGCCGTAGTGCTGTACGCGTTCGCGGCGATGTTCGCCAGGGGCATCGACCGGCTGAAGTCGGGGACCGCTACCGGCTCGCTGGGTCAGGCGTTCAAGGGCGTCATCCGCGACGTCGTCGCGGGGGTGAGGGAGATCGGCAAGCGGCCGGCAGCCGTGGTCGGCATCCTGTCGTTCTGGTTCACCAGGACGCTCGTCTTCGGCTTCATCGCGTTGTCGATCAGCTTCGCTGGATTCGAGGCCATCACCGGGCAGGCGTCGAAGGGAGGCGCATCGAAGGCCGAGCTGGCGGTCAGCCTCCTGTTCGCCGGCCTCGGTGCAGGCGTCGGCCTGTTCGGCGCGCAGTACATGAAGGACAAGGTCGCACCGGCCAAGGTCATCGTGACGTTCATGCTGCTCGCGGGGGCTGCCGCGCTTATCATTCCGTTCGCGGGTCGGTACTTCGCGACGTTCTTCGCGGGCCTCGGCTTCTTCCTGGTCAAGGTTGCCGCCGACACGGTGACGCAGCAGGCGATGCCGGACGACTTCCGCGGCCGGGCCTACGCGTTCTTCGACATCACCTATGCGCTCTCGTATGCGATCCCGGCGGCCGTCCTGTTCGTTGCGGCGTCTGCGGATGTGGACCTAGACTTGGTCGTCGCCTCGTACGGCGGCGTGGTTATCCTCATCGCGCTTGGCCTCGGTGCCTGGTCCAGGAAGCTCAGGCTTTACCGTCACGTGTCGGACGACCTGACTCCCGAGGAGATCGTGACGGGCGTCGAGGAGTAGCGCCGCCTCCCCCGGCTCAGGCCTTCGTGATCTCTTCCTCGAACTCCGGGAAGTACTCGGGGATCACGCTCACATCGAACCGCGACAGGATCGTCTGCATCGGCTCTCGCTCCAAGAGGAACTCGAAACATCGGGCGATGAACTGATCCGGCGCCTCGCCGTCCTTGCCGAGCCGCGCGAAGTCCTCCTTCTGGACGCTGACCCCGTACTTCGTCTCCTCGCCGGGCTCGGTCACCTTCACCTGGTACACGTAGACGTTCTCATCCTCGCGGACCGGATCGACCGTCAGCTCGCTCACGCGAAGTTCACGGTCTTGGCGCCCTCGACCATCTCCTGAACGACCTTCGCCGCGCCCTTGATGGATGCGCCCGGCGCCAGGTCGTCCTCCGTGATGCCGCGAGGCTTCGTGCACGTCTGACACAGCCACACCTCGCCGCCGTTCTCGACCAGCTCCGCGTAGACCTGCTTCAAGGGCGGCAGCCCGTCCTTCTCGATGCCGTCCGTTCCTCCGTTCGTGCCGAGCCACGCGGCGTCGATCGTGCAGACGACCGCGACCTTCTGGCCCGCCACCGCAGCCACGTTGGCGGCGATGAAGGGGAGGATGGCACGCTCAGGATCGTCCTTGCCATGGGAACACGTGAACATGATCAGGTCGCTCATCGGCTCACTCCTTCGGTTGGTTTCGGCGGACGCGGACCACGACCGCCGCGTCCTCGTTGAACTCGCTCGAGATCAGCTCGTGGCCGAGCAGCTCGGCCAACGCCGGAAGGTCGTCGCGCGCGGACGGGTCTCGGGCGACGGTCTCCAGGACGTCGCCGACGGGGATCGCCTCGAGCTGCCGGCGGAACTCGGCGGGCAGCCCCTCGGCACACCCCATCT
This sequence comes from uncultured Actinomycetes bacterium, assembly GCA_964640385.1. Lineage (GTDB taxonomy): Bacteria > Actinomycetota > UBA4738 > UBA4738 > JBBDHU01 > JBBDIK01. The sequence continues at coordinate 49,239 of CAZXFL010000003.1, forward strand.
CGCCAGCGTCGTAGTGATGGATGATCTGGCTCATCGCGTCCGACAGCCTACTGCGCGCCGGGGTTCCGTAGCGACTACGCTTCCCGGCATGGCGTACGTGACCAACGGGGACCTCAAGCTCCACGTCGACGTCGACGGGCACGGCGATCCCGTCACCGTCTTCGCCCACGGACTGACCAATTCGTGTCGTGAGCTGGCCCTACTCGCACCGATGCTCGGCGGCACGAACGTCCGGTTCTGTTTCCGGGGGCACGGGCACTCCGATGCCCCCGAGTCCGGCTATCGGTTCGCCGACTTCGCGAGTGACCTGGACGCCGTCGCCCGCGAGTACGGTGCGACGCGCGCGGTCGGCACGTCACTCGGCGCCGGCGCGATCTGCAGCCTGCTCGCCGACGAACCCGATCGCTTCGAGCGCCTCGTCTTCCTGCTCCCCGCCGGCGTCGACGTCATCATGGAGGACGGGGAGCGGTTTTCGGCGACCGCCGACATCCTGGAGTCCTATCCCAAGGACGAAGCGATCGCGAAGATCATGGGCCAGCCCGACGTCCTCGAGCGCTACACCGAGATGCCGTGGATGGCCGAGATGGCGCAGGCGATCTGGGAGGACGTGGATCCGAAGGCTACCGCGCAGGCGATCCGGGAGGTCATCCGGGATACGCCGGTCACCGATCGCGACCTCCTCCGCGCGGTGCAGACGCCGGCGCTGATCATCTGCCGGGCGAACGACCCCGTCCATCCGGTCATCGTCGGCGAGATCCTCGCCGACGTGATGCCGAACGCCGATCTGCGGGTCTTCTCCACCGACGATGAGCTGTTCGGTGCGATCCCCGCGCTGATCGCGGAGGCACGGGAGTTCCTGTCATGATCCGCGAGACCGCGACGGGCATCCTCGGCTCGATGGCGGTGGGTGACCGCACCCCCGGCGAGGTCGTCGACACGACCCTGATGCGCATGAAGCACTGGCAGCCCGTCACGAACGCGTTCTCGGCGATCTACGAAGATGATGCGCGTCGCGCCGTCCTCCAAGCCGAACGCAACACCGAGCGGGGTCAGCCGGCCGGTGCCCTCTACGGGGTTCCCGTCGTGGTCAAGGATCTGTTCGACGTTGAGGGGCACGACTCGACCGGCGCGTCGAAGGCGTACGAGGGCAACCGCGCGGTCCGCGACGCCCGCGTGGTTGGGCGGCTGCGCGCCGCGGGAGCGATCATCATCGGCAAGACCAACCAGCACGAGCTGGCGATGGGCGGGACGAACCTGCTCTCGACGTTCGGCCCGACCCGCAACCCGTGGAACCCGGAGCGGATCACGGGAGGCTCTAGCGGCGGATCGGCTGCGGCCGTCGCGTGCGCCGCGGTACCACTCGCCCTCGGGACCGACACCGGAGGTTCGATCCGCAATCCCTCGAACATGTGCGGCTTGTGGGGCCTCAAGCCGACCCACGGCCGGTTGCCGCTGGACGGGGTGATGCCGCTCGCGCCGTCGTTGGATTGCCCGGGACCGATGGCGGGCACCATCGAGGACCTCGAGCTGCTGTGGCGGGTCATGTCCCAGACCGACGAAGCGGGGAACTTCCCGTCGCGCATCGGGATGCTCTCGGGCTTCTTCGCCTCGCACCTGCACCCGGACATCCGCGAGGTGTTGGGGTGGCTGGTCCGTTTCCTCCGCGACATGGGGGTCGAGATGGTCGAGGTCGACGGCGACGGTGGCGAAGCGATCTGGGAGTCGTGGGGCGACTTCGTCTGCATGGAACTGGTGAAGGCGCATCCGAAGCTCGAGTACGAAAGCGACAAGCTGTTCGAGCGGACGGCCGGGTTCGTCGCGCGCGGACTGAACCTCACCGAAGACGAGCGGGCCGAGCTTCGGAGCAAGCCGGAGGCTGCTCGCGAGTGGTTCGGCCGGCGTCTGGACGGAGTGGACATGCTTCTGGCGCCGAGCGCACCCTACCCCGCGCCTCGGCCCGAGGACGAGGAGGTCGATGTCGGCGACGGCCAGAGCGTGGACGTGCACACCGGGGGAACGTCCCGCTTCACCCGTCCGGTCAACCTCGCCGGGCTCCCCGCGATCGCGGTCCCGGTCGGCCGTTCGTCCGCCGGGCTCCCGATCGGCGTGCAGGTCATCGGTCGCCACGGAGCGGATGAGGCGCTGCTCAGGCTGGGCCGGGAGCTGTCCTTCGCGGACGAACGCTTCCGCCCGGACGTGCCGCCGTATCCGGTCGGTGGAGCCCTGGGGGAAGCCGGCTAGTTCGCCTCGTCGCCGTTGCGCGGTTCCGGCGTGGGCGTGGGTGAGGGCGTCAACTCGTTGCGGTAGAAGGTGCTGTAGGTCTCCCTCTTCTCCTCGCCGTCGGGGTACTCGATGATGCGGCTCACGACGACGGTGTACCCCTCCTTCGTCCGGTCGGTGACGACGGGGTCGGTCGCGCGCACCGAGCGGTAGCGCTTCTGCCCGTAGATGCTGACGGTGACCGACGACTCGGTGTAGCCCGCGTCGATCACGACCGGGGTGTCCGTGTCGTTCTTGAAGATCAGATCCGGGTGCGGTATCCCGAGGGTCGCCTCGCGCCCCATCGGGTAGCGGTCGAAGTAGAAGCTGTGCGCCTGGTGTTCGATCAGCGGGTAGCCGCCGAAGAACGCGGTGTTGTACAGCGTCGTGGTGAGCTGGGAGATGCCGCCGCCGACCTGGTCGACGATCATCCCGTTCCAGATGGCCGGCGCCGAGACGTAACCCTTCTCCTCGGTCCGCGGCCCGAGCTTCTGGTTGAGCGAGAAGCGCTGGCCGGGCTCCAGGATCGTGCCGTCGATCACGTCGGCGCCCACGTGGATGTTGGTCACGCGCGGCTCGCCCGGCGGGTAGTACGTGGTGAAGCTCGCGATCTTCTTGTCGATACCGAGGGCGTTCGCCTCCTCGGTAGTGAACTCGGCTTCCTTCGGGGTGAGCGGGATCTTGCCGGTTCGCGACGAGCTGAGTGCCAGCTCCAGAAGCTTGCCAGCGGCGACCTCCGGATCGATGACGCGGCCGGGCTTGGATGGCTTGATCTCGACGTCCTTACCCGACCCGATGAACTCGGCCGACCGCGGTTCTGTTTCGACCTGCGTGCGGTAGGGGGCGAAGAGTTTCTCCACGCCTTCGGCGGAGAGCGATACGGCGGGTTGGACTCCGGTCGCCGCCGAGTCTGCGGTCGTCTGGAAGAGCTTGCCGAGCTGGCGAGGCGTCACCGTGAGCGCCGCCTTACCGATGCGGACGCGGACGGGGCCGGAGACGATCGTCTCCGCTTGCTTCGCGGCTGCCGCAACCCCCGCGGGGGTACTGACCGGATGATCTTCGCTGATGGGCAGCTCGATGTCGGAGGTATCCCCGTCGTTCAGGGCGGCCTGGGCCTCTTCCAGCAGTTCCTGCTCGTCGATCTCGCGGCCGGCTGCGGGCTGCTGGGTCATCACGGTCGTACCTTCGACCCAGACCCGCCCCTCCTTCGCAGGAACGCCGACCGCCTGCGAGAAGTCGTCGATGATGGCCGACGTCCGGGCGCGATCCCAGTGGCCGACCCAGTCGACCGGCGCACCGAGCAGCCAGGCCTTCAGCCGTGCCAGCGGACCGCCGACCGGCCCGCCGCTTCGTCCGACCGCGAACGCCGCCTCCGCGGTCGCTTCGGGGTCGGGTTCCCAGCCTAGGTCGGCCGCGGTGGTCGTGAAGGTGCGTCCTTCGGATGTGAAGCGGAGTTCCTGTGCGCCGAGCCGGTCGGCCAGTCCGGTCAGTTCGTCGGTCGCCTGCTGGACGGTGCGCCCGCCGAGTTTCGCGTCACCGACGCTCACCCGCGCGTGGATCTTCCCCTGGAAGGCGACGAGATCGGCGACCAGGAGCAGGGCCAGGATCGCGCCGACGGCGACCAGGACGGACCGCGCCCGATTGCGCCGGGCGTGCTTATGGCGGTGGGGAAGGTGCGCTCGATGCTGCTCAGGCTCGGCGGCTCGGTGCGCGGTGCTCGCCGCGTGCTTCGGACGAGGCTCCTCCGCCGCACCGCCCTCGGTTCCGGGCGGCTGAGTCTCCATTGGCGGCTCTTCGGACGATAGCAGGGTCCGCTCGGAAAGGAGGACTCGACCGCGCGCGGAGTCCGTGGCCGGATGCGACGTGAGGTCGCGCCCCGCCTGGGAGCATGGCCGGATGCGTCCGTCGAACGAGCCGAGGGTGGTCGGGGCCATCCTGGTGGCGACCGCAGCGACGATGTACGGGGTCGCGGTCGTGATCCAGAAGTGGGTTGCGTCCCAGGGGCTGCCGACGGAGTCGACGCTGGCCGTGCGCTTCTTCATCTCGGCCGTGATCCTCGCCCTGGTCTTGCTCGTCACCCGAACAGCGCTCGACGCCGCACCTCGGGAGCGTCGCTGGCTCCTGCTCCTCGGCGGAGTCGGCTACGCGGTCGAGGCATCCTTCTTCTTCGGCGGGCTCCAACATGGGACCGCAGCCGCGGTGACGTTGCTCTTCTACACCTACCCGGTGTTGTTGGCGGTCGCCCACATCGCGCTGGGTCGCGGGCGGCTGAACCGGCTCCTGGCGGCGGGGCTCGTTCTCTCGCTCGCAGGGACCGCCATCGTCATCGCGTCCTCGAGCGGCGTCCAGATCGACGCGGTCGGTATCGTGCTGACCCTGTGCGCATCGATCTCGTTCACCGCGTACGTCCTCGGGTCCGAGCACGCGTTGAAGCGGACGCGCCCCCTGACATCGGCCATGTGGCTGTGCGCGTCGGCGACGGCCGGGCTGGTGGTCCTCGCGCTGACCTCCGGCGAGTTCGTGCTGCCGCGTTCGGGGGCCGAGTGGTTCGCGGTGGCGGCGACGGGTCTCGCGACCGCGGGCGCGTTCGTGTTCTTCCTGGCCGGGTTGCGCCGGGTCGGTTCCGTACGGACCGGTGTCCTGTCGACGTTCGAGCCGCTCTCAGCTGCCCTGCTCGCGTCCGCGTTCCTCGCGGAACCACTGGGGCTCGGGATCATCGGCGGTGGGTTGCTCATCATGGCGGGGTCGGTGGCCGCGGTGCTGTCGGGACGTCAAGGACGGGCCGCGGCGGAGGCGGCGCTTCCTGAAGATGTGTCCGAGTCGATCGAGCCCCCGCCGGTCCCCTGACGCGCCTCCAGGCCGGATGCATCCAGCCAGTTGCCAACCGTTGCCAGCCAGTGATCCGGAGCCTCGAGTTGGATGGCATGTCCTACGCCGCGGAACACCTGCAGATCCCAGTCCGGATGGCGGCGGACCGCGTTCTGCGCGAACCCGAGCGGCACGAGCTTGTCCCGTTCCCCGTGCAGGACCAGGACCGGACACCGGGTGCGGTCGAGGATCTCGCGGGTCGCGCGCCGGTGCGACCCGAGTCGCATGAGTGAACGCGCGGCTTCGAGGAACGCTGGAACAGAGTCCCGATCGGCCTGCTGGCGCCGCACCATCTCGGTCTGTGAGGTTCGCGTGCGTTCGTCGATGGCGGCCGGGTCGGCGGCGATGAGCCAGAACCCGACCTCGGTCGTTCGCTGCGGGGTCATACCCTTGATGCGCCATCGCCCGAACGCCTCGCCGAACAGTGGCACCCGATACAGGTTGAACCCGACCTGGGTGACGAGCGCCGGGCGAACGCCGCGAACCCAGGGGAGCGCGGCGCTCGACAGGATCAGTGCCTCGACCGATGCCGGTTCGAGCGCTGCTTGCAGCAGTGCGATCGCGCCTCCCATCGAGTTACCGACCAACGTGGCGGGGGCGGCATCGACCGCGCGGAGGAACCGGGAGAGCAGGAGCCGGTTCGAGCGGACGTCCGATCCACGTCCTGCCCGGGGCGTCAGTCCGAAACCTGCGAGGTCGAGCGCGAGGACCCGTCCGTGGGCCGCAAGCTCCGGGGCGACCTTCCACCAGTTCAGGAGACACCCTCCGAGCCCGTGGATCAGGACGAACGTCCGGCCGACCGGTCCGTCCCATTCCCGATAATGGACCGGGCCGTCGATGTCGGCGGTCCGTCGGGGTGGGAGGTCGAGGCCGAAGTCGTCCATCGGCACCAGCCTAGCCCGGCGCGCGGGAACGGGTGCCGTCGGCGGGAGGGGTTCGGCTAGGCTTCCCCGCATGGACACCCGTCGCGACCTCGGGCTGCTGATTCAGTCCCGGCATCCGTTGATCTTCGCGCACGAGACGGATGAGGAACGGTTCCTCGGTGTGGTGCGCGAGGCGGCCGTTTCCCTGCGTCTACCGGTCTGGACGTGGTCGGTGGCGCGCGGCCTGTGCCGGGACGGCGAAGGCCCGCAGTACCAGACGACCGACGCTAGGAAGGCGCTCGAGTTCATCGCGGCTGCGGGCCTGCCGGGGGTCTTCGTGTTCCTGGACGCACAGTCGCTCCTGCAAGATGCCGTGGTGGTCCGCCGCCTCAAGGAACTCGCCCAGTCGGCCGTGCAAGGGATCACGCTGATCGTCGCGGTCCAACGATCCGACATCCCTGCCGAGCTGGACGGCGTCGCCTTGCCGTGGAAGCTTGAGCCGGCCTCGCGCGAGGAGCTGATGGGCCTGCTGCAGCGCACCGTGAACGATCTGTCCCAGCGAGGGATCCCGATCAACCTCGCGCGAGGTGACATGGAGCAGCTCGTCTCCGCGATCCAGGGGCTGTCTCTCCGGGAGGGCGTCCAGGCGATCACCGAGGCGGCGATGGCCGACGGGGTGCTCGACGGGGCGGACGTGCCGAAGGTCCGGAGCGCGAAAGCGGCGTTCGTCGGATCCGACGGGATCCTCGAGCTGATCGAATCCGAGCAGGGTCGGCTCGATCAGGTGGGCGGGATGCAGGGACTCAAGGACTGGCTCGCCGTCCGCGGACAGGCGTTCAAGGAGGGCGCGCAGGAGTTCGGGTTGGAACCGCCGCGCGGCGTCCTGCTGACAGGGGTGCCGGGGTGCGGGAAGTCGTTGGTGGCCAAGACCCTCGCGCGAACGTGGGGGATGCCGCTGATCCTGCTGGACCCCGCGCGGCTCTACGGACCGTACGTCGGGCAGTCCGAGCAGCGTCTGCAGGAGTCACTCACGACGATCGAGGCGATGGTGCCGTGCGTGGTGTGGATCGACGAGATCGAGAAGGGGTTCTCGGCGTCCGAGCAGAGCGACGGCGGGGTCAGCATGCGTATCCGGGGGACGTTCTTGCGGTGGCTGCAGGACCGGCCGCCCGGGGTGTTCGTCGTGGCGACCTGCAACGAGGTGAAGATGCTGCCGCCGGAGTTCTTCCGCAAGGGCCGGTTCGACGAGGTGTTCTTCGTCGACCTTCCCGGACCTGCCGACCGGGGGCAGATCTTCGCGCTGCATATCGGCAAGCGGAAGCGCGACGTCGCAACGTTCGATCTGGCGGCGCTCGCGGCGGCGTCGGATGGGTTCAGCGGTTCCGAGATCGAGGCGTCGGTCGTCGGGGCGCTGTACCGGGCGTTCGCGGCGAGGGGGGACCTGACGACACAGACGATCCTGGAGGAGCTGGGCGCCACCTCACCGCTCTCGGAGACGCGGGCTGAGGACGTCGCGGCCCTGCGCGCGTGGGCGAAGGAACGGGCGGTCCCGGCCGACGGGGTCCGTCGCTGAACTCGGTTTCGGCATCCCCGGATCGCAAGATCGACGCGCGGCGATCGCGTGGTCCGAAACCGAAGCGAGCCGCCCGAAGGGCGGCTCGCTTGGATGCAGGTGCGGTGCTGTGGCTAGACGCCCTTCGTGAACCAGCTTCCTCCGGGCCCGATGTAGTCTTTGCCCTCGGACCAGATGACGAAGTTCGTTCCGCCCGCGTTCGTCTCCATCTCGAAGTAGTCGCCGTATGGGAAGGCGTAGCCAGCTGCCTGCTTGTAGCCGGCGCCGGTCGTCAGGTTGGACAGTTTCACGTCGGCTGTCCATGAGGTTCCGCCGTTCGTCGTGCGCTTGTACCAGGTGTTCCAGCGGCCCCCGCGGTCGTCTTGCCAGGCCACCCGGAAGTCGCCCGCAACCGGTCCGGCGGTGATCACCGGGAACCCGCTGTCGCCTTGCGCGTTGATCTGGGTCCGAGCGCTCCAGGTGACACCGTCGGTCGACGTCTTGATGTAGAGGGCCTTCGCCGCCCCCACGACCGTGTTGAGGGTGTAGGCGACCATCAGCTTGCCCGACGGGTCGACGGCGATATTGGCTTGGGAGAAGAAGAAGTCAACCGACGCGCTGCAGCAGGTTGCCGGCCCTTGCTTGCTGGTGTCGATGATGGTGTGGGTCCAGCTCGCCCCTCCATTGGTGGATCGAAGGACGGCAAGCTGCACATCGCCGGCTGCACTCACGGTGGCCTTCTCGCCGCTCTCGGAGAAGTACACGGTTCCGTTCGGGGCGACCGCGCCGCCCTCGGCGAACCAGTACAGCGCGTCCGCGTTCGTCTTCACCGGTGCGGCGAACGTCGCGCCGTAGTTGTGAGAGGCAGCGACGTACGCGGCGGTCTTGTTGAAGGCGATGTAGACGTCCTGGCCCGACGGTGAGATGGCGATGATCGGCTTATCGGTCCACTGCAGGCCGCCACCGACCGCGACCGGCGCCGTCCAGGTGTTCCCGCGATCGCTGGACTTCGAGAACACGACGCCTGGGGTGTAGTCGTTCATCCACGTCGCGTAGATCGTGCCGTCGGTCGCAACCTCCATCTCCGGGTCGTTCTGGGTCTTGGTTCCCTGGCATGCGCACAGGAACTTCTCGGCGCCCCAGGTCTGGCCGCCGTCGCTCGACGCTCGGAAGATGATGTTCGGCGTCGGGCAGATCTTCTGTCCAGTGGTGCTGCAGGCCTTGGGCCCCCCGTAGCGGGTGGTCGCTTGGTAGACCCAGTTGGAGCTGGGATCGACCGCCATCGCGGGCTCCCAGTCGTCGGTGTTGGCCTTGAAGAGCTGCTCGTTGGCGAAGCCGGAGCCGGACGGCGGCGGCGGGGGCGTCGGCGACGGGGGCGGGGGCGTCGGGGAGGGGGCGGGCGACGGCTTCGCCTTCCCCAGGGGCGCGGTTGCGCCGCCCGTCGAGAAGATGAGACCGATGACCATAGCGATCGTGGCGATGACGACGAACCGCTTCATGTGCCCGCTCCTTGCCGATAGGTGTCTGGATCACGCCCAGATTCGGCTGCAGACGAGGCGCGGTCAATCCACGGTTCCTCGGGGTCTTTCAGTGGCGGTAAGGGTGGAGGCGGATCTACCGGAAACCTTGTAGGCGCGCCGAGGGCTGTCGAGGTTTGCACCTTGACCTAGGCAGGGAGGGGATGTGATGCTTCGGCCAGATGCCTGAGCGGTCAAGGAAGCTTCCTGACACCTCGAACGGTGAAGCGGCGACGCAGGACCCGACGCGAGAGAAGAAGAACCCCCACGCGGAGGCGCTCGGTCGGCTCGGCGGTCTGAAGGGAGGCCCTGCCCGCGCCGCCAAGCTCACTGACGAGGAGCGCAGGGCGATCGCTCGGCGAGCCGCCAAGGCCCGGTGGTCGAAGGATCTCGGAGAACCCGCCGGACCGGCGGCCGAGCGGCTCGATGCTCCGGGCGGTCCTCTCTTCCGGACCGCGGAGGAACGGTACCGGGCGCTCGTCGAACAGATCCCGGCGGTCGTGTACATCGATGCGCTCGACGAGGCCGGGACCACGGTCTACATCAGCCCCCAGGTTGAGGAGCTGCTGGGCTATCCGCTCGCCGACTGGCATGACAACCCAGGCATCTGGTTCGAGACGCTTCACCCGGAGGATCGGGACGCGGTGTTCGAGGATTACATGCGCAACCGCGAGCTGGGCGAGCCCTGGACGATGGAGTACCGCATGGTTGCGCGCGCTGGCCGCGTCGTGTGGATCCGTGAGGATGACATCGTTCTGCGTGGCGACGACGGGACTCCCCTCGCGGTCCAGGGCGTCATGTTCGACGTGACGCAGCAGAAGCAGACCGAGCAGCGGCTCATCGACGCCGACCGGACGAAGGATGCGCTGCTGCATGCGGTCTCTCATGACCTCCGCGGTCCCCTGTCGGCAGTCCTCGGCGCGGCCACGCTGATGACGAGCGATCAGATCGACGTCAAGGTGGATGACCGGGCACAGCTCCTCGAGGGCATGGCCAGCAGCGCGCGGAAGATGGACCGGATCATCTCGAATCTCCTCGATATGGACCGGTTGGATCGAGACCTGGTCGTGCCGCAGTCACAGCCCGTCGATGTCTGCGAGCTGATCCGCTTCGCCGTCGAGGAGACTCAGGTACTTGCCGGGCGCACCGTGGGAGTGGATGTTCCGGCTGATCCGGTACGCGTTCCTGCCGACCGAGGTCTCCTCGAGCGCATCATCGAGAACCTGGTCCTGAACGCGCTCAAACACACACCGACGCGGGCTGAGGTATGGGTTCGCGTGCGCCCTGATGCCGGTGGAGCGCTGATCCTGGTCGACGACTCCGGCCCGGGGGTGCCGGCGGAGTCACGGGAGCGGATCTTCCTCCCCTTCGAGCGGGCGGCCGAGGATCACGTCACGGGCGCAGGGATCGGGCTCTCCCTCGTCGCGCGGTTCGCGCAGCTACACGGTGGCAGAGCCTGGGTGACCGGACGCGAAGGGGGCGGGGCCTCCTTCCGTGTCTTCATCCCCGGTGATGCGTCGTGACGAACCGCGACAACGACGAGGGTGGACCGGTTCGGCTCTTGATCTGTGATGACCACAAGCTGCTGACCGATGCCCTCTCGATCGTCGCGAACAGCGACGACGGGGTGACGCTCGTGGCCCCCGCCTTCAACGATCCGGAGGATGCGGTGGCGGCGGTGGGCGAGCACCGGCCGGACGTCGCGCTGATGGATGTGTCGTTCGAAGGACACGATCTGACGGGGATCGATGCGACGCGCCTCATCAAGGACGCGTCGCCCGAGACCAGCGTCGTCATCGTTACGGGTCAGGACGAGGAGCGGCTCCTCGTCGAGGCCGTTGAAGCGGGGGCCTCGGGCTTCCTGCGGAAGAGCGAGGCCGTGGATCGGGTGCTCGACGTCGTCAAGGCGGCGGCACGGGGTGAGGTACTCGTGGATCCGGCGGTGCTCGCCCGGGTGCTCGGCCAGGTGGCGCGTGCGCGCGAGGCGCAGACCGATGCCGACCGGCGGATCGCCGATCTGACGCCGCGTGAGCTCGAGATCCTGGCGGTGCTCGCCGAAGGCGGCCGGAACGAGGACGTCGCCGCTGCGCTCCATATCAGTCCGCAGACCCTGCAGACGCACGTCCACAACATCCTCACCAAGCTCGGCGTTCGGTCGAAGCTCGAGGCGGTCGTGTTCGCGGTGAAGCGCGGCGTGATCGAGATCTGAACGGACGTGTCGGGGGTAGAGGCTGTCGCACGTGCCATCCCGCGGCCCGATCCGACCGGCGGCGAACCGGGAGATCCGGGGTGGTTCGGCCCCGGGTCGGCGGCGTGGCGGATCAACGGCGAGACCGCGTTGCTGCTTGCAGGTCCGCGAGCCCTGCTGATGCAACTTGCCCACCCTGCGGTGGCGCGCGGGGTGCTGGAGCACTCGCGGTTCCGTCGCGATCCCTTCGAACGGCTGCGGCGGACGCTCGAACCCACGCTGACGATCACGTTCGGCGATCACCGGCAGGCTGCAGGTGCCGCCGACGCCGTGAACGAGGTCCACCTGGGCGTCCGCGGGCGGATGTCGGACGGATCGGACTACGAAGCGCTGGACCCGGAGCTACTGCTGTGGGTGCACGCGACGCTGGTGGATTCCGCACTGGTTGCCTACGAACGGTTCGTCGCCCGCATCCTGCCCTCCGGCAGGGAGCGGTACTACGCCGAGATGGGACGGCAGGCGACGGCGCTCAAGGTTCCAGCGGAGATGCTTCCCAGCACGTACGAGGACTTCCGGGCGTACGTCGGTGCAACGATGGCCGGGCTGGAGGTGGGAGACGATGCGCGCTCGCTCCGTGACGACGTGCTGTCGCCGCCGGTGTCGCCGGCGCTCGCTCCCGTCAGCGCGTGGCTGCGGGCGCTGACGGTCGCGATGCTGCCCCCGGCGTTGGTGGACGGCTTCGGGCTCCACCAGACCGCCGCGAGCCGACTGACCCTGGAAACGACGGGAGCAGCCCTTCGGGGGCTGCTCCCGATGCTTCCCGACACGCTCCGGCGCTGGCCGCACGCCCGCGCCGCCGCGCGTCGCCTGGCCTAGGCGTCGGTCTGAAGCTCCTGACGGAGTTGCTCCACCGTCAAACTCTCCTTACGGACCCGGACGTCGACGTACAGGAGGACGGCAACCAGGGCAGTGAAGGGCGCCGTGATGATGGTCGCGAGCGAGTCGCCGATCCACCGGGTCACCCAGTTCCCCCCAACACCTCCCATCCCGCCGAAGATCCCGCCGACGACGCCGGCCACGACTCCGGCGATCAATCCGGCTACGAAGATCGTTCCGAACACGTGCCAGAAGTGGCCCTTGACCAGCTCCCACGAGCGCGACAAGGCCTCCGTTCCTCGCTTGTTCTCGACCACGAGCGAGGGGATGGCGACCGCGAGCATCGTCCCGACGAAGATCATGTAGACGATCGACACTGGGATCAGCAGCGCGAGCACCGCTGGGGCGATGAACGCGAAGAGCACGATCAGTACGACCGGGGCGAGTCCAACGATGACCCCAACCAGGATCGCGATCCAGATGAACGACCCGAGCCGCTTCAACCCGAAGGCATACGCGGCCTCGACTGAGACCCCTCCACCGACGATCGACGCAGCTGCGCCGCGCGCGATGGCCGCTTGCACGATGAATCCCACGACCGCAGCGATCGCCGAGGCGACGAACGTGAGCGCGAGCGCCCCACCGACCGCCGCTGAGTTCACGTTAGGCAACTCGACGGTCTGGCCCGAGATGACGGTCGCTTCCGTCGTCACGGCGGCGTCGAACGCCATCGAGACCAGCAGGTCCACGACCAGGTACAGCGGGATGCTTACGATCGCCACGATGATCAGCAGCCGCTGCCAATTCTCCCCATAGAGCTTGAACGCCCCGCCCAAGATCTGCCCGAGACCCATCGGGTTGAAGCCGCTTCCGGCTCCCGGTCCTTGACTCATCGGTGTCTCCTCCCACTAGACCAGGCGTCACCTTACCCTGGTTCGTGCTCAGGGGGAACCAGGCACGGCTGGTTGATTCGCTCTGCTGAGAGGCGTTAAATCACCCGGGGAAGAACTCCCCGGGGTAGACCGAAAGGAGATCTGCATGGCTCAGGAAGGCGGAGGCGCTGGAACCGGCGGAGCCGGTGGCGGCATGGGCGGTTCGGGCGGCGGCGGTATGGACATGAGCAAGTTGGGCATGCCCCAGAAGATCGTGGGCATCTGTGCCGCAGTCTTCATCATCTGGGTCTTCATACCGGGTTGGTGGTCGGTGAACCTCGGCCCGCTGGGCGGGGCGACCGGAGGAAGCGGCTTCTTCTTCCCGATCATCCTGGCCTGGATCGCTGCCATCGCGGCGTTGGCCGGCGTGGTGATGACGGCAATGGGCACGAAGATGCCTGAGATGCAGGTCAAGCCGGGCACCGTGCAGCTGATCATCGCTGCCGTCGCCGTGGTGGCGACACTGCTCGGGTTCGTGATGAAGCCCGGAGGCGGATTCGGCGGGGTCGTTGGCCTCGGCTGGGCCTATTTCGTGGGACTGATCTTGACGTTGGTGTGGGCCTATGGTGCCTTCATGTGGCACAAGGAAGGTCAGAGCTCCTAGCGAGTCGTTGCATCGCACATCCGAACGGGGGCCGGGTACCCGGTCCCCGTTCGACGTTCACGATCGAGCCCCGGCGGCTGGGTGACATCAGCCGCCGGGTTGTCCGGCGGCGCGCTGGTGGTAGGCGCGATCGCGAGGAGGATCCCGACCGCGCCCGGTAGAGCTTGAGCGCGGCGTCCAGCGTCTCGCCGACCTTGAGGAGCCGCATCGGGACTGGGCCCCGGCTCGTTGGCTCCGGGGCGGGGACCACGGGGCCCTGACCACGGGGCCCTGACCACGGGGCCCTGACCACGGGGCCCTGACCAC
>CAZXFL010000003.1:63303-179132 GCA_964640385.1 uncultured Actinomycetes bacterium
GGGCCCTGACCACGGGGCCCTGACCACGGGGCCCTGACCACGGGGCCCTGACCACGGGGCCCTGACCACCGGCGAACTCCCCCATCCATGCGGCGGAGCATATTCGACGCCGCTTCCTCTCCACAAGACCTCAACAAGCGGCAGCCTGCGGTCCGCTTTACACACACGCAGCTTCGGGCTACCATGACCACACTGTGGCTGGCGGGCCGCGTTCGCTGTGCGCGGACCGCCTTGGCCACGCGCGTCTTTGGGTCCCGCGAGCCCCCCGAAGAGCAGACGCGCGGCCGGAATCATGGGGCTCGCGGGAGAGTTATCCGAGGTAGATATGCCTGAACCTGCGCGCCCCCTGGGCACCGACGACGCCGACGATCTACGGCTGTACCTTGAGGCCGCCGCTCGCGAGCCTCTCCTCACCAAGGAGGAAGAGGTCGAGCTGGCGATGACCATCGAGGCCGGCAAGGAGTCCGAGGAACGGCTCCAGGCCGGTCGTCTGCGCGCCGAGTCCAGCATCATGAAGGCCCGCAAGGCCGTGCGCCTGGCCGAGGCCGCCCGCCAGCGATTCATCATGGCGAACCTGCGACTGGTCGTGTCCGTCGCCCGCAAGTACCAGGGCCAGGGCCTCCCGCTCTTAGACCTGATCCAGGAGGGCAACATCGGTCTGATGCGGGCGGTCGAGCTGTTCGACTGGCGCCGCGGGTTCAAGTTTTCCACGTACGCGACATGGTGGATCCGCCAGGGCATCACGCGGGCCATCGCCGACCGTTCGCGGTCCATCCGGCTGCCGGTACACATCCACGACCGGCTCCGTAAGCTGAACCGCACGCGGTTCCAGTTCGCGCAGATGATGGGGCGCGAGCCCACGCGCGACGAGCTGGCGAAGGCGCTGGACACCACGGTCGAGGAGATCGACGACCTCACCGAGATGGGTCGGCGCGAGCCGCTGTCCCTGCAGTCGCCGGTGGGCGAGGATTCCGAACTCGGCGACCTCATCGAGGAGGCGGACTCGGACCAGCCGTTCAACGAGGTCGAGGACTCGCTGCTCCGCGAGGAGATCGGCGACGCCGTCGACCGCGTCTTGGACGAGCGCGAGCGTCACGTCGTGGCGCTGCGCTACGGTCTCGAGAATGGCCAGCCGATGAGCCTGCGCGAGACCGGCAAGGTGCTGGGTCTGTCCGGTGAGCGCGTGCGCCTGATCGAACGTGAGGCGCTCCGCAAGCTGCGCGAGTCCGAGATCATCGCCGCGGCCGCGACGCTCTAGCGCAACGCGGCCTGCTGCATCCCTACGGCGCGCTGCCGCAGGGCCTCGATCGCAGTCATCACCCTGTCGGTCAGCGCTTGCAGGGCCTCGTCCGAGGGCAGGGGCTCGACGTGGTCGACCGTGATCGGGTCGCCGGCGATCACCACCACCGGCATGCGCAAGGGTTTGCGCCAGAGCACCCCCCCGCGCGGCAGCCGGTACTGGGTTCCCCAGACACCCATCGGGATAATCGGCGCGCCGGTCTCGAGCGCGAGCCGAGCGGCGCCGCGCTTGCCGGGAAGCAGGATCTCGGGGTGATCGTTGATCTTGCCCTCGGGGAAGACGCCGAGCAGCCCGCCGCTCTCCAGTGTTCGTCGCGCCTGCTCGATGGCGCTGTCGTCGTTCTCGCCCCGGCGCACCGGGATCTGTCCCATCGTCCGCAGGCCCCAGCCGATCAAGCCGTTCTTGAAGAACTCGGCGGCGGCCAGGAACCGGGTCGGGCGTTGCACCGCTTTCCAGATGCCGGTGGGGACGAAGATGGGATCCAGGAAGCTGATGTGGTTCGGCGCGACGATGACGGGACCGCGACGAGGGATCTGTTCCAGCCCCAGGTACCGGGCGCGGAACGCGAGCGACGTGACCAGCCGCGACAGCGGCAGGGCGAGGCGCCACCAGATGTTCGGCTCGACGAGCATGCCCGCGGATGCTACCGCCTCGGCGGACGGTTCGCGGGTGTTCGCCGGGGGGAGTGCCGGTTCTGCGTGCCGATGGAGGCCACCCTATACTTGCCGCACATGGATCCCCGCGACCTGGCCGGCCGCATGGAGCGGCGGCGCGACGAGTTCATCGGCGTGCTGGCCGAGATGGTCAACGTGGACTCCGGATCGTTCTCCCCCGGCGGGGTGGACCGGATCGCAGACCTGTGCGAGAAGCGCTTCTGGGCCGGCGGGTGGCAGGTCGAGCGGATCTCCCACGTTCCGGTCGACGGCGAGGACCAGCTCGGGGACCTCGTGATCGGCCGCTTCCCCGGCGACGGGCCGAACATCCTGCTGATCGGGCACATGGATACCGTTTTCGATGACGGCACCGCCGACGAGCGTCCGTTCCGGATCGATGGAGACCGGGCGTTCGGCCCCGGCGTGTCGGACATGAAGAGTGGCCTGCTCGCGGGGTTCTTCGCCGTCGAGATGCTGCAGGAAGCGGGTCCCGCGCTGGGCAACCTCACCTTCATCTGCAACCCGGACGAGGAGATCGGCTCGCCCTTCTCCGGCCCGGTGATCCGCGACCTCGCCCAGGTTGCGGACTACGCGCTCGTCTTGGAAGGCGCGCGCGAGGACGGGTCGATCGTCTCGGCGCGCAAAGGCGTCACCGACTTCGAGGTGCAGATCGTCGGCCGCGCAGCGCACGCCGGGGTTGAGCCCGACCGCGGCCGCAGCGCAGTGCTGGAGGCGGCGCACAAGACGATCGCGCTCCACTCACTGAACGGTCAGTGGCCCGGTGTGACCGTCAACGTCGGGGTCATGGCGGGCGGCACCCGCCCGAACGTCGTCGCCGACCATTGTCGCCTGCACATCGACGTCCGCGCGTCGCACGAGGAGACGCTCGAGCTGGTGGAGGCGGAACTGGCGCGTATCTGCACGACCCACGTGGTCCCGGACGTGGAGGTCATCGTCGAGGAGCGGCAGTGGCATCGTCCGATGGAGAGGACCGAGGCGTCGACCCGGCTGGTGGTGATCGCGAAAGGGATCGCGGCCGAGCTCGGCTTCGAACTGCGCGACGAGTCAACGGGCGGTGCGTCGGATGCGAACACCACCTCGTCGGCCGGCGTTCCGACGATCGATGGGCTGGGCCTGGTCGGCGGCGACGCGCACGCGGAGAGCGAGTGGATCGACCTCGAGAGCGTCGTCCCGCGGGTCGCGTTGCTGGCCGGGATCATCGCCCGTCTCTCCGAAAGGAAGGCGGCATGAGTTCCCGGCTCCCCGAGCACCTCGTCTTCGCCCGCAAGTTCCTCGACGACCCCGAGGGATTCAGGCAGCTGATCGAGGGCATCCCCGTCGTCACCTACGTCGACCCCGAGGACGAATCCGCGTACGGCATCTACATCAGTCCGCAGGTCGAAGAGGTGCTCGGGTACGCCCCGATCGAGTGGCTGGCCGATCCCGATCTGTGGCACCGGGTGATGCACATGGACGACCGCGAGCGGGTGGAGGCGACGTCGCGGCAGAGCGATGAGACGGGCGAACCGTTCGCCACGGAGTACCGGATGCACGCGCGCGACGGCCGTGAGGTGTGGATCCGCGACGAGGCGGTCCGCGTGGAGGCCAACGGGGAGTACCCGCCGTTCTGGATGGGCGTGATGCTCGACATCACGGCCCTCAAGCGCGCGGAGAGCAAGCTGACGCGCAGTCTCGACATGCTTCGGCAGGCCAGCGAGGAGCGGAAGCTCCTGCTGACGCGGCTGGAGGAAGCGCGCGAGGGGGAGCGCAAGGACATCGCGGCGGACATCCACGACGACTCGATCCAGGTGATGTCGGCGGCGAGCCTGCGGCTGCAGCTCCTGGAAGCGGCGGTCGGCGAGGAGCAGCGCCCGCAGATCGAGGAGCTGACGAAGACCGTGAACGAGGCGATCGAGCGGTTGCGGCACCTGGTCTTCGAACTGCGACCCGTCTCGCTCGACACCGAGGGGCTCGAGATGGCGCTCGATGAATATCTGCACGAGATGGGCCGGGAGGGGGGCTTCACCTTCCGGGTGCACGGGCGGTTGTCGTCGCAGCCCTCGTCGGAGGCGCGAACCGCGCTCTATCGCCTCGCGCAGGAGACGATCGCCAACATCCGCAAGCACGCGCAGGCGCGCCACGTCGAGGTGTTCCTCGAGACCGAGGGCGACGGGGTGCGGGTCCGGATCACCGACGACGGCGTCGGGTTCGAGGTCGAGGAGAAGAGCCGTCCCGTGCCCGGGCACCTGGGCTTGGCCGCGATGCGTGAGCGGGTGGAGTTGCTCGGAGGCGAGCTGCAGCTCGACAGCGCGCCGGGGGCAGGCACGATCGTCGAGTTCTGGCTCCCGGCCGAGATCACGACTTCGGTCGAGACCTCGGAAGAGACCTCCACCTCAGCCTGAGAACGAGTTCCGCGCCCTCCGGCTGGTGTTTACGCGCTCGCGCGTGCCACGCTGTCGCCATGTCGTGGGCGCGCATCCTGATCGTGGACGATGAGGAGGCGAACGTTCGGCTGCTCGAACGCATCCTCGAGAAGGGTGGGTACGAGCGCGTCGTCGGTATCACGGACCCGCGCGAGTTCGCCGCGCAGCTCGCCGCGCTCGACCCGGACATCATCCTGCTCGACCTGCTGATGCCGCACATCGACGGGTTCGGGCTCCTGGAGCACCTGGCGCCGCGACTCGAAGAGGAGTACCTCCCCGTGCTGGTCCTGACGGCCGACACGATGCCCGAGACCCGGGACCGGGCGCTCTCCTCGGGCGCGAAGGACTTCCTGACCAAGCCGCTCGACCCCGCCGAGGTCCTGCTGCGGATCGGGAACCTGCTCGAGACGCGGGCGCTGCACCTGCACCTGCGCGCGGAGAACCAGGTGCTCGAAACGCAGGTCCTTGAGCGCGCCGAAGAGTTAGACGAGAGCATCGCCATGCTGCGGCGCGCCGAGACCGCTCGTCGCCGGCTCCTCGCGGACCTCGCGGTCGCCGAAGAGGAGGAGCGCAAGCGACTCTCCGCCGATATCCACGACGACCCCGTGCAGAAGATGACGGCGGCGGCCCTGCGGATCGCCGCGCTGCGTCGGCGGCTCGATGATCCGGAACTAGTCGAGGAAGCGGGTGAGGTCGAGTCGGTCGTCGAGGACGCCGTCTCGCGGCTGCGCCTGCTGATGTTCGAGCTGCGTCCGCCCGCGCT
The DNA here is from genome assembly GCA_964640385.1 of uncultured Actinomycetes bacterium. GTDB lineage: Bacteria > Actinomycetota > UBA4738 > UBA4738 > JBBDHU01 > JBBDIK01. Next base: position 68,443 of record CAZXFL010000003.1, read on the forward strand.
GGACACCGACGGACTGGTCGCCGCGGTGCGCGAGCTCGCCGGCCATGCCCGCGAGTCGGCGGGCGGAGAGACCTTGGACGTCGAGGTGGCGGGGCACCTCATGGTCGAGCCGCCCCCCGAGATCGCGGCGGTCTTGTACCGGGTCGTCCTCGAGGCCGTGCAGAACGCTCGCAAACACGCCCGCGCCTCCTCGGTGAAGGTCACGATCGAGGAGAACGATGGTGGGTTCCGCGTGCATATCGTCGACGACGGGGTCGGGTTCGCGCTGGGGGAGGAAGCGACGCGGGGCGTGGCGCATCTCGGACTCGCGAGCATGCGCGAGCGGACCGAGATCGCCGGGGGGCGGCTCCGCATCCGTAGCACTGCCGAGGAAGGGACCGTTGTCGAAGCCTGGGTTCCCGTCGGCGAACGGACCGGGTAGTCCGAGAGACGCGCCGCTTGCCTCAGGCGTCAGGTCATCTCGCCCAGGGAGCGGGCAAGGTCGTCCGACGCCTCCATGACTGCCGCTGCAAGCGTCTCCGCACCCGCGGTCGATCCGGCGTCTGCGAGCGCCTCGAGTTCCCGGCAGCGCTCGACCAACAGGTCGGCGCCGAAGATGGCGCTGGGGCCCTTGAGTGCATGAGCCGCCCCGCGCAGGGCCGCGGCGTCCTCGTCCGCGATCGCCGACCGGATCGCCAACTGGCGCTGGGGGAGCCGGGCGAGGAAGGCTTCGACGATGCTCCTCGCCGCTTCTTCGCTGCCGAGTTCCGCCGCCAGGCCGGCGAAAACTCCGCCGACCGTCGTGTTCGCAGAACCGCTTCCCGCGTCCGCGTCGCCCGCCGCGCCGTCCGTGCCGTCCGCGCCACCCGGCGGCGGGCCCATCCCGAGCCAGCGCTCCAGAGTCACGACGAGGTTCTCGAGCCGCACCGGCTTGGGGAGGAAGTCGTCCATCCCGGTCTCGAAGCACGCCCGCCGGTCGGCGTCGGTTGCGTTCGCTGTCATGGCGATGATCGGGACGTGTCCGCCGGACACTCGCTCCCCTTCGCGGATCGTGCGCGTGGTCTCGAAGCCGTCCATCCCCGGCATCTGGCAATCCATCAGGAGCAGTGACACGTCCCCGTTGCGGAGCGCCTCCAGGGCCTCCGCTCCCCCTGTGGCGGCCCGGGCCTCCACGCCGAGTTTCTCCAGCTGCTTCATGGCGAGGAGACGGTTGACCTCCTCGTCTTCGACGACCAGTACGACCGCTCTGTCCACCCTCCCATTATCGTCGTGGGGAACCCGAGGGGGCCTCCTCCCGACGTTCTCGCGACCGGACCATGAGGGTCCGCAGGACCTGGGATAATCCCTCGCCATGGAACGCAAGCGAGCGCGCGAGTACGGGGTCGTGATCGGGCGGCTGCCCACCGGCTCCCGGAACGCCATCACCGACGTCCCTGGGGTGCGGGTCGGGCAGCGAACCGTGATCCGGGAGTCGACGCCGGGGGTTGAAGGTTCGGGCCCGGTCCGCACCGGGGTCACCGCGATCTGGCCGAACGAGCAGCCGTGGCGCCGCCGCGTGTACGCCGGGACCGACGTGCTGAACGGCTACGGCGAGATGATCGGCATCTGTCACGTGAACGAATGGGGATTGCTCCACACGCCGCTCGTCCTCACGTCAAGCTTGTCGATCGGCCTCGGGTACCACGCCACCGCCAAGTGGATCGCCCGCAACGACTCGGACATCAAGGACGACGCACCTATGCCGGTCGTCAGCGAGTGTGACGATGGCTGGCTGAACGACGCGATGTCGTTCCCGCTGGCCGAGGAGGATGTATGGGCGGCGCTCGAAGGCGCCTCCGAGGACGTCGAGGAAGGGTGCGTCGGCGCCGGGACGGGCATGCAGTGCTTCGACTTCAAGGGCGGCATCGGAACGGCGTCGCGCGTGCTGCCGCCCGAGGCGGGTGGCTACACGATCGGCGCACTCGTCCTGACGAACTTCGGGTCGCGCCCCGACCTGCGGATCGACGGCGTGCCGATCGGCGAGGGGATCACCGACCTGATGCCGTCTGCGCACAGCGAGGGGTCCGCGATCGCGGTCGTCGCGACCGACGCGCCGATGCTCCCGCACCAGCTCCGCCGCGTCGCGAAGCGGGCGGGTCTCGGGCTCGGCCGCTGCGGGTCGATCGCGGAGAACTGGTCGGGCGAGATCCAGCTCGCGCTCTCGACGGCGCAGACCGTTGGGCTCGCCGAGGAGCCGTCGGTGCAGATCCAGGCGATGGCCGACGGACCGTCTAATGAGGTGTCGGGCTCGTTCAACGCGATCTTCGGGGCGACGATCGAGGCGGTGGAGGAGGCGGTCGTCAACGCCCTGTTCAAGGCGACGACGACCGAGGGCCGCGACGGCCACGTGCTCCACGAACTGCCGATCGACCGAACGCTGGAGTTGCTCCAAGCCGCCGGGCGTCTGGAGCGCTGAACCGGCGCTAGGACTCCAGCATCCTGTAGCCGACCCCGCGGATCGTCCGGATGTAGGTTGGCTCCTTCGGGTTGTCGCCCAGCTTCTTGCGCAGCTCCGCGATGTGGACATCGACCACGTGGTCGTCGCCGAACCAGTCCGGCCCCCAGACCTTCTCAAGCAGGAGCGCGCGCGAGAAGACCACCTTGGGCCGAGCCGAGATCGTCGCCAACAGGTCGAACTCGATCCGCGTCAGCTCGACCGGCTCGCCCCCGATCTTTACCTCGCGGGCCTCGACGTCCATCGTGAGGTCGCCGAACGTGCGGATCGGGCCGGCTTCGTTGCCGATGAGCCGCTGCGGCCGCCGGAGCATCGCCTTGATCCGCGCGACCAGTTCGCGCGGGGAGAAGGGCTTGGTCAGGTAGTCGTCCGCACCGACGGAGAGTCCGATGAGCTTGTCGACCTCCTCGTCCTTTGCCGTGAGCATCACCACGTATGCCTCGGTGAAGGTGCGGAGTTGCCGGCAGACCTCGATCCCGTCGATCTTCGGCAGGACCAGGTCCAGCACGATCACGTCGGGCTCGAAGCTGCGCGCCTTCTCGAGCGCGGTCTCGCCGTCCTCGGCGGTTTCGACCTCGAACCCCTCTGCCTCCAAGGGGCCGGCGACCATCAGCAGGAACTCCGGGGCGTCGTCGACGACCAAGGCCTTCAGCTGCGCTTCGCTCATCCCACTCCTCGTGCTCGGGTGCCTGGATGCATCCTAGGTCAGTCGGTGACCGGGTTCGAGTCGGCGCCCAAGGTCTCGTCCAGGATGGCCAACAACCGGGAAACGTCCAGGGGCTTGGTCAGGTAGTCCGTCGCGCCGGCCCGCATCATCTCGTGGACCTGGGTGCTCGTCGCATCGGCGCTGATCACCACCACCGGCACGCCCGCCGTCGTGGGGTTCGCGCGGAGTCGCGGGAGGACCACGTTTCCCGGGATGTCCGGGAGGTGGACGTCGAGCAGGATCAGATCGGGGTGGTGTTCGGTCGCGAGCTCGATCCCGAGCTGCCCCTGCATTGCCGAGAGCAGCGTCACGCCGGGTCGGCGGCCGACCACGCGTTCGACGAGCCGTAGGTTGGACAGGTTGTCCTCGATGTACAGGACGGTGCCGCGCGTGGCGGAGACGAACGTGGGAACAGCGGCGGCCGGCGACCCCTCGACGGGCTCGGCCGCGGGCGCCTCGCTGACCGGCAGCTCGATCCAGAACGTGCTGCCGACGCCGACCTGGCTGTCGACGCCGATGCGGCCGTCCATCGCCTCGATGAGACGCTTCGACAGCGCCAGGCCGAGCCCGGTTCCCTCCACCTCGGTCTGCTCGGCGCCGAGACGCTCGAAAGGTTGGAAGATGTGCTCGAGACCCTCGCTCGCGATCCCAGGACCTGTGTCGGTCACACCGATCCGGATCGTGCCGTCGCCTTCGACGTCGTTCGACAGGATGACCGTGCCTCCGTCGTGGTTGTATTTGATCGCGTTGGAGAGCAGGTTGAGCAGGACCTGCTTCAATCGCTGTTTGTCCGCGAATACATGTCGGTTGGTCACGGGTCCGGAAGAGCGTTCGATCACGATGTTCCGCTCGACGGCGAGGAAGCCGACCAGGTCGAGGGCTTCGGAGACCACCGTCTGGAGGTGAACAGGTTCCGGAGAGAGCCCGAGCTGATCGATCTCGACGCGCGAGATGTCCAGCACGTCGTCGATGAGCGTCAGTAGGTGCTGGCCGCCACGCATGATGTGCTCCAGGCTCTGGCGCTGATCGTCGGTCAGGTCCTCCATCGTCAGGAGCTGGGTGAAGCCGAGGATCGCGTTCAGCGGGGTCCGCAGTTCGTGACTCATCCGCGACAGGAACTCGCTCTTGGCGCGGTTGGCGTGATCGGCGGACGCTTCGGCCGCCGCCGCGGCCCTTGCCAGTTCCTCGGCGCGGCGGCGTTCGGTCACGTCGCGGTTGACCGTTACGTAGCCCTGGATGACGCCACGCTCGTCCTGGAGCGGCATCCCCTTGACCTCGATGTACAGGGGTTTGCCGTTCCGGTGGTACTGGATCAGTTCTCCCCGCCACTGTCCGGTCTCGGCCAGATTGAGCATGTCCTCGGTGAGGTCGGCGTCGACCAGCTCGCTCTGCAGCACGTCGTGCATCCGCCGGCCGAGGACCTCCTTCGCAGGCCAGCCGTACGTGTCCTCGGCCGCTCGGTTCCAGGAGGTGAGACACAGGTCCGGGTCGGTCGCGATGACGGCGTCGTTCACGTTGTCCAAGATGCTCGCCTGGAACGCGAGTTCACCCTCGATCGCCTTGCGTGGCGTGATGTCCGTCAGGTTTCCCTGCCAGAACGCGGGCCGACCTTGCTCGTCCAGGATGGGCGTCGCGGCATCATGGATCCACGCGAGGCGTCCGTCCTTCGTGATGATGCGGTAGTCGAGTGCCCACGGATCGCCGCTACGGTTCGTGCGCTCATCCTCGGCCAGGACTCGGTCGCGGTCCTCAGGGTGGAGCATCTTGGACCAGACATCGTCGTCGGATGCCCAATCCTCCGGGGTGTAGCCGGTCAACTCGGTGACTTGCGGGCTCACGTAGAGCCACCGAGGGGTGCTCTCGGGGGCGTCGAGGTAGGTGACGCCCGGCGTCTGTTCGACCAGGGCCCGGTAGCGCCGCTCGGTCTCGGCGAGCACCCCCTCCGCTCGCCGGCGAGCGGTCACGTCTCGGGTGGTCGCGAGGAACCCCGACGCTTCTCCGTCGGCGTCTCGGAGCAGGGTGACCGTGCATTCGATCGTCCGCGCTTCCCCTGACTCCCGGTGCTTCGACCGGACCTCCCCCTGCCAGGATCCCTGCGCGAGGATCGCTGCCAGCACGCTCTCGTCGTCGCTCCCGTCGGTGTGCTCGTAGGTCACGATGTCGAGGATGTGCCGTCCGCGGAATCCCTCGAGCGTGATCCCGTTCAACCGAGCGAACGCCTCGTTGAAGAAGGTGACCCGCTGATCGGCGTCGAGCACCACCACGCTCTCGCTCAGGCCATCCAGGATCATCCGGTGCAGTCCGTCGGCTTCGGTCACGACCGCGAGCGGGGATCGGTCGTCGAAGGTCCCCAACCCCGGTCCTCGATCACCGGATCGGTCGAACGTGCCCCGTCGTGCGCTCAGGTTTGCACCCCCACCTCGAGAGCGTCGCGGCCTCGCCACGACGCCTGCGCGACGGCCGGTTCCTCTGTATCCAATGTCGGCGGGCCGGCGTGGAATCTGAATCAGGCCAGCGTCAGGAAAAGGTCAAGGAATGGTCAAGGAGCGGAGGCTCGGGTTCCCCGAGGGTCGGTCTCAGCGGCCGGTTGCGCCTGCTCTCGCGACGGGCAGGCGCAGGGTGAAGGTGCTTCCCACCCCCGGCGCGCTCTCGGCGGTCAGCGAACCTCCCATCGACTCGGCGAGCGCCCGGGAGACGGAGAGCCCGAGGCCCGTCCCCTCGACGCCGCTGGACGGGGCATCCAGCCGATCGAACGGGGCGAACGCCCGGTCCAGGTCGTCCCGCGACATGCCCTGGCCGATATCGGTCACGTCGATCCGCACGTGGTCGGCGTCACCGGCGTACGCAACCGTGACCATTCCCCCTTCACGGTTGTACTTCACGGCGTTGGAGAGCAGGTTCAGGATGATCTGTCGGACCCGCCGGGCGTCCGCGAGCGCCTCGAGGCCCGCGTCCCCGTCCCGCATCCTCACAGTGATGTTCCGTTCCTCGGCGAGGGGCCGGACGAGGGCCGCCATCTCGGTGATGGGTTCCAGTACCGGTGTCGGCCGGAGGTCCATCGTCATCGAACCCGTTTCGATCCTGGAGATGTCGAGGACCTCGTCGACGAGACCGAGGAGATGCTGTCCGGCCGACAGGATCTGATCCAGGGACTCCCGGTGCTGGGCCGGCAGCTCGTCCATCCGCATCAGCTGGGCGAAGCCGAGGATGGCGTTGAGCGGTGTCCGCAACTCGTGGCTCACGCGGGACAGGAATTCGCTCTTCGAACGGTTCGCGGCATCGGCAGCGGCGGCGGTCGCCCGGGCCTCTCGGGCTGCCCGCTCCTGCGTGATGTCGTACATGATCCCGTGCCAGTAGGGCTCGTGGTCTTCGCTGCGCAGTTCGAAGGCCTCGTCGTGGATCCACACGACGTGGCCGTCCCGATGAAGCATGCGGAATTCGATCTCGTACGGCTCCCCGGTATTCGTCGCGCGATCGGCGACCGCGACCAGCCGGTCGAAGTCATCCGGATGGACGGTTTGCGACCAGAAGGATTCCCCGTCGAGCCATTCCTCCGGCGAGTAGCCCAGGACGGCCTCGATCTGCGGGCTGACGTAGACGTCGCGGTACCCGAACGGAGCCTCGGGATCGGTGACCTCGATGTAACTGATCGCCGGGATGTGCTCGACCAGCGCGCGGTAGCGCTCCTCGGCCCCGGCGCGATCGGACTCGGCTTGACGCCGGTCCGTGACATCGGTGATGAGGCCCTCGATCGCGAGGATGACTCCGGCGTCGTCGCGAACGGCCTCCGCCTGATCCCATACCCACCGCTCTCGTCCGTCTCGCGTACGGATCCGGTACTCGTTGCTGCAGCGCGTGCCGGCGGCGATGCTGGTCTGGCACGCCTCCCATAGCCAGCCCTGGTCGTCGGGATGGATGACGTCGCCGTAGGCGACATCGCCATCTACGAGGTCCTCGGGGCGGTATCCGGTCAGCTCGAGGCAGCCCTCGCTGACGTAGGTCATCGTCCAATCCTCGTCGTTCTTGCAGCGGTAGACGACGCCCTGGAGGTTGGTCAGCAGGGTTCGGTAGGTCTGCGCCTGGTGCGCGAGGGCGGCCTCCGCCTCCTTGACCGGAGTCAGGTCCACCATCGATCCGGTCATGCGGATCGCGGTGCCGGTTTCGTCCCGCTCGATATCCGCCCGGTCGTACGCCGCGGCGTAGGCTCCGTCCGCCCTCAGGAACCGATACTCGGCCGACCACGAGTCGGCCGTTCCTTCCAGCGCTGCCTCGAGCGTGGACGTGACCCGGTCTCGGTCATCGGGGTGCACGTTGGCGAGCCACGTATCGAAGGACGGCGACATCGTGGCCGGGTCGTAGCCGAACATCTCGCAATAACGCGCGTTCCACCACACGGTGTCTTCGGGGATCCTCCAGTCCCACAGCCCATCGATCGAAGCCCTGGCGGTGGTGTCGAAACGTTCGTGGTACTCGTTCGCCGCCGCGAGTCCAAGATCTGCCAGGCTGCTCAGCTCTGAAACATCGGTAACGACGACCGTAGCTCGCCATCCGTCGGCGGTGTCCATCGAGCTGAGCCCGATCTCGACCGGGAACGCGGTGCCGTCCTTGCGACGCCCGGCGAGGCCGACCCGCGCTCCGATCCGGCGGTGCGGGTGGGGATCCTCGGCACCCTCGCGCTGGCGGACGTGCTCATCTCGGAGTTCCTCCGGTACGAGCAGCTCGATGGGTTCGCCGAGCAGCTCCTCGGACCCGTCGTAGCCGAAGAGGCGGCACGCCTCGGCGTTCGCCTCCACGATGACCCCGGTGCCATCCACCTGGAGGATCCCGGCGGGTGCCGACTCGACGAGTTGCCGGTACCGTTCCTCGGCGGCTCTCTCCGCTTCACGCTAATCCATCGCGCTCCCTCGAAGGTGCAAGTATCTGCCCCCACGGCTGGGGACCACAAGGCCCGGAGCAGGAGCGTGACCTGCGGTCAGCGGCGCGGGTTGACCTGAGCGGGCCGGCCCCGGAGAATCGCCTCCGCCATGCCCATCACTGCCCGTTGGATCACGGCGCTCGTCCTCGGTTCCCTGATGGTCGCGGGGTGCTCGACGTCGGGCCCGCCGTCGTCTGTGGCTTCCCCCGGGGCACCACCGTCTCAGCCGCCGCCGATCCCCGCAGAGCCAGGGTCGACATCCCCGGACTCGGGCGGGGACAGCGTCCGGATCGCCGCGGTCGGCGACCTCGTCTGCAGCCGCCTTCCGGCTCCGCAAGAGAAGCGCTCGGACGACCGCCGCATCCGCAACGGGTTCTGCCGGTACGACCGCGTTGCCAAGGGCATCGCGGCCGGCGACTACGACCGGCTGCTCCTGCTCGGCGATATCCAGTACCTGCTCGGCGCATACGGCGCGTTCAAGAAGTACTACGACCCGTACTTCGGGCAGTTCCGCGACATCGTTGCGCCGGTCCCCGGCAACCACGAGAGTTACCAGCCGGACTTCTGGGGCTACCGCAAGTACTTCAAGGCGCGGGCGCATTGGAACCGGCCGGGTGGGTACTACTCGTACAACGTGGGTGGCTGGCACGTCATCGCGATCAACTCGATGTGGTGCCGGGACCACACCTGGTCCACGCGCGAGGGCTATACGCCGATCTGGTCCAAGGGCAGCAAGGCGATCTGGGGATGCCGCCCGGGCGACCCGATGTACGAATGGCTGCTCCGCGACCTTGAGCGCAACGCCGACCGCGAGTGCACGCTCGCGTACTTCCATCACCCGTCGTACTTCTGGGCCGGGTACGCCGGAGGCCCCGACACATTGCTCCACGACGGGTACTGGTTCACGCGGCCGATCTACCGGGCGTTATACCGGAACGGCGGCGACGTCGTGTTGACCGGGCATGAGCACAACTACCAGCGGTTCCACCCGATGAACCCGAAGGCCGAACTGGACGAGGAGTACGGGTTCACGCAGTTCATCGTCGGGACCGGCGGCGACACGAAGCAGCCCGGCCCGTCGGAAACGGCGCCGCAGCCGGAGCCGCTCGCCGCTCACCAGAACACGTCGTTCGGGCATCTGGAGATGACCCTGCGTGACGGGGGAGCGGATTTCCGGTTCGTGTCGGCACCCGGCGAGCCGAAGTTCGAGGATGCGGGGAGCCTGACCTGTCACGGGGCCCCGCCGACCGCCGGGGCGTAGCCGGACCTATCCAACGAGGCGGAGCGATGCGTCGGTCGTCGCTCCCGGATCGGCCGAGTCCATGGCCGTCCGGAGCTGGTCGAACGCGGCGAACTGTTCGGGGGTCTGCAAGGTCAGGCGGAGCGCCTCGAGGTGCACGTGCAGCGTGGCGTCGGCCACGATCTGCTCTCCGCCCTCAGCGGTGACGCCGAGGTTCATCCGGGCGGCCGGGCTGATGGAAGTGTCGGGGGCGATCCTCGTCTGACCGATGCTCGCGAGGTACCCGTACCGCTTCGACAAGAGGTGTTCGATCCTGCCGAGGACCTCGGTCGGTTGATACGGCTTGAGCACGAAGTCCTCGACACCGGTGACCAGCGCCTTGCGGCGCATCTCCGGCGTCACATCGCCCGTGATGATCATGATGGGTACATAGGACCCAGGGGCGATATGGCGTTCGAAGTCCGCGATGATCTGGAACGCGTCCATGCCCGGCATGTGCAGGTCGAGGAGTACCAGGTCTGGTTCCCGATCCGCGAACATCCCCGGCACCGCACGGGCCTCGGTCGTGCCGACCAGGTTGTGATAGCCGGCGCGTCGCAGGATCTGCTCCAGCAGACGGACGCTTGCCTCGTCGTCGTCTGCGATCAGGATCCGCGCCTGTTCGGCCGCGTTCCCCCAACCGTTCGGGTCGTTCTCCATGACTGAAGTGTCGCCGGGCCACCTCAGGACCGGGTTCTCGGCAGGTTCGATCTCCGTCAAGGTTGCCGCGTGGGATCTCGGCCGGGCTTAGGCCGGGCTAGGCCGGCGGTTGAGTGGCTCGCCGAAGGCCTCCTGGAAGCGCGCAGCGAACGCAGCCGGTTCGTGCGTGTGCTGCTGGGTGCCGTGGTGCTCGACGGCATGGACGGCCGCCAGCGACGCGATCCGGCCGTAGCGCTGGGGCTCGTCCCCACGGGCCAGGCCGAGCGCGATCCCCGCGACGTAGGCGTCGCCGGCGCCGGTCGGGTCGACCACCGCGGTGGCCTCTGCCGCCGGGATCTCGAAGACGCCCCCTCGGGTGGCGATGGAGGAGCCGTGTTCACCGAGGGTCGTGATGACGACCTCGGCCATCTCCAGCAACCCGGCCGGGTCCGCGCCCGTCTTGGAGGAGATCAGCTCCATCTCGTAATCGTTGCCGATGAGGCACGCTGCCCCCCGGACGCCGCCCAGGAGCTGTTCCGGGGTCAGGCTAACGATCTGCTGCGCAGGCAGGTAGAGATACGGGATCCCGCGCGACCGGCATTCCCCGGGGTAGCGGGCCATCGCGTCGGGAGCGTCGGGCGTGATCACGACCAGATCCACGTCGCCGGGGATCGCGTCCAGCGAGAGCTTGCCCGCCTCGCGCATCGCGCCGGGGTAGAAGCCGGTGATCTGGTTGTCGTCGTTGTCCGTCGTGATGAACGCCGACGCGGTGAACTCGCCCGGGATCTCGACGAGCGACGACGTGTCGATCCCGTGGAACTCCATGAACTGGCGGTACTCGGAGAAGTCCTCGCCGACGGCCGCGAGGATCTTCGGCCGTTCGCCCAGTAGCGTCAGGTTGTAGGCGACGTTCGCCGCGGCCCCACCGTGCTGCTTCTTGAGGGAATCGACGAGGAACGACACGGAGAGCACGTGCACCTTCTCGGGCAGGATGTGATCCTTGAACGATCCCGGGAAGTTCATGATGTTGTCGAACGCGACGGACCCGGTCACGACGATGCTCACGGTGCTGCCCTCTCGGTCGATGCCGGGCAGATGCTACACGCGATCAGGCCGTGGCGAGTGCTCGTCCGGTCCGTGCGGAGGCGATCGGACGACGCGCGCCGAAGCGGGTCTCGACCCCGGGGGAGTGCAGAGCGATCGGGTCACCCGACGGGGTCGGCAGGCCGGCGGCGGCGAACATCGTCTCGTCGACGCCGAGCACCTGCGCGCGCCGCAGCGGCCAGGGCTCGTGGTCGATGACCGCGGTCGCGATCCCGCGCCGGCCGGGGCAGTACAACCGGTACCGCTCCGTGAGGAACCGGTCGCGCTCCGTCCGCTCGTCTTCGGGGAGCGCCCCGCCCAGTGCGAGGTCAGCGATGCAGTCGGCGCCACGAGCACCCGGCCAGCGGCGGCGGCTCTCGTAACGGATGCGGTCGGCGGTGCGCCGGGTGCGCATCTCCGCCCACACATACGGGAGACGCCAGGACGTCCGCGCGATGAGGACGGCCCCCAGACGCGCGGCGTCACACGAGAAGAACCACACGGCGGGTCCGTCGGGCCCGCGGACGTAGGTCCGGGCGTTGAGTTCGTTGAACGACGAAGCCCACGGCAAGAACGGCGTCCCGGGGAGCCGGATCCGGCAGACGAAGGGGACGAGTCCGATCCACGCCGCGCCGTCGAACGTGTCCGGCTCCAGCGGCGCGGGGAGCAATGGGGCAACGTCGGCGGGATCGACCGGCCAGTGGATGAAGCTCAGATGCTCCCAACGGTGGATCATCGTGGTGCGTTGGATCGTCGTCATCGGGCCCTCCGCTTCGCGCCGCCGCCGAAGATCTTGGTCGCGACCTGCAGGACCGGCGCGATCCTCGCGGCGACGCTGAGGAGCTTGTCGACATAGGTGTCGTCGCCCTGCAGGTTGGAGAACAGGTCGAAGCCGATGAAGAACGAGATGGCGGCGAACGACGCGAGACGGGGCTCGAGGAGGCGGGAGAGCCCGACGCTGGAGAGGACCTCGCGCATCGTCTCCTCGGTGAGGTCAAGCCACGGCTCCATGCGAGCGGCCATCTCGGGCCGCAGATCCGGTCGGCCGATGCTCCCGGCGATCAGCTCCGAGGCCACCGTGACTCGGCCGGTGGCGAGGTCTTCCTTGTACAGGGCCGCCACGGCCTCGATCTTGGCTTGGATGGTCGGCGCGCGGTTGACCGCCTCGTTGTAGCGGGTGATCCGGTCGGCGCTGGCTTCGTCCATCGCCGCAAGGAGCAGATCCGTAAGCGTTCCGAAGTGGTAGAAGATCAGCGCCTGGTTGAACCCACCGCGCCGGGCGATGGCCCGGGCGCTCGTGCCCGCGAACCCCTCCTCCTTGAGCGTCTCGATCGTGGCGTCGATGATCCGCTGCTTCGTGTCGATAACCCGCGCACCCTCCGCCTCCACCTTCCCCGGCCTCCTTCTATGTTTGAGCGACTGCTTTGAGCATACGCTCAATATGCCAGGATCGCTTGTCAACGCCCTGTGGGGGGGTGATGCCGCGAAGCGAGAGCCGGTGCGCGGCCTGCGCGCGGGCGATCGCGGCGCTGATCGTGCCCGCTGCCGTCCGGAGCGCATCGATCTCGCCCTGGGTCCATTTCCGCTCGGTCCGACAGTCGTCGAAGCAGATGAAGCCCCATCAGGCCTCGTCGACGAAGATCGGCGCCATGACCACGGAGCGCACGTCCTCCTCGCGCAGGATCTTCGCCTCTTCGTCCGGGAACGTAGAGACGGGGCCGTGGATCTCGACCCCCGCACCGAGCAGATCTGCCCATCGCTGGAACGAGTCCTGGTACGGCCACTGTTGGCCAAGCGGACTGATGGGCTCGATCCCCTCCGCGTCCCATTCCCATCGGGCCGAGGTCAGGAGTTCCCCGTCTGCCGTCGAGGTCTCGAACACGTGCGCCCGGCTTCCATCGGCGGCCTCGCCGAGCCGTCGCAGGACAACCGGCATCCGCTCCAGCCACGCCTCGTTGGCGTTGAATTCGTCGGTCGCGAAGCCGATCGCCTGCAGGATGGCCTCGCGACGACGGAGTTCCTCGAGCATGTGTTCCGGCTGTGTCACGTCCAGGGCCTCGCCGACCGCCGAATAGGATGGTTCCGGATCGTTCCTACGATGTCGGTCCCACGCGTGTCACACCTGAGGCATCACCCAGGCACGGGTGCAGGATCATCAGCCAGATCAACGGAAGGATGTTGTGCCGATGGATCAGGAGGCGGTCCGTCGCGCCTTGCTCGCGCGGCGGGAGCAGCTGGGAGCCGAGCTCGGCCGTCTGACCGAGGTCCCCCGCGACCCGATGGTGGCGGTCTCCTTCGGCAAGCGGGTGGGGGACGGGACCACCGAGGCCGTCGAGCGGATCAACACGACGGCGGCGGCCGAGACCTTCGCCGCGCTCATCACCGAGGCGGACCGTGCGCTCGCCAAGCTGGATGAGGGCACCTACGGTGTGTGCGATTCCTGTGGCGTCGCCATCCCGGAGAACCGTCTCGAGGCGATCCCGTGGACCGCCTTCTGCGTCGACTGCAGCGCCGCGCGTTAGCCGCGCGCCGGCGGAAGATCCTGCTCGCGGTGGTCGTGCCCCTGGTGTTCGTGGTCGTGGTCGGCGGAGTGGCCTACGCGAACTCCTTCATGCTCCACTCGGGCAGTAGCTGAGGCGGGGGCTGACGGCGCGGTGGCGCGCCGACGATTGCACCGCAGGCGGTGGCAGGCTAGGGTCCAGGGCGGTAGATGCCCATCCGGGCAGAATGGGGGAGATGCGCATGGACTCACAACCACCTGCACCACCGCCGTCGGGGGCGCCGTCCGGGCAGCGGCCCGGCCTGGTGACCGCCGCCGGCGTCCTGGAGATCATCCTCGGCGCCGTCGGCATCCTGATCGGCGTCCTGTTCGTGACCGCCGGCAGTCTGTTCGTGGGCGCCGTCTCGAATGTCGAGGGGGTCGACACGGGAGCAGCATCCGGGCTCGGAGGGATCTTCATCGTGGTCGCGATCATCATCGCGCTCGTCGGTGTCCTCGAGATCTATGCAGGTATCCAGATCCTGAAGCTCCGTGAGCGCGGGAGGATGATCGGCCTCGTCTTGGCGATCATCTCCTTGGTTCTGAACCTGCTGTCGATCGGGCAGTCGAGCAGCACGAGCATCGTTTCGATCCTCATCAGCGGGTTCATCATCTACGCGCTGGTCACGACCAAGGAGCACTTCTCCGCCGAAGGACGCTGAGGCTGGGCACAGGCCTGGACCGGCGAGCTCTGGGCCGGGGCCCCCTGAAGGGGGGCCCCGGCCGGGTTTCGCCAGGTCAGGCAACCTGATACGGTTGTGCCGAGGGTGCAGCATCGCAGTTCGCTACGAGCAGTTCCCTTGTCGACACCGAGGTGCCGGCGGCTCCGCCCGGCAATCAATGGCCCGGGACGGCCAAGATGTGAAGGGAGTTGCTTGATGGCAACTGGAACAGTGAAGTGGTTCAGCGCCGAGAAGGGCTTCGGCTTCGTGACCCCGGACGATGGAAGTGCGGATGTATTCGTGCACTTCAGCGCGATCCAGGGTGACGGCTACAAGTCCCTCGACGAGGGCCAGAAGGTCGAGTTCGACGTGACGGCGGGCCAGAAGGGCCCCCAGGCCGCGAACCTCCGGCCGATCGCGTAGCACCCGAACTACGGTTCGAACGGAAGGGACCCGCTCCGCGGGTCCCTTTCTCGTTGGCGAGGTAGTGCCGGTGGGGGGCGAGGAAGTGCCGGTGGGGCACGGCGAGCCCGCGGTCGAATCCTGGGGCGTGCGCCATGATGAGAGGTCGTGAACGCTCCCAGCTACCGAACGATCGGCATCCTCGGTGTTGTCTTGGCCATCCTGGTCGCGGCGATGGCGCTGGTCGTTCTGCGAGACGCGGGCTCGCCCGCACCTGCCGGTCCCGCGTCGCCGGACGCCTCTGGCACACCGTCGCGGTCTCCAGAGCGGGAGTCCGAGACGGTCGAGGTGACCGACGGCCTGACGCTGACGACCATCACCGACCCGGCCGGACCCAGCCGCATCTTCATGCTGACGCTGACCCCGTCCGAGACGCCCCTGACGCTGGACGTAGCTCTGCCGCAGGACGGGCTCGGCGGCACGGCTCCCCTCACCCGCATCGCCGCTCGCCACGGCGCGATCGCCGCGGTCAACGGCGACTACGGGGTGTCTTCGGGCCGGCCGCTGCATCTGTTCGCGATGGACGGGCGCCTGATCCAAACCTCGCTCATCAACCAGGCGGGCCGAAACTTCGCGATGTCCGCTGACGAGCGCACCGCCTACTTCGGCCGGCCAGAGGTCGCGATCGTCCTGCGCCGGGCAGGCGGGGGCTCCTTCGATGTCCAGAGGTGGAACGACGGGGTGCCGGGGCCGGATGCCGTGGTCGCCTACTCGGACGAAGCCGCCGGTCTGGAGGCGCCGCCGCCGAACGCCTGCTCGGCCAGGCTGGCGCCGGCGGGTTCCAGGACGTGGAGCCCGGAGCGCCGAGTCCGGCGGGAGTACTCGGTGGAGGTGGTCCGTTGCGGTGAGGATCCGGTGGAGGTGACGCCCGGTTCGGTGGTCCTGTCGGCCGCTGCCTCGGGAACGAGGGCCCAGGACGTGGGCGAACTGAAGGTGGGTGAGCAGGTGCAGCTCGAGTGGTCGCTCGGCTGGCCCGGGGTCCTCGACGCGATCGGGGGGAGCGTGCTGCTCGTCGAGGACGGGCAAGTCGTGACCGAGAAGTGCCACCTCGGGTACGAGTGTTGGCGGCACCCGCGGACCGGCGTCGGCATCACCGAGGATGGTCGCATCCTGCTGGTCGTCCTGGATGGCCGGCGGCCGGGCTATTCGGTCGGCATGCGGCGAGAGGAGTTCGCCGGGCTGATGCTGTCGCTCGGAGCGGTTGACGCCCTCGCGTTGGACGGCGGCGGGTCCAGCGAGATGGTGGTCGACGGCCGGGTGATCAACCGGCCGTCCGGCAACGAGGAGCGAGGGCTGATGTCGGCGCTGCTGGTGCTGCCGGGACCGGACCCCGATGAGGATCTGCCGGCACCGCCCGGCCCGGGCTAGGCCGCGGCGACCAGGATCAGCCGCAGGTCGACGTCGAACCGCGCTAGCAGCCGCATCGCGAGCGAGGCGTCGAGCGCGGCCAGCGCGGCCAGGACATCCTCGGGGGCGGACCGCCGGGGTGCGCCTGTCTTGGATCAGACCCAGTAAAACGTCTCCGGTCCCGATCCACCCGTGGTGCATCGCGCGCGCTTCTCCGCGCGCGAGTCCGACCGCGAGCAGGCTGCGTTCATCGAAACGTTCGAGCATGTGTTCCTCCATGTCTGATGTTCGGCGCGGAAGTTCACCGGGGACGGGACGCTTCTGGGGAGGGACATCGCGTCGTCCGAAGGAGCGGCGTTCCTGAATCTGTTCCTGATCGCCGGGTTCGGGATCGCGCTCCTGCTCATCGATCGCATAGGGCGGATCCGGCTCCAGATCCTCGGGTTCGCCGGGTGTAGCGCGGGGATGTCCCTGCTGGCCGGGCTGGTGCTGACCGGGACCGACGACTCCGCACGCGCGCTGGTGATGGTCGGGTTCGCGATCTTCAACCTATCGGTGAACGCCGGGCCGAACCCGGCGACGTTCCTGTTGCCGGCGGAGCTGTTCCCGACGAGCCCTGCGGGCGACCGGCCACGGGTTCGCGGCGGCGTGCGGCAAGCTCGGGGCGGCGTTCGGGATCCTGGCGCTGCCGATGGCGATCGCCGGGATCGGTCTCGGTGCGACGCTGGCGATCCTCGCCGTGGCGGCGGCGGTCGGGCTTGTGGTGACGACGATGTTCGGCGTCGAGACGCGCGGCGATCTGGACCAAGCCGAAGCGTTGGACTGAGGGACTGAGGGTGCTCAGTCCCTCAGCACCCCGAGCATCCGGCTCGCGATCCACGCGACCAGACCGAGGTGGAAGAGGATCGCCAGACCGAGGAACGTGAGCTGCGCGCCGGTTCCGGCGCCGGCGTCGGAGAGCACGGCGAGCGTCCAGATCCCCGTCGGGATGTTCAGGACGAGGCTGACCACCAACCCTGGGTTGTAGCCGCGTTTCGCGATGGCGACGACGATGTGCGTGATGGCATTCACGATGCCGAACCACGGGAGCAGGAGGCCGAACCGGATGTCGATCCTTCCGGCCGCCATCGCGGCCAGGGGGAACAGGATCCAGATGAAGACGATGTTGATCCAGAAGACGCTTCGGTCGGTGAGCGGGAAGTCGCCTGTCGGCAGGGCCCTGCCCGGTGGAAGCTTGCGTTCCAGCATCGGCGCGAACACCCGATGGTTGATGTAGTCCTTGAACCCGCCGGGGATGACGTGTTCCTCGAACTCGTGGATGAGGTAGACGATCATCTGTACCCAGACCGCGGTGAGGGCCAGGCCGATCTCGCCGCCGGCCGAGACGAGGACGGCCGCGATCACCAACGCCATCGGGATGGTGCTGATCGCCCAGTTCGGGTAGAGCTGCTCGCGGGCCCACCGGCGGATCATGGGTCGACTCTAGCGGCGCGCATCCGCGGAGCGCGAACGTGTAGGCTCGCCCGCGTGAGCGACCTCGTCATCGGGCCGGCCGGCGTGGGGGACCTCGACACGCTCGTGCCCCTCTTCGAGGCCTACCGGGACTTCTACGAGTGCGAGCTCGATGAGCCGGGCGCGCGCCGGTTCCTCGGGGAACGTCTGGCGAACGGCGAATCGACGGTCTTCCTGGCCTGGGCGGGCGAGGGCGACGATCGCCGGGCGGTCGGGTTCGCCCAGCTCTATCCGACGTGGGGGTCGCTGGAACTGGGTCCCGCCTGGGTCCTGTACGACCTGTTCGTCGATCCGGATGCACGGCGCGGCGGGGTCGGGCGGGCGCTGTTGGACCATGCCGTCGAGTTCTGCCGAGGGCAGGGCGCGAAGTTCGTGCTCCTCGAGACCGCGAAGGACAACATCCGCGCGAAGGGGCTCTACGAGTCCGCGGGCTGGAAGGTCGACGACGAGTTCGACACCTACCTGTACGAGTTCTGAAGGAGGCGATCCGGTTGACGCCCGCGCGCAAGCACACCCCCTACCACGAGAAGTTCATCGAACGGGGAGCCGAACTCGGCGACCGGATCGGGTTCGACGCGGCCGTGGTGTTCACGTCGACGGAGGAAGAACACCTGGCGACGCGAAATGCCGTCGGCATCTACGACGTCTACTACCAAGGTCCGATCGACATCAAGGGTCCGGACGCCGAGGCGCTGCTCGACCGGATCCTGGCGCGAGACGTTCTGCGGCGCCTCGACGACGGTGGCGTGCTGTATTCGTCCGTCTGCAACGACGCCGGCGGGATGATCGACGACCTCACGGCCTACCGGCTGTCCGCCGAACACTTCTGGCTGATCGCGACTCCTGCGCGGGCCGAGGCGGTCGAGGCGCACCTCCGCGAGCAGGCTCGCGACCTTCGCGCCTACATCACCAACATCGTGTCGGGGACCGCGTACCTGTCGGTGCAGGGCCCGTCTTCGCGCGAGCTGCTGGCGTCGCTCGCGCCCGACGCCGACCTCTCCACCGCGGCGCTGCCGTACTACCGGTTCATCCAGACGGACGTCGCCGATGTCCCGACGTTGCTCTCGCGGACCGGTTACTCGGGGGAGCTGGGCTACGAGCTGTACTACCCGCGGGACTACGCCTCACACGTTTGGGATGCGGTCCTGGCCGCCGGCGCGGACCTGGGTGCCAGGCCCGCAGGGCTCGGCGCGCTTCGCAGCACCCGGATGGAGAAGAAGTACCCGCTCTACGGACTGGACGTCAGCGAGGACACGACACCCCTCGAGGCCTCGCTCGGCTGGGCGGTCGATCTCGACGCCGGAGCGGACTTCATCGGGCGGGAGGCGCTGGCGAAGCAACGGGACGCCGGCGTGACGCGAAGGCTGGCCGGCGTCGAGTTCGCCGACACGAGCGTCTTGCCCGCGGCAGGCGACGTCATCGAGGCAGATGGGCGCGAGGTGGGGAGCGTGACCTCCTCGGACACGGGCTGGTTCCTCGGGAAGAACCTGGCGATAGGGTACGTGGCGCCGGAGGTGACTGCCGGCACCGAGGTCACGGTGCGGTCGGCCGCCGACGGCGGGTCGGCCTCGGGCGTGATCAAGGACGAAGCGTTCTACGATCCGGGACGCGAGCGGGTCCGCGCCTAGCTACTCTTCGTCTGCGCCTGCTTCATCGAGCGCTTCGAGGATCCCGGAGAACTCCTGCGCCATCGCGAAGCGATCGACCTCTCGTCGCTCGGCCACGGGTGGGTCGGGTACGACGGCGAGGGAGGGCGCCCGGGTCGGCGGCGGCGCGGGGTCGTAACCGACGGCGCCGAAGATGGCGTCGGCCTCCGCGCCCTGGGTCGCCTGGAAGAACAGGCATAGGGGACCGGACTCGTGGCGCAGGATGAGCATCCGCGATCCGTCCGGTCGTTCGCGTCCGTTCACGACCCGGCAGGCGTCGCGCGGGTGGACGGAGTTGAGCTCGTAACCCCAAGGGAAGATCGGCCTGATCTCGAGGACGTGCCGGTCGGTGACGGCCAGGATCGTGCGCTCGAACCCTTGCCCCTCGGTCCTGCGCAGGCACTCGACGGACAGGCAGACCTGCTCTCCTGCGGCCATGGCCTGCGCGACCAACGCCTCGGCCGAGCTGCTGCGAGGTGGTGCCTGGACGGCCTGCTGCTCGACTGGCGTATCCGGGTCCGGTCGTTCGCGGGGTTCGGGTAGCAACCTAACCGTCCTTCACGCGATGTCGGCGGATGTATCCACGGCGGGATCCCGGCCTCGGTGGGATACCTATTTTCAGGTATCGGCGTCCGAGCCTGATTCCCTTAGTGCTCGTGCCTGTGACACGAGACGCGGCGCGGATCTCGGCGTCCCCTCGCGTCGGGTACCGGGCATCCTCCATCTGGTGCCGGGCCGATCGGCGATGGGGATTCCCCGGTAGTTCGACCGGAATGGCTCAAGTCGGGTGCCGCTGGGTGCCGATAGAGAAGAGGGGCACGGCATTCGGGCCGGGTCCTTTTCCGTTATCAGGAAAGGGCAGTCGATGGTGGGGATCTCCGATCACTTGGAGCATGGCGAGACGGTTCACGCGTTCGCCCGGGGGATCCTGCTGACCGAGGGAACGACCTTCGCGAACATCACCGTCGTCTTGACCGACCGCCGCCTGCTGGTCGTCTCGAGCGATGACGAAGGTCGCCCGGTAGTCAAGTCCTACCCGCGCGAACTGTGCTACCTGGCGAAGTCGCGGACCCGCGACGACGGTTCGGAGCTGGTGAGCGTCCGGTGCTACGACATCACGCTCGGCTTCTGCTTCCAGCCCGAGTGGCTGGCGGATGCGCAGCCGCTGCTCGCAGCGCTGCGCAAGCGCGACCGCGGGACCGTACCCGACAAGGGTGCCGCCGCCACCGGCTGAAACGAGCCCGATGCTAGCCTGAGCCTGTGACCTTCGATCGCGCCACCCATGAGGATTTCCTCGCGATCGTCCGTGAGCTGCCGGCCTTCTGGAGCTCCACCGGTCCCGGCTGGCGCACGCTCCAGTTCCACTATCCGTTCCTGGTCCACGAGTTCGGCGACACCGCGTTCGTTCTTCGCGAGGACGGACGGGTTGTCGCCTACCTGTTCGGGTTCATCTCGCAGACCGAGCCCGTCGGCTACATCCATCTAGTGGGCGTCCGCAGCTCCCACCAGCGGCGCGGCATCGGCCGCGCGCTGTACGAGCACTTCGGGGAGCTCGCCCGGAAGCGGGGATGCGTCGAGCTGAAGGCGGTCACCGCCCCGTTCAACACCGGGTCGCAGGCATTCCACACGGCGATCGGCTTCGGGATGGTCGGGGAGCCCGGGCCGGACGGCGTGCCCGTCCACACCGACTACCACGGACCGGGCGAGGACATGATCATCCTGCGCCGGGGACTGGGCGATCGATCTTCCTTCCACAGGCTCCTATCGGCCAACCGCGCTCGGAGGGCCCGCGGACCTAGTCGCCGAGGCCGTCCACGATCTCCAGGAACCGGCTGATGTTGATCGGTTTTGCGAGGAACTCGATCGAGCCTGCGCCGAGCATCCGCCGCTGCTGGGCGTCGGTCGCGTCGGCGCTGATCGTCACCACGGGGATGGCGGCGGTCTTCGGGTCGGCGCGTAGCCGTCGCAGCACCTCGTCCCCGGGGATGTCCGGGAGGTGCACGTCGAGCAGGATCAGGTCGGGTTGGTGTTCCGCGGCGAGTTCGAGGCCCACGCCGCCCTGCATCGCTGGGATCAGGTGCACGTCGGCGCGCCGGCGCAGGACCGATTCGACCAGCCGCAGGTTCGAGAGGTTGTCCTCCACGTACAAGATGGTGTGGACCGGCCGGGTCAGGGGCCCCGGGACGAAGCCCGGCTCATCAAGGACCCCGGCAGCCGGCTCCGCCTCGGGAAGCAGGATCCAGAAGTCGCTGCCCTCGCCCGGCTGAGACTCGACCCCGATCTGGCCCCCCATCGCCTCGATCAGGTTGCGCGACAGGGCCAGCCCCAAGCCGGTGCCCTGGACGTCGGTCTGCTCGGCACCGAGCCGCTCGAACGGAAGGAAGAGCCGGTCCATCCGGTCGGGGGCGATCCCTGGTCCCGTGTCCGTCACATCGATGCGCACGTACCCGTCGTCGCTGTGTCCGGCGGCCAGTGAGACCCGTCCGCCTTGTCGGTTGTACTTGATCGCGTTGGAGAGCAGGTTGATGAACACCTGCTTGAGGCGTTGCGCGTCGGCGAACACCCACAGATCTTCGACCGCGGCGTCGATCTCGATGTGTCCGTCGGCGGCCAGGAATCCGACGATGTGGACCGCTTCCTCGAAGACATCCTGCACGCGGACGGGGGCGGTCTCGATGCTGATGTGGTCACCCTCGATCCTGGCGATCTCGAGCACGTCGTCGATGAGGGTCAGCAGGTGCTGGCCGCCACGCATGATCTCCTGGACGTTGGCTCGCTGCTCGTCGCCCAACTCATCGAGGGCCAGGAGCTGCGCGAACCCGAGGACGGCGTTCAGTGGGGTCCGCAGCTCGTGACTGACTCGCGAGAGGAACTCGTCCTTCGCGCGGCTGGCCTGTTCCGAGCGTTCGGCCCGGCTCGTCGCCTCCTGCGCGCGTCGGCGTTCGGTGATGTCACGGTTCACGGTGACGTAGCCGATGGTGAGCCCGGCGTCATCCAGCAGGGGCATCGCCTTCGCCTCGACGTAGACGGGATGTCCGTCCTTGTGCATCTGCACGAACTCGGCGACGAAGTCCCCGGATACCGCCAGTGACCCGACCTCATCGGTGCCTGCGGTGATCAGGCGGGAACGAAGGATCTCGTGCATCGGCCGGCCGATGACTTCCTCTGCGGCCCAGCCGTAGGTCTGTTCGGCGGCCATGTTCCACGCAGTGATCCGCATGTCGATGTCCGTCGCCAGGACGGCATCGTTCACGTTCTCCAGGAGCCCGGCCTGGTAGCGCAGCGACTGCTCGGCTCGTTCCCGTGCAGCCGCACCCTTCTCGAATCGGCTCGTGAGCTGCGCGATGAGCAAGGCGACGAAGAACATGATCGCGACGCGCAAGCCGACCACCAGGGGGATCGCTGCGATGCCGCTCGTCTCCTCCGCGCGCAGCTCCACGAGAACGTAGGCGAGGGAACTGATGGACCAGGCGATGAGCGCGCCCTTGCGTTGCAGCACCAGTGCACCCTGGGCCATCGAGACGAAGAGCAGGACGAACAGGTGCGCGCGCGGGTCGAAGGCGAACAGGTGGAGCATCGCGATCGGTGAAGCGAGGTCGGCGACCAGGTAGATCGCGCCCATCCCGCGGCCGGGCAGCCGGCGGGTGAGGGACTGGATCGCCGCTAGGACCCCGAGATCTGCGGCCAGCGCGAGTCCGATCGGCAGGATGTAGGAGGGGACGGTGACGCCCGGTGGGGGCTGGTAGGCCAGGACGTAGACGGCGATGGTGGCGGCGACGGCGAAACGGACGAGCGCGGCGATCCGCCAGGGGAGCCGGAGGGTGTCCTCCACAGTCCGCCGGTCGACGCCGACGGGCGGGTGGCCGGCGAGCACGCCGGGGTCGTCCGGTACTTTCATCAGGTTCGCATCAAGCTTGGATGTTGTTCTCATCACTCCCCTCCTTGCGTCGTCACGAAAGGTCAAGATTCGGTCAAGTTCCGGTCACGGGATGGTCTTCTACGCCAGGGCGGCCGTGGACGGCGGTCCGAATTACCGACACGTGTCACGGGGGGCCGGGTACAGATCGCCTCCAGAGCTGCGAGAAGACATAGCCGACCGGCCGTTGACGGTGCCGCCCCCAGGTCGGATGATGCGACCCGATGGAGCAACGCGTCAGCCTGATCACCCTCGGAGTCTCGGACCTGGCACGCGCATGGGCCTTCTACGAGGCGCTCGGTTGGTCGACGAACGCCGAGCCGGACGCGGACGTCGCGTTCTTCCAAGCGGGCGGGATGGTCGTCGCGCTCTGGGATCGCGCTCACCTCGCTGAGGACTCCGGCGTCGCCGACCCCGGTGGTTGGGGCGGCGTGGCCCTTGCACACAACGTCCGCTCGCCGGCTGAGGTCGATGAGGTGCTCGCTACGGCCGAGGCTGCGGGTGCACGTATCGCCCGGCCCGGTGGCGAGACCTTCTGGGGCGGGTACTCGGGTGTGTTCGTCGATCCGGACGGTCACCCCTGGGAGGTCGCCCACAATCCGCACTGGGGCCTGGCCGAAGACGGCTCGGTCTCGATGGAACCTTCCTGACGCTCGGGGCGTCTACTGTCTAGAGTCTGGGCCAGATCGAGCGAAAAGGGGTACGGGTATGCGGCGTGCGCTCCTGTTGGCGGCTTCCCTGCTGTTCGTCGGTACGGTCGCGGCAGTGTCCGGGGCGGCGCCACTGTCCGCACCCGGTCCCCAGATCGCGATCCATCCTCACGTGGGCACGCATACCTACAGCGCCCCTGACCACCACATCCGCGGCCGCGTCGGCATCGACAACTACTCGAGCCACGCGGTCACCATCAAGTGCAATGTCGTCGTCACGCTCGAGGGTGACGGGGACACGCACAAGAAGGGGGAGGACATGGTCCGGGCTCGAGTCGCGGCCGGGACCAAGCGCAAGCCGCACTACTCCATAGACATCCGGGACGCGGATCATCACTTGCGGAACGTCCCGACGCACATCGCCGCTCACTGCCGTCGCGTCTGAACCAGCGACCGCGGTAGAGTCGCCCAGTGGACGGCTCGGACGAGGACCTGATCGAGATCGCGAACGAGGCGGCGGTCGCGGGCAAGACCGAAGAGGAGTTCCTGCTGGGCTGGCCCCTCCTCCGGGTCGCCCTCGAGGGGGTCAGTGACGAGTCCCTGGCCGAGGCGCTGCAGCGCATCCGGACATCGTCCGATTGGCCCTGGCAACCGGAATCCGACGAGTAGCCATCCCCTGATGCTGCCCTCCCGGATGCGGACGGGGGCGAACCGGGACTGCGTATCGTGTGTGGCCATGCAGTCGTTGCTCGTCGACCACCGATCCATCCTCACCTTGCAGGATCCGCCGGTGTGTGGAAGTCTGCGATGGTCCCCGATCCCAGGAGGTATCCATGAGCGTCATGGTGCAATTCATCGTCGAGAAGGTGCCCGACGTCGACCACTTCGTGGCCGTGTCCAAGAAGTGGGAGCCGGCCATGGAGGCCGATGGCGCCCGCAACCAGATGGTGGCCGTTGACGAGAACAACCCCAGCACGGTGTCTCTGATCTCCGAGTGGGACTCGCACGACGTCATGCACGCATCGTCCGAGAAGAGCGGTGAGGCCTTCAACGCGGAGCTCGGTTTCGGCGAGCTGAACTGGATCACCCACATCTGGCACACGAAGTAACGGCCGGAAGCACCCGGATCTCTCAGGCTCGACTCATGCCCCTCTCATGCTCGCTGCGGCAGGCTGTGCCTACCAACAGCGACAGGAGGTGAAAACTAGATGACGAAGAAGCGTATCTTCGCGATCCTGTTCTCGATCCTTGCCTTCTCGGCAGTGGTCGGAGCGGGTCTCGCTAGCGCGTCGGGTGACAGTCCTTCCGCACCCGCCGTGGTGGAAGACACCGACTCGGTCGATCATCAGTGTCCGCCGGACTGCAACGCGGCGGACACGGCCGACGAGGCCACCGAGGTCCAAGAAGCTGAAGATGCCGACGAGGCGTCCGAAGCCGAGGAGGCTCCGGGTACCGAGGAGCCCGGTGACACCCACGAAGACGCAGGCGAGACGGCAGAGCACGAATGCCCACCCGACTGTGACGTGGCCGGCGGTGAAACGTCGTAGCCATCCCCCGAGGGAGGGGCCCAGATGACAGGGTCCCTCCCTCATCCCTCCGTACCTCCTCAGAGGAACGACGAGCTGTGGGGAGCTACGGAGGGATCTGGATCGTGAGGTTGGCGCCGAGGAGGTCGGCGCGACGAACATCGGCAGCGTCGAGCAGCTGACCAGGCCCGGGGCTCGTGAGGTTGGCGCCGAACGGTGGCCAGCCGGTGGCGGTCCCCGCCAGGGTGAACGTTCCTTGCGTATGCAGGTTCACGTCGTCGCTCGTGCCGGGTGTTCCGTCGAGGCCAGGGCCGGTGATGTTCAACGGGAGCCCGAGCATCAGCTGCGCAGGGAAGTCGCCGCCGTCGAGCGGCGCAGAGTCCTGAGCGAACCCCGACCCTGCTTGTGACAGCGAGACGGTGACGTTGCCGAGGCCCGCGCTGGCGCCCGTGATCGACGCGTCCGGCACGCTCCACGTCATCTGCCGCGTGCCGATGACTGTCGCCGGTGCCTGCCGATCCACCGAGAGCGTTCCCTGCAGGTTGATCTGGTCGTCGGGGGTCCCGTCCAGGTCGCGGTCGAGCAGCAGCTGCCCGCTCAGCACGAGCACATCGGAGTCCTCGGGAACGCCGCCGAGATCCAGCCGCCACGTGTCAGGATAGATCTCGTTGTTCACGACCGTCTCGGGGAAGCTCGCCGCGTCCACCGACGGGGCGAGGCAACTCTGGTCGGTGCCGTCGGTGAAGCCGTCTCTGTCGTCGTCCAGCGAGTTCGAGCACGAGGTGGTCACGGCCCAGCTCTCCGGAAGGCACTTCTTGCACAGGTCCGAGGAGCCCGTCACGCGCTCGAGCGAGCGAGCGAACCCGTCCCCGTCGTCGTCCAGGTCGCACGGCAGACCCGTCCCGTCGTGGTCGCCGTCGCCTTGCTGCGGGTTCGCGACGCCGGGGCAGTTGTCGGGCTTCGTCCCCGCGTCCTTCACACCGTCGGCATCGGCGTCACTTCGATCCGCGGGCTTGTAGCAGGGCGGTGAGGAGGGGCAGGGCTCGTCGGGGATCCCCTTGACCGTTCCCGGCGTCACCGTCTTCTGCGTTGATCCCCCGCCCAACGGCTTCTGCGCCGCGTTCGCGTCCGTCGCGTGCAGCGTGACCTTCTGCCCGTCCACCGTGAACGTCACGATGACCTTGCCGTCGGAGCCCGTCTGTCCGTAGTCGTTCCGCGAGACGGCGACGCCGAGGTCGGCCATCACCTTGTTCGCGTCCTCGTCGGGCGGCCCGATCACCCCAGCCCCGGGTTCGGCCGGGTCGTCGTGCGATTCGGTGTCGGTCTCGCGAAGGTGGTCGATCTCGTGCGCGAGGAAGAACGCCAGGAGGTTCGCCTTCAGTTTCGCCTTGTCCACCGGCTTGCCCTCGAGGAACGGGTCGACGCCCGCGATGTCCCCGAGGTCTACGGCGACCTGCCCGAGTTTGGTCTGGGCGCTAGCCACGTAGGCGCGGGAGGTGTTGCGGAAGAGCCTGATGTTGAGCTTCTTCCCGTGTTTCTTGCACGCGTCCTCGAGCTTCTTGACGAAGTCCGGCGACTTGTCGAGCAGGTTCTTGATGGTGTCCTTGACGGCGGCGGTGTCCGCCTTGCCCTGATCGGATCCGTCGTCCTTGTAGGTGTTCGAGTCCTTGTCGAGCGTGTAGGACTGGATCGCGACGTCGCAGTCGCCGTGCTTGATGGACGCGGTCGCGGCGACGGCGCCGGGCGCCTGGAAGGCGACGAGGGCGGCGACGAGGGTCGCGGCCAGCGCGACGGCGACTGCCCGCCTCACGGCATCGTCCTCTCGCTCGTCGTCCATTCCGCCCACGCCGGCGCGCGTACATGGAAGAGCTGATCGCCCGACATCGCATACGGCGCCCACCGCAGCTGCACGGACGGAAGCTCCCCGACCGTGGTCGCGATCTCGATGGTCGCCTGGCCGGTCCCGCCGTCCACGCTCACCTGCACGGTTCGTCCCGGGCTGGTGAGTACGCCACCCGAACACGCGGCAGTGATCCGAGCGTCGGCGCCGAACGTCGAGATCCCCGGAACCGTCGTGCCCGTCTTGGGCTTCCGGTCGGCGTCCACCAACACGCCGTAGGAGAGCGGAGAGGTCGCCGACGCGCAGTCGGGGGCGGCTTCCACCACGAGACGGATGAGCACGGCCCGCGCGGCTGCGTCTTCAGGGTCGATCGGTGGCTGCTCGACGATCTCTGCGGACAGGATGTTCAGCGACGGCGGGATCGGCGTCGCGGCCCGCCCGCTGTTCCCAGACAACGCGAGCACGAGAGCCGTCACCGAAGACACGATGACCGCCGCGGCTGAGACCGCGATCGAACGGTGGCGGCGCACGGGTCGGATCCCTCTCTGAGTTGGCGGTTGAGGCCCATACTGAGTCGAAACCGAGGCGGGGCGCAAGTCGTGTTTCTCCTCTCTCACCCTCGCAGTGCCGTCTGTATCTGCGGGACGAGCTCGTCGGGCTCCACGTACATGAGCCCTCCGCTCTCAGGGGCACCGTAGTCGCGGATCCAGCGGACGACCCCTTCCTCGTCCACGAGTACGAAGGTGTGCCCGGGCTCGCCCATCATCTGCCACTGCATGACGTCGTAGGAGGATGACACGCGGGTTTCCGGGTCTGAGAGAACCGGAAGCTCGATGCCTTCCTCCTTCACGACCTCTGCCCATGCCTCGGGAGGGTCCGAGGCGATAGAAAGGAGTTCGACGTTCGTGGAGCGGAACGCTTCATCGCGTTGCAGGTCGACCACCTGCATGATGCAGCCGCCTCACCCCGGGCCCATGCTGAAGTAGAGCAGAACCGGCCTCTTGCTCCGGAATGAGGAGAGGGAGACCTCGTTCCCCTCGGGGGTGCTGAGGGAGAAATCGGGAGCCTGCTTGCCAACCGAGATGGGCGGGGCTGTTTGCCCATCGCCGGTCGATGAAGTGCAGGCTGTCGCGAGCATCGCGATGAGCCCGCACAGTGCTGCCAGGACGCTGAAACGCATGGGTTCCTCCTCGTTGGTCGAACGGACAAGATCGCACTGGGCAACGACTATCACTCTCACACATCTGGGACTATCCATTCCACACGACTTGAGGTAGCGCGCCGCCGCCCGCACCTATGTGGTCAGCGGAGGCGGACGGGTATCGAACCCGCCCGGGAGCTTCGCCCGTGGACATGAAGGGCGGGGCTGCGTCAGCTACGGACCCGATGACTGCGCGAGCCACCGGAGGAACCGGACACCCGGCTGATAGTTCGTGGTCGTGATCGAGCTCCACAGCCCAACCCCGGCGGCGAGCCCGCGTACCGCCTTCCAGGCTTCGATCAGGTGGTGCGCCCTCGTGCCGTCTTCTTCGCGGATGCTCATCTCCGGAACCACGATCCCCGGCAGCCGATCGTTCACGCCGTCCATGAGTCGCCGGTACGTGGGGACGTCCTCCTGGAAGTGCTGGCCCTGCACCAGGATCAGATCGGGGGAGACCCGGCTCCAGCATCGGATGTAGGCGGGGATCGGGTTGAGGTCGCGTGAGCATGGCAGCCGGAGGCCGAGGCCGAACCCCGGCGCGATGACCGCGCGATCCCCGCGCGCGTGCGCGAGCTCGATGAAGTCCGCGAACGTGCTGAACGGATGCCGTTGCTCGAACCTTGGTGTCCGGTCCCATCGTTCGAGGTCGAGGATCGCGGTGACGCCCGCGGTCGGCGTTGCCCGGTAGTCCACGAGTGACCCGAACAACAGGGCCTGTCCAGGTTGTGGCTGGCCCACATCCTCGTTGATCCGGAAGACTACGTCGGTCACGACCGCCGATGTGCCGGGCTCGATGGCGTCCACCCCGTCTGTAACCCGCGTGGGGCTCATCACGACCAGGGGCGCTGCACCGTGTGGCGCGGGCGCCGCCGGCGACTGCTGGGCGACCACCCCAGACGCGAACGTCGGAGCAGCCAACAGAGCCAGCGCGAGCATGCTCATCCACGCGGACCGGCGGGGGATCTGGGAACGCATGGACCTTCGTCCTTCCGCGGCTAGCTCATGACCTGCTCGGGCACCGGCCTCAGGCCGGGCGGGCGGCGCGATTGAAGTGCTGCGCGTAATAGCCGCCGAGTGGGTCGATGTTCACGCCGCTCTGCTCGTTCTCGGCATGCACGAGCTCGCCGTTGCCGATGTAGATGGACACGTGGTGGATCGGCGAGTAGAAGAAGACGAGATCGCCGGGCTGCAGATGGCTCCGCCCGACGCGCTCCAGGCCCCGCCACTGGTCACCCGACGAACGGTTCAGAGTCACCCCCGCTTTCCGCCACGCGTACCAGGTCAGGCCCGAGCAGTCGAACTCATCGGGCCCCTCCGCCGCCCACTGGTAGTCGTCGCCGACCTGTTCGAGGGCGACCGTCACGGCGATGCCGGCGATCGGCTTCTCGCACTGCTCGAGGTACCCGTCGCCCTCGGCCTGGCGGCAGACGTCATTCGCCTCCCCGCCGTAGAGGTCATCGTCGCCGTCGCCGCCCCGGATCAGGTCCTTCCCTGGTCCGCCGCGAAGGATGTCGTGGCCGTTCGTGCCGATCAGCGTGTCGTTCCCGCCCAGCCCGCAGACGACTTGCCCGTGTTCCGTGGCGACCAACCGGTCGTCGCCGTCGGTTCCTTCGATGTCGCACCGGTCCGGCTCCCGGGGGAGCGGCACCGCGACTGCCGGCGGGGAGTCACCGATCGAAGGGTCGTCGGCGGCGACGGCGGCGCCGCCCACGCCTACGAGTAGGAGCGCGATGGACATCGTGAGGGCGGCGAGGACCGTGCCGGTGCGCCGTGGGGAGGGCGAGTGGGGGCCGGCGAGGTGCGCCCGCGAGGTGCGTCCGAAGTGTTCGGCCGTCATCCGCATAAAGAAAAGCAGCTGCCAGCACGCTGACAACTACTCGGATGACGGTAGCTGCGGGGGAAGCCGGTGTCAACCCTATGGCGGGCCCGAGAGTGACAGAACCCAAGGTCAGAGGCAGTGTTTCCAGATCCCGGGCTCGGTCGGGTGCGCGAACTTCGAACCGGGCTGGCGCTGGTCCGAGCACGTCAAGCCCATCGCGAAGACCGATTCCTGCCAGGCGTTTCGCATCGGCTACGTTGTGTCCTGGACCTGACGCTTCCCGGGATGGACGACGGCAGCGAAGTCGAGATGGACGCCCGGTAGCAGCTCGTTCGCGGAGCACGTTCTGATCAAGGCAGCGCCCAAGGCGCACCGCGGCGCGACCATGAAGAGCCCGGTCACGATGACTTCCGCCGACGTGACCGCCGTTAGGGACCGCGAGGTCGCGAAGGTGCGCGTCCGCTAGCGACCTTCCGCCAGGGTCTGCCAGCAACTCCCACGATCGCGAGCACGCCGATCACCACGAGGTGGAGGGGACCCGTTCCACCCCACTCGAATTCGCCTGGGTAGCGCGCGACGCCGACCAGGAGTAATGCGGCTGCGACGGTGAAGCCGATCGCGGCCGGTCGGATCCGGTCCGCATCGTTCTCCCACCCCATGGTTGCGAACACGCCCGCCGTTCCGAGTGCCACCGCTCCGATCGTGCGGCTCGTCAGGGGGGTGAGCGGCCAGGCCGTCATACGAACGGCGAGGGCCGGCAAGAGGAACATCACGGCCCCTGCTGCCCCGAAGAAGACCGCCGACACTGCGAGGAACCTGCGGTAGGCGGATGGCGACGGCGCGGCACGCGGCGGGTCCTCGCCTGGCATCCGCCACTGCACGATGAGCGCCGCGGTCACGAGGATCGGGTCGGCGATGTAGACGATCAGCCATATCCAGGCCGCCGCGCGGCCGAGGTTGCTCCCGGAGGTCAGGTGGAACTGGTCCAGATGGAGCGCCGTTGCGAGAAGCGTGGCCCAGAGGAACACCACGACGCCGAGGATCCCAACCCGTGCGCGTACCCATGGCTGGCGGTGCCAGCTCAGCAGGGCGATGGTGCAGGCGGTGAGGTAGAAGGCGCCCAGGATCGTCGCGCTCGCGCCGCTGGCGATGGTCCACGCGAAGAAGGCTTCCGTGTGGTCGGTGAGGACGAAGAGTTGGACCCCCGACGCGAATGAGAAGAACGCGCCGACGATCAGTGCGAACCGCATCAGCGGACCAGTCGGGCGGTAGGCGGCGTGGGAGGTCACGGTCAGCGAGCCTCTCGCCACATGGTGTCGACGGTCGGGCCGCCGGGGAGCGTGAATCGCCCAACCTGAGTGAATCCGACGCCCTCGTACCGTTCGATGTTCACTGGATTCGTCGATTCCAGGTAGGCGGGCATGTGTTCGGCGTCGATCCGCTGCAGGTTCTCCTTCAGGAGAGCCATCCCCAACCCTTTGCCTCGGTGATCGGTGTGCGTCCCGAGGAGGTCGAGGTGATACTCGTCCGTCGGCAAGTTCGCCTCGAACGCTTCGAGGCCCTCGACGAACGTAGCGCCGTGACCGCCGACCAGATCGCGGGAGAACGCGGCCAGGCCGTCCTCCTGTTCCGGCGGAAGCTCGCGCTCGCCCGGCGGGATCCACATCGCGGCCGCCTCATGGCCCTCGGTCAGTCGGACCCACGGGAACCGTACGGCTCCGCGGAGCAGGTATCGCCAGAACTCCCGGCGCTGTGCTGCTGCCCGTTCGCGGTCCGGATCGGGGAAGGCCCAGCCTCCCCAGACGGGGTCCTCGGCGAAGGCCGTCGTCATGATGTCGGTCACGATCTCGAGATCGTCGTCAGTCGCCTGCTGGCTCTTGACTCCAGGCCTCACCTTGACCTGCTCCTCCTGTCCATGGTGACACCCCCCCTCATGGTCATCCGTCCCCGATACTGCCTGCCGCGAGAGCGAGAGGCAACCGGCGACGGGCGCCAGGCGATGAGCGGAGGCGGACGGGAATCGAACCTGCGCGAGAGCTTCGCCCCGAAACCGGACTTGCGAGCCGGGGCCCGTTAGTCATACTGTCGCGGTGGCGGCGGATGCCTCCGCCGCATTCGGACGGACCAAGGAGGCTTGGACATGAGCGACGCGCAGGTAAAGAGCCACGATTCTCCCGACGAGACGCGCAAGTTCACCGACAAGGGGCAGGTGGAGATCGTGAAGCTCGCGAGCGGAACGGTCGGGCGCGGAACCTTCGAGCCGGGCTGGCGCTGGTCCGACCACGTCAAGCCCATCGCGAAGACCGATTCTTGCCAGTCCCTCCACATCGGCTACGTCGTTTCCGGACGTATGAACGCTGTGATGGACGACGGCAGCGAGTTCGAGATGGGCCCAGGTGACGCCGTCTACATCCCGCCGGGACACGATGCCTGGACGGTGGGCGATGAGTCCTGCGTCATGTTCGACTTCTCGGGTATGGAGGACTACGCGAAGTAGGGACAGAACCCCAGTTCAGCGGACGCGGTCCCGTCGGCTATCACCCAACCCGACGATGAAGAGCCCGACGGCGATGAGGAGCACCGACACTTCGAACGCGACGCGAACGCCATCGCTTAGCTGGGGCGCGCGACGAGGGATCACCCTCCGATCCGATCCTTCGTCACGGCGTGAGCGTAGCAGTACGACGTTCCGGAACTTCAGAGCGGTCGAACCGGCGCCGCGATGGGTGCCGAACTAGCCTCGCCAAGCCTTCGCTCGGAACCGCGTAGGTACTCACCACTATGGGCAGGTGCCGCCTAGAAGAGGGAGTTGCTTGATCACAGGGTTGTCATCCTGGGGTCTTGCCGTGAAGGTTGCGCACACCGGAAGTCCCGCCGAGACCAGCCCCCGTTGAACTGGGTGAACTTTCGAGGCGCTTGTGGGTATGGCGAGGTCCCGGGGCGACATGGTCTGAACCTGACTGATGCGTTCCCCTCCTCCACCGTGTCGGCGCCATTGAACGTGGCGGGGTTGTAGGCAAGAGCGACGCCATCGGTTGGGGCGACACTGACCTTGACCGGCGGGCCTCGACGGACGACAACGAGGACCTTGAAGCGGGTCCACGATCCCGCCGGTGGTCCGCTCGTCTCGAGATAGAGGAACCAGACCCTTCCGAGCTTCAAGGCGTCCTCTCGCCAATCGTGAGCGAGTTCGCCGTACACGCTGGTCCTGCACTTGCGTACGAACGTCGTTGGATCGGAGTCGCGGGGGACCGGCCGCGCCGAAGACGTGGTCGGCAAGATCAGAAGTAGTCCGAGGGCAAGCGCGACCGCTCTGACCATAGCTACGAAGGTAGGCCGCTGCCGGCGGGGAACGCAAGCTAGCTGGTAAATCAAGCGCGCCTCACCGATCGAAGACAGCCAACACATCGCGACCGCCGGCTAGGTGGACGGATCCGATCAGCGTCCCGGTCGAAGGGTTCCGCGCCTCGATCGCATCACCGGTAGCCAGGTACAGCATCTTGCCGTCGCTCGCGAGATGGACGTCGTAGAGCTGCTGATCGGCTACCCACATCGGCCCAGGAGCCGACGTGCCGGCGTCGAACGCTGCGACCTGGGACCCTCCGCTCACGTAGAGAACCCCGTTCGGGGCGATCGATGCCGACGCGGATCCCGGGGACTCCGGCGAGGGCAGGTTCGCTGCCACCGTCGTCTCGACCGAGAACCTGCGCGTGTTGATCGTGGCGATCTTGCCGGTCGTTGCGTCGGTGATGACCAGGTGCTCCCCGTCCGCGGAACCGGCCATCGCCTTCGCACCCGGAGGGCTGGCCCCGAACGGCGCGGGGAGGTCGATGCAGTGAGCCCAGCGCTCCTTAAGGTTCAGCGCGTGGACGAATGTGAGCGGTTCCCTGCCCGCGACCTGGTTCGTGTACAGGGTGTAGAGCACCGTTCGGTCGGGTGCCCAAACCTGTTGCAGCCGCACTCCTTGCATCGCCGCCGGAGGGACCTTGGCCGAAGGGACCCTGTCGGGACTAGCGATGGGAAGCACCCGTCCTGAGGCAAGGCCCAGCTGCATCACGCGGTAGCGGGTCGGCGCCTCGGCCGGCAGGTACTGGATGAGGAACAGGAACTCGCCATCGGTCGAGAACGCCTCGGGTTCGAAGTTACCCTCGAGGTCGAGGTGCAAAGGGGGGTCATCCCCGGTCGTGTCGACGACGTCGATCGGCGTGGCGGTTCGCCCCGTCGGTACGTCAGGATAGGTTGCGACCCCTTCGGGGATGAGCGCGACGAGTCCGCCTTCCGCTGCGGCGATCGGAATCGTCCCGGTCGGGGCTGGAGCGGAAGCGCGAACCTTCCCCGTGCGGGCATCGATCGCCCGGAGAGAGCCGCCGGCATCAGTCGCGTACACGATCGACCGGTCTGGTGATGCAACCGCGTCCGGGGCGTCGAACAGTACCTCCCCGGTGGCAGCATCGAGTCCCGTCAGCCCCCTCCCGGTGCCCACGAGCAGGATCCCCCCACCTGGGATGCCAGGATCGTCCGGCCCCTCACCGGAGGCCTGTGCCGCGATCCCGGAGCAGGCAGGGGCCAGGAGGAGCACCAGTGCGGCTGTGATCGTTCGATGGGTATTCATCAGTAGGGAGACACCCCCCGGCGCCGATCGGTTCCATATGCGGAACCCCGGAGGCCCGGCCGGTGTAGAAACGGCAGGTGGAGGGCTGACCACTGGACGACGAGGAACTGATCCTGAAGGCGAAGGGTGGCGACGTGGCCGCGTACGGGCAGCTGGTCCTGCGGCACCAGGCTGTCGCGTTGCGCGCCGCCGCGCTCGTTGCCGGCGCCGACGCTCCCGATGCCGTCCAGGAAGCTTTCGTGAAGGCCTATGCGGCGTTGGGCCGGTTCCGGATGGACGCTCCGTTCCGGCCGTGGCTGCTCCGGATCGTGGCGAACGAGTCACGCAACGCGCGCAGGGCGGAGGGACGCCGAGCGACGCTGCCGACGCGGCTCGCGAGCGAGCGCGGCCCGGGCGATGCAGCCCCATCGCCCGAGGCCACGTTCCTCGATCGCCAGCAGCGCGATGCCCTGTACGCAGGGCTTCACCGCCTCGGCGAGCGGGACCGGCTCGTGCTCGGTTATCGCTTCCTGCTCGGGCTTTCGGAGGCCGAGACCGCGGATGCCCTGGAGATCCGGCGAGGCACGGTGAAGTCCCGCACCAGCCGAGCCCTCGCGCGTCTGCGTGCCCTCCTGGAAGAGGAGGCTCATGTATGAGCTGGCGAGCGATGAGCGATGAGGAACTGATGGGGGCACTGTCCTCGCTGGAGCCGGATGTGGCGGGGTCGGAGGTCGCCACCGCCGTTGCCCGCCGGATCGCCGGGGGACCCGGACGCGTGAGCCGGCGTGACGCCTTCGCCCTGTGGCCTCGCGGCCGTCGCCGGTTCGCGGTCGCCCTCGCCGTGTTCGTGCTCGCGACGACCGTGGCCGCGGGTTCGAAGGTCGTGATCGGAGCGATCCAGATCCAGCGCGCGCCCGAGGCGGCATATGCGCCGTCCACGGTACCGGAAACGGGGCCGAACCTCGGGCGTGCCGTTACGCTCGTGGAGGCGGAGGCGCGCGTGAAGTTCCAGATCATGGTTCCCATGGCGCTTGGCGACCCGGACGCCGTGTTCCTCGACCATGCCGCTTCGCGGGTGTCGATGACGTGGCTGCCTCGTTCAGACCTCCCAAGGATCGCCGGGACCCCGTGGGGCGCGATCCTGATCGAGTTCGGCGGCGACGACATCCTCGCCGTTAAGCAGGTTCCCACCGAAGGTTCACCGGAGGCTATCGACATCGCGGGCACGCGCGGCTATTGGCTCGAGGGACCGCACACGCTGCAACTTGCCGACGGAACCGCGCTGCGAGTCAGCGGAAACGTCGTGATCCTGGAGCGCGATGGCACGACCCTGCGACTAGAAACCGTCCTCGACCGAGCCGGTGCTATCCGTACAGCCGCATCCATGGAGCCGATCCCCTCGGAGAGCGGCGACGGGTATCCATAAGCCGGCATCTTCGGCGACCGGCCCGACAAGGGACGGAATGGGTGATCGCGGTGATATCGGATCGTGAGGGTCTACGGCGGCAGTTGGAACTGAGGGTCGGGGGGAGGCGGGCTGCAGAGTTGCGTCACGCGCGCTCGCATCGCGGTCAACGTACTCGCATGATCCGGGTCCGACGCAAGGTTGTGCAATTCGTAGGGATCGTCCGAAAGATCGTAGAGTTCCTCGCCGCTCCTCCCGTACCACATGTACGCGAAGTCCTCGGATCGGATCCCGCACATCGTCGGGACGTGGTGGCGCCCCCGGCCGTCGTCCAGATGCTCCAGGAGGAAGTCGGTTCGCCAGCTGGATGGGCCTTGGCCATCGAGCAGCGGCAGGAGACTGCTCCCGTCCCAGGGACCCGGCGGGACGAGCCCCGCGGCATCCATGATCGTCGGCGCGACATCGATGTTGACCACCAGGTCGTGTCGGTCCCCCGGCGTCTCGATCATCCGGTCGTACCTGATGTACATCGGCACATGGATGGCTTCCTCGTACGGAACGCCCTTCCAGACCCAGCGGTGCTCCCCGAAGAGGAAGCCGTTGTCGGACATGTAGACGATCATCGTGTTGGCCAATGCCTTCTCGCGCCGGAGTGCGTCAAGGAGCTTGCCAACCGCCGTATCGAGGCCGATCAGCGCCCTCTTCTGCTCGCGGAAGCGCCGATCCATCCGTTCTCGGGCGTTCGCGCTCAAGCGCGGGATGTCGGCGGCGTGGGGCGGCTTGTCGGACATGTCCAGCTCGTTGAAATTCGGCGAGCGCTCGATCCGGATCGATCTCGATCGCCGCTTGTCACCGGGGGCGGGCACCACGGGTCCGTGGGGTGCGTTCGGCGCGAAGTAGAGGAAGAAGGGATCCCCACCGTGATCGACCTCGATGAACTTGACTGCCTGCCGGGTCAGCACGTTCGTCGAATAGTCGCCGGGCTCATGCCCGAAGGACTCGATGGCCGGGGTCCCGGCGCCATCGGAGATGAGTTGGTCGAAGCCGTAGTACTTGGACGCGTCTTCGGCAAGCCCGTACCAGCGATCCCAGCCCGGCGGGACATACATCGTGGTGTGAGCGGGTTCCATGTAGCCGTTCAGGTATTTCCCGAACAGTGCCGTGTCATAGGTCGGTGTGAGCCAGGTCGCCAATGTCGAGGAGTCATCGAAGGAAGCGAACCCGCCGAAGGGACCAAGATTCTGATAGGTACCGTTGCCATGCGAATACAGGCCGGTCAGGATGCTCGCCCGGCTGGGGCAGCAAAGCGAGTTCGAGATGAACGCGTTCTCAAACCTGACCCCCTTGTCGCCGATGAGGTGGCGAACGTTCGGCATGACGTTCATAGTGTCGAAGCGTTGATCATCCGAGAGGATGAGCA
Source organism: uncultured Actinomycetes bacterium (assembly GCA_964640385.1). Taxonomy (GTDB): domain Bacteria; phylum Actinomycetota; class UBA4738; order UBA4738; family JBBDHU01; genus JBBDIK01. The sequence continues at coordinate 106,074 of CAZXFL010000003.1, forward strand.
CGATGTTGGGCGATCCGCTCGGCAGGTGACGTCTCTGGGCCGCCGAGGGCGCCTCCGCCTGAGCCTGAACGAGGCCAGCGGTAAGGACGAGTAGGGCGGATGTAACCGCCGTGGAGACCCTAGCCGCGCTCAGGTCCGGGTCCGGGTCGGTGCCGCATGCACCGCGCAAGACTACAAGGGCGGTCAGGCGCGGCTCGGCTCGCACCATATGGGGGAGTGGAGTCGAACGACGTCAGCTCCACGCAGATGCCCCGTAGGAGACGGCGGAGCATGAGTGCCCGCCCGACTGTGGCGTGGCCGGCGGACCACGCCTGGCGAAGCTCCTACTTCGGATCCCGCTGACCCCATCCGGACCTTTTTTCGTGAGGTAACGACCCCTTCGATCCGGACCTATTGACATGAGGCAACAGGCCTCGAGCGGGCCGGAGAGTGACAGAACCGCAGCTCAGACGGTATGGCGATCGTCGGCATCATTGTGGTGGCGAGGCTGGCCCGCTATGGTCTGCGGCGTGAAGCGGACCCCCGCGACGGTGCTGGCAGCCTTGCTGATCCTCGCGATGGCGTCAGTTCGTGCGGTGTCGGCAGTTCCGACGGGAGCGTCCGATCCCGGACCCACCCTCGTCGGCGCGATCCAGGAGGACTCGAGGTTCACGTCACCGTTCACGGGGTATGGCAGCGATGGTCAGGACTGCTACGCCGACCAGAAGGTCTGCCACGGGGGAGCCGGCAGGGTCCTGCAGATCGAGGGTCGCAGTGTGTGGCGTATCCCGCGAGCTGGCTTCGTCTCGCGGCACGGCTGGAGAGGCCCGTACCTCACCGTGTCCACACCGCCGGCTCCCGGGTCGCCGGCGAGCGAGCAGATGGCCTGCTGGGTGATGGCCGATCGCACCGACCCCGGGAAAGCTCGAGTCCACCTCGCCGTTCTGGCTCGTTCCGCAGTGGACGCGCCACTGTCGACCCTTGCCCAGACCGTCATCCGCGTGGGCAGGAGCGAGCTCGCGCCCTCGTGCGTCCGCTTCCAGCTCACCGACCCATGGGTCGAGTTGAGTTTCGACGTGTTCGTGCGCAACAACGGTCCGGTGCTGGTCGACGAGGTGATGATCTATCAGGGCGGTCCGGAGCCCTCGCCGATCGACGAATTCGCCGCCCACCCGTTCGATACCGGGACGTCCTAGAGCGCCTGGCCGAAGCCTCGCTCGCATCGACCTCAGACGGCCGATGACCCCGGATCTGGAACGCGATTTGCAAGGTTAGCCCGCTGGGCATACGGTCGCGGCCGCGGTGGAGACCGCCGCCGCATGTGCGGGGAGAAGGAGGTTCGGATATGAGTGACGCCCAGGTGAAGAGCCACGATTCGCCGGACGAGACGCGGACGTTCGACAACGGCCAAGTGGAGGTCGTGAAGCTTGCGAGCGGAACGGTCGGGCGCGCGACTTTCGAGCCGGGCTGGCGCTGGTCCGAGCACGTCAAGCCTGCAGCGGCAGAGCAAGAGGGCAGGGAAGCAGGCAAAGGTGGCAACGACGCGCTACAAGATGGGGCAGATCTCCTACGCGGCTTACGGCAAGGTGTACGACAGGTCCGCGGAGGCCTACGACCGGTATTCGGAGGCCTACGATCTGGTCGTCAGGCTCGAGTTCCGCATGTCACAGGCCGAGGACCGTCTGCGGGGGGCCCTGTTCGGCGGCCGCAGCCCTAGGTCGGTGGGACGGCCGTGGGCACCTGGCCCGCTTTGTTAAAGGGCAGGTAGATCACGTCGAGGGTGGTCGCTCCAAAGGTTGTCGACGCGAAATCAATGCCCAGCGCCCGGAGCTCGACTTTGTGCATGCCCTTCGCGACCGGCCAGGCGGCATTCGTGGAGCAGTCCTCCTGCGCATTTGTCGCCGCCGTCAGCTCGATTTGCCGGAGGGAGCTGGATAGGCTCACGTCGTTCAGGAAGATCATGCAGGAGACGCCCTCGTCGGCGACGAAGTTGCTTACGTCCGACGAGGCGACCATGAAGAGATAGCCGCGCTTCGGTGCGGCGATCGTCGTCGCGGCTGCGACACCGCTCGTTCCGCTGAGTGCAGTGCCGTCCGTGTGGTCTTCGGCGAGACGGACGAGTTGGTTCGCGTGGTAGCCGTCCACCTTGTGGGCGTTGGCGATGATCGCAATCGCCGGTCCCCCGGAGGCGATTAGACCGGCGGCGAAGCCCGCGATGATGGAGCCGGAATGCTTCCTGAGCAGCCGCGTCATCTTAATCTCCTTTCAACGGTGGCTGTGCGAGTGTGTCACGCCCTGCTGGGAAAGCTCAACGTCGCGACCGGACCCCCATGAACCACTCAAGAGGGAGCGGTGGGCGGACGGCGCCCGTTTGGGGATTGAGAACCAGCTATGGCGCGTCACACAAGTGGTCTCCGAGACCGCTTCGGTGCCCCGGGAGGAATCGAGCCCCCGCCACCCGGTTAGGAAACCGTTGCTTCTATCGACTGAGCTGCGGGGCCCGGGCCGGGGGCCAGAGCAACTGGCGCTCTAACGGGGCTCGAGCTCAAGGGCCCTGTCGGCCCTCTACCCTATCCTGTCGGCCCTCTGCCCTTTTAAGGAGCGCTTGGCGGGCCCAACCCCACCGGGGCTGCGCAGGGCCCGGAATGAAAAGATTCGCAGGTCAGAGCATATTCGCGGAGGCGGACGGGATTCGAACCCGCCGGGGAGTTTTCGCCCCCACACCGGTTTTGAAGACTGGTGGGATCCGTCCATGGGGTCTGCGCTAGTCCACGCGGGTCCACCCTCAGGCGCAAGTTGTCTACTCGGGTCCACCCTCGTCCGGGCGGGTCCGTGAACGGATGTCTGTAGGGCGTCAGTACGGGGAGCAGGTCCAACCCGGGTGGCAAGTCATGATTCGGCGAGCGGACCGACTATTGGGGCCCTGTCGACCGAACCCACCGCTAGGATGCCGAGCATGGCCCGACGCCTCCTCGTGGCACCCGTCTGGATCGCTGCGTGCGTACTGGCGCTCACGGCTTGCACGGCACGAAGCAAGACCTTCGAACGTGACGGAGCCTCGTTCCAGTACCCGACTCCTGGAACGCGCAGGCCACGGTCGTGGGTGAGAACCCAACCGAGAGCTGTGGGAACGGTTTCTGGTCGGTCAGTTTCGAGACCGGGTCCGCTGCACAGGCAGATGTCGTCCTATGTCCAGTCAGCGTCAATCCCGCCGATGAAGAACAGATCGAGAGTCTGATCACCGATGACTTCGATCGGCAGCACCCCAGCGGGATGGAGTGGACGCTCCGCGACCTCACGGATCGCGAGATGGGCGGGTTGAGAGGGATGTATGGGGAGGCGGAGGTGCTAGCAGGGCGGGGAGCCGAACTCGGCATCGAGGAAGGGACCCATCATGAGTACAGTGCGATCGCGACGAATAGCGGGAGTGTGGATTGGTACCGGATCGTTTGCACGTTCCCGAATCCCGATCCTGCCGATGTCGGCCAGGCGTGTCAGGACATGGCCGAGTCGTTCACGGCGGAGGCGTAGCCAGCTCGCTTGAAGTTGTCTACGCCAGTCCACCCTCGTCTACGCGGGTCCATGAATGGATGTACTGAGGATCTAGCCGAGGTCCATCATTTCGCCGTGACCGCCCAGGTGCCGTGCACGTTGAAGGAGAACGAGCTGCTGGTGATGTAAGGCGACGTACCCAAGACGAAGCCCCAAGGCGTGACGCCCGCCGACGCCTGGGTCCGAGGGTCAACGAAGACGACGCTTCCCTGAGACCACCCGCCACCGTAGTAGATGCAAAGGTGGCCGGGCTTGGCGGACGGCTTGCTGACCGTGCCCTGGCATGCCGCTGTCGTCTCACTGGGGCCGAGTACGTGGCCGACCGGAGTGAAGTTGAGTCGTTGAGGGAACGTCACGGCCTCCAACTGCATGTTCTGGGTCGCACCCGTTGCCTGCATCCCGCTCACGTTGAAGACGCCGCGCTCGGTCTTCCCGGACGGCAAGGCACCGGCGGCTCGCGGTGCCGGGCCTTCGGTGTCGCTCAGCGAGGTTCCCGCATAGGCGCCGCCGCCGAGGGCGAGCACAAGGGCCATGGTGGAGACGACGTTCGCGTAGGTGAGCCGGAAACGACGCATCGGAACCTCCCGGGTCGGATCGAGGCAATGCTATCACCGGCGGTCGGGGTGAACACCAGGCGTGGAGGCCCCCACTCCCGTGAACAGGTCGGCAAGGGTTACGCAGGTCTCCGCATGTGAGCGGAGGCGGACGGAGCGGAGGCGGACGGGAATCGAACCCGCCGGGGAACTTGCGTCCCCCCACCGGTTTTGAAGCCGGGTGGGATCCGTCCATGGGGGTCTACGCCAGTCCACGCGGGTCCACTCTCAAGCGTGATGTTGTCTGCGCCAGTCCACCCTCGTCCACGCGGGTCCATGCACGGATGTCGGTACAGCGTCAGTACGGAGACCTGAACGCCCTGACGGGATGGGCGTAGGTGACGCCCAGCCCGTTCGAATGAACCCAGTCGTCGGTGAGGATCGAGGCGGAGCTCGCCTAGCAGGCTCCCGCTGCGGCGCAGACCCCGATGTCTCCCAGCGTGCCGTTCGCCCCGCCGTCGCCGTCGAGCCCGTCGTCCTCGCCCGTCCCTTGGACGGCTGGGGCACTTGCGCCACCGGTCCCCCCGGTTCCGCCGCTCCCGCCGCTGATGGTGTTACCGGAGATCACGGGTGCGCTCGCCGCTCCGGACCGGTAGATCCCCCAACTGGAGCCGCCGGCGCCCCCGCCACCGCCCCCGCCATGACCACCGTGGGCTCCGGCGCCACCGGCGCCCGGGCTGGACGATCCGGGGTGCAGACCCGGAAGCCCGCCAGAGCCACCCGGCTGGCCGCGGCCGCCGCTTCCGCCGTTCCCACCGTTGCCACCATTCCCTCGCTGGATGTCGTTGCCGGAGATCGTCGGAGAGGAGTCGATGACATAGATGGCGAATGATCCGCCTCCAGCGCCGCCTCCGCCGCCGCCCCCGCGAGCGGCAAGTCCTCCAGCGCCGCCTCCACCGCCGCCGCCGCCCCAGGCGTCCGTCCCGCTATCGCACCCGCCGCCGCCTCCTCCTCCTCCTCCTCCGCTCCCGTTCTGACCTGTGCCGCCGCCGCTGGCTGCCGATCCGAACCACAATTCCCCAGACAAGAAGCCTCCTGAGCCGCCCCCGGCCCCGGCTGATCCATTGACGACCATGCCGGGAGAACCAGTGCCTCCGGCCGTGCCGCCGCCGGCGTCGCAACCGGCTGAGTTCGCCGGGCCGCCGGTCCCCTGAGCGCCCGCGCCGCCCGACGTGAAGTCGGCGGACGACCCGACGTCGCCGGAGGTGGCGGTCAGATCGAAGGGGCAGCTGTTGTCCATCTCCCCGCCGGCGCCGCCGGCGCCGCCGTCCATGTCGCGCGAACTCGGTGAGGTGCCCGAATTCGTCCCGCGTGATCCCCCGGCACCGTGGCTCGTGTCATCGCAGGCCAGCTGCTCGGCACCGGATCCCCCTTGATCACCGGAGGGCGCCGCAGTGAGCGTCGTCGCATCCCAACCGTTCCCACCGTCTGCTCCGTCCGCGCCGTCGCCCGCGATGATGGTGTTCCCCGAGATCGTGAGGACACCCGCCGGCACGTCCTCGACGAGGATCGTGTACGACGCCTTCATCGATCCGCCGACACCCGTGGTGGAATTCGCCCCCTGCAGTGTGAGATCGGCCAGGATCGTCGGCTGGGTCAGCCCCTCGGCTGCGACGGTGACGGTCATGGTCCGGTCCGGAGTCGCTGTCGTTACGACGGCGCCGTCGATGCCCTGCACGGTGGCCTCGTGACCGGGCGACTGAGGCGACGCGCGTAGGTACGATTGGTCGTAGCCGCCATAGACGCTCACGCCGTTGGCCATCTGGAAGAACCCGCTCGGGTAACTACCGGCCGCGACGTAGACGTCCCGATGCCCATTTGCAGCCGCGGTATCGATGCCCTGCTGGACGGTGGCACACGGGGAAGCCATCGTGCAGGCAAATCCCGAACCGGTTGTGGCAACGAAAGCCGCCTCGGCGACCTCGCCGTCGATCCCGTCGCAGTTGACGTCAACGAAGATCGTGTCCGGAAGGTCCGCGAGGCCTGGATGCACGCTGGGGTCGGCCGGTGCGCAGTCGCCGGTGGCCGGAGAGTATCCATCGCCGTCCGCATCCAGGGTCTTGGTCGGCACCGTCTTGCTCCGGGCCTGATTCCCGGAGCGATCGGTGACGGGCTTGGAGCGCGTGCGCTTGTAGGTGAGCCCGGGTGCGGCGGCCAAATCGGGCGAGCCACTCTCGGTCAATACGATCGTGATCGTCTTCCCCTGCGCGGCGCCGGCGCTCGCAACCGAGTATCCCGCGACCTTGAAGGGGTACTTCCCGTCGGCATCGGCTTGGTGTCGAACCTTCTCGTTGTACGTGATGAGGATGCGGTCGACCTGGCCATCCGCGTCCAGATCCAGCATGGCAGCGCTGACGATCTTCGGCGGCTTCCGATCCGCGGCTCGTGCGTGCGGTGGGGGCAGGATAGCGGCAAGGACGAGTACTGGAACGATGATGGCTCGTGGGGTTCGGCGCACCGCGGAGATCCTCCCTCTCCGGAAGTATGAGCCGACCCTGTGTGGCTGTCGAGTCGCGTCTACGACTCCTTCGAGCATATGAGCGGAGGCGGACGGGAATCGAACCCGCCGGAGAACTTGCGTCCCCCCACCGGTTTTGAAGACCGGGGGGCCCACCAGGAACCCTGACGCCTCCGTGGGGCAGCCTATCCGTCCGGCGCCGTCGGCACGGTCGGGTCGCGACCGATCTCGCAGGCCGGGTTAGGCTACGTCGATGGAACCGGGTCCCGTGCGGGCCTCGATCTCGACTTCCTGATCTGAAGGAGCTGGCGAAATGAGCAGCACGACCGCGCGACTACGAACCCGGCTGGCGCTCGTCGCCCTCTCGACGGCGTTCGTCATCTTGACCACCGCGCTCCCCGCTTCGGCGTGCTGCTCGGGTCCGGATCCGGATGACACGTCTGGCAGGCTCGACATGTCCGCGGCGAGCGGCTTCAAGGATGCCCCAGGTGCACCACTCGACCTCAGCATCGAAACGTTCGGGCGATGGGGTGACCGCGTACTGGCGCGCAGTGGTCCTGGTCGGGTGTTCGTGTACTTCGACACGACGGGCGACTTGGTCTCCGACTATGTCGGCAAGGTCAAGCTTGCGCACGGTCGGCTCGTGATGGTCATCACCGGTCCCGGTTTCAGGAGCCAGCCGCTCGAGGTGCGGCGTCCGAACCGCAGCAAAGCCAAGGTGACGGTCGCCTTCTATTTCCGGACCGAATTCACGGCGGTCGGTGCCTGTTCGGGTGGCTGCGCAGACGAAACCCCGGATGTCCCCGGCTGGTTCGGGCCGATCTAGCCCCGGGGTCTGACTAGTCCGTCCGGGCCATCTCTGGTGGTTCGGCCCCAGAGGGCTAAACCTTTCCGGCGTTCCTGCCGAGGGAAAAACTGGGGACAGCTAACGCAACGCGCCGACCTACGCATGCCCTTTCTTCATCGGCTTCATTGATAAGGAAAGGAGAGGGCATGGGTGCCGCGCCGTTCGTACAGTCGTTCGCGCGGAACTTGGAGCAGGGTGAAGGGGTGCAGGCGTTCGTGGACGCCATCGTTCGGTACGGCGATGGGCTGCGGACGGGGAAAGTCGTCCTGACGGATCGGCGGTTGCTGCTGATTCTGCCGGACGACGAAGGTGGAGAACCGGACATCCGTGCGTTCAAGCGCACGGAGTGCACGGTCGTCAGTACCCAGGAGCGTGATGACGGCGGTGTCCTCGTCGTTCTGAAGCTGCGGGATCGCGTACTGGGATTGTGCTTCATGGATTGGTGGCGTCAGGAAGGCGAGCAGCTGATCGCCTCCCTAAGCCCCGAACAGGAAGGAGGGCGATCGCACCGCCGGGTGAGCTGAGCGTTCTACGATGAACGCATGCAGGCGGCCTTCTTCGACCTCGACAAGACCGTCATCTCCCGGTCGAGCTCGTTCAGCCTCGCGCGGCCGATGTACCGCGCGGGCATGGTTTCGCGCCGGACCGTCCTTCAGAGTGCGTACGCGCAACTGGTTTTCGTGCTGCTCGGAGCCGACGAACGCCGGCTGGACCGCGCCAAGGGGGCGATGCTCAAGCTGACCAAGGGCTGGGAGCGCGCCCGACTCGAGGCGCTGGTCCGCGAGGTGATGGAAGAGGTCATCGACCCGTTCGTCTACCAGGAGGCGCTCGAGCTGATGGAGGAGCATCGCGCCGCCGGCCGGGAGGTCTGGATCGTCTCGACCTCCCCTGAGGAGATCGTCCGCCCATTGGCCGAGCACTTCGGCGCGACCGGCGTCATCGCTACGCGCGCCGCCGTCACTTCCGAAGGCCGTTACACCGGCGAGCTGGAGTTCTACTGTTTCCGCGAGGCCAAAGCCGAGGCGATGCGCGAGCTGGCCGAACGCCGGGGCATCGACCTCGCGTCGTCGTTCGCCTACTCGGACTCGATGACCGACCTGCCGATGCTCGAGTCGGTGGGCGAGCCCCACGCGGTCAATCCCGACCGCGAACTGCGCCGCGAGGCCGAGCAGCGCGAGTGGCCCGTGCTCTCGTTCCGACGTCCGGTGCGATTGATGAGGCGTCGCGTGCCGGCGTCCGATGGCGGCAGCGGTTTCGTCGTGGTGTGGGCTGTTGCCGCCGCCGCGGTCGCCGTCGGATTGCTGGTGTGGATCTGGATGCGGGGCCGCAGATCGCAACGCCGGTCCCGAAGGTGAGGGGCCGAACGGCCGATTTCCCTCCCGGGGGGTCCGGGTGTAGGGTCGGGAAGTAGGGAGCAGTACCCACGCGCGGACTGCCGCGGGAGGCATGCTCGGGTGCGGCTGACATAGTCGGCCGGCAGCCGAGCAAGTGCAAGAGCGCTTGTTAGCTGCTCCCTTTCTCTTTGCCCGGCTCGGGCGGATCGCGTCGCGAACTCAGACAGGACCGCGTTGTTAGCTGCTGCGTGCCGATGCGTGGGCCAGGCGCGCAGCCAGGCGTTCGGCCCGCTCCGCCGCCTCGTCGATGCTGCCTTCCGACACGGTCCGGCGGATCGTTCCGAGTTCGGTCTCGACTACCGTGCCGAGGCGTCCCTTGCGCGTGTGCGGGTCGCGGATGAATTCCTCGAGCTCGGCGACCGCGTGGTCGAGCCGGGCCATCGAGTCGTTCGCCCGGAACTGGGTGGCCGCGGCGGCCCTGCGCCGTGCCTCCCGCCGCTCTGCCAGGTCGATCACGTTGCTCATGGTTCGATGGTAGGACTCGCCTCTGACATTTCCGGTATCTGCGCCGGGAATCACCCGGGCACCCGCCTAGAATCCCCTCATGGGGGACACGCAAGCCGTCGCGCTCCTATTGGCCGCACTCACCTGTGGGGAGCGGTTCGCCGCCCGCCGGGCGCGCGAGAACGTCACCCTCGCGCCCGACGAGCGCACGAGCAAGGAACAGGTGCATATCGCCGAACACGAGGAGCGCAGCTACGAGCTGGTCTCGGCACGCCTCGCCGAGGTTGGCGATCCGGGACTGACGGAGCGCTTCCAGCCCTACTTCCAGTCGTTCCACGACCGCTGCGCTCCCTCGGACTGGGTGGAGGCGCAGGCGTTCCACTACATCGGGGACGCACTGGTTTCCGAGTTCGGCGATGCGCTGGCCGGCAGGCTCGATCCGGTCTCGGCCGAAGTCGTAACCAAGTCCCTCGGCGGCCGGGAGGCGCAGGAATCGTTCTCGCTGGACGAGTTGCAGCGGGCGATCGACCAGGACCCCGAGACCCGCTCGAGGATCGCCGACTACGCCCGCCGCATCTCGGGCGAGGCGCTGACCCAGACGTCCCGGGCGCTGGAGGCCGCGGCCGCGCTGCGCGATCTGCTGGGCGGCGTGCAGGGCGAGAAGGCCATCCTGCTGGACCTGCTTGAGGCCCACCGGGTGCGACTGGACCGGCTGGGCATCGACATGGTCGAGATGGACGACGACGACGGCATCTGACCTCCGGTCTCGGCCAACGGTCCTACCTGACTTGCAGTAGACGGCCTCGGCGGGGCACGATACCCCTCCAGTGTGCCCGCGTCAGGGGACCCCGTTGGGGGGTCGAATGTGAGTCAGACGTCTCAGGAGACCGTGGAAGATCTCGAGCGCTTCAAGCACGCCTTCGCCAGCGCCCCTATCGGCATGGCGTTGGTGGGCAGCGACTTCCGGTTCCTGGAGGTCAACGACGCTCTCTGCGCCATGGTCGGCTACCCGCGTGAGGAGCTGACGGGCCTCACCTTCGTCGACATCACGCACCCGGATGACGCCGAGATCGGCGCGCACCTGGCCAAGCAGCTGTTCGAGGGGGAGCTACCGCACTACCGGATCGAGAAGCGCTACCTGGCCAAGTCGGGCGACGTGATCTGGGTCGACCTCAGCGCCACCCTGATCCCCGCCGGGGACGGCACGCCCTATGGCCTCGGGATCATCGAGAACATCACCGACCGCAAGACGGGCGAGATCCAGCTGCGGGAGCTGGAGGCCGAGCAGCGCAAGCTGCTCGACGCCACCATGGGCGCGGTCGAGGACGAGCGCAGCCACCTCGCCGGGGAACTCAGCGACGGGACGATCCCGCGCCTGACTGCGTTCGCGCAGAAGGTCGAGACCGTGCGGGCGACCCTGGCATCGTTGGCCGGTTCCATGGAGTCCGAGGCGTCCCTGCACGAGGTCCAGCAGGGCTTGACCGAAGAGGCGAGTTACCTGTACACGCTGGCCGGACGCCTGCGGCCGGTGATGCTGGCCCGTCAGGGGTTGGAGCCGGCGATCCAGGGACTGGCCGAGTGGCTCAAGTGGGCTCTGTCGATGCCGTGCACGATCAGCGTGGTCCTCGACGGCCGGCTCCCGCCCGAGGTCGAGATCAACGTCTACCGGATCGCGCAGGAAGCCGTGACCAACATCATCCGGCATTCGCGTGCCACGCTGACGTCGATCTCGGTCTGGAAGCAAGGCGATCAGATCCTGATGCACATCCGCGACAACGGCGTCGGGTTCGATGCGACCTCGCCGACCCGGGCCGAGAGCATGGGCATCGGCCTGATGCGCCGGCGCGCGCAAGCGCTCGGCGGGACGTTCAGCGTCGAGTCGGTGGTCGGCGGCGGCACGTCGGTCCGCGCGTCGATCCCCGCACCCGCACCCCCGCCGGCAGCCGAGGGCGAGTAGCCCGGGGGAGCACGGCATCCCCCGGATGGGGTGCCGACGTGCCCGATGCATCCCGCGCGCGAATCGGTCGCTTTGGCGATTCACGGGTGCATCCCATCCGCGTAGGCTTGTCCATGTTCCGCAGGACGGCCGACGCCCTCGGATGAGCCCCCTCTCCTCCCTATCGCAGTGCAAGTAGTTCCGGGCTTCCCGTCTGGATGGAGACTATGGTTGGGGTCGCGAGGGTATTGCTCGCGTGCGACGAACCGATGTTGGCCGAGGAAGTGATGAGCTTCCTCGATCGCACGGGTCGCGCGAAGGTGGTCGCCGCGGCGGCCGATCGGCAGCAACTCGCCGAAGCGGTGCGACAGGTGAGTCCGGACGTCATCGTCGCGACGCCGAGCCTCGCCGGTCATGTGGATGCCTCCGTCGCGCCGATCCTCGTCATGGATCGGTCGGAAACGGTCGGCGGGCTCCGGACCGCGCTGCGGACCGGTGCGGTGGGGTTCACGGTGTGGCCGGATGACCGTGACGGTCTGGCCGGGCTGGTCGCATCGTCGGCGTCCGAGGCACCGGTCGCATCTGCTGCGGGACCGACGAAGGTGATCACCGTCGTCGGGGCGCGCGGCGGTGCGGGTGCGACGTTCCTCGCGACGCATCTGGCCGACGCCTGTGCGCGCCTGGGGTCGCGGACCATCCTGATCGATGTTGATCCGGTCTTCGGCGAGGTGGGGTTCGCGCTCGGCGCACACCGGGATCCAGAGGCGAGAACGGCTCGCGAGCTGGTCCCGATGATGGACGAGCTGACCTCGGCGCATCTCGAGGAGGTCCTGTGGCCGCACCCACGCGGGTTCCGTGTGCTGCTCGGGGGCGAAGGCCTCCTGCCGTCACACCATCCCGGATTGCTGGCGGCGGCGGGCGGCGTGGCTGATGCCCTGATCGTTCATGTGCCCCGCTCCGACCTACTGGGTTCCGTCGGACTCCTGGCCGCGAGCGACCGCCTGCTCTGCGTGTTGCTGCTCGACGTCATGAGCTTCCAGTGTGCGAAACGCCTCCTCGACGGGCTCGAGGCCCAGCCGGCACCGCAGGCGGATCTGGTCCTGAATCGCGCGTCGCGGGCCGAGCTGGTCCCGGGCGACGTCGTGCGCGTGTTCGGCCGTGCCCCCCTGGCGATCGTTCCCGAGGATCGCGCAGTGGCATCCGCGCAGGACCGGGGCCGGCTCCTCTCGCCACGGAGCCGTCCTTGCCGTGCGGTCACCCGGCTCGCCGGAACCATCCTCGAAGACGGGGAGCGGGCAGCGTGAGCGGCGACGGGGTCGCGTCTACGTCCCTGCGCCAACGGCTGCACCGGCGCTTGGTCGAACGCGTCGACGCGGAGGTGTTCGGGTCGGTGTCGCGGGCCCAGCGCCGTCTCCGGGTACGTGAGGAGGCGCTGGCCATCCTTCGCGAGGAGGGGGAACTGTTGCCGCACGCGTCGCTGACGCGAGTCGTGAACGAGATCGCCGATCGTGTCGTCGGGCTCGGACCCATCGAGTCACTCCTGCGGGACCCGGAGGTGACCGAGGTCATGGTCAACGGGCCCGGCGACGTCTACGTGGAGCGGAGGGGGCGGCTCGAGAGGGTGCCCGATGTCCTATTCGAGGGGGAGGAGGATGTCGTGCATGTGATCGAGAGGATCGTGGCACCGCTCGGTCTGCGGGTCGATGGATCGTCACCATATGTGGACGCCAGACTCGCGGACGGCAGCCGTGTGCATGCGATCCTTCCGCCCCTTTCGCTCTGCGGCCCCGTCCTAACGGTGCGCAAGTTCTCGCTGGCCCCACTCTCGCCCGAGGACCTGGTCGGCAGTGGAACGCTGGGTCCTCGGATGCTTCTGTTCCTCGCTGCGTGCGTCCGCGGGAAGGCGAACATCGTCATCTCCGGCGGTACCAGTTCCGGCAAGACCACCTTCCTCAACGTGATCTCCTCGTTCATCCCCGAGCGCGAGCGGCTCATCACGATCGAAGATGCGGCCGAGCTCCGGCTCGGGAAGTCGCACGTGGTCGGTCTCGAGGCCCGGCCGCCCAACGTCGAGGGCAGCGGCGAGGTGACGGTACGGGACCTCGTCCGGAACGCGCTGCGGATGCGCCCCGACCGGATCATCGTGGGCGAGGTGCGTGGCGGCGAGGCCCTCGACATGTTGCAGGCCATGAACACCGGCCACGACGGCTCGCTCTCGACCGCACACGCGAACTCCTCCCGCCACTTGCTCTGGCGGCTCGAGACGATGGCGCTGATGTCGGACATCGATCTTCCCGTCGAGCACGTGCGCGGGCAGGTCGCCTCGGCCGTCGACGTGATCGTCCACATGGCCCGCCTGGCCGACGGCAGTCGGAAGGTCACCGATATCTGCACGGTCGAAGGGTTCCACGACGGACGTCCGGTCCTCGAGCACGTCTTCCGCCTCGACCGATCGTCGGGATCGACGGGCGTCTTCGTCGGGTCCGGGCAGGAGCCGGCGCTGGCAGGGATCCTCGTCGAGCGGGGGGAACGGTTGCCCGACGGACTCTTCGGTAGTCATGCGGATGTCGCCGGTCCGCCCGGAAGGGGGTCCCGGGACCCGGGAACCCCCGCGGGGGCCGCGCCGTCGCCGTCCGATGACGAGATCGTGCTCGAGCCGGCGGTGTCCCGATGATCCTCTGGATGTTGGCATGTGGCGCCACCGGGGCGGCGCTGCTCGGCACCTCATGCGTGGTTGCCGCCCGCGACCATCAGCAGGTCACACCGCGCATCGGCCTCCCCGGCGCCCGTGCGCGGCGGCGTCCACTGTGGGCCGGCCGAGTCGGATGGCTGGGAGCCTTCCGTCGTCGGAGGCAGGCCGTCCTGCTTGCGTCGCAACTCGCAGAGATGGTGCGGTCCGTAGCCGGTGGCCTGCGTTCGGGAGCGTCGTTGTCCGGCTCGCTGGCGCTCACCGCGAAGGAGTCTCCACAGCCGGTCTCGGATGTGTTGTCGGGGGTCGTAGCCGGGGAGGCTGCCGGTGCGGGGCTCGATGACGGCCTCGCGCGCTGGGCGAGCGAGGCCGGGGACGACGACGTCGGGTTGGTGGTCGCCGCCGTCCGTATGCACCGGCGAGCCGGTGGCGATCTCCCATCGGTGTTGGACCGGCTCGCGGGAACGCTGGACGAGCGGACGGCGTGCCGCCGTGAAGTGCGGTCGCTGACGGCACAGGCCCGGCTCTCGGGGCTCGTCGTGGGTCTGCTTCCGGTCGGGTTCTTCGCGTTCCTGTCACTGACCTCTCCCAGGGATATGGCTGCGGCGTATGCCTCGCCCATCGGCGGGTTCGCCATCGTGGCCGGCCTGATGCTGGAGGGCGGTGCGTTCCTGTGGATCCGGCACCTCCTGCGGGTGGATCCATGATGGCCCTGCTTGCACCTCTTCTCGGGGCCCTGGCGGTGGCCTGCGTCGTGTTGGCTTCATGGCCCGATGGCCGGCGGGGCTTGCTGGTGATGGCCGGACCGGTCCTACCGAGAGACGGTGCACCCATGCGGCTCCGCCGGCAGCACCTCGGTCGCGTCGGGGCGTCTCGCATCGGGTCGCTGATCCGGGGATCGAAGCCATCGCCGCTCAGCGGCGCAGCCGGCTGGTCGGGAGAGGAACTCGCCGGGGCACAGATCCTCGTCGGGACGGGAGTCGCGCTCGGCTCGCTACTCGTCGGCGTCCCCCTCGCTGCCGGTGCGATCCTGGCCGTCCTTGCCGGCGCCCTACCGCGGCTGTTCGCCGGTCGTGCGGCGCGAGCGCGGGCGGCTCGGATCGATCGCGAGGTCCCTCAGCTCCTGGACCTGCTCGCCGCCGCGGCGTCCGCGGGACTCGCGGCTCCGCTGGCGCTTCGCCGCGCCACCGAGGGGCTGCGCGGTCCGCTCGCGACCGAGCTCGGGGACGCGTTCGGGAACGTGTCCCTCGGCGGCCGATGGCGACACGAACTCGCTGGGCTGGCCGAGCGGCTGGCCAACGCAGACCTCCGTCGCATGGTTGCCGTCGTCGCGCGGACCGAGCGTCTCGGGATCCCCCTTGCGGACGCCGTGACCGGACTCGCGTCCGAGGTCCGGCGAGCACGCCGCGATGCCGCGATGGAGCGCGCGCGCAAGGCCCCGGTCAAGATGCTCCTTCCCCTCGTGTTCATGATCCTGCCTGCGTTCCTCCTCCTCACGGTGGTTCCGGTGCTGGTGTCGACCGTCCGGTCGATCCGATGAGAAGGAGGTATCCGATGTTGCAGAGGTTGTACGTCCGGCTACTGCTGGCTCGCGAGGAGGGCCAGACGACGGCCGAATACGCGCTGGTGATCCTGGCCGCGGCCGCGGTCGCCGTGGTCCTGATCGCGTGGGCGAAGTCCTCGGGCAAGCTGCCCTCGTTCTTCGACAACATCATCGATCAGGTCACCGGGAGTGCCTCGTAGCCAGCGGGCCTCGTCGACCGTCGAGTTCGCCCTGGTCTTGCCGCTGCTGCTCATCGTCCTGCTGGGCGTGGTGCAGGTCGGTCTCGTGATGCGCGACCAGTTGCGCGTCTCGCAGGCGGCCCGCGAGGCGGCCCGCGAGGCGACGGTCACGCTGGACGAGGCGGCGATCAGGGGGGCGGCCGAGCGCTCCGGCCTGGACGGGGCGAGGCTCGAGATCGGCATCACTCGCGAGGGTGGTGCTCCCGGCGATGCGGTTGCAGTCGCCGTCACCTATCACGAACCTGTGGTGGTCCCCTTCGTCGGTTGGCTCTTCTCCGACGGGTTCGTCCTGACGGCGGCAACGACGATGCGTCAGGAGGTATCGGCGTGAGGGACGAGCGCGGGTCGGTCACCGTCCTGGCCGCGGTGCTGGTGCTGATCGCGGCGGTCCTCGCGCTGGGATCGGCGGATGTCGCCCGGGTGTTGGCGGCGGCGCAGGCCGCCCAAGACGCCGCCGACGCCGCCGCCCTCGCCGCGGTGCAGGAACTGGCTCTGCCGACCGACGCCACCGCGGCAACCCTCGCGTCCGAGTACGCGGAACGCAACGGTGCAACGTTGATCGGATGTGAGTGTGCGGAGGGAGGGCTCGCGGTCCGCGTGGAGGTGCAGCGGAGCGTCGGATCTCTCTTGCTGGTGCCAGGCGAACGCGTCGTGACCGCGGGGGCGAGAGCGGTGGCGGAGCCGGCGGCTCAGTAGAGCTGGCGGAGGCCCTTGACGTCGCCGCGGCCCCACGTCCGGTAGGTCTTGGAGCACTCCGGCAGCCCGAAGATGCTCATCGTGAGGTTCCCGTGCGCGGCACCTACGTGGGCGATCCCGAACGTGTGCCCGCGTTCGTGGGTCGCGATCCCCTGAAGGTCGTACGCGTTGTTGCAGCCGTTGCCGATGTCGATCGTCCAGTTGCTGTTGTCGTCGATCCGGATGTCGGCCTCGACCAGATCATCGATCCCGCTCGCGGTCATCGACCACGAGCAGTTGATGGCCGCGGCCGGAGCCTGGAGCGAGCCGAAGTCCATGACGCTGGTGCCGTCGTTGTTCAGGCAGTTCAGGTTCTGGCTGATGTTCGCCCCCTCGGTCGTGTCTCCGAGGTAGTTCGTCGAGAGGCTGACGCGGTCGGGCATCCCGCAGCTGTTCTTCTGGTTCGCCACGTTGGCGGTGGCCGAGACGACCGCGGCTTCGGCCTGGACGGCCGTCAGGTTCCCCGGCGTCGTGCCCATGTTGAAATACCAATCGAAGGTTTCCGACGGTGGGAGCGCGTACCCTTCGAGCGAGTACGTCTTGTCGTTGCAGGCCTTCGGGCACGACTTGCAGGGCGTGCCCCCCGAACCCGTCGCGGCCGTCGCGACGATACCCGCCTGCGCATCGTCGCCGACGTCATCGAGCGTGATGCTTCCGTCGGCGTTGGACGTGATCGTTAGGGTCTGGATGCCGCCGGGAAGTTCCGCCGAAGCCGTCACGCCCATGCTCGCCGCCGGCACCGTCGCGCCGACGCCGTGATCGGTCAGGGTGCGGCCGCGCAGGTCGCAGGCCGTTCGGGCCACCTTCCCGGGGAGGACGCCGGCGTCCAGGGGGCCCGCCACGCGGCAGGCGGCCAGCTCGGCCGCCCCGCCCGAAGCCCCGAGGGCCGGGAGCCCCGGGGCCAGCACCACGAGCGTGGTGACCAGCGAGAACAGCAGGACCGGCACCAGGAGCCGGGCGCGTTCGATGGATGTCTGTGTGGTCATGTCGTCGGTTGCCTCTCCCCTTGGATATCGGTCCCGGACCGGACGCCTTGAGCCTGAGGGCGCCCGCTCGCCGGATGGGGATATCCCGAACCCCCATCCGTCGCGAGGCCTCACCGGATCGCGCGCCCGGGTGTACGATGCCTCCACCATGGCGGGGCTCGTCGCGAGGAAGAAGAAGCAACCGCTCGGCGTGATCGACTACACGCTCGCGAAACGGGCGCTCCTTCGGCGCGCGCGCGTCGGGATGCTCTCGACCTTCGAGATCTGCGATGCGCATCCCGAGCTGATGCGCGCGGCCAAACATGTCGGCGAACCCGCCTCTCGAGACTGCCCGGTCTGTCGCCGTCACGAGCTGCGGTTGCTGGCCTACGTCTACGCCGACGGGCTCAAGCAGAACAGCGGCCGGGTGTGGGCGCTTGACACGGCATTGCTCATGACCGCGAAGTACCACGGCGCCTCGTGCTACGTGGTCGAGGTCTGCACGTCCTGCCAGTGGAACCACCTGTCCGAGGCGTTCGTGGCCCGCACGGCCGGCTGACGCGCCCTGCCCGCCTCCGCCGCCCCCCAGTCGCGCCTCCACAGGATCGCAACGAGGATCTGAGCCCGCCTGCCTGGTGCCCTCGGGGGTCGTCGGTATCATGAGGACGTCTTGGCTGTCGCCACTCAACCTCGTTCAACCTCCGGGTCACACCGTAAGCGTGGCCGCAAGAGGGGTCGTCGGCACGGCACGAAGCGCGGGTTCTTCCGGCGCTTCTGGTGGCTGTGGCTGGTCCTGATCTTGCTGCCGATCGTGGCGGCCGGGGTCGGCCTCGGCATCCTCGCCTCCATGTACAGCAACGTTCAGGTCCCCGAGTTCCCCGTGCTGCCGCAGACCTCCTACGTCTACTACGAAGACGGGGACAGGGAGAAGTTGCTCACCAGCTTCCACGCCGCGGTCGACCGCACCGAGGTGAACGACGTCAACGAGGTCTCCCAGGAGATGCAGGACGCGATCGTCTCCGCGGAGGACAAGACCTTCTGGGACCACAGCGGGGTTGACCCCAAGGGGATCGTCCGCGCGGCCTGGGCGGACATCCGCAACCAATCGCTCACGCAGGGCGGCTCGACGATCACCCAGCAGTTGGTCAAGAACCTGTTCACCGGCGGCGAGCGCACGATCGAGCGCAAGATCAACGAGGCGCTCCTGGCCATCAAGATCGAGCGCGATCCGGTGGCCGCGCTCGGGCTTCCCGAGGATGCATGCCCTCCCGACGAGGAGGGCCCCTGTCGGGTCGCCAAGGAGGAGATCCTCCGTCGCTACCTGAACACGATCTACTTCGGGCACGGTGCGTACGGCATCGAGGCGGCCGCCGAAACCTTTTTCGGGGTCAAGGCCCGTCAGCTCACGCTCTCGCAGGCGGCGACCCTGGCCGGCGTGGTCGCGGCGCCGTCGTCCTACGACCCGATCTCGCATCCGAAGGACGCGCAGGAGCGGCGGGACTACGTGCTGGAGCGGATGGTGATCGACGGCGTCATCACGCAGGAGGAGGCGGACGCCGCCAAGAAGACGAGCGTCAAGAAGTTGCTTCACCCGCCCGACCAGTCCCTCACGAGCTACGACGGCGACTACTTCGGGCTCTTCGTGCGCCAGGAACTCGAGCGACAGTACGGAGAAGAAGCGGTGACCGGCGGCGGGCTGCGGGCGTACACCACGCTCGACATGGGCATGCAGAAGACCGCGCAGAAGGTCGTCGAGAACTACTTCGACCCGGACAGCGATAAGGACCCTGACGCCGCGCTGGTCGCCATCGACCCGCACAGCGGCGAGATCCTGACGATGTACGGAGGCCCCGGTATCGAGGATACCCAGTTCAACCTCGCTGCCCAGGCGTATCGGCAATCCGGCTCGGCGTTCAAGCCATTCACGCTCGCCGCGGCGTACGAGGAGGGCTACGACCCGAAGGGCATGTGGAACGGGCCGCAGGTCGTCTCGATCCGCGAAGAGGAGTGTGAGGGTTCCGGCGGCGAGCTGTGGCGACCGGCGAACGCTGCCGACGGCGAGTCGGGAACCTGGTCATTGGAGGACGCGACCGCCTACTCGGTCAACACCGTGTTCGCGCAACTCGTGGTGGCCAAGAACATCGGTCCCGACAAGGTCGCCAAGGTCGCAAACAAGATGGGGATCGATTCCGAACTCGAACCGGTGTGTTCGATCACGCTGGGGACGCAGCTCGTGTCGCCGCTGGAGATGACGTCGGCCTACGCGACGCTCGCGAACCAGGGCAGCTACTACCCGCCCAGCGCGATCAGGAAGGTCAGGGGGGCGGATGAGGCGTGCACCAGAGTCTGTGTCGCCGAGGAGCCGAGGCGCCAGGCGCTCGAGGCGAACGACGCGAACCTGGTGACGGCGGCGCTCGAGGGTGTCATCGAGAAGGGAACCGGCGTCGCGGCCGCCCTCGACGGGATCCCCGCAGCCGGCAAGACGGGTACCACCCAGGAGTACAAGGACGCCTGGTTCTGCGGGTACACGACCGACCTAGCCGTGTGCGTGTGGGTGGGTCATCGCAAGCACGAGCGATCGATGGCCACCGAGTACAGCGGAGGTCCCGTTTTCGGCGGCACGTTCCCGGCGGAGATCTGGCGCGACTTCATGACCGAGGTCTACAGGGACAAGGGCTGGGAGGCTGAAGCGTTCCCGCAGCCCGACTACAAGGGGTACAACCGCCACGGCGACCCGGACAGCGGCGGCGAGCCGACCGATTCCCCCGCACCGGTGCCGGACGAGTCCCCTGCGCCGACGGACGCGCCGTCCCCGGCGGACGGCGGCGGTGGTGGCGGCGGTGGTGGCGGTGGTGGCGACCCCGACCCCGACCCCGACCCCGACCCCGATATCGACCCTGGCGGGTAGCCGCTAGTTCGTCGCCAGCTCCCGGGGGGTCGGGACCATGTCCAGCGGCAGCGTCGCCACGATCGTGGTGCCCGATCCGGGGCTGGAGCGGACGACGAACGTGCCGCTGGCCAGTTCGATCCGCTCGCGCATCGAGGCCAGCCCGACCTTGCCGGCCCGCAGGAAATCGCGCGCCTGGTTCGGGTCGAAGCCGATGCCATCGTCACCGATCTCGAGCTTGAGCTGACCGGCGACGGCGTCGACCGTGACCGTTACCTCCGAGGCGTGCGAGTGTTTGCGGGCGTTGGTGAGCGCCTCCTGCACCAACCGGTAGGCGAGCGTCTCGAGGTCGGACGGCACCTCGACCAGCGACCGGCTGCGGAACTGTGTCTGCACCTCGTCGTCGCGCCCGAACCGAGCCAGCGTCTCCTGCAGCGCCGGGACCAGGCCGCGCTCCTCGAGCAGCGGCGGCCGCAGGTTCCCCATCAGGCGCCGCAGGTTGTCGGCTTCCTCGGAGAGCTGCCCCCGGATCTTCATCAGCGTCTCGATCGCGCGCTCCGTGTCCCCGGATTTGAGCATCAGCAGGACGGCCTCGAGTGAGAGCGTGGCGGCGGAGACGCCCTGGACCGGCCCGTCGTGAAGGTCCCGCGCCACTCGGTTGCGTTCCGCCTCGATCGCGGCGTTCGTCCGCTTGAGCAGCCGGGTCCGGTCCTCGTCGCGATCCTGGAGGAACTGGAAGAGGGAACGGATCGTCTGGTCCGCCACCTTGGCGGCCGTCGCATCGCGGACCAACAGCAAGGTGCCGGGCGGGTTGCCGGGGATCTTGGAGGTGCGCGCTTCGAGGAACACCTCGTGTCCCTGGCGATCGAGCGCCGCCTGCCCGGTCACCAGCAGGGACGCGATCGAGGCTCCTCCCGGAGCGGACGCGGCGACCCGGTCCCACGGCTTGCCTACGACGAACGCCCGCTCCAGCCCGACCATCTCGCAGAACGCTCCGTTCGCCTGGCGCACCACGTCGTCGGGGTCGAGCTCGACGATCCCGTCGACCGCGGCGTCGAAGAGGAGCCGCAGCCGTTCCTCGGACTCGGCCAGCGTGCCCATCGCGCGCTGCAGCTGCTCCATCGCGTGGTCGGTCTCGTGGAGGGCTGCTTCGCGTTCCGCGAGCGCCTCGTGTGCGGCCTCGGTGGCCGCGGTGCTGCGCACCTGGTTCACCAGGATGCGGGCGGCGATGGCTCCTCCGAGGAGAGCGATCAGGATGGCGCCCTCCCGCAGACTCGCGCTGCCCCGAACCTGCAGCGCGGCAACGATCCCGAGGCTCCCGGCCGCGGATGCGACCGCGATCGTCGTCAGGACCGGGCGCCCCCAGCCCGCGCTCGTCACCTGTCGGGCATGCTCCTCGGGCCGGACGACCATGAGCCCGGCGAGGACGAGCGCGGCGAGTCCGAGGGGGATGTCCAGGGCGGGAAGGCCCCACGCATCGATCCCACGCACCCACAGGCTCCCGACGGTCAGGGTGGCACCGGCGAAGACCCCGACAACCGAGAGCTGGCCGAAGTGCGACGGGGAGGGGACCCAGAGCGTGAGCGCGATGAACGAGGTGATGGCGACCGCCGCGGTCGCCGCGAACAGGGCGCTCCACAGGAGCGCTGCGAGCTCCTGGTTCGCACCCTCCGGTCGGATCAGCAGGTAGACGACGCTGATCATCGCCGTCGCGATCAAGGCGACGTCGGCGGAGATCTCACGCCGGTCCTCCCGGACGAAATGGTCCCGGAACTGCACCCGGGCCGGGAAGATCAAGATCGCGCCGATGACCAGGAAGAGCAGGTCCGAGGTGCCGCCCGCGCGTCCCGTGCCTTTGCCGAGGTCGTTCCAGAGCTCGATCGCCTTGGCCAGGGCCATGACTCCCATCGCCACCCCGAACGGGAGGGTCCCCTCCCACGCCTTCGGCATCCGCGCGCGCCTGAGGATGACGGCGGTCGAGAGCGCCGCAACGCCGAACAGGGCCACATCCGAGACCAGCTTTCGAACGCCCGGGTCATCGGGCGCAAGGACGTACGTCAGGACGAACACGCTCCCTGCAAGTGCGAGCGGGATGATCTCACGTCGGGCGTTCTTCGTGCCTGGATGCGCCATCTAGCCCACTACTATGCAGGGAGAACGTCCGTTGTCCAATCGGCCGGATGGGGAAGGCCCGCAGGGGTGTCCGGGGGATATCCACTAGTCATTTCAGACTAGGGCTTCAGGCCCAAGGTCGAGTACATCCGGGCATGGGCGCGGTCGACTCACTCGATGAGCCGGCGGCGCAGGGCCTCTGCGACGGCCGCGGTCCGGTCCGAGGCGCCGAGCTTCTCGAAGATGTGCTCGAGGTGGGTCTTGACCGTGTCCGGAGAGATGAAGAGCTTCTCGGCGATGTCCTTGTTCGTGTGACCGAACGCGAGGAGCTGCAGCACTTCGATCTCCCGCGCCGTCATTGTGTCCGCCTTGCGGTCGCGTTCCTTCGCATCGGAGAGCTCCTCGGCCAGGGCGACCACCAGCTGCGGATCGATGACCATGTTGCCGCTGGCGACCAGACGAACCGTCTGGATCAGGTGCTCGGCGTCCCGCGCCTTCAGCACGTAGCCGCGCGCGCCCGCACGGACGGCTTCGACGACGAACTGCCGGTCGTCGTAGGCGGAGAGCATGATGACGTTGACCTCCGGGTGGTTGGCCCGGATCTCGCGAGCGGCCTCCAGGCCGTCCATCTCCGGCATCCGGATGTCCACGAGCGCGATCTGCGGCTTGGTCTGGTCCAGGACCTCGAGCAGCTCCCGGCCGTTGGCCGCTTCGCCGACCACCTCGATGCCGTCGGCGGTCTCCAAGTAGCGCCGCAGCCCTTGGCGGACCAGGGAGTGGTCATCGGCGATGGCCACCCGTACCGTCTTGTCGCTCTCGTCCGCCACGGTCTTGTCGCTATCGTCCGCCACGGTGCTCCCCTCCGGATCAGGTCCCCCGATTCTAGTCGGGTCGCCCCTCAGAAGATGAAATGGGCGTTCACGAACAGCACGGTGAGCACGCCCAGGCCTGCGGCCGAGACGCCCACGATCAGCGTATGCCGGAGCCGGCGGCGGTCGGCGAGTTCGGCCAGCGCCCAGAAGATCGGGAACAGCGGCAGGATGAAGCGGGGCATCGACATCAGGGGCCGGTCCGGCCAGATGAGGCTCAGTGGCGCCAGGATCCCCAGCCAGGTGAAGACGCTGAACGCGGGCCGGAACCGGATCACCCCGTAGGCGGCGGCGGCCAAGGCCGGGACTACGATGAGCCAGTCGAGCAGGAGGTAGCCGCCGTCGCGGAACGCGCCGGTCGTGGCGGCCACCAGTGTGGCCGGTGGGAAGGCGGCCTCCCGGTCCCAGTTCGACTGGAACCGCAGCGGTGCCAGGGTGTCACCGGTCTTGGCCTGCCAGTACCAGAGGTAGGCGCCGAGACCGAGCGGCACGACTCCCGCCCACAGCACCATCCACATGGATCCGCGCTTCTCACGCCACTGTTGGATCGCCTCGACCGCCAGAGCGGGCGCGAGGATCACCCCGACGCTCCGGGCCGCCGCCGCGAGCGCTCCCGAGGCCGCGGCCGCAGGCCATCGGGCTCGCCGCGCCGCCCAGAACGCCGTGACGGCGAGCAGCAGGAACAGCGATTCGCCGTACGGGGCGAGGAAGAAGAACGACGTCGGGAAGATGCTGATGTACAGGACGGCCTTGCGTGCCTTGGACTCCGAGAGTTCGGAGCGCGTCAGCAGGTAGAGCATGCACAGCGCTCCGAGGAAGGCGAGGTTCGAAACCAGGAACCCGGCGGCGAGGGGACGGCCGCCCAGCACCCACGATGTTCCCCGCACCGCAAGCGGGAACAGCGGGAAGAACGCGGCGCTGCCGTCGTCGGTCCGGTAGCCGCCGTCGGCGATGCGCAGGTACCACAGCGCGTCCTGCTCCTCGAACGACGTGACCACGTTGTGGAGCCCCGGGGTGTTCGTGTCGTCGGGCCAGCCCGGCGCCGAGACCGCGGCGCGATCGGGCAGCAGCCCCGTTGCGACGTAGCCGAGGATGAGCAGCCCGATGCGCACCGCGAGGAACACCCTGATGCAATACAGGAGTCCGGCGCGGGTCTCGGGGTCGATCCGTCGGCGCCTCGCGTCCGTCATGGTGCCACCTCCTGGAGCGGCGGGAAGGGCTCCGCTGCGTCGTTATCGTTGAGGAGCGGCTCGTCCTGCCGGACCCACGCGATGACGCAGGCGACCAGGATCGCCGCCCGGACGACGACAGCGATCTCGAACGCGCCGAAGCCCACGTGTTCGGCGAAGCCGCCGGTGTCCGTGAAGTTGCCGAACCACCAGAACCGCGTCGCGAAGACGGCGATGTCCGCTGCCTCGAACAGCGCGAACAGCCGCCAGTTGGGTAATGCCAGCGCGAACCACGGCAGCAGCCAGAGTCCGTACTGCGGCGAGTACACCTTGTTGGTCAGCAGGAACAGCACGATCAACGGGAAGCCCAGCGTCCATTGGGGGAAGTCGGGGAAGCGGCGCGCGCGCAGGTGCCAGACGAGCGCGGACAGGCCGACGAACAGGAGCGCCGACCCGAGGTTCACCAACGGCGTCATCCTCTCAGGACACGAGAGGTCCCCGGTGATCCGATGGCACCCGATGAACCACAGGCTGTCCCAGTCGGGCTGGCGCCCGGAGTTGAAGCTGAAGAAGCGGAGCCATCCGGACGTCGCCAGCAGCGCGAACGGGACGTTGAGCAGGAGCCAAGCGCCCGCCGCTCCCCACGCGAGGTGGATCCCGCCGTCGGGGTCCTTGCGGCGGAAGCGTCCTGCCACGAAGGGGACGACGAGCAGCAGCGGGTATAGCTTCGCGGCGCCGCCGAGACCGAGCATCACGCCCGACCAGGCATCGCGGCGCCGCAGGTACAGCAGGGTGCCGACCGCGGCGAACGCGACCGCGATCAGGTCCCAGTTCGTGAACGCGTAGATCGCGAGCGTCGGTGCCAGCGCGAAGAACAGGGCGCGCCGGCCGACGGCCATGTACAGGGCGACGGCGGTCACGACGGCTGCCGCAGCCAGCAGGAACGCGTTGAACGCGAAGAAGGAGAGGGCGTCGTCCGCCGGCCAGGCGGCCACGCGCATCACCCACATCGTCAGGACCGGGTACTCGTCGCACTGGCCTTCGCCCGCCGGACATGGCTCCAGGAAGGGGAGGCGTCCGCCCTCGAGGTGCTCGGTGCCGTAGAGGGGGACGAGGTCCGTGTAGCACAGGAGCCGGTACTGTCGGCCGTCGCTCCAGTTCCCCGATGCGCACGGCGCCTTCATGACCAGGCCGACGGCCAGCGTTCCGAACAGGGCAAGCAGGATGAGCGTCAGCGAGGTCGTGCGGGCGGCGGGAGCGCCTCGGTCGGGCGCTCCGGTCATACGGTGATCGCGCCGTTCTTGACGGCGAGCGCGACGGCTTCCAGCTTCGAGTGCACGTCGAGCTTGGCCAGGATGTTGCGGATGTGGGTCTGGACCGTCTGCGGGCTGATCTTGAGCCGCCGGGCGATGGCGTCGTTGCGGGCGCCGGCGGCAAGGCGTTGGAGGATCTCGAATTCGCGGTCGGTGAGGGTGCTCAGGCGCTGGGTCGCGTCTCGCCGGGCCTGGCGCTGGCCGGCCACCTGATGCAGCAGGCGGGTCAGCGTCGACGGGTCGATCAGGACCTCGCCGTCGGCCGCGGCTTTGATCGCGGAGAGCACGTCGGCGGCGGCCTCGGTCTTGGTCATGAATCCTGAGGCGCCGGCTTCGACCGCCTCGAGCATGAGGCCCTCGTCCTCGTGGGCGGTCATGATGATGACCTTGGTCTCGGGTGACGCGGTCTTGATCCGGCGCGTCGCCTCGATCCCGTTCATCGCTCCGCGGAACTTCACGTCCATCAGCACCACGTCCGGGTGGTGCTCGCCCGAAAGGCGGACGGCCTCGTCGGGGGTGTGGACCGGACGTGCCGGCATCTCCAGGGCCGGGTCTCGGTCGATGACCATGGCGAGCGCGTCCGTAAGGATCTTGTGGTCGTCGCACACGAGCAGGATGATCGGCCGCGCGGGCGCTTGCGGTACCACTATCGGTCTCCCTCCAGGGGCAGCGTGAACGCGAGCATCGTACCGCTCTCCGGATGCGCCTCCATGCGCAACGTGCCCCCCTGGGCGGTGACGTGCGCGCGCGCGAGGTAGAGCCCGAGCCCGGCCCCGCGGACCTCTTCGTAGCCCCTCGGCCGCACGGTGGTGAACGGCTCGAACGCTCGCTCCATGTCTTCCGGCCACAGACCCGGACCCTCGCTCGTGACCTCGACGCCGACCCGTCCGTCGCCGTCGACGCCGGCGCGCAGCTCGATCGTCGAGTCGGCAGGCGAGTACCGTTCCGCGTTGTCGATCAGTTCCCCGATCACCGCTTTCGTCCACATCGGGTCGCACAGCGCGGTGAGGCCGGCTGCCACCTCAGCCTTCACGCGGTCATGCCCGGCCGCCGCCTCGTCGACGATCGTGTCGAGCTCGCTCGCGATGATCACGTAGTTGAGGTTTCCCGCCTCCAGCTCCATGAGCAGGTAGGTCCGCTCGACGAGCCGGTCGAGCCGGTCCGATTCTTGGTCGATCAGCTGGAACAGTTCGCGGCGCTCGTCGTCGGAGAGTGAGTCGTACAGGCGGTTGCCCGTCGTTGCGAGGCCCTTGATCCCCATGAGCGGGTTCTTCAGTTCATGGGCGATCTGTGAGGCGAGGGTCGGTCCCGGCTCGGGCCGGGCGTGGTCTTCACTCACGATGGCTGTGAGTGTATGCCTCGGGGCTCCGCTACCGATAGGAGTGGTCGGCGTCCGGGAAGGTCCCCTGCTCGACGTCCCGCGCGAAGGCCGTGACCGCTCGGGTGATCTCTCCCGCGAGGTCGGCGTAGGGCCGGACGAACTTCGGCGGTGCCTGCTCGTCGTCCAGACCGAGCAGGTCGGTGAGGGCCAGCACCTGGCCGTCGGTGTGGGGACCGGCGCCGATGCCGATGGTCGGGATCGACACGGACTGCGTGATCTGCTTGCCCACGTCGATCGGAACGCCTTCGAGGACCAGCGCGAAGATCCCCGTCTTCTCCAGGGACAGCGCATCGTCCAGCAGGCGGGACGCGCCTTCCTCGCTGCGGCCCTGAACCCGGTAGCCACCCATGGCATGGATGGATTGTGGGGTCAGCCCGAGGTGGCCCATCACGGGGATGCCGCGTTCGGTCAGGGCCGAGGCGAGTTCTTGCATCGGGCCTTCGAACTTGACCGCATGGGCCCCACCCTCCTTGATGAACCGGCCAGCGTTGTGGATCGCCTCATCCGTCGAGGCCTGATAGGACATGAACGGCATGTCCCCGACGACAAGCGCGTTCCGGGCACCGCGCGTTACCGCACGCGTGTGGTGGAGCATCTCCTCCATAGTGACGGGCAGGGTGGTCTCATAACCCAGCACGGTGTTGGCGAGCGAATCCCCGATCAGCAGGACCGGGATCCCGGCCCGGTCGAGGAGCCTTCCGGTCGGGTAGTCGTAGGCGGTGAGCATGGGGAACCGCCTCCCGGCGGCCTTCCATGCGCGCAGATCGTGAACGGTGACGGTCATGTCGGCTCGCGCCTCCTTATGGTCGAGTGCACGGCTCCCGTCAGTCTAGCGCGGGCCCGGGGAAGGGGATAGCATGCTTCCGATGAAGCGGATCTCCACGATCGTCGGCCTCGCGCTCGTCGCGGTCTTGGCGCTCTCCGCGTGCGCCTCGAAGGTCGAGCAGGATCTGAACGCGTTGGATGAGGCGCAGGCGACCGGTGGCAACATCCTCCTCCAGCAGGCGGCGGTCACCGCGTCCAACTGGTACGCCTCGAACGGCAGCTACTCCGGCTTCAACGCCGCGACCGCCAAGAGCCTGGAGCCCGCGCTGAAGTGGGTGGACGGCGGGAGTCCCGAGGTCGGGGTCGTCACGATTGAGAGCCCGTCCGCCTCGAGCGTTCAGCTCCTGACCTCGGACGATTCCGGCGGATCCGTTTGTGTCCAGCTCAACGAAGGGGGCGACACGCCCTGCTGAGCCTCCTCCGTCGCACGGCGGTGGCGTTCGTGTCAGACCCCCCTGCTAGTCTCGCGCTTGTTACACTCTCTCGGTCCACTCCTGCTCCTTCGGGGGCCGCGTGAGACCAGAGGAGGTCGGATTTGAGGGCATACGAGATCATGTTGATCCTGCCCGGTGACGCCGATGAGGCGGCCGCCGGCCAGGTCATCGACCGCATCACCCAGGTGCTCGGCGACCAGGGGTCCGTCGGCAAAGTCGACCAGTGGGGTCGCCGCCGGCTCGCCTACGAGATCGCCGGCAACACCGAGGGCTACTACGTGGTCGCCCGGTTCGAAGCCGATCCGACCGTGCTCAAGGAGCTGGACCGTACGCTCTCCCTCGCGGACCAGGTCATCAGGTTCAAAGTCATGGCGAAGGTCGCCGCGAAGGTAGCTTCCCCCTCCCCGTCATAGGCCATCAGGAACGGGGAGCGGAGCAGCACAGAGAAGGTGGTGGTGGAGATGGCCAGCGACAACCAGATCACGATCGTGGGGAACCTGACCGACGATCCCGAACTCAAGTACACGCCCAACGGGGCGGCGGTTGCCAACTTCAGCGTGGCCGTCAGTCGCCGGGTCAAGGACGAGGTGAGCGGTCAGTGGACCGACGCCGATACGTCCTTCTTCCGGGTGAACTGCTGGCGGGCCCTGGCCGAGAACGCCGCCGAGTCGCTCACGCGGGGCACGCGGGTCGTCGTTTCCGGGCGGCTCAAGCAGCGCTCGTGGGAGACCCAGGAGGGCGATAAGCGCTCGGTCGTCGAGATCGAGGCCGATGAACTCGGACCCAGCCTCAAGTGGGCCACGGCCCGGGTGGAGAAGACGTCCCGCAGCGGCAGCAACAGTGCAGCCGGTGGCGGCGGTGGCGGCGGTGGCGGCGGTGACTGGTCGGCCGGTACGCCGATCGGTGCCGGAGTCGGAACAGAAGAGGAGCCTCCCGTCTGATGGCAGGAAAAACCAAGAAGCGGCCCGCTGGCAAGGGCAAGAAGGAACGCGAAGAGAAGGCATGGAAGAAACAGAAGCGCAAGGTCTGCATCTTCTGCGTCGAGCGCATCGAGCTGGACTGGAAGGACATCAACCTGCTGCGCAAGTTCGCGTCCGACCGGGGCAAGATGCGCGCGCGCCGGGTCACCGGGAACTGCCGGCAGCACCAGATCGACGTGGCCATGGCGATCAAGAACGCTCGCGAGATGGCCCTGATGCCTTACAGCTCCCGATGAAGATCGTCCTGCAGAAGCCCGTCGAGAAGCTCGGCGTGCCCGGGGACGTCGTCGAGGTTAAGGATGGCTATGCCCGCAACTTCCTGTTCCCCCGCGGGCTGGCCGTCCAGGCCTCCAAGGGCACTGTCCGCCACGCCGAGAGCCTCCGGGCGGCGCAGGACCGCCGGTCGACCAAGTCCAAGGCCGCGGCCGAGGATCTGGCCGGCACCCTCAAGTCGCTGCCGATCCTGATCCGGATGAAGGCGGGCGAGGACGGGAAGCTGTTCGGCTCGGTCACCACGGCCGACATCGCCGCCGAGATCGAGGCTGCCGCTGCCGATGGGACCCCCATCGACAAACACTGGGTCCAGATCGACGAGCCCATCAGGTCAACGGGTGCTCACCCCGTGACACTCAAGCTGCATCCCGAGGTCGAGGTCGAAGTGACCATCGAGGTGCAGGCCGAGGCCTAGGCCCTAGCGGGGACGGGGTCCTCGTGCGCGCTGCTCGGATCCCTTCGCTCCCGCTCGGGACCTCGTCGACGCTCGCACGAGTCCCCGCCCCCTGCCGTCACCAGCCTGCGGGCGCACCCGTTCCGCACCGTGGCCTTGGGAGCCAGAACCTGTCCGTTCCTCCGGGAATCGATCCATGGCTGTAAGGCGCGGTCGGTCGCCTGCTTTCTGGCCGTGACGGGGTCGGTGAATGCCGCATCCCTGTCCGAGGACGTACACCTCGCCCGAACGGCAGGGTGCAGTTCCCATGGCCGGGCCTTCGTCCCGAAAATGTCAGTGGTGGGAATTACAATCGTGCCATTCGGTGTTATGCACCGTTTTCCACCGGTTGTCCCAACGCCAAAACCGCAGGTGGGTAAGGGAATGACAGGAAAGTTCGAGATGCGACCTGGGGAAAGAGTTCTCCACACCCGAATCCCCTCGCTTTCCCATTCCCAGGCGGGGGGCGCGGGGCCTACCCTGCGGGTTCCGTCGACGGGGGGTGTGGTGGTTGGCGCTGGTCGCTGAGGATCCCCGGCGGATCCGTCCAGATCGGATACCGCCACACAACCTGGACGCTGAGGAATCGGTCCTCGGCTCCATGATGCTGTCCGGCGAAGCCATCGCTGACGTCGTGTCCCAGCTCAAGGCCGACGACTTCTACCGTTCGGCTAACGGCACCATCTTCAAGGCCATCCTGTCGATCTACGCCCACGGCTCGCCCGTCGACGCCATCACCGTCGTCGAGGAGCTGAAGCGCGGCGGAAACCTCGAGCAGATCGGGGGTCACCTCTACGTCCACGAGCTGGTGCAGAACGTCGCGACCCCGGCCAGCGCGGCTCACTACGCGCGGATCGTCGGGGAACTGGCGCTCCTGCGGCGGATGATCGCGGCGGCCGGCAGGATCATGGAGCTCGGCTACTCCAACCCCCGCGACCCCGAACGCACAGCAGATGATGCCGAGGACCTCATCTACAAAGTCGCCCGCCACAGCGAGCAGGACGAGGTCGTGTCGATGGCGGCGCTCGTCGATGGCGCCATCACCGAACTCGAGAAGTCCCAGCAGCACGATTCGCCGTTCGTCGGGGTCCCCACCGGCTTCACCGACCTGGACTCGCTGACCGCGGGCCTGCACCCGGGGAACCTGATCGTGATCGCCGCGCGTCCGGGCGTCGGGAAATCCTCCCTCGTGACCAATCTGGCGCGCAACGTGGCGGTCGCGGCCGGCACCTCCGTCGCCATGTTCTCGCTCGAGATGTCGCGCTGGGAGATCGGCATGCGTCTGCTCTGCGGCGAGGCGAGGGTCCCCTGGGACAACATCCGCGGCAAGCGGACGAGCCCCGACGACTGGGCCCGCATCGTGGAGGCCGCCGAAGTCCTGAACGAGGCTCCGCTGTTCGTGGTCGACTCGGGCAACATCAACATCGTGGACATCAGGGCGAAGGCCCGGCGGCTCCGGTCCAAGCCGGGCCTGGGCATGATCATCGTCGACTACCTCCAGCT
The DNA here is from genome assembly GCA_964640385.1 of uncultured Actinomycetes bacterium. Classification (GTDB taxonomy): domain Bacteria; phylum Actinomycetota; class UBA4738; order UBA4738; family JBBDHU01; genus JBBDIK01. Next base: position 137,627 of record CAZXFL010000003.1, read on the forward strand.
CATGTCCTCGCCGGGCCGCGTCGAGTCGCGCCAGCAGGAGATCGCCGAGATCAGCCGGAACCTTAAGCTGCTGGCCAAGGAGATGGAGATCCCGGTCATCGCGGTCTCCCAGCTCAACCGCGACCCGGAGCGCCGGCAGGACAAGCGGCCTCAACTCTCGGACCTGCGCGAATGCGTGACCGGCGACACGTTGGTATGCCTCGCCGACGGGAGCCGGGTTCCGATCCGCGGGTTGGTCGGCTCAACGCCCGAGGTCCTCGCCGTCTCGGCCGAAGGCCGTCTGGTCGTCGCCGGCAGCGACCGGGTGTGGTCGAAGGGGAACAAACCGGTTTTCGCGGTCCAGACCGCGACCGGACGGATGATGCGGGTGACCGCGCGTCACCGTGTGCTCACCGAACGAGGGTGGACGCGGGTACACGACCTGGAGGTGGGTGACCGGCTGGCCCTCGCCCGCAAGATGCCCGAGCCCGCCAACCCGCTCCAGTGGCCGGACGACCATGTGATGCTCCTCGCACACCTGATCGCCGCGGCGGATCTGTCGGGCCACCCCGTGGCCTACGGCACCCGCTTCGAGGAGAACGCCCGCGCGGTGACCGCAGCGGCGCGCCAGAGCTTCGACATCACACCGGAGTGGATCGAGGGCGAGCGGCACGCCGTGTCCTTCGACGGCACGGACCACCCGAACGCGTTCGACGACTGGTTGAACGGGCTCTCGCTCGCGGGGCGCCGGCGGCCGGAGCTGAGGGTTCCCGGTGACGTCTTCCGTCTGGCGGACGCGCAGATCGCGAGGTTCTTGCGGCACCTGTGGGCCGACGCGGGCGCCATCGCTCCCGGGGTGGTCGGCGGCGGGATGGCCGACATGTGGTTCTCCGCGACCGGGCGGGGGCTCGCCGAGGACGTTGCTGCGCTGCTCTTGCGAGTGGGGGTCGTCGCCCAGCTTCACGACGCCTCGACCGGCGCGGCGGACCGATATGAGGTCGCGGTGGTCGGCGTCGACGAGCAGGCCCGGTTCCTCGAACGTGTCGGAGCGTTCGGGCCGCTGGTTCCGTCGGCCGAGCAGCTCGCGCTGGTGCTGACCAGCATGGCCGACGTCACGATCAGCTCCCTGCCGCGTGAGGTCTTCGACGGCAACGGGAACGGTGCCCACGGCATCTCGTCCCGGATGACGGCGGCCCTGCGAGGGACGACGTCGGGCGGCGGGGACGCGGGTTCGACGGGCGAGGCGCGTCCGTGGCACCCGAGCCGGACGGGCAAGGCGGGGACCGGAGGCGGTGCCACCGGCGTCGATCCGGACGCAGCAGCGGACGAGTCGCCCGTTCCGACAGCCGGCGGGCGGGACCTGCTCTGGGACCCGGTCGTATCGGTGGTGATCGACGGCGAGGAGGAGGTCTTCGATCTCACCGTGCCGGGACCGGCTTCCTGGCTCGCGGACGGTGTCGTGAGCCACAACTCCGGTGCCATCGAGCAGGACGCCGACATCGTCATGTTCATCCACCGCGAGGATTCCGAGGATCCGCAGGTCAAGGGCACCGCCGACCTGATTATCGCCAAGCACCGCAACGGACCGACCGGCGTCGTGAAACTGACGTTCCTGCCGCAGCTGACGCAGTTCAAGAACTACGCGCCCCCACAGGCCGTCGGCAACTACCCGCCGCAGTCGCAGCCGACCGGTCCGTGACCGCCGGCGCTGGGGACATCCCTAACGCCACCGCTCGCCGTGCTCGCGCCATCCTGCGTCGCCTGCGCAAACGGTTCGGCGACCTGGCGCCGCCCCGCAAAGCCGACCCGCTCGACGAACTGATCCTGACGGTCCTCTCCCAGCACACCAGCGATCTCAACGCCCAGCGTGCGTTCGGCGAGCTCCGGGCCGCCTACCCAGGGTGGTCCGACGTACTGGCGGCGCGACCGGAGGCGGTGGCCGGCGTGATCCGAAGCGGCGGGTTGGCCCAGACCAAGGCGCCGCGGATCCAGGCGGTCCTGCGCGAAGTCGAGGACCGCGAAGGGGGGTTCGAGCTGGGGCGGCTCGGGGGGCTGGACGATGCCGAAGCGCGCGCCTATCTCACCTCGCTCCCGGGTGTGGGCCCGAAGACGGCGGCCGTCGTCCTGTCCTTCGCGCTGGGCCGGGACGCGCTCCCGGTCGACACCCACGTCCACCGGGTGACGCAACGCCTGGGGATGGTGCCACGAGGGGTCTCGGCGGAGAAGGCCGATAGGATACTGCACGATCTCGTCCCCGACGGGTTGCGGACGCCGTTGCACGTTGGGCTGATCCGTCTCGGCCGTGAGGTCTGTACGGCGCGGCGTCCGGCGTGTCCCCGGTGCCCCCTGAACGACCTGTGTCCCAAGTTCCTCTGAGTCAGGCGACCGACGGCGGCGGCGACGGTTCCTCGGGGAGATCGAAGGCGTATCCAGCGGTGACCCACCCTTTGTCCTGCTCGTAGGCGAGGTTCACATCGAAGCCGACCTCCTGGCCGTTCGGGAGCACGACGTGGAAGGTCACGCAGGCCCCGTCGTGGGCGCCCGCGGTATCTCTCCATATACAGGACGGTGACGTGTCAACGGCCGTGAGGGTCGCGCCGGCCAGGTCGTCATGGATGGCCCCCAGGACCTCTAGGCAGGACCCGCGCTTCTGAGGGACCGTCTGCGACCGGCAGGTCGAATCGTCGATGGCAGCCTCCCAGTCGTCCGAGGTCACCGTCGAGAAGAAGCGCTCGGCGACCGCCCGGGGCCCCGGTCCCGGCGGCGGCTCCTCCGAGTTGAAGATCTGTGACAGGAACAGGGCCACGGTGAGCGCGAAGATCACGAACGCCAGCGAGAGCAGCTTCATCGATGCGAGCCTAGCGCCGGTGTCATCTTTGCGCGACCCGGGCGCTGCGTGAGGGGACGCGAGAGGAGGGGAGCGGGTGAGGAGAATCGAACTCCCATCTCAAGCTTGGGAAGCTTGCATTCTGCCATTGAACTACACCCGCGGTTCGGCACCGATCGTAGCAAGCCGGGCACCGGGCGCGGGGCTGGTCCCCCGGCGTGCGCGGCGGTGCCCGCCTGGGGTAGATTCGAGGTTCGACCGCCGGAGTTCCGAGGGAAGACATGAACCAGGCCGCGCCCGAGATCGATCCGACCTATTGGCCGGGGATCCTGTCCCGGCTCACCGCCAACGAACCGCTGTCCCCCGACGAGGCCGCGGACGCGATGCGCGCGATCATGCGCGAACAGGCGACGCCGGTGCAGGTCGCCGGTTTCCTCATGGCGCTGAGGGCCAGGGGTGAGACCACGGACGAGGTCGACGGGTTCGCGACCGCCATCCTGGAGTTCGCGGAGCCGGTCGAAACACCCGGACCCGTCGTCGATACCTGCGGAACCGGCGGCGACCGGTCCGGCACGTTCAACATCTCGACCGTCACCGCGATCGTGGTCGCCGGGTCGGGCCTCATGGTGGCCAAGCACGGGAACCGCGCCGCGACCTCGCAGTGCGGGTCCGCCGACGTACTCGAGGCGCTCGGGGTCAAGATCGACCTGGATGCCAAGGGAGTGCAGCGGTGCCTCGAGGACGCGGGGATCGCGTTCCTGCTGGCGCCCGTGTTCCACCCGGCCGCTGCCTACGCAGCCGGCATCCGCCGGGAGCTCAAGACGCCGACCGTCTTCAACTTCCTCGGACCGTTGACGAACCCTGCCCGCCCGGCCGCGCAGGCGATCGGCGTCTCGGACGCGCGGATGCTCCCCCTGATGGCGAACGTCCTGGCCCGGCGCGGGTCGACCGCCAAGCTCTTCCAAGGACTCGACGGGCTGGACGAACTGTCGACCACGATGCCGTCGGTCGTCTACGACGTGAAGGACCACGAGGTCCGCAAGCGCATGTTCGACCCGGACGACCTGGACATCGCACACGCCAAGGCCGCGGCGCTCCGCGGAGGTGATGCCGCGACGAACATGGCGATCCTTCGCGCGGTGCTCGGCGGCGAGCAGGGGCCGAGAAGGGACATCGTCCTGCTGAACGCGGCGGCCGCCTTTCAGGTGGCCGGCGAGGTCGACGAGCTCGCCGACGGGATGGCCCGGGCCGCCGACTCGATCGACTCGGGCAAGGCGGCGGCGCTCGTGGACCGCTGGATCGTGGTCTCCAACGCGGCCGCGTCGTAGGCGGCTCCCGAGGCCCGGTCGGCGCGTTCGCGCGGCGTGTAGCATCTGCCACCGATGATCCTCTCCGACCGAACCATCCGCGAAGAGATCGCAGCCGGCCACATCGAGATCGATCCCTTCGATGAAAGCTGCGTCCAACCATCGTCCGTCGATCTGCACGTCGACAGCGACTTCCGCGTCTTCCACAACGCGCGGCATCCGTACATCGACGTCAAGCAGGACATGCCCGACCTGACCGAGGTCGCCTCTATCAAGGAGGGCGACGCGTTCATGCTGCATCCGGGCGAGTTCGTGCTCGGGTCAACCCTCGAACGCGTTCGCCTGCCGAACAACCTGGTCGCGCGGCTCGAAGGCAAGTCGTCGCTCGGGCGGCTGGGGCTACTGATCCACTCCACCGCGGGCTACGTGGACCCGGGGTGGGATGGCTACCTCACGCTTGAGCTGTCGAACGTCGCGAACCTGCCTATCACGATCTACCCGGGGATGAAGATCGGGCAGATCTCGTTCTTCCGGCTCACGACCGAGGCCGAGGTGCCCTACGGTTCGGCCGGCAACAAGTACCAGGGCCAGCGCGGCCCCACGGCGAGCAAGTTCTTCGAAGAGTTCACGAAATAGGACGGCGGGCGAAGGGGAGCGCCGGCGGGCCGGCGCCAGCAACGACGACGGCTACTCGGGGGTCCAGCCGGAGACCGTCGGGCGCCCCATGCTCACGTACAGGTACCCGGCCTTGGCCATCTCCTGCGGGTCGAAGACGTTGCGTCCATCGACCACGACGGGGCGGGCCATCACTTCGCGGAGCCGCGCGAGGTCGGCGGTCGCGAACACGCTCCACTCGGTGCACACCGCAAGCACGTCGGCATCGGTTGCCGCCTCGTACGGGTCCTCCGCGTACTCCGCCTCCGGCAGCAGGGCCCGGGCCTCGGGCATCGCCGCAGGATCGTAGGCCATGACGCTCGCGCCGTGTGAGAGCAGCCGGCGGATCACATCCAGCGGCGGGGATTGGCGCAGGTCGTCCGTCTCCGGCTTGAACGCGAGACCCCAGACGGCCACCCGCTTGCCTTCCAGGTCACCGACGGTCGAGCGGATCCGCTCGACGAAACTCGCCCGCCGCTCCTGGTTGATCCGGTCGACGGCGGCCAGCAGCGAGAACTCGACGCCGAGCTGCTCCGCCCGGTACCGGAAGGCCTGCACGTCCTTGGGCAGGCACTCGCCGCCGTAGCCGATCCCGGCCTTGAGGAACCCTGGTCCGATCCGCGGGTCCATCCCCATCGCGGCGGCGACGGTCTCCACGTCGGCGCCGGTGCGCTCGCAGATCTCGGCCACCTGGTTGATGAACGAGATCTTCGTCGCCAGGAACGCGTTCGAGGAGTGTTTCACTAGCTCGGCGGTCGCGACGTCAGTGACGATGAACGGGCAACCAGTCGTGTCGAGGATCGGGCGGAAGACATCGCGCAGGATGCCGGCTGCATGTTCGCTCGGCGCCCCGACCACGATCCGCGTCGGTTCCAACGTGTCCTGGACCGCGCGCCCCTCTTGGAGGAACTCGGGGTTCGATGCGATCTCGAAACCAGCATCCTCGCCCTCGGCGTGCGCTTCGATCGTTTGGCGGATCCACTCCGCCGTCCCGACAGGGACCGTGGACTTCTCGGTGATGAGGGTGTGTCCGACCAGGCTCGAGGCGAGCGTCGTTGCCACCCGCTCGATCTGGCTGAGGTCCGCCTCGCCGGAGGCCTTGGTCGGTGTCCCGACGCAGACGAACACGACGTCGCTGGCGCCGGCATCGCGGGAGTCGGGTGACATCCGGAGCCTGCCGTTCCCGACGCCCTCGCGCACCAGGTCGGCCAACCCCGGTTCGACGAACGGGACCTCGCCCGCTTCGATGGAGCGGACCTTCTCGTCGTCCTCATCGACACCGAGAACGTCGTGCCCGATGTGCGCGAGGCACGCGGCGGTGGTCAGTCCGACATGGCCCGTTCCAACGACGGCAACCCTCATGAGGGACCCACCATATACGCGGCGACCTAGCTGCGGCTCAGCGGCAGCCGGGCTAGGAGTTCGATGCCGGCTTGACCTCACGCGAGCCGCTGCGGCCGATCCCCATCGCGACGCCGGTCATCGCGGCCTGGGTTCGGTTCGAGACGCCCATCTTGCGGAAGATCGCGGCCAGGTGCGCCTTCACGGTCTTCTCGGACAGGAACAGCGCCTCGGCAACATCCTTGTTGCTCTTGCCCTCGATGACCAGCTCGAGGATGTCGGTCTCCCGCGGCGTCAGGTTCACCTGGGACGACGCCGCAGGTGCCCCGGGCACTGCGTCCTTCTCGTCGTTCTCGAAGAGGTTCTGGATGATCCTCGAGGACAGGACGTTACCGCCTCCCGAAAGCGCAACCCGGATCGCCTGCGCCAGGTCCGCGGGGGCCGAGTCCTTGAGCATGTACCCGGCGGCCCCCTCGGCCAGAGCGCGACGCGCGTAGCGGGCGTGGTCGTAGGTGGTCAGCATGATGACCGGCGTGTCGGGCCAGGTGGCCTTGATCTCGCGGAGCAGGTCCAGGCCCTCGGCTTGCTCATCGTCGTTCAGGCGGACGTCCAGCAGCGCGACGTCGACGGGGCTCTCACGGAGAGCGGCGAGCGCGTCCTCGCCTCCTCCGGCCTCCACTACGTCGGCATCGTCGAAGCACTCCCGGACCACGTGCGCGAGACCCCGACGGACCAGCGCGTGATCGTCGACCAGCAGCAGCCTCACGGCGCGCTCCCGAGGGGAAGCGCAACCCTGATCCGCGTTCCCTCGCCCTCGGCCGACCGGACGTCGAGCGTGCCGCCGACCTCGGCGATGCGGCGCTGCATCATCCGCATCCCGAAGCGGTGGCGGTCGCGGCCTGCGGGAGGAAGGCCGCGGCCGTGGTCCTCGATCTCCACGGTCAGTACGTCGGAAGCGGCGTGCGCGCGGACGTCGGCGTGCGAGGCGGCCGAATGCTTGGCGGCGTTCGTCAGGGCTTCGTGGATCACCAGGCAAGCGATCTGCGTCACCTGCGCGTCAACGGTGCGCAGGTCGCCGGAGACCGACACATCGACATCGAGACCCCAGCGTTCACGGATCTCGTCGATGACCGCGTTCAGGTCGACATCGTCGCCGCCGTCGGTGAGTTCGAACAGGACCTCGCGGATGTCGGCGAGCGCCTCCCGCATCTCTGCGGTGATCTCGCCGAGGGCACCCGCAGCCACGTCCGGGTCGCGCTCGATCAGCGTACGCATCGATTCCAGCTCGAGGATCGCGGCGGTCACCGTCTGGGTCAACCCGTCGTGGATCTCGTAGGCCCAGCGCAGCTTCTCGTCCTGCAGCAGGCGCTCGACCAGCTCCCGGGTCACGTCGGTGACCTCCGCCAGCGCCGGCTCGCGGCGCGCACGAGGAAGCTCTTGCCCTGCCTGCATGTGTTTGACCGTCTTCATGGACATCCTTATCGGTCTTTAGGTCTAGTACGAGGTATCGGCAGGCATGGGCCATCCCTTGAACAGGGGTTCGAGCCTTGCCTGACGGGGGAGTTCGGGGTACTCCGAAAGGCCTATCCGCGGATCGGCGAGATCAGGCGGTCGGTGTCCGGTCCCCGCCGAGTGAGCGGCTGACGACCTGGGCGACGTCCAGGATCTCGAGGTCCTCGCCCCGGGCCTTGGCACCGTCGTCGAGCATGATCAGGCAGTACGGGCACGCCACGCCGACCATCCCGCAGCCGGTCGAGCAGGCCTCGTCCACGCGCTCCTCGTTGATGCGCTTGCCCTGGTGCTCCTCGAGCCACATCCGCGCGCCGCCGGCGCCGCAGCAGAACGCCCGCTCCTTGTGCCGCGGCATCTCGACCGTCTCCAAGCCCGGGACCGCGCCGAGCACCGTGCGCGGGCTCTCGTAGATCTCGTTGTGACGCCCGAGGTAGCAGGGGTCGTGGTAGGAGAGCAGCCCCTCGACGTCGTCCCGGAGCGTCAGGCGCCCCTCGTCGATCAGCTTCGCCAGCAGCTGCGTGTGGTGGATCACGTCGAACTGCTCCTCGGCCAGGTCCGGGTACTCGTTGAAGATCGTGTTGAAGCAGTGCGGGCAGTTCGTGATGACCGTGCGTACCTTCACATCGCGCAGCGTCGCGATGTTCTCCTTGGCGATCTCTTGGAAGAGGTATTCGTTGCCGATGCGCCGGGCCGGGTCGCCGGTGCACCCTTCCCGCGAGCCGAGGATCGCGAACGGAACGCCCGCCGTCTGGAGCAAGCCGACCACCGCCTTGGAGATGCTCTTGGCGCGGTCGTCGAACGAACCGGCGCAGCCGACCCAATAGAGGTACTCGGGTGCGGTGTCGCCCTCGGCCAGCACGCGGACGCCGAGCCCGTCGGCCCACGCGGCGCGATCGGCCTGCGCCATCCCCCACGGGTTGCCGGCGGTCTCGAGGTTGCGGAGCAGCGTGCCCGCCTCGGTCGGGAACCGTGACTCGACCATCACCAGGTTCCGCCGCATGTCCACGATCGAGTCGATGTGCTCGATGTTGACCGGGCATTCCTGCATGCAGGCGCCGCACGTGGTGCAGTCCCACAGGACCTGGTCCTCGACGATGCCGGGGTTGAGTTGCACGCCCTCGTAGCCGTCGCCGTTCGCCGACAGGACTTTCGAGCCCTCCGCCAGCATGTTGTCGCGAAGTCCCATGATCAGCAGCTTCGGGGAGAGTTCCTTGCCCGTGTTCCATGCGGGACAGACGTCCTGGCAGCGGCCGCACTCGGTGCAGGTCACCGTGTCGAGCAACTGTTTCCAGGTCAGGTCCTGGAACGTCGCGGCACCCAGCGAGGACTCCTCGAGGTTTTCCATGTCGATGTCGAGCGTCCTCAGCTTGCCGCGCGGTTTGGTGGACGAGAAGAAGACGTTGATCGCGCTGGTCACGATGTGCAGGTGCTTGGAGAAGGGCAGGTAGACCAGGAACGCCAGGATGATCAGCAGGTGCAGCCATAGGAAGAAGTAGAAGAGTGCGTTCAGCGTGCTCTGCGACGGGTCGAACCACAGCAGCACCTTCGCGATCAGGTTCGAGATGGGGGTCCACGCGGGCGCGCTGTCCCAGTGGCCGCCGGCGATGGCCGTCGCGTTCAGCATCAGGAACGTCAGGACGATGCCCAAGATCATCAACAGGATGAAGTCGGCCTCCTCCATGTGGCTGCCGATGAACCGGTCGCTGCGCTGCACCTTGCGGAAGAAGACAGCCATGTAGACGCCGACCGCCACGGCGATGGCGAACAGGTCCTGCGCCAGGCCCAGGCCGTGCATCTCGCCGATGATCGGGATCGAGAAGTCGCGCGTGAAGACGAGGCCGAAGGCTTCGATGATCGTGGTGAACAGGACCAGGAAGCCCCAGAAGATCAGGGCGTGCATCAGGCCGGGCCCGAACCGCTGGAGTAGCTTCTTCTGGCCGAGGGCGATGACGACCTCATTCGCGAGGCGCTTGGGAACGTCGTGGTAACGGTCGACGGGCTTGCCGAGCCGAACGATGGAGAAGAGGTGCCAGGCGCGGCGCGCGAACAGGCCGGCGGCGAGGAGGAGCAGGAACAGGAAGATGGTAGGTCCAACCACGGCGACCGGAGTCTAGAGGCAGGCAGGCACGGCGGCAAAGCCCCGGTCAGGCCGGGCCGGGGACCTCTGTGAGCAGGGTGTCCATGACGACCCCGTAATGGGTCAGCGGGAGCAGGTGGTCGGCCCCTTCGAGCAGGTGCAGGGTCGCGCTCGGGATCCGGCGCTCCAGTTCCCGGATCCAGGAGAGCGGAAGCAGTTCGTCCTCGTTACCGCGCCAGATGTGCACCGGGCCGGGTACGTCCTCGGGCAGGAAGCCCCACGGCTTGACGAACGCGAGGTACTCCTCGACGATGCCGGCCGTGTTGTGGAGCGACTCGGCGGCTAGGCCCGCGAATCCCGGGGGCGGCAGCGCCTGGAGGGCTTTGCGGCCGCTCGGCGCCAGATCGTGCATCGCCATCTCATTGAAGATGGCCGGTGTGAGTTCGGCGAGGTGCTTCGGGTCGTCCAGCGGTGGGGCGCCGGTCAATGATGCCGGTCGCGATGACGCGGTCGGGGAGTTTCGTCGCCAGGCCCAGGACGTACTGGCCTCCGAGCGACCAACCATTGGTCAGGAACCGTTCGATGCCGAGGTGATCCGCGAGCTGCTCGACGTCTTCGGGCCAGTCGCCGGTGACGTGTCCGGGCTTCGGGTCCGAGCGCGCGATGCCGGGCCGGTCCGGGGAGATCAGGCGGATGTTGCGCTCCCGGGCCACATCAGAGGCCCACTGCGCGTCGAGGCGGCACGCGAGTCCTCCGTGTCCGTGGATGAGCGGAAGTCCGTCGGGGTCCCCGCATTCCTCATAGGCCATGATCCGGCCGTCGGCGAGGGTGATGGTCTTGGGGTCGGCGGCGTGGTGGGTCACGGTCTGCGCAGATTCGCACGGGGTGGGTGGCACGAGCAACCGTCCGTTCCGGGCTCCGGTCGATGCGAGTACACTCCTGAGTCGTGACTCAGGATTCCACTGTGGCGGCCGCTAGTTCCGCCGCTACCTCGGTGCCGAAACCCGAAATACCTGAGGGTAGGCATGGAGTTGACAACGTCAGACTCAAGTTTCTAGACTGAGTGCCACGCAAGCCGGGAAGGCCACGACGAGGAGGACTCAAGCATGAGCAGAGCGGTAGGCATCGACCTGGGGACGACGAACTCGGTGGTCTCCACCCTGGAGGCGGGCGAGCCCGTCGTCATCCCCAACGCGGAAGGATCGCGGACCACCCCGTCGGTGGTCGGCTATTCCAAGAACGGCGAGATCCTGGTCGGCGAGGTCGCCAAGCGCCAGGCCATCACCAACCCCGACCGCACCGTCCGGTCGATCAAGCGCCGCATGGGCGACAACGACTGGAAGATCGACATCGACGGCAAGGATTGGAGCCCGCAGGAGGTCTCCGCCCAGATCCTGCTCAAGCTCAAGCGTGACGCGGAGGCGTACCTCGGCGACACCGTCTCGCAGGCGGTCGTTACCGTTCCCGCCTATTTCAACGACGCGCAGCGCCAGGCCACCAAAGAGGCCGGCACGATCGCCGGCCTCGAGGTGCTCCGCATCATCAATGAGCCAACGGCCGCGGCACTCGCGTACGGCCTCGACAAGGGCGACAAGGACGAGACGGTGCTGGTCTTCGACCTCGGCGGCGGAACGTTCGACGTTTCCCTGCTCGAGATCGGCGACGGCGTCTTCGAGGTGAAGGCGACCCACGGCGACACGCAGCTCGGCGGCGACGACTGGGACCAGCGGATCATCGACTGGCTCGTGAGCGAGTTCAAGAACGCCCACGGCGTCGACCTGTCGCAGGATCGCATGGCGTTGCAGCGGCTGCAGGAAGCTGCCGAGAAGGCCAAGATCGAACTCAGTCAGGTCACCGAGACCACGATCAACCTTCCGTTCATCACGGCGACCGACGCTGGCCCGCTGCACCTGGAGCTCAAGCTCACGCGGTCCGAGTTCGAGCGCATGACCGAAGACCTCGTCGAGCAGTGCAAGGGCCCCTTCGACTACGCGGTCAAGGACTGGGGCAAGGACGCGAGCGCGATCGACCACATCATCCTGGTCGGCGGCTCGACGCGCATGCCGATGATCCAAGAGCTGGTCAAGAGACTGACTGGCGGCAAGGAGCCGAACAAGGGTGTGAACCCCGATGAGGTCGTGGCCGTCGGTGCCGCGATCCAGGCCGGCGTCCTGAAGGGCGACGTGAAGGACATCCTGCTGCTCGACGTGACCCCGCTGTCGCTGGGCGTCGAGACCGAGGGCGGCATCTTCACCAAGCTGATCGAGCGCAACATGACGATCCCGACGCGCAAGTCGGAGATCTTCACGACCGCGGCCGACAACCAGACGACGGTCGAGGTCCACGTACTCCAGGGCGAGTCGGAGATGGCGAACTCCCAGGGGGTCCGGTCGCTCGGCCGGTTCCACCTGACTGACATCCCGCCGGCGCCGCGGCACGTTCCGCAGATCGAGGTGGCGTTCGACATCGATGCGAACGGCATCGTGAACGTCTCGGCCAAGGACATGGCCACCGGCAAGGAGCAGGCCATGACCATCACGGGCGGGACCGCGCTGGACAAGGACGAGATCGAGCGCATGGTGACCGACGCCGAGAAGTTCGCGCAGGAGGATCACGAGCGTCGTGAGGTGGCCGAGGCCCGCAACCAGGCGGACCAGCTCGTCTACACGGTCGACAAGTCGCTCGGCGAGTGGGGCGACAAGGTGCCGGCCGAGGACAAGGCCGAGGTCGAGAAGGCTGCAGAAGGGGTGAAGGAGGCCCTGAAGGGCGAAGACACGGAGAAGATCAAGACCACGACGGGCGCGCTGATGCAGGCGTTCGAGAAGGTCGGTTCGGCCATGTACGCGCAGCAGCAGGCCTCCGCACCGGCGGGCGGCGAAGACGGCGAGCAGACCGAGGATGCGGGTGCCGACGGCGACGAGGACGTCGTCGAAGGCGAGATCGTCGATGAAGGTGACGCGTCGTGACCGAGGACCGGCCGAAGATCAAGGTCACCGACCGGCGACGAGGCCGGTCGGGCGGTGACGAGCCGGCCGGGCCGTCGGCCCTTCAGGAGGCAGAAGCCGAGGCGCATGCAGAAGCCGAGGGAGCGGCCGAGGAGGTCGAGTCGGATCTCGAGCGGCTTGCCCGCGAGTCCACCGAGTACCGCGAGATGCTCCAACGCCTCCAGGCCGAGTTCGAGAACTACCGCAAGCGGGTGCTGAAGGAGGAGACGCTCGCGATCGAGCTGGCGTCCGAGCCGCTCGTGCGGGGAGTCCTCGAGGTGCTGGACGACTTCGAGCTGGCGCTGATCGCCGCGGAACGCCAACCCGACTTCGACCAGTTCCTGCGCGGCGTAGAGCTCGTCTTCGCGAAGCTGAGCGACTTGCTTCGGTCCGCCGGCGTCGAACGGATGAACCCCGAAGGCACGCCGTTCGACCCGGAGCAGCACGAAGCCCTGATGCAGGAGGGCGAAGGTGACGGTGAGCCGATCGTGGCCGACGTGCTTCGTCCCGGCTACACCATGAAGGGGAGGGTGATCCGTCCGGCCGGGGTGAAGGTGAGGAAGTCCTGAACACCGACGACATCAGGCGCGAGTGGTTCGAACGGGACTACTACAAAGATCTCGGGGTTCCGAAGAACGCCGGCCAGGCCGACATCAAGAAGGCATACCGCAAGCTGGCGCAGCAGCATCACCCCGACGCGAACGCCGGGAACAAGGAAGCTGAGGAGCGCTTCAAGGAGATCTCCTCGGCCTACGACGTGCTGGGCGACGCCGCGAAGCGCAAGTCCTACGACCAGGTCCGTGAAGCGGCAGCGTCGGGGTTCGGTCCCGGTGGCTTCGGCGGTGGCGGAGCAGGAGCGGGATGGCCGGGCGGCGGGCGGTACCAGCAGGTCGACGTCGGGGACCTCGGCGATATCTTCGGCGATCTGCTCGGCGGCGGATTCAGTGGTAGGTCGCGGCGACGTCAGCCCGCACGCGGCGCGGACCTCGAGACCCACGTCCAGGTGTCCTTCGAAGACGCGATGTCGGGAACGCAGGTCCCGGTCACGATCCGCGGCGCGGCGAGTTGTTCGCGATGCCACGGGAGCGGCGCCGAGCCCGGGACGTCGCCGATCACCTGCCCGCAGTGCGGTGGGTCCGGACAGGTCGCCGTCAATCAGGGCCCGTTCTCGATGGCACAGCCGTGTCCGCGATGCGGCGGTCAGGGACGCGTGGTCGAGCACGCGTGTACGACCTGCCGCGGCTCCGGCCACGTGAACAAGAAGCGCACGCTCAAGGTCAAGATCCCCGCGGGCGTCAAGGACGGCGCACACATCAAGCTCGCCGGTCGGGGTGAACCTGGCCCGGTCGGCTCGAAGCCCGGGGATCTGTACGTGGTCGTCGGCGTGGCTGCGCACCCGCTGTTCGGACGCAAGGGCAACAACCTCACGGTCGAGGTGCCGATCGGCTACGCGGACGCGGCGCTCGGGGCGCAGGTCTCCGTGCCGACCCTGAACGGGCCGGTGACCCTAAAAGTTCCGGACGGCACGCCCAGTGGCAAGACGTTCCGCATCAAGGGCAAGGGCGTGCCCACCAAGAGCGGCGCAGGTGACCTGCTGGCGACGGTCAAAGTCGACGTGCCGACGAAGGTGTCGAAGCAAGAGAAGGAGCTGCTCAAGCAGCTCCAGGAGTTGAAGTCGAAGTGAGCGAACGACGGGAGCACGAGGAACGCAAGGAGCGGAGCGATGACGCGGCCGTTTACATCATCAGCGTGGCCGCTGAGCTCGCGGGTGTGCACCCACAGACGCTGCGTTTCTACGAGAAGAAGGGGTTGCTTAACCCGGCGCGCAGTCGCGGCACCCAGCGGCGGTACTCGGACCGCGACATCGCCAGGATGCGCGCGATCCAGCACCTGACGCAAGGTGAGGGGATCAACCTGGCCGGGGCCAAGATGATCATGGAGATGCAAGCGCAGATCGAACAGATGCGGGCGCAGGTGCAGCGGATGCAGGAACAGATGCGGCGTTCGCGCGCGGCGGCGCGCGAACAGACCGGCCTGGTTCCGCTGCGCGATATCCCCCTCATGCCCTGGCAGGAGGGCCTGATGCGCTGATGGATCTGTCGAAGCTCACGCTGAAGTCGCAGACGGCGCTCGAGGGCGCCATCGACGAGGGCAAGCGCCAGAACCAGCAGGCGGTCGAACCCGAGCACGTGCTGTTCGCGCTGCTCTCGGACCCCGAAGGGGTCGTCTACCCGCTGCTGCATCACCTCGGGGTCTCCCCGCGGACGCTCCGCGATCGGGTTGCCGACGCGGTTGACAAGCTGCCGAAGGTGTACGCGCAGGGCGCGGCGGCGCAGGACGTGAGCCTGTCGCCACAGACGTCGCAGATGCTCGAGCGCGCGTTCGTGATCGCTCAGGAGATGACCGACGAGTACGTCTCGACCGAACACCTGCTACTAGCGATGCTCGACGGGACCGGTCCGGCGGCGGAGTTGCTCACCGAGGCGGGGCTGACGCGCGACAGCGCCTTGGCTGCTCTGGCTGAGGTCCGCGGGCGCCAGCGCGTGACCGACCAGAACCCTGAGGACAAGTACCAGGCTCTCGAGAAGTACGGGCGCGACCTGACCGACCTTGCGCGCGAGGGCAAGCTCGACCCCGTCATCGGCCGCGACGACGAGGTCCGCCGGATCATCCAGGTCCTGTCCCGGCGCACGAAGAACAACCCGGTGCTGATCGGCGAGCCCGGCGTCGGCAAGACGGCCATCGTCGAGGGCCTCGCGCAACGCATCGTGGACGGCGACGTTCCCGAGGGGCTGAAGGGCAAGCGCGTCGTCGGGCTGGATCTGGGCGCGATGGTCGCCGGCGCGAAGTACCGCGGCGAGTTCGAGGACCGGTTCAAGGCGGTTCTGAAGGAGATCACCGAGTCCGGCGGCCAGATCATCACGTTCATCGATGAGCTGCACACCATCGTCGGCGCCGGTGCGGCCGAAGGTGCGATGGATGCGGGCAACATGATCAAGCCGATGCTGGCGCGCGGTGAACTGCGCGCGATCGGTGCGACCACCTTGGACGAGTACCGCACCAGCATCGAGAAGGACGCGGCCCTCGAACGCCGGTTCCAGCCTGTCTACGTCGAGCAGCCGTCGGTCGAGGACACGATCGCGATCCTGCGCGGCCTCAAGGAGCGCTACGAGGTTCACCATGGCGTCCGCATCCAAGACTCCGCGCTGGTCGCGGCCGCGATCCTGTCCGACCGCTACCTGTCCGGCCGGTTCCTGCCGGACAAGGCGATCGACCTGATGGACGAATCGGCCTCACGCCTGCGCATCGAGATCGACTCGATGCCGGTCGAGATCGACGAGGTCGACCGTCGGGTCAAGCAACTCGAGATCGAACGCGCCGCGCTCAAGAAGGAGAAGGACGCCGCCTCCAAGGAACGCCGGGAGAAGCTCGAGAAGGAACTGGCCGACCTCGGCGAGCGCAGCGAGGGCATGAAGGCGCACTGGGTCCGCGAGAAGGACCACATCGGCCGGATCCGAGGGCTGAACTCCGAGATCGAGGACGTCAAGGCCGACGCCGAACGCGCGGAGCGCGAGGGCAACCTCGAGCGTGCCGCCGAACTGCGCTACTCGCGGCTGGTCGAGCTTCAGAAGGAGATGGAGACCGAGAACGCCAAGCTCGCCGAACTCCAGTCGGATCTGAAGATGCTCAAGGAAGAGGTCGATGACGAGGATGTCGCCGAGGTTGTCTCGAAGTGGACCGGCGTCCCGGTCTCCAAGCTGATGGAGGGCGAGATCGGCAAGCTCGTCCGGATGGAGGACGAGCTGCACGAGCGCGTCGTCGGCCAGGACGAGGCGGTGGATGCGGTCTCGGACGCGATCCGGCGTTCGCGCGCGGGTCTGGCGGATCCACACCGCCCCATCGGCTCGTTCATGTTCTTGGGACCGACCGGTGTCGGCAAGACCGAGCTGGCGCGGGCGCTGGCTGAGTACCTGTTCGATGACGAACGCGCGATGGTGCGGATCGACATGAGCGAGTACCAGGAGCGTCACGCGGTCTCGCGACTGGTCGGCGCGCCGCCGGGCTACGTCGGCTACGAGGAGGGTGGCCAGCTCACCGAATCGATCCGCCGCAGGCCGTACTCGGTCGTGCTGCTCGACGAGATGGAGAAGGCGCACCAGGACGTGTTCAACATCCTGCTGCAGGTCCTGGACGACGGGCGCCTGACCGACGGGCAAGGCCGCACGGTCGACTTCCGAAACGCGATCCTGATCATGACGTCGAACCTGGGGGGCGCGGTGTTCGCCGAGCCCGGGACCGACGAGGAGCACGAGGAAGCGGTGCTGGAAGCCGTCCGCGCAACGTTCCGCCCGGAGTTCATCAACCGGGTGGACGAGCTGCTGGTCTTCTCGCCCCTCAAGCGCGACGACATGGTCAAGATCGTCGACATCCAGATCGAGTTGCTGCGCAAGCGCCTCGAGGAGCGCCACGTGAAGCTGGACCTCTCCGACGGCGCCCTGCAGTACCTGGCGAACAAGGGCTACGACCTCGCGTACGGTGCCCGGCCGCTGAAGCGCCTGATCCAGAAGGAGCTGGTCGACGCCCTCGCCATCAAGCTGCTGAACGGCGAGATCGCCGACGGAGCCACCGTTCGGGTGGACAGCGGCAATGGCGGCCTGACCTTGTCGCCGGGGGCCTGACATGGCACGGAGCCAAGCGCGCGGCGAGGATCCGGACCCGCAAACGAAGGTGGGCGCCCAGCATCTGTCGAGCATCATGGGCCCGTGGACCGACCGGTCGATCCGCCAACGGGCGATCGTGTTCGGCGCGCTCTGCGAAGCGATGGCGCTGTTCATGTTGATCCTGCTGGTCGCCGGTACGCCGATCCCGGCCAAGTTCGTGCTGTACGCGATGTTCGCCGGGCCGCTCCTCGCTCTGGCGTACTATGCCAGCCAGCACGCCCGCAAGACGCTGATCGACGAGGTCCACCGACTTGGCCTCCGCTTCTCGGCCAAGGACCCATTCAACCTACGAGCGCTCTCGCTTCCGGCTTTCCGAGCATCCGGGGAGCATCGAATCGAATGGGTTGGCTCCGGGGAGTGGCAGGGAGTCGAGGTGCTCCTGTTCGGCTACTACTACTGCCCCGTCCTCGAGAAGAACGGCAAGAACCGAACGTGCGTGATCATCAAGCAGCCCTTCCATGCCCCGGCGCTCGACATCGGACGGGAGGACGCAGGCTCACGGCTTGCGGGAGCGCTCGGGCTGGACGATGTGCAGTTCGAGTCCGACGGGTTCAACGACACGTTCCGTGTCACCTCGGACGACAAACGATTCGCGTATGCCTTGGTTGACCAGCGCATGATGGACTGGTTGGCAGCGGCACCGGTCTACGGGTTCCAGGTCGCTGGCAACGCCGTGATGGTGGTGGCGCCGCACGTGGTGCCGAAGGAGCTCGAGTCGTTCCTCGGTCTTGCGAAGGACTTCGTCGACCAGATCCCACGGGCCGTCCGAAGCCTCTATCGTGCCGAGCCGACCGTGACCCGATGGGAAGCGTGAGACCACGTGCGTCTGCCGACCTGGGTTGAGCCGTCCGTGCCGGAGGTTGACCTTCGGTAGGCGCCTGACCGAGACTTCCCGTCGTGGAATGGTTGATCTTCGTCGGGATCGCGGTGTTGGTGGGCTGCATCGCCTACCTCTCCTACTACCTCAAGAAGAAGCGGCTCGCCGAGCTCAAGATGATGGCTGCACAGCTCGGTCTGGAGTTCTGGGGCGAGGACATCGAGGGGCTGCTGCTGCACCCGTTCAGTCTGTTCCAGCGCGGGGACGGCAGGGGGGTCGAGAACGTGATGCGGGGCGAGTGGCAGGGTATCCCGCTCCGCCAGTTCGACTACTGGTACTACGAGGAATCGACCGATTCCGACGGCAACCGGTCGCGCTCCTACTCCCGCTTCTCGTGCGCGCTTGGCTGGATCGACGCGGCGTGCTCTCCGGTCACGATCGGGCGCGAGAACCTGTTCACGCGGCTCGCCGACCACATGGGCATGCCCGATATCGAGTTCGAGCTGGAGGAGTTCAACCACGCGTTCAACGTGAAAGGAAAGGACCGCAAGTTCGCGTTCGACTTCGTGGACGCGCGGATGATGCGTTGGCTCCTGGACGTCGGGGGTGAGTTCGAGTTCGAGGTCGTGGCGAACGAGCTGCTCGCCTACTCGAAACGCCGACGACCCACCGAGCTGATCCCCCTCCTGGGCACGCTCAAGGGGTTCCGGGAGCAGGTCCCGCGGGTGGTGTACGAGCTGTACGGGAGGGGCGGCTCGACGGTAGGGTGAACGCACGAACGACGAAACAGGAGCGTGAGCAGACATGACACCCATCTACATCCTCATCGGCATCGTGGCGCTGATCGTGATCGTCGCGATCGTGTCCTACAACCGGTTCGTCTCGCAGCGGAACCTGATCCGGGATTCGTGGGCGAACATCGACACCGAGCTCCGGCGCCGGTACGACCTGATCCCGAACCTGATCGAGACGGTCAAAGGCTACGCCGCGCACGAGAAAGAGACCCTTGAGAACGTGACCAAGGCGCGGGCGATGGCCGTCGCTGCACAGGACCCCGAGGCCGCCGCGCAGGCTGACAATATCCTGACCGCCGCCCTGCGTCAGCTGTTCGCGGTGTCGGAGAACTACCCGAACCTGAAGGCCAACGAGAACTTCCTGCAGTTGCAGAACGAGCTGGCGAACACCGAGGACAGGATCCAGACCTCACGCCGCTTCTACAACGCGAACGTGCGCGACTACAACCGTCGCGTGCAGTCCTTCCCGTCGATGATCATCGCGAAGTTCGGCAAGTTCACCGCGGAGAAGTTCTTCGAGATTGACGAGGCGATGCGCGAAGCGGGCCCACCGAAGGTGGACTTCGGCGGCGCCGGGGCCCCGGCTGCGGGTGCACCGCGTCCTGCGCCACCCGCCGCCTCAACTCCGCCTGCCGAGTAGCAACCGGCTCGGGCGTTGCCCGGCGATCAGGTCAACGTTCGCCGGACGCGCCGCGTGAAGACCCACCAGCCGGTCGCGAACGCCAGCGATACGCCGGCCAGTGCGAGGACGGCGATCCTGGGACCCCACAGCGCCGCGGCGCCGGCGGCCAGGATCGCCGAGATCGAGAGCGTGAACGTGATCAGCGCGACGTCCATCGCGAAGATCCTTCCGCGTACGTAGTCCGGCACGATCTTCTGGAGCCCATAGCTGGAGAGGGCCCACTGCGCGCCTCCGCCGAGGTGCGCCCCCGCCGCGCAGAGGGCGGCGACGAGCAGAGACGGTGCCAGCGGGAGGAACAGGTAGACGACGCCGAAGGTGAACAGGGCGATGCCGATCGCGCGGAACAGGCCTCGCTCGGTGTCCCCGGCGATCGCGCGCCCGAGGAACGGGCCGGTCAGTGCACCGACACCTCGGGCCGCCATCAGGATCCCGATCCCGATCGCGCCGCCGGCGAACACCTCATCGGACAGGATCGGCAGGAGCACGAGCCCGATGCCCCCGGCCAGCCCGAACCCGGCCTTCACGGTGATCAGCGCCGGGACGCGAGGGTCGGTGCGGGCGTACCGGAGGCTTTCGGCGACGTCTCGGAAGATCCTCGGCCGTCCTTTGGTCGCGGCGCGACGCTCGCTGAAACTGCGGGTGATCGTCGCCAGTAGCGCAGCGGAGACGGCGAACGAGATCGCATCGCCCAGGAACGCGGCTTCGCGTCCGAACACCGCCGCGACGAGTCCCCCGATCGCCGCACCGACCGCCAGCATGGTTCCCCACGTCGATCCGAGGATCGCGTTCGCCAGCAGCAGATCCTCGGGCTCGACGATGTTGGGGACCGCTGCGTTCGCGGCGGGATCGAAGAAGCCGGCGAGGGCGGACTCGATCGCTTGCAGCACGATCGCGAGCACGACGACGTTGGCGGCGTCGAAGAACAGGAACACCACGATGACCGAGGCCCGGATCAGGTCCGTGGCGATCATCAGCTTGCGCCTGTCCAGCCGGTCGGCCAGGACTCCTCCGAGCGGCGACACGAGGAAGAATGGCATCATCTGGACCACAACGACGAAACCCGCCAGGAGCTCTGTATCGGCCGTGCCTTCCAGCACCAGGTCGAACAGCGCGACGGTGAGGAACCAGTCCCCGGCGTAGGAGATGATTTGGGCGAAGAAGAGCTTGCGGAGGTCGCGGTTGCGCCGCAGCAGGTCCATCGAGGCCCGGAACCCGGACGGCTGCGGTGCGGCGGAGGTCTCGTCGGTGGTGGCCACGGCCCCCACGCTAGCAAGGGCGATAGGATGAGCCCCCGCGAGCAGGATGGCGCCAGGAGGGCGCAAGGTATGGCAGAATCGTTGGTCGGCGTGATCATGGGGTCGAAGTCGGACTGGGAGACGATGCGCCACGCCGTCGACACCCTCGAGAAGCTCGGTGTCCCCGCCGAAGCTGAGGTCATCTCGGCCCACCGGACACCGGACCGGCTGGTCGAGTACTGCGAGACGGCGCCGGAGCGTGGGCTCAAGGTCATCATCGCCGGGGCCGGGATGGCCGCGGCCCTGCCGGGTGCGACCGCCGCCAAGACCCAGCTCCCCGTGCTCGGGGTTCCGACGGAGTCCAAGCTGATGGGGCTCGACTCGCTGCTGGCGATGTCGCAGATGCCGGCGGGTATCCCGGTCGGCACCCTGGCCGTCGGGCGTGCCGGTGCCGTCAACGCGGCCCTGCTCTCCGTCGCGATCCTGGCGCTCTCGGATGACGCCCTTGCACAGCGGCTCCGGGAGTTCCGCGAGCAACAGACGGCCGACGGCCTGGCGAACGCGGATCCCACGGCGGACTGAGCGTGGGAAACCCAACCGAGGGGGAGTCATGCTCGAAGGGTTCACCTGGTACAAGCAGGCGGCGTTCAAGTGGGAGACCGGCCACGGCCCGACCGTGTATCTCGATCCCTGGGGGATCCCCGACGACGCGCCCCCGGCCGACGCGATCTTCATCACCCACGCGCACTTCGACCACCTGTCGCCGCAGGACATCCACCGCATCCATGCCGAGGGAACCAAGCTCTTCGCGCCGGCCGACGTCGCGGCTGAACTCGCCGGCGACGTGACGCCGGTCGCGCCGGGCGACGCGTTCGAGGTGCTGGGGATCGGCGTTCAGGCCGTCCCCGCGTACAACGTCCTCGAGGAGCGCCTCGATTTCCATCCGAAGGCGAACCGTTGGGTCGGGTACGTGTTCACGACTCCCGGCGGCACGTACTACCACGCCGGGGATACCGATCACGTGGAGGAACTGAATGAGGTCCGGGCCGACGTCGCGTTCGTGCCGATCGGCGGGACCTTCACCATGTCGCCACCCGAGGCGGCCGGCCTGGTGAAGGTCATCGGGCCGAAGGTGGCCGTGCCGATGCACTATGGATTCGTCGTCGGGGACCGTCGGGATGCCGACGTGTTCGCACAGGAAGCCGCACCCGTGCGGGTGGAAACGCTCGAACCCCAGCGCCCCTGGGGTGAGGGTGCCAGCGATTGAAGGGGGAACGGATGATGGGTGTCATCAAGACGATCGACCTGGTGGGGGTGTCGGCCGACTCGTGGCGCGACGCCGCGAATCAGGCGCTTGCCGAAGCTGCTAAGACCCTGCGCGGCATCGAGACGATGGACGTGCTCGAGACGAGCGCGATGGTCAAGGACAACGCGATCGCCGAGTACCACACGCACGTGCGCATCAACTTCCGTATCGAGCACTAGCCGGGAGCGACCCGGCCCGGGGGATCAGCTCCAGCAGAAGACGACCAGGTCGAATCCGTGGTCGGCTTCGCCGCCGCCCGGTGCGAAGGTCGAGACCAGGACTTCCTTCGTGTTCGTGTACCGGGGCTGGACCGTGATGGAGCCGGGGTCGTCCGGCGTCACGATGCTCTTCTTCGCGCTGAGCGTGGCCTGATAGATGCATCCGGCGACGTTGTGGTTGTTGAACCGGACCCAATAGTCGCCGGTGTTGAGCTTGTCGGAACTCGCCCCGGTCGTCCCCTTCACCATGGTGCCGTCGGCGCTCACCCGGGCCCGGAGCATCGTCGGCGGCGGCGGAGGATCGACGGCGCTCGCGATGCCGATGCCGGCGATCGCGAGGAGCAGGGCGCTCGCCAGCAGGGCGAGGATGTTCTTGGACATGGTGGGCCCCCTTCGGGTTCGTTCACGCTGTGTAGGGACCGCACCATCCATCCTCCGCGATGAAGGGGGGCCGGGCAAGGACGTCAGGCGTCGAGTTCGCAGTCCAGGTAGCGGTTGACCCTGACTAGGGCCTGGGTCGCCGGATCGAGCGCCTCGAACGTCTCGACACCGTCCCCCAGGAGCCGGCTGCTCTCCAGGAGGGCTTCGGACCAGGCTCGAACCGACGCAGCCGCCTGCCCATGGCCCTCGTCCTTGAGGATGGCGGCCTGCCGTGCGGCGATCCTGACCCCCGCGCGCATCTGCCGTTCGGCGGCCTGCGGCTGGACCTTCTTCGTGATCAGTCTCGCTTCGATGCCGAGCACCAGTTCCTCGTCGATGCAGAAGCTGACCAGGACCGGGTCGTAGCCACCCTCCCCGAGTTCGGACGGGGGCGGCACGAACGGGATCGATGGGCTCGGCGACGGGGGCGGCGTGACCGGCGGGGGGCTGCTCTTCGGCGAAGGGGTGCACGCGACCAGGACCCATCCCAGGACCCACGCGAGGGCCAGGGCGGACACTGGCCGGAAGGCAGAGCGAACACGCATCGGTACCTATCGTACGGGCCGGCGTACGGGCCGGGCCCGTGACCCTGCCCGATACACTGAGGGAGTCATGCCAGCCACCATCGTTGTCGGGACACAGTGGGGGGATGAGGGCAAGGGCAAGGCCACCGATCTCCTGGCCGACCGGATGCACTACGTTGTCCGCTACCAGGGCGGGAACAACGCGGGTCACACCATCCTCGCCGGTGGCCGCTTGCTCAAGCTCCAGTTGATCCCCTCGGGCATCCTGTATCCGCACATCACCTCGGTGATCGCCGATGGAGTGGTCGTGGATCCGCGGGTCTTGTTCGCTGAGATCGACACGCTCAAGGATCAAGGTATCGACACCTCCAAGCTCCGCATCTCAGGCAACGCGCACCTGATCATGCCGTACCACCTGGAACTCGAGAAGGTCACGCAGCGGCACCTCGGACGCAATGCGCTTGGGACCACGAAGCGCGGGATCGGCCCGACCTACGCCGACAAGGCTGCCCGCATCGGCATCCGCGTGCAGGATCTCCTCGATCCGAAGATCTTCCGGCAGAAGCTGGACGTCGTGCTCAAGGAGAAGAACGCGATCCTGACCAAGGTCTACGGCCGACTCCCGCTCGAGGCAGACTCGATCATCGAGGAGTACAAGGACTTCGGAGCCCGCCTCGAGCCGATGGTCGTGGAGTGCTCCAAGTTGCTCAACGACGCCCTGGACGCGGGGGAGAACGTGCTGCTCGAGGGTGCACAGGCCACGATGCTCGATCTGGATCACGGGACCTATCCGTTCGTTACATCGTCGAATCCCGTCGCCGGCTACGCGCTGGCTTCGACCGGGATCGGTCCGAAGCACGTCGACCGGGTGATCGGGATCGTGAAGGCCTATGTCTCGAAGGTGGGAGCGGGCCCCTTCCCTACGAAGGATGCCGGAGAGGACGGCGCTCGGATGGTCGATGTCGGCAAGGAGTTCGGCACCAACACCGGGCGCAGACGCGACTGCGGGTGGTTCGACACGGTGGTCCTTCGTTACGCGGCGCGCGTGAACGGCCTGACGGAGTTGTTCCTGACGAAGCTCGATGTCCTGTCGGGGTTCTCGTCGCTGAAGGTGTGCACCGCCTATCGGAGCGGCGGGGAGATCTATGAGGACATGCCGGCTCACCAGTCCACGCTGCACCGCGCCGAACCCGTGTACGAGGAAGTCAAGGGCTGGGAGGAAGACCTGACCGAGGTCAACGCGTTCGAGGACCTGCCGGAAGCGGCCCAGGACTACATCCGCAGGATCGAGGAGTTGGTGGGCGTTCCCATCAAGGTTGCCTCGGTCGGGCCGGCACGCGAGCAGAGCCTCGAGGTGCCATGAGGATCCTGGTCGTAGGCGGTGGCGGCCGCGAGCACGCCCTCGCCTGGCGCCTCGCCCAGAATCCGACCGTCGACCGCATCTACGCAGCCCCCGGCAACGCCGGCATCGCCGAGGAGGCCACGTGCGTCCCCGTATCCGCGGGTGACGTAACCGGGCTGGTCGAGTTCGTCGAGCGCAACGGCATCGACCTGACCGTGGTCGGCCCGGAGGCGCCGCTGGTCGCCGGGCTCGCCGACGAGCTCGACGCGCGCGCGTTCCCGGTGTTCGGGCCGTCCGCGGCTGCCGCACAGATCGAGGGGTCGAAGTCATGGGCCAAGGACATCTGCGAGCGGCACGGCATCGCGACCGCGCGCTCCGGCACCTTCAGCGACGTGGACGAGGCGCTCGCGTACCTGGACACGATGGAGGCGCCGTACGTGGTCAAGGCGGACGGGCTGGCGGCCGGCAAGGGCGTCGCGGTGACGGAGGACCGCGCCGAGGCCGACGCGTTCGTGCGGGCGATCCTGCTCGACCGGGTGTTCGGCGAAGCCGGCGCGAAGGTCCTGATCGAGGAGTACCTCGACGGGCGGGAGATCTCCGCGCTCTGTCTGACCGACGGCAAGGAGGTGCTGCAGCTCGCGCTCGCCCAGGACCACAAGCGGGTCGGCGACGGCGACACGGGGCCCAACACCGGCGGGATGGGCGCGTACTCGCCGCTGCCGTTCGTGAGCGACGACCTGGAGCGCTCGATCACCTGGGACACGCTGACGCAGGCGGTCCGCGCCCTCGAGGCCGAGGGCATCACCTACCGCGGCGTGCTCTACGCGGGGATGATGCTCACCGCCGACGGTCCGAGGCTGCTCGAGTTCAACTGTCGCTTCGGCGATCCGGAGACGCAGGTCATCGTTCCGCGGATGGCTTCGGACCTGGGCGAGCTCCTGCTGGCGTGCGTCGAGGGCAACCTCGGCAACTACAAGATGCTTTGGAAGCCCGAGTCCTGCGTCACCGTGACCCTGGCGTCGGCGGGCTACCCCGGACAGATCGAGACGGGGGTGCCGATCGACGGCCTGCGCCAGGCCGAGGAGGTCGACGGCGTCGTCGTGTTCCACTCGGGGACCGCGATACGGGACGGTAGAGTGGTCACCTCCGGGGGGAGGGTGCTGTCGGTGAGCGCGATGGGGTCGGATCTCGCAGAGGCTCGGGAACGGGTCTACGCGGCGTGCGAGCGGATCTCGTTCGAGGGCATGCACTACCGGAGCGACATCGGCGAGAAGGCGTTCGCATGAGGGGGCCGCGATGATCCCCCGTTACACGTTGCCGGAGATGGCGGCGGTGTGGTCCGACGAAGCCCGGATGGCCCACTGGCTCGAGATCGAGATCCTCGCGGTTGAGGGCTGGATGCGGCTCGGCAAGGTTCCCGAGGACGACGCGCGGGCGATCCGCGAGAACGCGACGTTCGATATCGCCAGGGTCGACGAGCTGGAACAGGTCACGCGCCACGACGTGGCGGCCTTCGTTCAGAACGTCCAGGAATCGGTGGGGGAACCCGGACGATGGCTGCACTTCGGACTAACCTCCTCGGATGTGCTCGACACCGGCCTGGCCTTGCAGCTCCGTGACGCCGCCGACCTGATGCTGGCGCGGATGGACACGCTGCTGGCGGTGACCAAGAACCTCGCGTTCGAGTACCGGCGGACGGTGATGGTCGGGCGGTCCCACGGCATCATCGCCGAGCCGACCACGTTCGGACACAAGCTCGCGCTGTGGGCGTTCGAACTCGACCGTGGACGCGACCGGTTGCGACGCGCGCACGAGGCCGTGTCGGTGGGCAAGATCAGCGGCCCCGTCGGGACGTACTCGAACGTGGATCCGCAGATCGAGGAGTATGTGTGCGGGCAGCTGGGCCTGCGGGCTGCGGAGGTCTCGAACCAGATCATCCAGCGTGACCGGCACGCCGAGTTCATGGCGGCGCTCGCGCTCGTGGCGAGCTCGCTGGACAAGTTCGCCACGGAGGTCCGGCATCTGGCGCGCACCGAGGTCCGTGAGGTGCAGGAGCCGTTCGCGGAGGGACAGAAGGGCTCGAGCGCGATGCCGCACAAGCGGAACCCGGTCGTCTGCGAGCGGATCAGCGGTCTGGCGCGCGTGATCCGCGGAAATCTGCAGGCCGCACTGGAGAACGTGGCACTGTGGCACGAGCGCGACATCTCGCACTCGTCCGCCGAACGCGTGATCCTGCCCGACTCGACGATCGCGCTCGACTTCATGCTCGCCGACTTCACGTGGGTGCTCGAGGGGCTCCGCGTGAACACGGAGCGGATGCGCGAGAACATGATGGCGGGCGGCGGCCTGGTCTTCAGCCAAGGGGTCCTGCTGGCCCTGGTCGACGAGGGACTCTCGCGCGACGAGGCCTACGCTCTGGTGCAAGGGGCCGCGGCGGATGCGTGGGACGAGGGTGGCGACTTCCGCGCCGCGGTCCGGGCCGCGGCCGGTGACCGTCTCGGGAGCGCGAAGCTGGACGAGTTGTTCGATCCCGAACGGTTCTTGGGGAATCTGGACGGGGTGTTCGACCGGCTGGCGAAACTGGAGGTAGCGGGATGAGCGAGGCGCAACTGATCGGTCGCGGCAAGGTCCGCGATATCTACTCGACCGACGACTCGTTGGTCCTGGTGGCCACGGACCGGGTCTCGGTCTTCGACGTGGTGCTGCCGACCGCGGTCCCGGACAAGGGACGGGTCCTGACGGGACTGTCGCTGTTCTGGCTGGACAAGACCAAGGACATCGTTGCGAACCACGTGATCTCGGCGGACGCCGATGACCTGCCGGCGCCGCTCAAGGGTGACCCGGACATGCGCGGTCGGGCGATGAAGGTGGTGAAGGCCGAACCGGTCATGGTCGAGTGCGTCGCCCGGGGCTACATCACCGGTTCCGGGTGGAAGGACTACCAGCGGACGCAGTCGGTCTGCGGCATCGAGCTGCCGGCCGGGTTGGCCGAGTCCGAGAAGCTGCCCGAGCCGATCTTCACGCCGACGACGAAAGCGGCGGAGGGCCACGACATGCCGCTCACGTTCGCCGAGACCGCCGAGCAGGTGGGCGAGGGACTCGCGCAACGGCTCAAGGAGCTGACGCTCATGCTCTACGGCTTCGGCGCCGACTTCGCAGCCGAACGCGGCATCATCCTGGCGGACACGAAGTTCGAATTCGGCTTCGCCGACGGCGAGTTGATCCTGATCGATGAGGTACTGACGCCGGACTCGTCACGCTTCTGGCCTGCGGACGGGTTCGAGCCCGGGCACGGGCAGCCGTCCTTCGACAAGCAGTACGTGCGGGACTGGGCGGACTCCACCGGCTGGGACCACGAACCACCGGGGCCCGAGATCCCGGCCGAGGTCGTCGAGGCGACCGCCGCGCGCTACCGCGAAGCGTACGAGCGCATCACCGGCGAACCCTTCTCCGCGTACCTCGCCCGGATGGGGGTCGCCGGTTGAGACGCCGATACGAGATCGTCGTCTCGCTCAAAGCCGGGCTGCTCGATCCGCAGGGCAAGGCCGTGGAGGAGTCGCTGCCGACGATGGGGTTCGCCGGCGTCGAGGACGTGCGGGTCGGCAAGCACATCGAGCTGACGATCGAAGCCGACGATGAAGCGGCAGGGCTGGACACGATCCGCCGGATCGCCGAGCAGGTCCTCTCGAACCCCGTGATCGAGGAGTACCGGATCCTCGAGTCGGAGGGCACCGGCCGGTGACGAGGGTCGGTGTCGTGACCTTCCCGGGGTCGCTCGATGACGGCGACGCGCGCGAAGCCATCCGGTTCCTGGGGGGCGCACCGGTCCGGCTCTGGCACCGCGATGCCGACCTGTACGACGTCGACGCCGTGATCCTGCCGGGAGGGTTCTCGTTCGGGGACTACCTTCGGACGGGCGCGATCGCGCGCTTCAGTCCCGTGATGCAGAGCATCCGGGAGTTCGCCGACGATGGCGGTCCGGTGGCCGGCATCTGCAACGGCTTCCAGATCCTGTGCGAATCGCACCTGCTGCCGGGCGCGCTGATCCGCAACCGCTCCCTGCGATTCATCTGCCGGTGGGTCGACATCCGGGTCGAGTCGCCGGTCTCGCCGCTGACGGCGGGCGTGAAGACCGGCACGGTGCTGCGGGTGCCGATCAAGCACGGCGAGGGGCAGTTCGTCGCGTCGGCCGAAGATCTGGCGCGGATCGAAGGCGAGGGGCTGGTGGCGTTCCGCTACTCCGCACCGGATGGGACCGTCGACGAGGTCGCGAACCCGAACGGCAGCGCGGGGAACATCGCGGGCATCCGCAACGAACGCGGCAACGTGGTCGGGCTGATGCCGCACCCGGAGCACGCCGTCGATCCGGACCTCGGGCCGACCGGCGGCGAACCGTTGCTCATGTCGCTGCTGGAGCACTGCATGGCGAGGGCCGGAAGCTGAGCGACCTGCCGCTGCATCGAGCCCTCGGGATGACCGACGAGGAATACGACGCGGTCGTGCGCACCCTCGAACGCGAGCCGAACCGCACAGAGCTGGCGATGTTCTCGGTGATGTGGTCGGAGCACTGCTCATACAAGTCCAGCAAGGTGTACCTGCGGACGCTGCCGACCGAGGGCCCACAGGTCCTGGTCGGGCCGGGCGACGACGCTGGTGTGGTCGACATCGGCGACGGGCTAGCCGCGGTGTTCAAGATGGAGTCGCATTCGCACCCGTCGGCGATCGAGCCCTACCAGGGGGCCGCGACCGGGGTCGGCGGCATCGTCCGCGACATCATCTCGATGGGCGCGCGCCCCATCGCACTCCTGGATCCGTTGCGGTTCGGGCCGCTGACCGATGCGCGGAACCGCTGGCTCTTCGGCGGCGTGGTCGCCGGCATCGGCGGCTACGGGAACTGCATCGGCGTCCCGACGGTCGGCGGCGAGATCGCGTTCGCCGAGGCGCATTCGGCGAATCCGACGGTCAACGTGATGTGCATCGGTCTGGCGGCGGCGGATGGACTGGTGCCGTCACGCGCAGACGGCGAGGGGAACCTGCTGGTGCTGATGGGCGCGACGACCGGCCGCGACGGCATCGGCGGCGTATCCGTACTGGCCAGCGCGACCCTCGAAGAGGGCGCCGAGGAGAACCGCCCGAGCGTGCAGATCGGCGACCCGTTCACCGAGAAGCTGCTGATCGAGGCGTGCCTCGAGCTGACCGAGAAGGGCTTGCTGGTCGGGCTGCAAGATCTGGGCGGAGCCGGTCTTACATGCGCGTCGTCGGAGACCGCGGCTCGCGCCGGAACCGGGGTCGATATCGACCTGGACGCGGTGCCGCTGCGTGAGGACGGCTTGGAGGCCTTCGAGATCCTGACCTCCGAGTCGCAGGAGCGGATGCTTGCGATCGTGGCGCCGGAGCACCTCGGCGAGGTCCTCAACGTCTGCCGCGAGTGGGGGCTGCATGCTGCCGTCGTCGGTTCGGTGGTCGGCGACGGGATGGTGACCGCACACAAGGACGGCGAGGTCGTGGCGCAGGTACCGGCGAGGTCGCTGGCGGATGAGGGACCCGAGTACGAACGGCCGCTGAGCCCGACGCCTCCGCCGCCCGTCGCCACCGACCCGTCGACGCTCACCGTTTCCCTGCGGGAGGCGTTCTTCGAGGTACTCGCTTCCCCCAACATCGCGAGCAAGCGGTGGGTGTTCGAGCAGTACGACTCGATCGTGCAAGGCGGGACGGTCGCAGGGTGCGGCGGGACCGACGCCGCGGTGATCCGGATCGATGGCACGAGCAAGGCGCTCGCGGTGTCCTCGGACGGGAACGGCCGCTACGGCGCGCTCGATCCCTACCTGGGCGCGGCGCATGCGGTCGCCGAGGCTGCTCGGAACGTCGCCGTCACCGGCGCGAAGCCGCTCGCCATCACCAACTGCCTGAACTTCGGGAACCCGGAGCGGCCCGAGGTGATGTGGCAGTTCGCGGAGGCGATCCGGGGGATGTCCGACGCATGCCGGGCGTTCGACACCCCGGTCACCGGGGGGAACGTGAGCTTCTATAACGAGTCGGGTGGCTCGGCGATCTGGCCGACGCCGGTGATCGGGATGGTGGGCCTGCTGGAGGACTACCGGCGGGCGGTGCCGGCCGCGTTCCCGAGGGGGGACTTGGCCGTCTACCTGCTCGGCGACACTCGGCCGGAGTTCGGCGGGTCGGAGTTCGCGGAGGTGGTGCTCGGGGAAGTCGCGGGCAGCCCGCCGGCGCTCGATCTCGCCAAGGAGGCAGCGCTCCTCGCGCTCCTGCAGGAGGCCGGTGGGGCCGGTTTCCTCGCCTCGGCGCACGACTGCTCCGAGGGCGGCGCCGCGGTCACCCTCGCGGAGGCCTGTATCTCCGGCGATGTCGGTGTCACCGTCGAGCTTCCCGGCGACCAGCTCGCCGCGCTCTTCTCGGAGTCTGCGTCACGGGCCGTGGTCTCGGTGGCGTCGGGCGACATGATGGCGTTCGAGGAACTCTGCCAGCGGCACGGCGTTCCTGCGGCGCACGTCGGCGAGACCGGCGGCTTCGGCATCGCGTTCATCGGCGCGTTCGGGTTGACGGTCGCCGACGCGCGGTCCGCCTACGAGCTGGCGATCCCGAACCTGCTCGCCGGCTGAGGGGGAGCTCCGGGGGCGGGTGTTACGCTAGGGGTCCAGTGGGAGGCGAGAGTCCGAAAGAGGAGTGCGGTCTCTTCGGGGTGTGGGCTCCGGGAGAGGACGTCGCCCGCCTAACCTACTTCGGCCTCTTCGCCCTCCAGCACCGCGGCCAGGAATCCGCCGGGATCGCCGTCTCCGACCGCAACAACATCCTCGTCTACAAGGAACTCGGGCTCGTCAGCCAGGTTTTCAACGAGGCCACGCTCTCCACGCTGCAGGGCGACCTCGGGATCGGCCACAACCGCTACTCGACCACCGGCTCCACCACCTGGGAGAACGCGCAGCCGGCGTTCAAGACCGACGACCAGCATTCGATCGCGCTCGGCCACAACGGGAATCTGGTCGGGACCCGCGAGTTGGCCGAACGCGCGGGGCGCACCGGCGCCGCCAGCACCGATTCGGACCTCGTCGCGACGATCCTGGCTCGTGAGGTCGAGGACGCCGGAGGTCTCGAGGAGGCCGCGATGCGGGTTCTGCCCACCCTGCAGGGCGCGTTCTGCTTCCTGATGATGGACGAGCACACGGTCTACGCGGCGCGCGATCCGCACGGGCTGCGGCCGCTGTCGATCGGCAAACTCCCGAACGGGTTCTGTTTCGCGTCCGAGACGTGTGCGCTCGACATCGTCGGCGCCTCCTACGTCCGCGACGTCGAGCCCGGCGAGCTGGTCATGATCGACGAGAAGGGGCTGCGCTCGCGTCGATTCGCCGAGAGCCCCCGGAAGGCCCTCTGCATCTTCGAGTACGTGTACCTGGCCCGGGCGGACTCGCGGCTGCTCGACCGGTCGGTCTACGAGGTACGCCGCGAACTCGGCCGCCGGCTCGCCGAAGAGGCCCCGGCCGATGCCGACATGGTGATCCCCGTTCCCGACACCGGCCACTCGGCGGCGTCCGGGTACGCCGAGGTCAGCGGCATCCCCTACGGCGAGGGCCTGATGAAGAACCGCTACGTCGGCCGCACGTTCATCGAGCCATCGCAGGCCCTGCGCGAGCGCGGTGTGAAATTGAAGCTGAACCCGATGCCCGACGCGATCAGGGGCAAGCGCCTGGTGGTGGTCGATGACTCGATCGTCCGCGGCACGACGACCAAGCAGATCATCCAGGCACTGCGGGAGGCCGGAGCAGAAGAGGTGCATACGCGCATCACCTGTCCGCCGATCATGTGGCCGTGCTTCTACGGGATCGACTTCTCGACGCGCCAAGAGCTGGTCGCCAGCGACCTCTCGGTCGACGAGATCTGCGCGTACGTCGGCGCGGACTCGCTCGCCTACCTATCCCTGGAGGGGATGGTCGGCGCGACCGGCTCGCCCAAGGGGGACTTCTGCCGGGCCTGTTTCGACGGCGAGTACCCGGTGCCGGTTCCCGAGGACCAGGAACGCCAGGGCAAGTTCATACTCGAAGTGAAGCCGACCACCTCCTCGCGGTGAGCGAGGCCTACAAGCGGGCCGGGGTCGATATCCAGGCCGCCGCCAAGGCGGTCGAGCTGATCGGGGAACTTGCCGCCAAGACCAAGCGTCCGGAGGTCACCGGCTCGGTCGCCGGGTTCGCCGGGCTCTTCGACATCGGGGAGGGACGGTTCCTGGCCGCCGGGACCGACGGCGTCGGCACGAAGCTCGAGATCGCGCGGATGATGGGCCGTCTGAACACCGTCGGGATCGACCTGGTCGCGATGTGCGCCGACGACGTCGTCTGCACGGGCGCCGAGCCGCTGTTATTCCTCGACTACCTTGCGGTGGGCAAGCTCGTTCCGGAGGAGGTCGCGGCGATCGTCGAGGGCGTCGCCGAGGGATGCGTGCAGGCGCGATGTGCGCTGCTCGGCGGCGAGACCGCGGAGCATCCCGGGACGCTGCAGCCGGGGG
Organism: uncultured Actinomycetes bacterium; assembly: GCA_964640385.1. GTDB lineage: Bacteria > Actinomycetota > UBA4738 > UBA4738 > JBBDHU01 > JBBDIK01. Next base: position 170,882 of record CAZXFL010000003.1, read on the forward strand.
AGTTCGACCTCGCCGGGTTCTGCGTCGGGATCGTAGAGGAGTCGAAACTGCTCGGGCGGTCGCCGCACATCTCGGCCGGTGACCTGTTGGTCGGGCTCGAGTCCAGCGGTCTGCATTCCAACGGGTACAGCTTGGTGCGCAAGGCGCTGGTCGACAGCGGCGACTATCCGTTGGACGCGCTGGCGCCCGGCCTGGATCGCCCGCTCGGCGAGGAGCTCCTCGAGCCGACACGGATCTACGCCCCGCTCGTCCTCGGGCTCGCCCGGCGCGGCGTGGTCACCGCGGCCGCCCACATCACCGGCGGCGGGCTCTACGAGAACATCCCTCGTGCGCTGCCGGAAGGGCTCGGCGCGGAACTGTCGCCCGGCGCATGGCCCATCCCACCGATCTTCCACTTGGTTCGCCTCGCCAGCGGTTCGTCGCTCGATGACATGTACGCGACCTTCAATATGGGGATCGGCATGGTGCTGGTCGTGGCGCCGCCGGACCTGGACGCCGTGGTCGGTATGGCGAGCGGCGTGTGCCCGGCTCACGTCATCGGCAAGGTCGTCGAAGGTTCCGGCGTCCGGTTCCTCTAGGCCTGCCGGTCGACGATGGCGGAGGACGCAGCGTCGCCTCGACGGCCCGAGAAGCGTCGCGGGCGGGTCATCGTCGCCATCGCGATCATCGCGGGCATCGCGCTCGGGATCGGTATCCGTCTCGTGCGCCAGCAGGCCGCCGTGCCGCCCGAGCAGGACGCATCGGCGTTCGCCGCCGTCGAACCGACGATCACCGAGTACCTGCAGCGGCCGGTCCGCGCCGCAGGTGACCGTTTGCCCGAGGATCTCTCACCACCCCGGTGCGCGTTGACCAACCTCGGGAGCGCCGAACTTTCCGCCGACACGACGCGCTGGTTCGTGGTGTATCGGTGTGCTCAGTTCCGGCGGTCACGGGGAGCGCTCTCCGTGGATTCGGCGTGGGGCGGACCCGTCGCCGTCGACGTCCATATCGGCGAGACGGGCCCCGGCGTCGTTCAGGTGCAGGAACCGGGGGAGGGTCCGGAAGAGCTGGCCGCGCTGCTCCCGGCGGACCTGGCGGCCCGCGTGACCGGAGACGGCGCACAACTGCAGCCCTCCGAGCAGGTCCTGCGTGAGCGCGCCCAGGAGTGGTTCGCGAACCGTGCGCAAGCAGAGCCGACGTAGGTTCCCCCCCTGCCGAATGCCGCGTAGGCTCGAAGGATGAGACTGGCGGCCCGTCGCGGGGCCCGCCGCCGATGGATGTTCCCGGTCTCGCTCGTGGCCGCCGGGCTGCTCGCTGCCGCCCAGATCCCGCCCGGCGCCGCCGCAGCGCCCGCCGCGCCGGTCGGGATCTTCAACATCGATCACATCGTGATCATCATGCAGGAGAATCGTTCGTTCGATCATTACTTCGGAACGTACCCCGGTGCGGCCGGCATCCCCACCAAGCCCAACGGTGACTTCTCCGTCTGCGCCCCTCACCCGGTCCTCGGCAAGTGCCTGCCGCCGTTCCACACCAGCGTGCTGACCGGTCCCGGAGGTCCGCACACCGCGTGGGCATCGAATGTCGACGTGAATCACGGGAGGATGAACGGCTACATCCGTGCGGTCGTGATGTCCGGGAGTCCGTGCGCTGTGCATCCGAACAGTGGGGGGTGCGCGAAGCAGAACGGACCGCGGGGTCAGCCGTCGGCGATGAGCTACATGGACGACCGCGAGATCCCCAACTACTGGGCATACGCGGACGAGTTCGTGTTGCAGGACCACATGTTCGCCTCGGTGGACTCGTGGAGCTTGCCGGCGCACCACTTCCTGGTCTCCGGATGGTCGGCCGTGTGCAAGACCCGCAAACCGGGGAGTTGTCACGGGGCCAAGTCGTCCAACAGCTATGGTCCGTATTCCTGGACGGACATCACCTACCTCCTCCGGAAGGGCGGCGTGAGCTGGGCCTACTACGTCGGCAACGGAACGAACCTGAACTGCGGGGAGCATCCCTGCCCGCCGAACAACCCCAAGACCGCGTCGCCCCCGTGGTGGAACCCGCTGCCGGGCTACGTCACCGTCCAGAGTGGGCATCAACTCGGCCGCATCCAGCACACCTCGGACTTCTTCAAGGCGGCGGGGAACGGAACGTTGCCTTCTGTCTCGTGGGTGATCCCGCCGGGGGATGCGAGCGAACACCCGGAACACGGCTCGATGCGACCGGGGCAGGAGTACGTGACGCGGGTCATCAACGCGCTCGGCAGCGGCCCCGACTGGGGGACGACCGCGATCTTCCTGACGTGGGACGACTGGGGGGGGTTCTACGACCACATGGATCCACCGAACGCCGACCGCCTCGGCTACGGCATCCGCGTGCCGGGGCTGGTCATCTCGCCGTACGCGAAACAGGGCTACATCGACAGCCAGGTCCTGACGTGGGATGCGTATCTGAAGCTGATCGAGGACCGGTTCCTCGGCGGGCAGCGGCTGGATCCGAAGACCGACGGGCGGCCGGACCCGAGGCCGGGCGTGCGCGAGGAGAATCCGAAGCTGGGGGACATCACCGCGGCGTTCGACTTCACGCAGCCGGCGCGACCGCCGCTGATCCTGGACCCGACTCCCTAGGCGGCGCGAGTGCCGCAACCCGCTTCGTCCGGCAGGAGCGGACGGAAGACCAGCCGGTACTCCTCGCCGGCACTGACCCAGGGTGTCTCGGTGTTCGTGGATATGGCCGCCGCGAGCAACTTGTCGAGGTCGGAGCCTTCGACGACCGAGCACATCGGGCCTTCCGGGTCGGTCGGGCGGAAGCCGCGGATCGGTTGGGCGAGTGGCCAGTCGACGGGCTGCTGCTTCAGTTCCGGATCGCTGCCCGCGCGATACGGCATCGCGTACACCCCCATCGCGGTCGGTTCGTATGGCTCTTCTGGGCCTACGGAACCCTCCGGCAGCCAGCTCTCGAGGTCGCCGAGCTTCTGGGTGAACGCCGCGACCTTCGCGCGTTCGACGGCGAACTCGCCTTCGGGGTCCTCGATCCCCGTCGGATAGACGTAGGTCGAGAACGTCGCGTCGTCGGCGCTCACGGTGACGGTGGTTCCGGGCGCGTCCATGATGTTGGTCGCGACGTACTCCTTGTTCGCGAACAGACCCGCTTCGTGCGCGTCCGCGAGCACGCCGTGCACGCCTTCGGGCGTGAGCTTCCGCTGAAGCAGGTTCGGGAGGGCCGGTGGCGGGTAGATCTCGATCTGCGGCCCGGTCGTCACCACGGTCCCGTCGCCGTAGAGGTTGAACTCCGGGACCTGGCTGAGGGTCAGTTCGATCGGGACGAACCCGCCCCCGGTCGAGACCCGCAGGACCAGCTGGTCGGCGCCCGTCGGATAGGCGATGTTCGTGCTGCCGCTGCCACCCGGCGCTGCGATCTTCGCGCATGCCACCAGCAGGAACATCGGCACGGCCAGCGCGAGCAGGGTCGTTCGCCTCATCACGCCTGTACGACGGCACCCAACCGGCGGGGGTTCCCGGTCAGTGCGGGAAGCGTTGATGCTCCTTGGGCACGACGGTCGTTCCGACCGCGCGGCAGGTCAGGACCGGCTCGTCGAGGAACTCCGCCGCCGACTCCGAGATCTCTGGCAGGCCGCCTCCGATCTTGTACACCTCGAACTCGCAGGTGCGCGAACTGTTCCCGGCCTTGACCATCTTGCCGCGCGCCTCGAGCCAGTCGCCGGCGTACACGGGGGCCAGGAACTCGACGGTCTCGTAGGCGCGGAATAGCCCCTCGTCGCCGTCGTAGCGCATGGCGAGCTCGGTGATGAGGTCGCCGATGATCTCGAGCTGCTTCGCCCCGGCGACGAGGTTCCCACCGTAGTGGGCGTCCTCGCTGCCGAGCCGCCGGCGGATCAGTGCGGTGGGCAACTCTTCGGACACGTTCTCACTCCTTAGGTCGGGACGATCTTGCCGAACCGGATGCCGCGTTCGGGAACCCTCGCCAGTTCGCCGTCCTTGCGACGCACTAGGTAGGTGTGCGCACCTTCGTCGAAGGCCTCCAGGATCCCGACCGCCTCGCCCACGTAGCCGTTGGGAAGTTCGAACTGGAAGCTGACGCGCTTCCCGACATCCTTGGGCGTGACGGCGTTCTGCGGCGGTTGCATACGGCCCGACAGCCTACCGCTCGATGCGGGTGATGCGGCCTTCGGGGGGTTCCGGGAAGGCCTCCGGATGGATCGCCCAGGCCAGGGTCTCCAGACCGCCGATGAGGCGAGGGCCTGGGCGGGAGAAGTACGAGGTCGCATCGACCGCGAAGACCGCGCCCTCGATGGCGGCGGGCGTCGCCGCGAACTCGGGCTGGTTGAGCAGCGCCTTCGCCTCGTCCTCCGCCTCCTCCAGGTAGTAGCCGCACGGCATGAACACGATGACCTCGGGGGTCTCGTCGGTGATCTGCTTCCAGGTCACCGTCCGCGAACGCCGGCCCTTCTCGTTCAGCAGGTTGGTCCCGCCGGAGAGCTCCACCATCTGCGGGATCCAGTGTCCGCCGATCCACGGCGGGTCGGACCATTCCAGGGCCAGTACGCGGATCGTCGGCAGGTGCTTGACCGTTTCCTGGACCGCGTCGATGCGGGCGCGGAGACCCGCGACGAGCTCCGTCGCCTCCCCTTCCTTGCCGAGCACCCTTCCTGCGGTGACGAACGAGGCGAGGACGTCATCAAGGCGGCCCGGGTCCATCGAAACGACATCGGCCGAGCAGCCCAGCTTGTCCAGTGCGTCCTGCACATGGCCGGCCGGGACGGCGCACACCTTGCACAGGTCCTGCGTCAGGATCACGTCCGGTTGGATCTGCGTGATGAGCTGCTCATCCAGCGTGTAGAGAGGCCGCTGGACGGCTATCGACTCGCGGACGGCGGTGTCGATCTGTCCGGCGGTGAGCTGCCCGGTGGTCAGCGCGCTGGTGGAGACGACCGGTTTGGTCGCGGCCTCGGCCGGGTAGTCGCACTCGAACGTGACGCCCTCGAGCTGGTCACCCAGCCCGAGCGCGAACACCAGTTCCGTGGCGGACGGCAGCAAGCTGACGATCTTCATCCGGCAATCCTATCGGCGGGCGTTCGCCGAGCTCAGCCGGGGCCGATGACGTCCCCCTGTAGGCCTTTGTCCCTCGGACCTTCGCTCGGCTTGGCGAGCGTGCGCCGGCACCCGTCGACGATCCGTTCGACCGTCGGGAACCAGCCGCTCTCCTGCAAGAGCGGCGGAGGGTAGGGCGTGTCGTAGCCGGTGACGCGCACGACCGGTGCCTGGAGGCGGTCGAAGCACTCCTCAACGATCCGCGCCACGATCTCGGCGCCGAGCCCCATCGTGAGTGGGGCTTCGTGGACCACCACTGCGCGACCGGTCACCCGGACGCAGTGGCGGATGGACTCGACGTCCAGCGGCGCCAGCGAGCGGAGGTCCAGGACCTCGACGAAGATGTCCTCCTGTTCGAGCTGCAACGCGGCTTGACGCGCGAACCCGACCATCCCGCCGTACGAGAGGATCGTTAGGTCCTCGCCTTCGTGGACGACGCGGGCCTGGTGCATCGGCAGGTCGTCGGCGTCCGGCGCCGCGTCACTGTCCGCCATCCCGTACAGCCGCTTGGGTTCCAGCACGAACACTGGGTCGGGATCACGGATCGCCTGGGTGACGAGGTCATACGCGTCGGCCGCGTTCGACGGGCACACCACCTTCAGTCCGGGCGTGGCGCAGAGGTAGGACTCCGGGCTCTCGGCATGGCCCTCCTTCCCCCGCAAGCCGCCCCCGACCGGCATCCGGATCGTCAGTGGCAGCCCGACGCGCGACTTCGTTCGCATCCGGTAGCGCGCGATGTGCGAGATGACCTGGTCGAGTGATGGGTACGAGAACCCGTCGAACTGCATCTCGGCGACCGGGCGCCACCCGGCCATCGCGAGGCCCAGAGCCGCGCCGGCGATACCGGCCTCGGCGGCCGGCGTGTCGAACACACGCTGCTCGCCGAAGCGCGCCTGCAGTCCGTCGGTCACGCGGAAGATGCCGCCGAGCGGGCCGACGTCTTCCCCGAACAGCAGGACGCGGGGGTCGCGTTCCAGTTCGTCGCCCAGCGCGCGGTTGACCGCCTCGCGCATCGTGACTGCGCCGTCCGTCGCGCCCGCCCCGCTCGCCGCCGCGCCGCTCACCATTCGATCTTCGCCGTCGGGTCGACGGCCTCCTCCGGTTCGGGCTCGGGTTCCGGCGCATCCTCGACCGGACCGGTCCCGCTGAACCGGCTGATGTCGGCCTGCTGCCGCAGCAGTTCGTAGGTCGGTCCCTCGAAGACCCATTCGAACAGGTCCTCGACCGGCGGCGGCTTCAGCGTCCGGACCTCCTTGGCCACGCGTTCGAGTGCCTCGGCGTTGGCGCGCTCCAGAGCCACGATGTCGTCATCGCTGACGACGCCCTCGGCCAGCAGGTAGGTGCGGAACCGGCGCAATGGGTCGAGTTCCTCCGCGGCGTCGACCTCTTCGGCCTCGCGGTACTTGTCCGGATCGTCGGCGGTGTGGTGCGGACCCAGCCGGTAGGTCATCGCCTCGATCAGGGTCGGTCCTTCGCCCGAGCGCGCCCGTTCGGCGGCGTCGCGCGTGACCGTCCACACCGCCAGCACGTCGTTGCCGTCGACGCGAACGCCCGGGAACCCGTAGCCCTCCGCTCGCCGATAGATCGGTCCCGCGGTCTGGCGCTCGACCGGCGTCGAGATCGCCCACCGGTTGTTCTGGCAGAAGAAGATGACCGGCGATCCGAACACGCCCGCGAAGTTGCATGCCTCGTGGAAATCGCCCTCGGACGCTGCGCCGTCCCCGAAGTAGGTCAGCACGACGCCGGGTCGCCGGTCGAGCTTCATGCCCATCGCGAACCCGACCGCGTGCACGATCTGGTTCGCCAGCGTGATGCAGACGGGCCCGAAGCGCTGCTGCATCGGGTCGTAGGGACCGCCGTGCCAGGTGCCTCGGTGGTACTCGAGGTAGGTCGCGGGATCGACGCCGCGGACCAGCGCCGCCGCGTACTCGCGGAAGCTCGGGAAGATGAAGTCGGCTCGTTCGAGGGCGAAGGCGCTTCCGACCTGCGCGGCCTCCTGGCCGCGGAACGGCGGATAGACGGTCAGCTCGCCGTCGGCTTGAAGCTGCAGTGCCTGCTCGTCGGCGGCCCGCGCGAAGAGCAGGAGGCGCAAGAGCTCCCGCAGGTCCTCGTCGGACAGGCCGAGATCGGCGCGGGGGACGGCGCAGCGGCCGTCCGGCGCCAGGATCTGGACCGTCTCGTCGGGGCTTCGAGCATCGCTCACGGATTCGAGGATACGAGAGTCCTCAGCTACACTCGAACCGTGGTCCCCTGCGCATACCTCCGCGCCTTCCAGCCTCTGGAGGCCTTCGCCCCCGACGAGCGTGACCATTGGGAGCGCTACATCGTCGAGGGCGGACCGGCCCCGAGGCTCAAGCCCGTCTACCGGCAGCGCCTGGCGATGGACTCGCTCGGTCTCCTGGCGCCCGTCGAGTCCGAGGAGGCCGACGTCCGGCTGGTCGACGGCGTCTACTACCTGTGTCCGTGGCGGATGCGGGTTCGGGTGCTGCACAGCCTGCTGTCGCTGAAGGAGTCGCCGGTCGGGGACATGGCCGAGGACCTGGTCCCGGAGGCGGATGCGCGCAAGGCCGCGCGCGAGCTGGCCCGGATCCGGCGCCGGAACAACGCCTCGGTCCCGTTCATGCTGCAGAGCGCCTGGCACGTGCCGATCCGCTGGTTCATCTTGGTCAAGGACGAGGAGCGGCAACTGACCGAGCTTCCCGACGGGGGGTACCGGCTGGCCTATCCGACGACTGTGGGCAAGGCGCGCCGCCGACTGGATTGGGCGCTGCACGTGGTCGGCAAATCCGACCTGGAGCCGTTGACCGAGATGCTGCGTGAGATGCAGACGTGGCTCGCGGCGTTCGACCGCCGGTCGATCCTGGAGTTGGACTATTCCTCGCTGTCGCGGCTGTTCACCTGGGACGAGATGGACAACGATCACAGCGCGCGGGTCATCGAGGACGCCATCGAGGCGCTGGATGCGGGGGAGCTGTCGCGGTCGGCGGACCTGTACCAGGAGATCGCCGGTCGCTGGGCCGAGGTTCGTTCGCACGAATCGCTGAACTGAAGGAGGACCCGCGGATGCGGGCCCTCCGATCTGTGGCGAGGGGCAGAATCGAACTGCCGACACCGCGGTTTTCAGCCGCGTGCTCTGCCAACTGAGCTACCTCGCCCGGGCCGGT